>CAKNFP010000001.1:4017795-4688090 GCA_930633525.1 Hyphomicrobiales bacterium
ATGACATTCCTGGCGCTTGCCTTCTATCTGCAGGACATCCTCGGCTGGCCGGTGATCAAGGCGGGTTTCGTGATGACGGCGTGGCCTGTCGCGGTCGCCTGCACGGCACCTCTCGCCGGCCGTCTGTCGGATCGTTATCCCCCGCCCTATATCTCTTCGGCTGGGCTCATGCTGATGACGCTCGGCATCGCACTGCTCGCGATGCTGCCCGCAGCGGCCACCACGATGGATATTCTCTGGCGGCTGGCCTTCGCGGGCGTCGGCTTTGGCCTGTTTCAGACACCGAACAACCTCACCATTCTCATGGGGGTCCCCCGGGCTCGCAGCGGCAGTGCCAGCGGCATGCAGTCGTCGGCGCGCCTCGTCGGCCAGACCTTTGGCGTCGCCGCCGCCGCCGCCGTTTTCGGGCTGCTCGGCCACAATGCCCCCACGGCGATGCTGACCATTGCGGCCTGCACCTCCGGTCTGGCGGCGATACTGGGCGTCATCCGCACCAGGGCCTGATCCCGCGGCGCTCCTGTGATCGTGATGCCGCGTCACGATGGGCGCCATACTTGCGCGACAACAAAGGTTTACAAAAATTTAATGCGATTTCGGCGGCCTGGACACGGCTGCCGCTATTGATCTGCCCTCGGATATCACCGATCAGAGAATCATGGGCCGCGCACTTAAGGTTTGAGGCAGCAAACGCTTTGATTCAGCTTCGGCATGTTCCGGCAGATGTGGCAAACGGCGGAGCCGACACCTGATGGCTGAGAGTACCAATCCATCGGCGGACAACAGGGCGCAGCCGATGCCGGCAAAGCCCCGCCGACGCTCGCGCTGGCGCCTAGCGCTCGTCGCCATCGCGGTGCTCGCGGCCGGAGCCGGGGCCATGGGTTACATGCGTGCCGCGTCGGAGACCGAGGCGCGGGCGGAACCTGTGACGGCCGTCGCGACACGCGGCGATATCGAGGATGCCGTATCCGCGCTCGGCAATATTCAGCCGCGGGACTACGTGGATGTGGGTGCCCAGGTATCGGGCCAGCTCAAGCAGATCCACGTCGTCGTAGGCGACGAAGTGCCCAACAATTTCCTGCTGGCCGAGATCGATCCCGTCGTGCTTGTCGCGCGGGTGGAAGGTGGGCGGGCGCAGCTCGCCAGCCTGAAGGCCCAGCTGGTCGATCGGCAGGCGCAGGCGACCCTTGCCCGCCAGGTCTTTGAACGGCAAGGCAAGCTCCGTCGTGACAAGGCGACGAGCGAGGAGGCCTATGAGAGCGCCGACGCCGCGGCGCGCTCCGCCGAGGCCCAGATCGATATGCTGAAAGCCCAGATCAGCCAGGTCGAATCGACGATCCGGGGCGACGAGGCGACGCTCGGCTACACCAAGATCTTCGCGCCCATGGCCGGAACGGTGGTTTCCCTGACCGCGCGCAAAGGGCAGACGCTGAACACCAACCAGCAGGCTCCGATCATCCTGCGCATCGCCGACCTGTCGACCATGACGATCTGGACCCAGGTGTCGGAAGCGGACGTGTCGCGGCTCAAACTCGGCATGAAGGCTTATTTCAACACGCTCGGGATGCCGCAGCGGCGCTGGACCGGCACGCTGCGGCAGATCATGCCGACCCCTGAGATCGTCAACAACGTCGTGCTGTATACGGCCCTGTTCGACGTCGCCAATCCCAAGCAGGAATTGATGACGCAGATGACGGCGCAGGTCTATTTCGTGGTGGCGGAGGCCAGTGATGTGATCACGGTGCCATTCTCCGCGGTGAAGCGTGGCGGCCGCGAGCGGAAGACGACCGTCGATATCGTTCGTGATGATGGCTCGATCGAGACCCGGCCCGTGGAGGTCGGCGTGACCAATCGTGTCCTGGCTGAAATCCGCAGCGGCATCGAGCCGGGAGAGCGCGTGGTGATCGGCAACCGCGCCGGGGACGCCCGCACCGCGCAGGGTGGCCGGCCCGGCGGCCCCCCCGGCCTGCCCCGCATGCGCTTCTGACGCGGGCGCACCATGAACGCCGAGCTTGATCCTCGCCAATCTCTCACCAAGCCGAAGGTGACGGTTCAGCCGCTGATCGAACTCGAGGACATCACCAAGGTCTATGTGACCGACGGCGGCGTTCGCGCCGAGGCGCTGAAGGGCATCTCGCTCACCATCTATCCCGGCGAGTTTGTCGCGATCGTCGGCTCGTCCGGCTCCGGCAAGTCGAGCCTGATGAACATTCTCGGCTGCCTAGACCGGCCGACCGCGGGTCGTTACCGATTCGCCGGGCGTGACGTGGAAGATCTGTCGCGCGACGAACTCGCGCAGCTTCGCCGGCACGAATTCGGCTTCGTCTTCCAGAGCTACAACTTGATCGCGAACGCGACAGCGGTCGAGAATGTCGAGATCCCGGCCATCTATGCCGGCCGGCCGGCCAGCGAGCGCCACGAGGTGGCAGAAAGCATCCTGACCGACCTCGGCCTCGCCGAGCGGCTGAAACACCTGCCGAACCAGCTGTCCGGCGGCCAGCAGCAGCGCGTCTCGATCGCCCGTGCCCTGATGAACGACGGCCGCGTCATTCTCGCCGACGAGCCGACCGGCGCGCTCGACAGCAAGAGCGGCCAGCAACTGCTTGATCTGATGAAGCGCCTTTCGGACGAAGGCCGCACGATCATCCTGATCACCCACGACCGCGATGTCGCCGCGCAGACCCGCCGCGTGGTCGAGATCCAGGATGGACGGATCGTGTCCGACACCGGCAACGATCTCACCCATCTCGACCGCACCGCATCACACGGACTGCCGGCCCATCCGGCGCCGGCAAGCCGTCATCCCGCCGGCCAAATGGTGGAAGCCGCCAAGATGGCGATGCGGGCCTTGGGCACCAACCCGTTCCGCACCCTTCTCACGCTGCTGGGTATCATGATCGGCGTTGCTTCGGTCATTGCCATGCTGGCCGTTGGGGAAGGCGCCAAGCGGAACGTGCTCGACCGCGTGTCGGCGATGGGCAGCAACCTCCTGCTGGTCCGGCCGGGTGCACCGAACCAGCGCTTCTCGGCGGGCGGCTCGGTCACGAGCCTCGTGCCCGCGGATGCCGAGGCCATCGCGAAGCAGGATAACGTGATCGTCGCCGTGCCCGAGATCTCGTCATCGGTCACGGTGCGCGGCGGGCGCGTCGACTACAGCACCCTCGCCACTGGAACGACCTCCGGTTATCCCGTCGCCCAGCGCTGGGATATCGCGCATGGCACCTTTTTCACACCCGAGGATGCGGAGAGCTATGCGGCGGTCGTCGTTCTCGGCACGACTGTCGCGAATATCCTTTTTCCGGACGGGGAGGAGCCGCTCGGACGGTTCATCATCATCAACAATGTGCCCTTCCAGATCATCGGCGTTCTGGCGCCCAAGGGCGCGAATTCCGGCGGGCGTGATATGGACGACGTAATGATCGTTCCGATCACAACCGGGAGCCTCCGGATCTTTGGCCGTCGCCATGTCCAGTCGATCACTGTCGCGGTCGCGGACACAAGCCGGATCGACCAAAGCGAGACCGACGTTCGGACCCTCCTTACCGATCGGCATGGGAAGGAAGATTTCCAGATCCGCAACATGGCATCCCTGATTGAGACCGTCTCGGCGACGGCCAACACGATGACCGTATTGCTCGGCTCCATCGCAGCCATCTCTCTCCTCGTCGGCGGGATCGGCGTCATGAATGTCATGCTGATGAGCGTCACCGAGCGCACCCGGGAAATCGGCATCCGCATGGCGACCGGCGCGGGGACGCGTGACATCCTGAGCCAGTTCATGACGGAGGCCTTCGTCATATCCGCTTGCGGCGGCATCGCGGGCATCGCGCTCGGCTTCTTCGCCGCCTGGGTCACGACCCTCACCGGCATGACGGTGCAGCTCAGCGCCGGCCCCGTGCTCCTTGCTTTCGGCTGCGCGGTCAGCACGGGCTTCCTTTTTGGCCTCGCTCCTGCGATCAAGGCCTCCCGCCTTGATCCCGTCGTCGCGCTCGCCAACGAATGAAGCTCAAATCCATCATCGGCTATGGTTGCAGCGCGGCTCTTTTGACCGCGGTCGCGGGATGCGTCGGCACGCCCGGCGAAAAGCCACGGGTTGCCGAGCCGCACGCGTGGAGCGCACCGGTCACCACCAGTGCCCCGACCTGGCCAGCGCCGGGATGGTGGGGCGGATTCGGCAGCCCGGAGCTCGACACGATCGTCGTCACCGCCCACGTCAACAACACCGATATCGCGATCGCCGTGGCGCGTATCCTGCAGGCCGAGGCGCGGACCCGCGTCGTCGGGGCGTCGCTGTTCCCGAGCATCGGTTTCAATGCTGACGCAGCCTTGCGGGGCAATGCCGGCAATAGCAACGTCACCCGGTCCTACGGGGTCGGCATCGGCGGCAGCTACGAGGTGGACCTCTGGGGACGCCTTCGGGCCAATGAGGCCGCGGCCCAGGCCACGCTGCGGGCAAGCACGGCGGACCAGAGCACGGTTGCGCTGAGCATCACGGCCGATGTCGTGAACAATTACCTGACCGTGCTGTCCCTGCGCGACCGGCTGCGCATCGCCCGCTTCAATCTCGCCAATGCCCGCAGCGTACTCACCACCATCGAGGCGCGCGTCCGGGCCGGCGCGGGAACCGATCTCGACCTTGCCCAGCAGCGGGCTGTCATCGCGGGCCAGGAGGCCACGCTGCCACAGCTCGAGCGGCAGGAATTCGAGGCCCGGTCGGCGCTGGCGGTCCTGCTCGACCAGCCGCTTGATACATTCACCGTTACGAGCAGTTCGCTCTCCGGCATCCGCGCGCCACGGGTCAAGCCCGGGCTGCCCTCCGGGCTTCTGACACGCCGCCCCGATATCAAGGCGGCGGAAGAGCGCCTGGCCGCGGCCGGGGCCGATGTGCAGGCAGCGCGTGCCGCCTTTTTCCCGACCATCAGCCTGACCGGCACCACCAATCTCGCCAGCACCGCACTGACATCCCTGTTGAGCGGCGGTGCCTTTGGCTACGGCCTCGCCGCCGGGTTGGTGCAACCAATCTTCGAGGGCGGGCGGCTGATCGGCCAACGGGATGTGGCACTCGCCAGCCAGCAGGAACTCGTCGCGAGCTACCGTGCTGTCCTCGCCTCGTCCTTCGCCGATGTCAGTGTCGCGCTGAAGGCGGTCGAGACGCTGAACAGACAGGCCGTTTTCGTGGCAGAGCAGCAGCGACAGGCGCAGATCGCCTTCCGGCTCGCCGACGCACGCTATCGCGCCGGCGCGACGGATCTCATCACGCTGCTCGACGCACAGCGCACGCTGTTCCAGGCGGAAGACCAGATGGCCGTGATGAATCTGCAGCGCCTGCAGGCCAGCGTCGGATTGTTCCGCGCGTTGGGCGGCGGGTGGCAAGCCGCTCCGACCACGACCGCGAGCCGGTAGAACGACGCCGCCCGGCCAGAACAGCCCGCCCGGCGCCCTCGCTATCCCCTGATCGGGTTGATTCGAGCTGGAGATCGCGCCGCGGTGCGGCGGCACACCAGACCCGCGCCAGGATCAAGAATGGGTCTCTTCCGTCATGCGCGCATACTGATTCGGCACAAAGCAAAAGAGCCACCCGTGGGGTGGCTCTGAGCGTCCATTCGGAAGAACCCGAGGGATCAATAGATCGGGCCGAGACCCGCATTGACATGCGACGTCGCCTCGATGAGCTCCGTCAGATTGCGCGGCGCGCGCGCCGGCGGGGCAGCCACAGTCGAACGGCTCGGCGGCAGCGGCATCATCGAGGCCACGACGACCGGCTTCGGCTGGTAGACGGGCTTCGCCTGCGTCGCCGTGCGGAGCACCGGCGTCCTGGCCGGCTCATGCGCGATCGCTGCCTGCACGGCCGCTGCGGCCGGCTGCGCCTCAGGCTGAACCTGAGCCACCGCAGGTGCGGGTGCGGGCTCCTGTGCGGGCGCATAGCTCGCGACAACGGTACGCGCTTCGCTCGTCCGCTCAGGCTGATCCGCTGAGGCCGTCACGAAGCTCGGCACAGTGCGCGGAGCGGGACGCGCATCCGCAACCATGATGACCGGCGACGCGGTCTCGATCGGCGCAATCGGAATCGTCGGCTTGCGGCCACGCTTCTCATAGAAGGCATTGCCACCGGCGACGACCGTGTAATGCATGTTGTTGTAAGGGAACTTCAAGCCGGCCGTGTGGAAGTACATGACCTTCCGGTCGACGCCCTTGTGGCGCTTGCCGGAAAGAACCGCATCCGCCACCTTGAGCGCGCGAGTCTTGGAAGCGCCCTCGGTCATAGGCTTGGACAAGACACCTTGGGCGAACTGCCGGGGCGCACCGACCACACCGCATACGGAATTCTGGAATTGCTGCGACTCAACGCGGTTCATAACCACGGAGCCCACGGCCAGCATGCCGTCTTCACTCGAGCGATTGGATTCGAAATACATGGCCCGTGCGAGACATTCCCGACTGCTGCCGGAGAACGTACGTGCGTCGGAGACCGTTCCACGAGAAGCGCTGCAGGCACCGAGCGTCAGTGACACAAGCAGCAAGGCCAAGCCCATCGAGATCTTCGCGAAGCTGCGTTCGTTCATGCCGCTATATCCAATGCCGGAGCTCCCTGACGCCACAGATGTCCGCACTATAACGGTGGCGTCGGGTTCGTCCATCAACCGCCGCGTGTTTTTTTGCGGCAACATGACGAGAAAACTTCCAAAAAGTTACCAAAACTTTAACGGATTCAAGGCTCGTTGCGGCAGACTGCCGCAGGCTGGCTTGGACGCTATTCAGAGATTTTCTGCGATAGACCTGCGTTGCGCGAAACTTCCGGGCGCAAAAATCGCCATGGCGGGTTTGACATCGCGCAATGAATGGCGCGGGAAGAGCGCTAGATTTGCATCCAATGAGACAGTTTCGGGGATCCAGGGACGAAGCCGGCGTGACCCAGAGTGCCACCACGATGAGCGCGGCCTTGCAGGAGGCCCGCGCTGACAAGCGCGATACGGAAAGCGTGCTCCGCGAGCGGGAGGCACGGCTGCGCTCCATCCTGGAG
This sequence comes from Hyphomicrobiales bacterium, assembly GCA_930633525.1. Classification (NCBI taxonomy): domain Bacteria; kingdom Pseudomonadati; phylum Pseudomonadota; class Alphaproteobacteria; order Hyphomicrobiales; species Hyphomicrobiales bacterium. The sequence goes on from CAKNFP010000001.1 coordinate 4,024,814, forward strand.
ACGGCCCCGGAGGCGCTCGTCACCATCGACGAGAACGGCCTCATCGAATCATTCAGCAAGTCCGCGGAAATCCTGTTCGGTTACGATGCCAACGAGGTCGTGGGTCGCAATGTCAGCATGCTCATGCCGGAGCCCCACCGCGCCGCGCATGACGGCTACCTCACGCGCTATCTCACGACGGGTGAAAAACGCATCATCGGGATCGGTCGCACCGTCGAGGGATTGCGCAAGGACGGGTCGACGTTCCCGATGGAACTGGCGGTTGGCGAGGCCATGGCCAATGGCCGGCGGCTTTTCACGGGCTTCATCCGCGACCTGACCTCGCGCCATCGCATGGAGCAGGAACTGCGCCATGCTCAGAAGATGGAAGCAATAGGACAGCTCACCGGCGGCATCGCCCATGACTTCAACAATCTGCTGACGGTCATCCTCGGCAATCTAGAGATGCTCGAGCGGCGGTTGCTGCCGGACCCGCTCAAGCACACTCTCGTCCGCGAGGCGCAGGAGGCCGCCCAGCTCGGCGCGCAGTTGACGGAACGCCTGCTCGCCTTCGGGCGCCGGCATCCCCTGGATCCCAAGCTGGTCGACATCAGCAGGCTCGTCAGCGAATTTGCGGGACTGTTGCGGCGCACGCTGGGAGAGGCCGTGCAAGTGCGCATGGTCGTGGACGAGCACAACCTGCAGGCCGTGGTCGATGCGTCGCAATTGCAGAACGCCCTGCTCAATCTCGGCATCAATGCGCGGGACGCCATGCCGGACGGCGGCCGTCTGACGATCGAGGTCAGCCACGCCGAACTCGACAGCAGCTACAGTGAAATCTTCCCGGATGTCGCCACCGGCCATTACGTGCTGATCGCGGTCACCGATGGTGGTTCCGGCATGACCCCTGAAGTGCGCGACCGCGCCTTCGAGCCGTTCTTCACGACCAAGGAAGTCGGCGCCGGCACAGGATTAGGCCTCAGCCAGGTCTATGGATTCGTCAAGCAGTCCGGCGGACATGTCCAACTCTACAGCGAGCCGGGCCATGGCACGACGGTACGGCTGTTCCTGCCGGTGGTCGTCCAGGAACGGGATGACGATGACGTTTCATCAGCCGACACCCCGGCCCTGTTACCGCGCGCAAAGGGCGAGACGATTCTGGTGGTCGAGGATGACCCACGCGTGCGCCGCGTCACCGTCAGCCGCCTGCGTGATCTCGGCTATCACGTGAGGGAGGCCGAGAACGGCCCGTTGGCACTCGAGATGTTCCAGAATCACGAGGACATCGCGCTCGTCTTCACGGACATGGTCATGCCGGGCGGCATGACCGGTGGCGATCTCGTGACGGCCGTGCAGGCACTACGCCCCGCCATCAAGCTGCTGCTCACATCCGGCTATGCCGAACCGGACCTTGTCATGCGGCATCCGGTATCGACGGCCCAATGGCTGATGAAGCCCTACACGACAGCGGCCCTGGCCAGAAAGCTGCGCTGCGTCCTCGATTGAGCGCCAGACAAAGTGAATGCCCGACCATCAGCCCCGGGCGATCGCGCCTGTGAAGACATAGCCGACGCCGCGCACGGACTTGATGAGCGAGGGCCTTCTGGGATCGATGTCGAGCTTGCGCCGCAAGCGCCCCACTTGCGCATCGATGGTGCGATCGAAGGCTTCCCACTGGCGCCCCCGGGTCAGATCCATCAGCCTGTCGCGATCGAGCACGCGCCCGGCGTTGCTGACGAAGACCGAGAGCAGATCGAATTCGCCGGTGGTCAATGCGACGTCGTCACCGGCCGGTGTCGTCAGCTGCCGGCGATCGAGGTTGAGCAGCCATCCGTCGAAGCGCACGGTCTGTTCCACCGTGGCGTCGGCCTGGCCGGCGGGACGCCCCCCCGGCTGCAGGCGCCTCAGCACGCTTTTGACCCGCGCGTGAACCTCACGCAGGTGAAAGGGCTTCGCGATATAGTCGTCGGCACCGACTTCCAGGCCGACAACCCGGTCGATCATGTCGCTGCGCCCCGTCAGCATGATGATGCCGATATCCGGGCGGGCGCGGATCTCCTTGGCCAGGACGAAGCCGTCATCGCCCGGCATCATGAGGTCGAGCAAAACGAGATCAATATGCTCGCGCTCAAGAACCGCGCGCATGGCTGGTCCGCCATCGGCCAAGGTGACCTTGAAACCTTCGCCGTCGAAATAGCGATGGAGCATATCGCGGATGCGAACCTCGTCATCCACCACAAGGATATGCGCTGTTCCTTTGTCGTCGTCGCTCAAACCCGCTCCAAACGCCAGCTCGACCTTCACCGATTACAAACTGTTACACAATCGCACAGATTCTTGCGATAGTTCTGACACGCACGTCACACGGGTCGGGCTTTTCTCATTGTCGCACCTCGACAGGAGAGCGTTATGCAGATTCTGACCACCGCCTTGGCCGCTGCCCCCGTCTTTCCCTTTCCCGCGCGGCAGCCCCCTCTGGTAGCGCGCGAGGGATATGCAACGCAGGCCGGACAGGAGGAGCCCAGTCTCAGCGCGCTTTTCCGCGATGCTGCACTCGAATCGTTCGACGCCAGCCAGACCGTTTTCTGGGAAGGTGATGACGCTGGGGATGTCTTTACCGTCGTGGAAGGCCTGCTGCGGCTCTACCGTTCTCTGCCCGACGGGCGGCGAGCGATCACAGGCTTTGCCTGCGCGGGCGAGATCGTCGGTATCGCCTTCACGCGCCGCTACCCCTGCAGCGCCGAGGCTGTCGGCGAGATCAAACTCCGCCGTGTGTCGCGCCGCAGCCTCTACAATGCAGCCGACGAGATCCCAAGCCTTCGCCCCGAAGCCCTCGCGACCATCGCGAAGGAGTTGGCCCGCGCGCAGGACCAGATCGTGCTGCTCGGTCGCAAGACGGCGGATGAGCGCGTGGCGAGCTTCATTCTTGCCATGGCCGAGCGCATCGGTCAGTCGCCGCGGGAAATCGACCTGCCAATGAGCCGCCTCGATATGGCTGATTACCTCGGCCTGACCATTGAAACGGTGAGCCGGGTCCTGACGCGGATGCAGCGCGACGGGATGATCTCCTTCCGCGGCCGCTACCACCTGATCATCGAGCGCCCTCGCGGCCTGCGCGAACTCAGCGGCGGTGCCGACGAGGCGAAGGATGACGACATCTCCTTTGCCTGCGCGGGCTAGAGGCCACCAGGACGACAACGCCGCTGACATTGACGCCGCCCCGGTTTGGGCGGCGTTCTCATTTGCGGCGACCGTCACGCGTCAGGGCGTGATCGCCACTTTCAGCACGCCGTCGCGCTGATGGGAGAACAGCTCGTAGGCCGTCTCGATGTCGTCGAGCTTGAACCGATGCGTGACGAGCGCCGTCAGGTCGGCACGGCCCGACGCGATGACATCCATCAGACGCCGCATGCGTTCCTTGCCACCGGGGCACAGCGCCGTGACGATGCGGTTGTCGCCGAGACCCGCCGAAAAGGCGTCGAGGGGAATCGTCAGATCGCTGGAATAGACGCCGAGGCTCGACAGCGTCCCACCCGGCCGCAGCACGCGCAACGCCGATTCGAAGGTGCCCTGCGTACCCAGGGCCTCGATCGACACATCGACGCCACGCCCGTCCGTCACGGCCATGATCTGCTCGACGGGATCGCCCTGCTTGAAATCGACCACGCGATCGGCGCCGAGCGCCTTGGCGACGGCCAGGCGCTCCGGCACGGTATCGACGCCGATGATCGTCGTGGCCCCCATCAGCTTGGCGCCGGCGACCGCGCAAAGCCCGATCGGACCGAGCGCGAAGACAACGACGGTATCGCCGATACGCACGCCACCGTTCTCTGCGCCGGAAAAGCCGGTCGACATAATATCCGGGCACATCAGCACCTGCTCGTCGGTCAGATGATCCGGCACCGGGCTGAGGTTCACCATAGCGTCCGGCACCCGGACGTACTCGGCCTGCGCGCCGTCGATGGTATTGCCGAACTTCCAGCCGCCGGTGGCTTTGAAGCCATGACGCGTGCCCGGGCCGTCCTGGGAGGAGCAGCCGCACAGGCAGGCATAGCTGTGGCCGCTCGGGGTGATGGCCCCGGCGATGACGCGCTGGCCCTCGCGATAGCCGGTGACGGCCGAGCCGAGCTTCTCGATGATGCCAACGGGCTCATGGCCGATCGTCAGCCCCTTGGCGACTGGATATTCGCCCTTGAGGATATGAACATCCGTCCCGCAGATGGTTGTCGTCGTGATGCGCAGAAGCGCGTCGAGCGGGCCGATATCGGGTACAGGCTTCTCATCGAGGACGATACGGCCGGGTTCCACAAAGATGGCGGCTTTCATCTTGGGCATGACGTCTTCTCCCTTTGGGGCTGCTGGCGCAACGCAGCCTTGCGGCGGCGGCCTGTCGGGATTGAAGTGTAGGCAGCATCGACTATTTCTCCTTGACGTCGATCAAGTGTCGTTTGATCGCTGTCAATGCGGCCGGGATCGCCCAGTCCAATGGTAAGCCGCATCGAAAGGAGCAGGCCATGAAAGCCTCGGATGTCATGACGACCACGGTGATGAGCGTGCCGGCGAATGCGACGATCGCCGATACCGTCCAGTTGCTCATCGAGCATGGATACAGTGGTCTTCCCGTCGTCGATGCGGCCGGCCAGCTCGTCGGTATCGTGACTGAAGGTGACCTCCTGCGGCGAGCCGAGCTCGGAACCGAGACCAAGAGGCCGCGCTGGCTATCCTACATTCTGGGGCCCGGTCGCCTTGCCGAGGACTATGTGCAAGCCCATGCCCGCCGCGTCGAGGAGGTGATGACGCGCGAGGTCGCGACCGTCGCGCCAGACGCGAGTCTCGAAGACGTCGTGGCTCTGATGGAAAGCAAGAGTGTCAAGCGCATCCCGGTCGCGCGCGACGGACGGCTCGTCGGCATCATCACCCGCGCCGATCTTCTCAAGGCACTGAACGTGGCACTGCTTCGCCGGCCGGAACCCGCCCGTGGGGACGCGGCGATTCAGGAAGCGATCATGGCCGAGATCGCCAAGCAGCGCTGGGCGCCGGTCAATGGTGTCGATATCTTCGTCCGTGACGGGGTCGTGCATCTCGTCGGCGTCATCGTCACCGATGAAGTGCGTTACGCCTTGAAGGTGCTGGCCGAGGGCATCCCCGGCACCAAGGCGGTGAAGGACCACCTGACCTATGTCGAGCCCGTCTCCGGCATGTTCATCGAAGCCCCCGACGGCCCGGCGCCGGAAGAATTCACGGGCGGAGCGAAGGATTAGACGAGCAGCATGGGGAACAAGGCCCGGCTCGCTTTCCCCTCATCCTGTCCTTCTCCCCGCCGGGGAGAAGGGACGCCAATAATCATCCGTTGCTGACGCACTGAAGCGCCTCGCGTCCCCTCGCCGCTCCCCAAAGCCGTCGCCATCGCCCCGCAGGCAGATCGCTGGCGTTCCCTCTCCCGTCTGGGAGAGGGACAGGGTGAGGGAACGTCTCCGGAGCGAGCTTCCCAGCCGGGGAGAGAAAAGCGGGCCCCCTACACTTCCTCGATATAGCGGCGGCGCAGATGCGCCTTGAAGACGCTCGCGTCGAGCGGCCGGCCGGTCGCGTGGGTCAACAGATCGTTCGTCTCATAAAACGATCCGTAGATATGGATGTTCGAGCGCAACCAGTTGACCAGCGGAACGAAGTCACCGCGGCCGATAGCCGGCAAAACATCTGGATTGGCCTGGCAAGCCGCGTCGAAGAGCTGGGCGGCCGTCATGGCGCCGAGCGTGTAGGTGGGGAAATAGCCCCAGCCGCCGCTCGGCCAATGCACGTCCTGGAGGCAGCCCAGCCTGTCGCTCGGCGGTGTCACGCCAAGCAGATCGTGCATGCCCGCGTTCCAGGCCATCGGCAGTTCCGCGAGCGGCATCGCATCCGCGATCAGCGCCTTCTCGAGCCGGTAGCGCAGGATGACATGGGCGGGATAGGTGATCTCGTCCGCATCGACGCGGATGAAGCCGCGCTCCACATGCGTATAGCGACGCCACAGGGCGTCTGCCTCCCAGGCCGGGCCGCTGCCGCCCATGGCCTTGCGCATCACCGGTGCCGCGAAGCGAAGGAATTCGCGACTGCGGCAGGCTTGCATCTCCATGAGCAGTGATTGGCTCTCGTGGATGCTCATGCCGCGCGCGACGCTGACGGGCTGGCCAAGTTCGGCCTGGGGGCGCCCCTGCTCGTAGAGGGCATGACCCGTCTCGTGGATCACCCCCATCAGGGCGCTTGTGAAATCGTCCTCGTCATAGCGCGTCGTGATGCGTACGTCGTTGTCCGCCCCGCCGCAGAACGGGTGGGTCGAGACATCGAGCCGCCCACGCTCGAAATCATAGCCGAGCACCTCCATCATCTGCATGCCGAGCGCGCGCTGCGCGGCGACCGGGAACGGCCCCGCCAGCGGCGGATCGGCAGGCCGACGCGCCTGCACCTCCAGCACCTCGGCGGTAAGCCCGGGCAGGAAGTCAGCCAGATCATCGAACAACGCATCGATAGCCGTGGAATGCCCGCCGGGCTCATAGTCGTTCAGCAGGGCATCATAGGCCGAGAGGCCGAGCTTCGCGCCCTTGGCCTCGCCGATGGCACGCTGCAGGTTGAGCACTTCGGAAAGGTTCGGCAGCAGCGCCTTGAAATTGGAATCAGCGCGCGCCTGACGCCAGGTCATCTCGCAGGCCGAGATGGCCTTGCTGGACGCCTCGACGAGATCCGGCGGCACCGCGGTCTCCACCGTCCAGACCCGGCGGATTTCGCGCAGATTGGCTTTTTCCCAGGCACCCAGGGCCGTATCCGCCGCCGCCCCCTCCAGCCAGTCGCCGATGCGCGGATCGATCATCATGCCATGGCGCAGCACATGCAGCAGCGCCATGCTCTCGGCGCGCGTGGCTGCCGCGCCGCGCGGCATCATGGTGTCGTTGTCCCATTGCAGGATCCCGACCGCGTTAGCCAGCGCCGCGACACGGCCGAAATGGGCGGATAGCTCGGAATAGGCGGTCATGGAGCGGTCTCCCGAAACAGGTTCCCGCCGTGAATATCAGGATCCTCAGGGCTTGTCGTCTGCCCGCGTGGTTAGCCGCCGACCACCTGCACATTGGCCGGATTCCAGCGGATGCCATAATGCCCGCCCGCTTCGTAGCCCGCGGCGACCCGGCTCGGCACCCGCACACGCAGGGCCTGCTCGCCCGCCTTGCCGATGAGTAGCAGGCTGTCGCCGTAGTTCACGACATCGGCGACCTCAAGGCGGTTGGCGGTCACGGAAGCCCCCTCCCCGTCCGCCACCACCTCGAAGATCTCCGGCCGCATGAGCAGCAGCGCCTGCGAGCCGGCCGGCAGGTCCGTCGCCGCCGTAGCGACCGGGCCGAAGCCGGGGACTTCGATGACTCCGCCCTTGCCGGCGGTTCCTTCCAGAAGATTGCTGTCGCCCACGAAGGACGCGACGAAGCGCGTGCGCGGCTTGAAATAGACCTCCGTCGGGGTGCCCAGATGTTCGATGCGCCCGGCATTGAACACGGCGATGCGGTCCGACATCGTCATCGCCTCGGTCTGGTCATGCGTCACATAGATCATGGTCACGCCGAGCTCCTTGTGGATGCGCTTCAGCTCCACCTGCATGTGCTCACGCAGGTTCTTGTCGAGCGCGCCCAGGGGCTCATCGAGCAGAATGAGGCCCGGCTCGAAGACCAGGGCGCGCGCCAGCGCCACGCGCTGCTGCTGGCCGCCGGAAAGCTCCGCGGGATAGCGATCGCCGAAGCTGCTCAGCCCCACCATGGCGAGCGCCTTGTCGACGCGCTGGCGCATCTCGTCCTTCGCCACATGGCGGATGCGCAAGGGATAGCCGACATTGCCGCGCACCGTCATATGCGGAAACAGCGCATAGTTCTGGAAGACCATGCCGATGTTGCGGTCATAGGGCGGCACCTGCTCGATGGCGCGGCCGTCGAGCTTGATCTCCCCCGCGGTCGGCTGCTCGAAGCCCGCGATCATCATCAAAGTCGTCGTCTTTCCGGAGCCGGACGGCCCCAGAAACGAAACGAATTCGCCCGCTTCAATCTGGAGATCGATATGGTCGACGGCATTGGTGCGCCGATCATAGGACTTGACGAGATCTGTCAGGATCAGGGAGCGGGGCTGCATGAATTCTTCTCGGAGGAATAGGACAATGACGAATTGCGCTCGATCTACCGCGCGGCTACGGCGCGCTTGCCGCGCACCGCACGCAAGACGGCCGGCACCGCGACCGCGATGAGCACGGCGGTGAAGAGGACGGAGGACGCGGCCGACAGCACCGGATCGGCCTGCATGAGGAACGAGTTGAACATCTGCCGGGGCAGCGTCGTGGTATCGCGGCCGGAAATGAACAGCGCGATCACCGTCTCATCGAAGGAGTGGATGAAGACGAAGAGCCCGGCGATAAGGAACGCGGGCTTCAGGACCGGCAAGGTGATGAGCCGGAAGGTGGTCAGCGGCCGCGAGCCGAGATTGGCAGCGGCCCGCTCCAGATTGCGGTCGAAGGTTTTCAGCGCCGCCGTCAGGATGAGGATCGCCACCGGCATCGACAGGCAGGTATGGGCGAGGATGAGGCCGGTATAGCTCTGCACCAGCCGCAGCGCGCCGAAATAGCTGTAATAGGCCAGCGCCATGACGATGTGAGGCACCACGAGCGGCATCATCAGCACAAGGTTGAGCAGCGTCTTGCCGCGGAAATCATGGCGCACGAGCGCAAAGGCCGCCGGCGCGGCCAGCACCAGCGTCAGCACCGTGGTGCCAAGCCCGATGACGATGGAATTGAACAGCGGCAGCGTCCAGTTCCGGTCCGTGAAGAAGCGCTCATAGTAGCCGAGCCAGTATCCGGGCGGCGGGAATTCGAGCGACGGCGCCGTCGAGAACGACATGGGGATGACGACGAACATCGGCGCCGCAATGAAGAGCGCGATCAGAACCGCGAGCAGCTTCACCGGAAGGGTGTTTTCCGAATACATCGCTATCTCCAGAGCTTGTCGAGGCCGAAGAAGCGGCTGTAGAGCGCGAAGAGGCCGAGCGTCGCGACAAGAAGAACGATCGCCATCGCCGAGGCCCCGCCGAAATTCAGCATCTGCTCGATCTCGTCACCGATGCGCCCGGCGATCATCTTGTCGCGCGGGCTGCCGAGCAGAACCGGTGTCACATAGAAGCCGAGACAGGTGATGAAGACCAGCACCGAGCCGTTGGCGATGCCCGGCAGGCTGAGAGGCAGATAAATCGAGGTGAAGGCCTTGAAGGGCTTGGCGCCGAGCCCCGCGGCGGCGCGCATGTAGGTGCCATCGATACGCCGCATGACCGCATAGAGCGTGAGGATCATGAATGGCATCAGGAGATGCGTCATGGCGAAGGTCGAGGCGAAGGTCGTGAACAGGATCTGCGGCGGCGGCGACCAGCCGAGCATGACGAGAGCAGCCGTGATGGGCCCCTTGACGCCGAGGATCACCATCCACGCATAGGTGCGGACCAGAAAGCTCGTCCAGAAGCTCAGGGTGACGACAAGCAACAGGATGGAGCCGAGCGCCCCGCCGTAACGCGCCGCCACATAGGCGACGGGATAGGCGAAGATGAGGGAGGTGAGCGTGACGATCGCCGCCGTCTTGAACGTATTCAGGAGGACGCCGACATCGAAGGACGATGCGAAGAACGCGGTATAGTTGCCGAACCCCGTATCCGGCTCGGTAAAGCTCATCCAGGCCACGTTGAAAAGCGGCACGAGAAAGAAGACAAGCAGAAAGAGCGCGGCTGGCAAATAAAGCACAGCCGGCCCTCTCAACAAGCGCGAGACGCTCGACCCCATAAACCTATTCCTCAAGCATCGCGTATACCGAGCAGGCAGAGCCTGCTTCGTCGCAGCAACCGCTGCGCATTCTCATATCCCGGCCACCATCGAGGACGGCCGGGACGAATTTCATCACTCGAAGCAGCGTCCAAAGGCCGTCAGCTCGCGATCCACTGGTCGAAACGCTTCGAGAACTCATCGATCTGCGGCAGCATCTTCTCAGGATCGAGGACGATCGAATTCTTGAAATTTTCAGGCCATGTCGGCAACTGCTTGGCCTTGTCCTCCGGGATATACTTGAAAGCCTCCGGATTCATCGGACCATAGTCGTTCTTCACGGCGAACTTGGCAAGCGGCTCCGGCTGCACGGCGTAGTTCACGAAGCGCCAGGCATTCTCGGAGCGCGGCGTGCCCTTGGCGACGGCCCAATAGGCCACATCGACCACGGCCTGGTTCCAGCTCACGGTGATTGGGGCCTTGGCCTCGACAAGGCGCTGCACCTGCGTGTTCCACATGCCGATGGCATCGACCTCGCCGTCGCGCAGCAACTGCTGGGATTGCGGCCCTTGCGACCACCACACGCGGATATACGGCTTGATCTTGTCGAGCGACTTGAAGGCCCGGTCGAGATCCATCGGGAACAGCTTGTCGGGCGCGACGCCATCGGCGAGGAGCGCGATGGGGATGACACGGCCGGCATAGCGCTGCAGGCAGCGCGAACCCGGGAATTTCTGGACGTCCCAGAAATCGGCCCAGCTCTGCAGCCCGGGGGCGGGAAACTTCTCATTGCGGAAGGCCATGACATTGCCGAAAGCGTGGGAGGCCACGCCGTCGAGCACCACGGCACCCGGCCACAGCTTCGCCGGATCGAGGATCGACTTTTCCGGCGCGGCGATCAGCTTGGCCTGATTGGCGCGCCCGAGTTCGGCAACCCCCAGCGTCGTGACATCGAATTCGTAGACGCCGGTGCGCACCTGCGCCGCGAGCTTGGCGAAGGACACGGGCGCGACGGTGCGGATCTCGATGCCGGTATCGCGCGTGAAGGGCGTAAACAGCGCCTCTTTCGCCGATTCTTCCCAGGCGCCGCCCCATGTATTCACATAGAGCACCTTTTCGTCCGCCATCGCCCGGCGCACGGTCGGCATGGACAACGCCGCACCGGCTGCGGCCGTTGCCAGGAACGAACGACGCGAAACCTTGCCTGCTGCAGTCGATACAGTCCGCTCAGGAGAGCAGACACCGCGGATATCTGACTTTGTCATTATTCTCTCCCCATCTGTTCCAAAAATTTCCGGATGTTATCCAAAAACCTCTTCATAGAGGCGCAGCCAGTTGCCTCCCATGATCTTGGCGATACCTTCCTCATCGAAGCCGACACGGCGCAAACCGCCCTCGACACTGTTCAACGACCCGATATTGACAAGCCAGTCCGGCTTCGCGACCTTGCCCGGCACGGCGGCCGAACCCGCGCCATACTGCACGCCGCGAGTCCAGCGGCCCTTGCGCATCCAGTCCAGATGGTTCGGGCCCGTCTTGTGGCTGTAGTCTGTGCCGAGGCCGACATGGTCGATGCCGGCGATCTCGACGGTTCGCGCCACCATCTCGCACCAGGTATCCACGGTGACGCAGGCATCGGCGGGCGTGATGTTGCGATAGGCTGCGCAGCCGATGACGCCGCCCGTCTGGGACAGGGCCTTCAGGACCGGATCCGTTTTGTTCCGCTTGTGCGGAAACAATGAATCGGCATTGGCATGGGTGATCGCCACCGGCTTCTGCGAGTATTCGATGGTGTCGAGGGTTGTCCTGTCACCCACATGCGAGCAATCGATGACGATGCCGGTGCGGTTCATCTCGCGCACGACTTCCCGGCCGAAACGGGCAAGCCCGCTGTCGCGCTCCTCGTAGCAGCTGCCGCCGAGTTCGTTCTGGTTGTTGTAGATGAGTTGGAGCACGCGCACGCCAAGATCGGCGAACAGCTCGACATAGGCGATGCGGTCCTCGAGCAAGTTGGTGTTCTGGTAGCCGAGCAGGACGCCGACCTTGCCCTCGCGCTCGGCGGCCCGGATGTCCTCGGCCTTGCGTACGATCTTGATGAGTTCCGGATACTCACGCTCCCGGTCGCGCCAGCGGCCGAGTTCATCGAGGGATTCGAGCGTGCCCTCCCAGAACCCGAGCGTGGGGGTGACGCAGGTGAAACCGCCCGCCTTCAATTCCTCGAAGACGTCCCGGTCGAAATTTCCGCATTGCAATGCGTCGATGAGCATGGTCAGGCCCCTTGCTTGGCGATGGGCGTGGCTGAAGGCGTGTGGGCCGTGGCCGCCGGGCTGACGAGCAAGCTGAAATCCGTCTCGTCGTCGTCCTGACGGCCGACGATGCGTCCATCCTCCTCGACCCGGATGGGCCCGGCATGGCGCCGCGACTCCACGGTGTCAGCGGCGAGCGCCTCGTTGGCGCGATGGAAGAGCCGCCACCAGAGATCCCGCGCGACCGGCAGTCCTTCGCGCCGGATGCGCTGCAGGGGATCCGGCTCATCAGCCGATGCGGGCCGCAGGACGATGCGGATGCCCGCCTGTCCTTCACCATGGCTGAGTTCGGTCGTGAAACCGTGCCGGCGGGCGATGGCTGCCACCACGCCGAGCTCGACCGGCTCCGCCACATTGAGGACGCGCGCCACCGCCGTCTCCGGGCCTGGCGCTGCCGCGGCACGCGCTTCGGCGACAAGAAGGTCGACGACGGCTTCCGCCACCACCCAGGCGTGCTGGCCGGCACCATCGATCGTCAAGGGCGCTTCGCTGGTCAGCCTGACCTCGGCGGGGGCCGCACCGCGCAGCAGCTCCAGCTGGGCCGACACGGCCGGAAAGCCGCCGAGCCCGAGGGCGGCCGAATAGAGGGCGCAGTCGCGCAGCGAGGGGACTAGGCCCTCGTCGATCCGGACGACCTGCATGAGGCGTTCCAGGACCATGCGGCTTTCCCGCAGGCTGGCGCGCATCGGCGTGGATGGGGCGTTCGCTGAACTCACAATGTGGGCTCCGAAGGATAGAACCAGAGATCATCGGCCGTGCCGGCGCGAAGATCCTCAGGCAGCGGCGCGCCGTGATAGAGAACGCCGCGCAGGTTGCGGTTGAGGAAGTCGCGGGTCTTGTCGATGCCGTGCAGGCCGACATTGAGCAGCCGCGTGATATGGGCGGGGACGAAATCCTCGCTCATGATATCGGCGTAAGGCGAATGATAGAGCGAACCCGCGAGCGCCTGGACGCGTGTGACAATGGCCCTGTGCTGGGGATGGGCCATGAGGAAGCGCGCGGTGCTGAGTCGCGGGTCCTGCAGGGCGAGATCCGCCTCCAGCCGCACGATGAAGCGGGCCAGGTCGAGCCCGAGGTTCACCGCGTCCTCCGCCTCGCTGCGCGGGCCCCGGCGCGGCTCTTCCGCCGTCGCGGACTTGTACCAGACGTAGCGGGACGAGGCCTCGGAGGTGAGATCCAGCGCGAAGGCCCAGGCATATTCCTCGCGCACGATCTCCAGCAGCCGGCTGACAGGCATCTCCGGCCGCCCGGTCAGTTCCTCGTCGAGCACGAGCGTCGCGGCTAGGCTGTTGGCGACATCGGGCACCAGCTCGATGAGAATGGAATGGAGTGTTTCCAGCGCTTCGGGAGCGATGCGGCCTTCCAGGCCCTCGCAGAGATCGCTCAAGGGCCGCTCAGGCAGAACCTCCCCGGCCTTGGCGCGCGCCTGGAGGCGGAGAAGGGCGTCGCGGACCACGACGAGGTCCTCGGCGATGACCTCGCTCGCCGTCAACGCCTCATATTCCGCACGGTCCTGCTGACGGAAGACGATCGCCTTGTCGACGAGGCTGAGCAGCAGGGCAAGTTCCCGGCCATCAGGCGAGAGCGCCACGCTCTTGGCATGGGCCAGCGCCGTTTCGCGGATGCCGATCCAGCGATCGATCAGCCGGGGGTGGTTGTTGACGAACAGCATCAGCCCCAGCGCCGAACCGTTGCCGACACCGAGGAAGCGGCGAAGCTCCGGCGCCAACTCCGGCGCCGCCGGATTGGCGAGACGCGCGAGGTGATGCACGAGATCCTGCGCGAAGACCCGCATCATGTAGGCGCACAGCATCTGGGCGGAGAGTGACCAACGCAGCGGATGGTCCTTCTCGTAGGTCAGGAAGGTCTTGGTGCCGAAGGTGCCGTTACCGTCGAGGCCGGTGTTGCGCATGAGGTAGCAGCTCTGCGCGAGGGCCGCGACATCCGGCTGGCGGCCTTGCGCAAGAGCTTGCTGCGCCGTGTTGAAAAAGCGGCCGCTGCGGTTCGAGCGACACCAGATCAGCGTGCCGGGTGTCGCGCGGCCCTCATAGAGCTTGGGAAGCTCCCGTCCCGTGGTCTCGAAATCCTCGACGGACATGTCGCCCTCGACGAGCGCGCCCATCATGTCCCAGGCGCGGCCGATGATTCGGCCCGTCCGCCCTTCCTTCGACGGAGCGAAGGAATAGACGGGAAAGGAAAAGCGCCAGCCGCCGATGTCGATACGATAGTCGGCGACCCCGCGGCCGCTCGCGTCGATATCAAAGCGCCGGCACTGGATAGACCATTTCTGCCGCACCGCCTGGCTCATCAGGGCGCGGGAGGCGCTCAGTCGCGACGGCTGGAATGCCGCCAGCTTTTCCGGTCGCATGATTCGCGCGGGGGCGCGCATCAAAGACGCAACGTCGAACGCCGGGTCAGCCGGGCGTGTGTCTGGAGCCATCATCGGCAGCCATTCCCATCAAGCGTGAATTGGCGCGCTCGGCCGCCGCGACGGCAGCGCGCGCGCATTTGTCCTTGTCGAAACCAGCCGTTGGCCCGGACACCGAAATGGCGCCGATGCAGTGGCTGCGGCTGTCGAAAACCGGGCTCGCCACGGCCGACACCGTGCGCGGCCCTGAGAGAACAGATACGGAGTAACCCTGCTCCCGCACCTCGCGCATCACCTCCTCGGGAGGAAGATCCACGCCGAGCTCGGCGAGATGCGCCAGCATCTCCGGCTGTGCATAAGCCGCAAGGGCGCGCCCGAGTGCCGTGCGCGCCAGTTCGAGGCGCTTGCCCACCCGCAGGTCAGACCGCAGGATGCCCTTGGATTCCACGCGCTGGACGATAACGGCCTCGCCATCCTCAAGCACGGCCAGCGAAGCTGTCTCACCCGTATCGACGACGATCTGCTGCAGTACATCCGCGAGCCGGGTGCCAAGGCTCGCCTGGTCGAGCGCGCGGTTGGCATAGGGCACGATGCGCAGCGACAGCCGATAGGCGCCCTCATCGGTGGCTTCGATCCATCCCGCCTCGATCAATGTCACCAGGCGCTGATAGACCGCGCCCCGCGCCTCGCCCGTGACCCGGCAGAAATCGACAAGCCGCAAAGGACGATCGGACCGCCCGGCCGCGTCGAGAACGGCGAGCGTCTTCAGAACCGTGGAAAGGGAACGAACCGCCATGGGTGACTTTGATCGCTTCACTTTGTCTTCTAATAGAAGACACGCGCTTTACATAGAACTATATCAGCGCAGAATTTGATCCAGGTCAAGAATGACATCGCCCGCGAACATGCGAAGGGAATCGCGACCGCAATTCTCAAGTAAATATTACTATATTAAAGTAGATATACATAAAATTGCGATAACCATTCCAGATAAGGCCTTATTTAGCGCTTACAAGAATAAACTCCCATGCGCATGCGTCACTTAAATGAAATTACAACGATCAGATTCGCTCCGAATAACCCCGGATATTATTCTAATTATCAAAATCGCGCGTGAACGCGGGAATAGAACCGTGTTTATCTAGCCTGGAGAAAATATAGTCACGCGGCGGGAGGCAGCGTTGCCAATCTCATGACGTGTCCCTCATCCCGCGCGGGGAACTCGCAGATACAAAAAAAATTTCCGGGGGCCCGTTCCAAAAATTCGTATCGCGGCGAAGCGCCGGGGAGCGACACGAGCATCGAAAAACGGGAAGGAGAGGGCTGAGGGCGGCCCGTTCAACGTCGGCCGCTAAACCCTTGAAATACTGGCGCGCCATTCAGGACAAAACTGCGAACACCTATGTGTTTGAAGTATATTTGTAATTTCTCGGTATTTCGGCGGCATGGTCATGCCGTCCGGTCGGTCGAGGCAAAGTACAGACCGGAGCGCAGCCCGCCCGATTTAGCTCAGACCAGGCTCGGCTGGGATGCGCGGGCCCGATCCCTGCCTTGTACCAGCGCAGAATGCCGGAACTGACCGACAAGGGGCACGCGCATTTCGGCAGAACAGCTGTGCCGATGAATCAGCCCCCCAGCCCGCCCATGAGCATGTACTTGATCTCGACGAACTCATCCATGCCGTGCAGGGAGCCCTCGCGGCCGAGACCGGATTCCTTAACGCCGCCGAAGGGCGCGACCTCGGTGCCGAGGATCGCCGAATTGATGCCGACCATGCCGTATTCGAGCTCCTCGGCGACGCGGAAGGCGCGGCCGAGATCCTTCGAGTAGAAATAGGCGGCGAGGCCGAAGGGGGTGTCGTTCGCCATCGCCACGACCTCCTCCTCGGTCCTGAAGCGGTAGACCGGCGCGACCGGGCCGAAGGTCTCCTCGTTGGTCACCAGCATCTTGGTCGTGACGCCCGACAGCACCGTCGGCTCGTAGAAGGTCCGGCCGAGCGCATGGCGATGGCCGCCGACGACCACCTTCGCGCCGTTGGCGACGGCGTCGGCGACATGGCGCTCGACTTTCTCGACCGCGCGCTCATTGATCAGCGGGCCCTGGACGACGCCGACCTCAGTGCCGTTACCGACCTTCATCCTGGCGACCTCGCCGGCGAACTTGGCGACGAACTCGTCATGGACGCCGTCCTGCACGAAGAGGCGGTTGGTGCAGACGCAGGTCTGGCCCATGTTGCGGAACTTGGCGGCGATGGCGCCCTGCACGGCGGCATCGACATCCGCATCGTCGAAGACAATGAAGGGCGCGTTGCCGCCGAGCTCGAGGCCGACCTTCTTCACGGTCGAGGCCGCCTGCTGCATCAGCAGCTTGCCGACCGGGGTCGAGCCGGTGAAGCCGATGAAGCGTACCGCCCGATGCGAGGTCATGACCTTGCCGATCGCGACCGCATCGCCGGTGACGATGTTCAGCACGCCCTTGGGGAAGCCGGCGCGGATGGCGAGCTCGACCAGCGCGAGCGCGGTCAACGGCGTATCCGGCGCCGGCTTGACCACGAAGGTGCAGCCGGCGGCGAGGCCGGGCGCGCATTTGCGGGTGATCATCGCGGCCGGGAAGTTCCAGGGCGTGATCGCGGCGCAGACGCCGACCGGCTGCTTCTGCACGATGATGCGCGAATTCGGGAAGGGCGAGGGAATCGTCTCGCCATAGATGCGCTTGGCCTCTTCCGCGTAGAACTCGACGAAGGAGGCGGCATAGGCGACCTCGCCGCGCGACTCGGTCAGCGGCTTGCCCTGTTCGGCGGTCATGATCTGGGCCAGGTCTTCCTGGTTCGCCATGATCAGCTCGAACCATTTCCGCAGGATCGCCGAGCGCTCCTTGGCGCTTTTCTTCGCCCAGGGCTTGAAGGCGCGCGAGGCCGCCTCGACGGCCGCCGTGGTCTCGGCCTCGCCGAAGCGCGGCACCTTCGCCAGCTGCGCGCCAGTCGCGGGATTGTCGACTATGTCGACGCCCTCGCCGATCCAGGCGCCGTCGACATGGCACTGCGACTTCAGGAGGGACGGATCGTTCAGCTTCAGCATGGTGGCTTCCAGGTCCGGTGTCGCACTCACGCGGCCAGCGCGGTTTCGAGAAGGGCCAGCCCCTCGTCGATGATCGCATCGGACACCGTCAACGGCACCAGGATGCGGATCGTGTTCGCCGTGGTACCGCAGGACAGCAGGATCAGGCCATTCTGATGCGCGCGTTCGGTGACCAGCCGTGTCGCGGCCGCATCCGGCTCGCTCGTAGCGCGGTCCTTGAGGATGTCGAAGGCGACCATGGCGCCTGGCCCGCGCGCCGCTGAAATCGGCAGGAGATGATTGGCTTGGGCCATGCGCCCAATCGCGGCATGCAGGCGCTCGCCGATAGCCTTGGCACGGTCGAGCAGCTTTTCATTCTCGAAGATGTCGAGCACGGCCAGCGCGGCGGCGCAAGCAAGCGGATTGCCGGCATAAGTGCCACCGAGGCCGCCGGGCTCGGCGGCGTCCATGATCGGTGCCCGCCCGATGACGCCCGACAGGGGAAAGCCGCCCGCCAGACTCTTGGCGACGCAGATCAGATCGGGCTTTGCATCGTACTGCTCCATTGCGAACATGGTGCCGGTCCGCCCAAAGCCGGTCTGCACCTCGTCGGCGATCAGCACGATGCCGTGCTCGTCGCAGATCCGTCGCAAACCAAGGATCAGCTCAGCCGGCGCCTGGTGGAAGCCGCCTTCGCCCTGGACGGGCTCGATAATGATCGCGGCGACCCGCGACGGGTCCACATCCGCCTTGAAGATGAATCCGAGGGAGCGCAGCGCGTCCTCGACGCTGACCTCGCTGCCGGTGGCCGGAAACGGCACGTGCCAGACGTCCGGAATCGTCGGGCCGAGGCCCTTCTTGTAGGGCACGACCTTGCCCGTCATGGCCGAGGCCATGACCGTGCGGCCGTGGAAGCCTCCGGTGAAGGCTATGACGCCGGAGCGGCCGGTCGCCGCGCGCGCGATCTTGACGGCATTTTCGGTCGCCTCGGCGCCCGTGGTGAAAAAGGCTGTCTTGGCCGGGCCCTCGATCGGCGCCAGGGCGTTCAGCCGCTCGGCGAGTTCGACATAGGGTTCATAGGCCAGAACCTGGAAGCAGGTATGGGTAAAGCGCTCGAGTTGGTCGCGCACCGCCGCGATGATGGCGGGGTGCCGGTGCCCTGTATTGAGCACCGCGATGCCGCCGGCGAAATCGACATAGCGCCTGCCCTCAACATCCCAGATCTCGCTGTTGAGCGCGCGATCGGCGAAGATCGGCGTGGCGTGGCCGATGCCGCGCACTACGGCCTTGTTGCGGCGGGCCAGAAGCTCTGCATTCGTCGTCATTGTCGCAAGCGTCCTCGTTCGGTTGCGCCAAGCTAGGGTCAATTCGGCGCCCCGAACAATCAGCTTTATCGCTGCGATTGGTGACTTTCCGGCACCTATTCCGGACGCTTGAGCGTTTCCTGCAGCCACTGCCGCAGCACGGCGATCGCCGGCTCGTTCCAGCGGTCGGCGCAGGTGACGAGCTGATATGAGCCCATGAAAACCTTGGTCGTCATGATCTCGACCAAAGCGCCGCTGCGGAGTTCATCCTCGACGAGCAACTCATTGGCGAGGGCAATACCCTGTCCAAGGCGAGCCGCCTCAATCGCCAGATGGGCATGCCAGAGACGTTGTCCGCCGAGGCTGTGCTTTCCCGAAAGCCCCGCCAGCGAAAGCCATCGCTCCCATTGCAGCGTCGATTCCTCGTGCAGCAGAACGCTCACCGCGAGCCGCTCGAGCGTCTCCGGCGCTAGAAATTGCTCGAGAAAGGACGGGCTGGCGACGGGAAAGACTCGCGGTCGAACGAGATCCTCGACCCTGAGGCGCGCGTCCGTTTCAGTGATGTCGGCATAGATGATCGCCGCGTCGGCCTCGCCGTCCAACAAATTGGGCTGGGCGAGCGTAGGCTGGAGATTGACATCCCAATTGCGCGGGGATGCGGTGAGCTTCGGAAGGTGCGACAGCAGCCGACGGCTGACGATGCCCGGCGTGCACCAGATGCTGAGCTTGGTCGGGCGCCGCGCGCGCGCCGCAGATGTCGCGCGTTTCAGAATCGCAAAAGCCTTGCAAACCTCCTGGTGGTAGCTGCGCCCCTCATCCGTCAGCACGAGGTTGCGCCCGCGTGGTACCATCAGGGTGATGTCGAGGCTCTCCTGGAGGTGCCGAAGATGCCTCGAGATCACGGTATGGCTGACCGCAAGCTCATCCCCCGCCGCGCGTACGCTCCCGAGGCGTCCGACGGCCTCGAAAGCCTTGAGTGCTGTGAGCGATGGGAGCGGTACGTTCAGCATGGGCGCGCGCTTCGATGCCCTATCGCGAGCGCTCGAGTTCACTGAAGAATTGCAGCCCGACGAGGCGGTCCAGCAGAAACACGACGCCCACGGTCAGCAGCACGAGGAAGCTCGACACGGCCGCGATGACGGGGCTCGCGCTCTCCTGGATCGTCGTGAAGATCTGGGTTGGCAACGTTCCCGCCTTCGGGCCGATCAGGAACACGGTCACTGTGACCTCGTCGAACGAGATGATGAAGGTGAAGATCAGCGAGGTGACGAGCGCGGGCTTGAGGATCGGCAGCGTCACGTGACGTATCACGAATGACGGCGAAGCGCCGAGGCTCATCGCGGCCTCCTCCATGCTCGGATCGAAGCCGCGCAAGGCATTGATCAGAGGCCGGTAGGCAAACGGGAGGCAAAGAATGGCGTGGGCGAGAAATATGCCCTGAAATGTCCCGACCCAGCCCGGGATCGCGAGCGCGCCGAGCAATGCGACGCCGATTGCAGCGTGGGGGAACAGCAGCGGCGCCATCACAACGAAGCCAAATGCGCCACGCCCCACGAACCGGCGGCGCGCGATCGCCACGGCTGCGAGCCCGCTGACCGCGGTCGTGATCACGGCCACGCAGAGCGCCAGCACAAAACTGACGGCGAGCGGCTTCAGCCACGCCTCGCTGGTCAGGAATTCGGCGTACCAGCGCAGCGAGAATTCCTGTGGCGGGAACCGAAGATAGCCGCTGGCGGAAAACGACGAGAAGATGACGACGACGATGGGTGAGGCGAGGAAGAGCAGGCATGCTGCCACCCAGACCCTGACTAACATTCCACCGATTCTCATTGCTGCGTATCCGCCTGACGAAGGTGCCGCCCGAGATGCCGTTCGAGACGCCCGAGCGGCCACAGGACGACCATCACCAGCAGCAGCAGGAACAACGCCATCGCTGATGCCTTGGGGAAGTTGAAGGACTGAAACACGTCCTGATAGATCTGCGTCGCGACCATTGTCGTGCGCGGACCGCCCAGAAGATGCGGGGTGACCACCGCGCCGCTTGAGAGGAGGAAGACGATCGCACAGCCAGCGATCAGGCCAGGGGCGGTCAGGGGCAGGATGACCCGCCAGAACGTCTCGAGCGGGCCGGCGCCGAGACTCATCGACGCCTCCTCGAAGACCTCGTCCACCATCAAGAACGTGGAGAGGATCGAGATCACCATGAACGGCGAGAAGACGTGGACCAAGCCGATGACGACACCGATCTCGTTGAAGAGCATACGGATCGGGCTCGAGGTGAGCCCTGTCGACATCAGCAAGGTGTTCAACGTTCCCCTGTTGCCCAGGATCACGATCCAGCCATATGTGCGGACGACGATGCTGACCATCCAGGGCAACATGACCAGGATGAGTAGTAAATTCCCGGCGCGCTGCGCTCGTGCGATGACATACGCGACCGGATAACCGATCAGGACGCAGAAGCCGGTGGTCAGCGCTGCGATCCTGACCGTGCGGACAAAAAGATCCACATAGTCAGGCCGCGCGAGAATGTCGGCGAAGTTTCCGAAAAGTCCTCCATCCGACCGGAAGGAGTACAGCACCACCTGCACAAGCCCCACGGCGAAGACGGCCATGATCAGCGCGGCGGGCGCGAGGTAGAGCCAATATCGGCGAGGCTTGAGCATTTGACTGTCCCGAAAGCGCCCTGATGGGCCTATTTGCTGCCGGCGATGATCTTCTCGACCAGATCAGTCCGCTCCCGATGCGTCCGGGCCGTGAGGAACCAATCCAGTTCAATCATCTTTCGCCGGGCTTCCGCGACCGGCATGCCGAGCTGAGCTTCGAACTCTGCGGAGACTTTCGCCTTGTCATTCACGGGAAAGAAGCCGGCGGTGCTCGATGCCCGCTCCTGCGGCTTGGCCGAGGCGACGAAATTGAGCCAACGCTTGGCGGCGTCGCGGTCGAAGCTGCCTTTCGGAACGACCACGATATAGGGCAGCTTCAGCGCTCCCTCGTCCGGGATCAGGATGCTGACGTTCTTGATGCCGCTGTGCCGCATGCCCCAGATCTGCGAGTAATAGAAAGGCGCGGCCTCGACCTCGCCACGCGTCAGCAACTGCGTGAGCTGCGCCAGCGAGCCGTAGAGCACCGAAGCGTTGTTCACATAGCTCTTGAAGAGCGGCAGCGCCGGCTCGATATCCTTCTCGGTACCCCCGACAGTATAGGCCAGCATCGGAAGCTGGTAGGCCGCGAGCCAGATGGGCTGGGAGATCGCGATGCGGTCCTTCCAGCTCGGGTTGGCGAGGCTCTTCCACGAGCGCACATCCGCTGGCTTAACCGCTTCGGTATTATAGGCGATGCCGAAGAGGGTGTAGTAGACCGGGGCGCCAAGAAGCTTGCCATCCGGCGCCTTGAGGCGGTCGGCTTCCGGAATATTGGCGAGCTCGGGCAGGTCGGCGGCCTCGAATCCTTCGATGAGACCATCCTGATAGAGCTTCACCGCATCGAAATAGGTGACCAGCGCGGCGTTGTACTGGGGCTTGGAAGCCAGGGTCCGGACTGACGATTCGGGGTTCGGAACTTCGGTCAGCTCGACCGGGATTCCGGCCTCCTCCTGGAACGGCTTTACGAAGGCCTGTCGCCAGGTCTCGCCTGTCGCCCCTCCCCAGGTCGCGATGGCGATCTTCTGCGCGCTGGCCGAAGCGCTCCCCAAGACGGCGGACAGGGCTACAGGAATGGCCAGGCTGAGAGCCCGAGAAGGCTTGAAAGACATGGTGATCACCCTCATTGAAGATCGGATTGCCGAGTCAGCACATTCATGCGGCTGGTCGGGATGGTCAGGCTCACGGCTTCGCCGACCTCTATTGAGCCCGCGCCGCTGGCGGCGAGCGCGTCGACGTGGACCAGGGCGCTTGCGACCTCGACCACGTAACGAACGTTCGAGCCGAGAAAGGTGCGCTCGCGAATGCGGCCGGCCAAAGCCTCACTGGGAGCGCTTCCCTGCTGCAAGGAGATGTCCTCGGGCCGGATCGCGACGCTCACGGGGCCTCGCCGCGTGACGGCCGGGATCGGGAAGGCATGGTCAAGCGCTGGCACGCGGACGCGTTGCGCCCCGCCGACGGCTTCGATCTCGGCGTCGAAAATATTGTTCTCGCCGACGAAGGCGGCAACGAAGGCCGTGGCGGGCTGGCGATAGACGACATCTGGAGCGGCGATCTGCTCGATCCGGCCCTGGCGCATCACGGCGATCCGGTCGGACATGGTGATTGCCTCTTCCTGATCGTGCGTCACGAAGATGAAGGTGGTGCCGAGCCTGCGCTGCAGGTGCTTTAGCTCGGTCTGCATCTGACGCCGGAGCTTCAGATCCAGGGCGCTGAGCGGCTCGTCGAGCAGCAGGATAGGGGGCTTGGTCACGATCGCCCTTGCCAGGGCGATGCGCTGGCGCTGCCCGCCCGAGAGCTGGTGCACGGCGCGGTCGGCCACATGCGGCAAGCCGACCAGCTCCAGCGCGTCTCCGACCGCCTGCCTGATCGACTCGGCGCCCTGTCGACGCACCTTGAGGCCGAAGGCGACATTCTCGGACACGCTCAGGTGCGGGAACAGCGCAAGGCTCTGAAAGACCATGCCAAGGCCGCGCTTATAGGGCGGAGTGTGGGTGAGGTCGCGCCCGTCGATGGAGATCGTTCCTTCCGAGGCGGTCTCGAAGCCGGCGATCATCCGCAGCAGCGTGGTCTTTCCGCATCCCGAGGGGCCGAGCAGGGTCAGGAACTCGCCACGCCTCACCTCCAGATCAAGCGGTTGGACAGCAAGGGCATCGCCAAATCTCTTGGAAACGCCCGTGACTTTCAGAACGGGCCCCTGAACGCCAGATCCCAAATCTCGATCCAAAATATGCCCTCGCCCGAAATTTCACTTACGTGAATTTATGCGACGAGTTTCATATTAATGCAATACGGGCTGCGCGTTGAATTTGAGATCGTCCCGATCCTGCGTGTCAGTCGGCTTTTGGCCGATGGGCATTCACCCAGACAACGCGCGCAGGCCCCTTTCCAGTGTTGCGGAAACTATGTGGTCGGGTGCTGTCGAACCTGAAGCTATCGCCCTCCTCGAGATGGTGCTCGACGCCCTCGACCTCGATGACGATCTGCCCTTCGAGTACGAGGCCGCCTTCCTCTCCGTCATGCGAATACACCTGAGAACCGGTCGTCCCGCCCGGCTCCAGCGAGATCAGGAAGATCTCCAGGCCCGACGAGCCGCGGCTTGGCGTCAGCAACTCCTTGGAGATGCCCGTTCGCCAGAAACCGAGCTTCTTCCGCTCGTCCGCTTTAACCACGATCCGATCGGCCGCATGCGGCACGGACGTCAGGGTCTCGTCGAACAGATTGCCGAGACCGACGTTCAAGGCGTCCGCGATGCTGGCCAGAACCCGGAGCGATGGCGACGACATCCCGCGCTCGATCTGGCTGAGTTGCCCGATCGATATTCCCGAGGCCTCCGCGATCTGCTTGAGGGACATCTTCTGGACATGCCGTCGGTGACGGATACGATCCCCCAACAGCGCATCCAATTGCGCCAGGGCCTGAGGCTGCCGCACATCGTCGTCGGGATGCTGCTGTTCCACCCTCGCTCTCCCAATTTGACGCTCGAATCCATTCGCGTCATCGCAATTGCGCCACTATGAAATTTATTTTCGATATTCACGCAAATGAAAAGAGCGCTATCCCGGAAGCCGCTGGTCGAATGTTCGATACGTAGCCCTTTCACGGGCTGTCGGGGTGTCCCTGCGATCACGCGGAGGATTGCCGCGCCGCCGCCGATCGGGCGGGCCCTCAGGTTGGCCGGTCGCCCGTCAATTCGAAGATCGAGGTGAGTTCACGCGCCACGCGCTGCGGCGCCTCCGTCAACAGCCCGTTCTTGAGACCATCGAGGATCACGAGTTTCGCACCCTCGATGCTCTCGCTCGTCGTGCGTGCGATCGCCGCCCCGCAACCTTGCGCGAACTCGCCGGTCATGACCAGGGTCGGGCAGCGTATCCGGTCAAGCCAGGGCAGGATTTCAGTCGCGTTGTAGAGTTCGTAGGTGCGAATGAAGATGTCTTCGTCGATCTTCGCGATCTGGGCCAGCCGCTTCCGGATCGCATCGGGATGCGCCGCAGCGAAGGCATCCGTGTACCAGTGCCGCACCAGATCGGGCATGACCTGCATGACCCCCTCTCGCTTGAGGCGCTCGATCAGCGCCGAGAGCGCGTCCCGCTCGGACCTGGATCGGCCCGCCGGCGCCGCCAACAAGGCCAGGCCACGCACATGCTGCGGATATGACAGTGCGTAAGCGGCAGCGATATAGGCCCCGAGCGACTGACCGACCAAGTGGATCCGCTCGACCTCGAGTTCGCGGCGCAGGGCCTCGAGATCCTCCACGAAAATCTCGATAGACAGCTCCGCCCCCTCGGGCGCGGACGGGCTGTGACCACGCAGGTCGTAGGTGACGCATCGGGCCCGATCGCCCATCGCCGAAACGACCTCGCTCCATGTTTCATGGGTCGAGCCGTTGCCGTGAACGAAGATCACAGGTTCGCCGCTGCCATTGACCGCATACATGGCGTGCTCCCACAGGCTATGTCGCCGCTCGATCGCCGCGCCCCTTCGGCGTGCGGCGCGATTTTTCCCTTTGCCTTGTCGTCGGATTTCCCGAAAGGCGGAGACCGCCTTCCGGTCCGGCGCCCTAAATGCCGGGCTTGTGGTCGACGGCAACGCGCAGGCGGTGCTGAAAAAGGTCGGTGCGCGCCAGCATGGGCAGCACCTTGCTGCGAAGCCCGAGGAAACGTTTCGGCCAACGCGTCCCCACGGACCCATAGAGATAGGATATGCGCTGCGTCTTATCGATATAGGGACGCTCGCTGGCCTCCCACTGACGCAGAGCTGCGGGAATGTCGCTCGTTTCCGAGACGGCCCGGGCCAGAACCACCGCGTTGACGATCGCGACGCAGGCTCCCTGACCGAGATTGGGAGCCATTCCGTGGGCCGCGTCTCCAACGATGCAGACGCGCCCCTTAGACCAGGCGGAGCACGTCACATTGTAAAAGGGGCGCCAGTGCTCCGCGGGATGGCGGGGCAGGCGTTCGAGGTATTCCCGGTATTTCGGGTGGGTTTCGATCCAGGCCTCGAGGTTGAAGGGTTGCTGGGTGCGCCCAGCGACATCGCTCTCGGGGCAGCATAGGAACACGTAATGCTGGTCCTTGCTGACCGGGGCCATGCCGATCCGCCGGCCGCCGCTCCACATTTCGATGCGGCGCTGATTGAGGCCGTCTTCCGGCAGACGCGGGATCAAGTGGCGGCCGCAGCCATCCTTGAGATCGACGATCTCGGTTGCGAGCTTGAGCGAGTCCCGCACGCGCGAAAAGACCCCGTCGGCACCGATGACGAGGTCAGCTCGCGGCCCGAACCCATCCTTGAGCTCGAGGCGGCCATCCGCGTCGGCGCCGAGCACCGGCGAGTCGGTGACGATCTCCACGCCGTTCTTGATGGCGCATTCGGCGAGAATCTTGTGCAGTTCAGTCCGCAGCACGACGATCAACTCGGGCGAACGGTCATCGCTGCGGCGCAGGTTGATCTCCATACCCTGGTGGTCGAGCAGAGCCCGCGGTGTTTTCGAGGCGACCCCCGTCGCGGCCACCTGCTCATAGACCCCTAGCTCGCGCAGCGCGTTGAGGGCATTCTCCCAACAGTAGAGGCCGGCGCCGATTTCACGCAGGCTCTTGCCTTTCTCATGCACGCGCACGCTCCACCCTCGCTGGGCAAGTGCCGCCGCTGCTGCGAGGCCGGCCAATCCCGCTCCAGCGATCTCCGCAACCGGTTTTCTGCTCATCTCTCGCTGCTTTCCATGGAGCACCTGCTCAATCGCGTAGAACGAGCGCGGTCAGGTGCGAGCCGCGTGTCGGCTCGTTCATCGGGGCGCTGCGCAGCCCGACCGCGAAGCGATCAGGCATTTCGCAGCCTCCGCAGGCGCGTCGCGCCCGATGCCGAAACCGAATGCGATGGTATGAGGCGGCTTGCATTCAGAAAAATCGGTAATTTCAATCCAATTATCAAACGGATCGATGAATTGGCCCCTCGCGCGGCCATGCGCGAACATTCAGCGGGCCAAAACAGCCATCAAAAAGATCGATGAAAGTATGAATTTTATCGATTTGCATTGAGTCGCGTCAGCCACTCAATCTTCCCGAATGCGCCCGCCGGAGGCAGGCACGAGCGCATGGATGGCTGAGACCGTGTCGAGCCTCATCAGGCCTGGAGCGTTTCCGATCGCACTGGGGCCGAGGCGGGTAGCGTCAGGTTCGACGGCGCCGCCCGTGCGATTTCCCAACATCGGAAAGTGATCCCGGCGTGCCGTGTGGGCGAATTGCGCATCGGCTGAAGACCGCCTGAACGCCGCAAACGCGCCACGGATCGGGCATCCCAAAAAATGTGACGGGCCGTATTGCATTATGGTGAAATTCAGAACATAAATTCACTAATATGAAATACGCACGGTAGACCAATAAGCCTGCACCTGAATTCCATTTTCGAGGACGTCGCAGTTGAACAAGGCGGCAAACGGGCACGGGCCAAGGGCGGCCAAATTGCAGGTCGAAGGGCTAACCAAGATCTATGGTGGGCGCCCTGAAGAGGCCCTGCGATTACTGGCTAACGGAAAGACATCGAAGGAGATATTGGCGACCACGCAGCAAGTGGCCGCGGTATCCAACGTCTCTTTCTCGGTCGAGCAAGGCGAGATCTTTACGATCATGGGGCTGTCCGGCTCCGGCAAGTCCACGCTCGTGCGCTGTCTCAACAGATTGATCGAGCCATCCGCAGGCTCCGTGCGGATCGACGGGCAGGATCTGCTGGCTGGTTCGCCGGCCCAGCTCCGATCGGTCCGGCGCAGCAAGATCGCGATGGTCTTTCAGAATTTCGCGCTTCTGCCGCATAAGTCGGTCGCCGAGAATGTCGAGTTCGGACTGATGCTGCGCGGCGAGCCGCCGGCCGCACGGCGGGAGAAGGCTCTCCGCTCGCTCGCCCAGGTGGGCCTGTCCGACTGGGCGCACCGCTATCCGGACAATTTGAGTGGCGGCATGAAGCAGAGGGTCGGACTGGCCCGCGCGCTGGCCAGCGATCCCGATATTCTGCTGATGGACGAGCCTTTCAGCGCGCTCGACCCATTGATCAGGTCGGACCTGCAGGAAGAGCTCCTGAGACTCCAGCGCGAGATCCGAAAGACCATCATCTTCATCACGCATGATTTTCACGAGGCGGTGCGGCTCAGCGATCGACTCGCCGTGATGCGCGATGGCGCCTTCGTGCAGGTCGGGACTGCGCATGACATCGTGCTGCGACCGGTCGACGACTATGTCGCGACCTTTGCGCGCGAACTCGATCGGTCGCGGATGCTCTGCGCCGGAGACCTTGCCTACAAGCGCGTTCCGATCGTCGGCGCGGAAATGCCGGTCGCGGCCACGCACAACCGCCTCATCTCGGAAGGGCAAGTCCACGCCGTCGTCGTCGACGCCGATCGCAGGCCGCTCGGTTATGTCAGTCTGCGCGACGTCGAGGCCGCACAGGCCGGCGAGCCGGCGAGCGCGGTTGCGGACGTCCGTCGGGAGCCAGTCCTGTCGACGGCTGCCACCGCGCCGTTGTCCGGGCTTTTCGGGTTGCTTGGAGGACGTGCGCCGCTCGTCGTCATCGATGAGGCCGGCAAGGCGCAGGGCGCTGTCGATGCCAGCGATGTGCTTCAGCAACTGCACCTGGTGACGCAGCAGGAGCGCCCCGACTTGCCCGATCACACACCACCGGGCAGCGCCATGCCTGGACGAGAGAGGTGAGACGCGCATGAGCTTCCCCATCGAGCGTCTGCACATCCCGGTCGACAAATGGATTCAAATATTCATCGACTGGCTCGTCTATGAGTGGCGTCCCGCCTTCCAGGCGCTGCGCTGGCCAATCGCGCAACTGCTGAGCGCGATTCAGGATTTCCTGCTTTATCTCCCGTTCTGGCTCGTAACGGCGATCCTGTTTGCGCTCGGCTGGAGAATGGCCGGCCTTCGGCATGGGCTGTTCTGTGGCTTGTCCTTCCTGCTGATCGCGGCGATGGGCCTGTGGCGCGAGGCGATGACCTCGATGTCGATCCTGTTCACGGCAGTATCGTTCTGCGTCGTCATCGGCATCCCGCTCGGAATCGCAGCCGGACGTAGCGACCGCTTCTGGTCAGTGCTGCAGCCGATCCTCGACGTGATGCAGACCACGCCCTCCTTCGTCTACCTCGTTCCCGTGGTGATGCTGTTCGGCATCGGCACCGTGCCGGGCGTGATCGCGACGATCATCTTCTCGATGCCGCCGATCATTCGCCTCACCAATCTGGGGCTGAGGCAGGTCCCGATCGAGGCGATCGAGGCCGGCGAGGCCTTCGGCGCCACCGAGTGGCAAGCCCTGACGCATGTCCGGCTGCCATTGGCGCTGCCTTCGATCATGGCCGGCCTGAACCAGACCCTGCTCATGGCCCTGGTGATGAGCGTGATCATCGCGATGATCGGTGCCGAAGGCCTCGGCCTGACCGTGCTGCGCGGCATCGGCGCGCTCGATGTCGGGCTGGCTGGGATCGGCGGCCTCTCGATCGTCCTGATCGCGATCAGCCTCGACCGGATCACGCAAGGCTTTGTCCGGCTGGCAAGCCCGACGAGCAAATCGACGACCATTCTCAAGCAGCTGAAATCGATGCGCGGCACGGCGTAGGTGCGGCTTCGACGGTTTGTACCATAACGAAAATGAGGGGAGTTCGACGATGACGACAGGCAAGATCCTACAGGGAGCCCTGGCGATCGGCCTTGGCGTTTCAGCGATGCTGGGCGCGACGGGCTTTGCGATGGCTCAGGCGAAACTTCCGGGCGCTGGAAAGACCGTGAGCCCGGCTCGACCGAATTGGGATTCGTTCTGGTTCGGCCAGAGGATCATCGATATCGGCATGGAACGACTTGGCTATAAGGTCGAGGATCCCAAGACGCTGGCGCCTGCGGCGATCTTCACCTCCATGGCTCGCGGCGACGTCACCTATACCGCCGACACGATCCTGCCGAACCACGCCGATCTATACGCCAAGACGGCCGCGGACGTGATGGCTGTTGGACCGCTGATGGATCCCGGGACGATCCAGGGCTACATGGTCGACAAGAAGACAGCCGATGCCCACAATATCCGCTTCCTGGAGGATCTCGCCGATCCAAAGATCGCGGCGTTGTTCGACCAGAATGGCGACGGCAAAGCCGACATGGTCGGTCCTTCCGTTGGCTGGGCAGGCTCGTTCGCCGTGGCCCAGGGCCACCTGAAGGCACTTGGGCTTCAGAACACGGTAACGCTGGTGTCGGGTGAATATACGACGCTGGCGGCCGATGCGGTCGCTCGCTACGCCGCAGGCAAACCGATCTTCCTTTATACGTGGTACCCTAACCCAACCACGATGAAGCTGCTCCCGGGCAAGGATCTCACCTGGCTCCAGTTGAAGAATCCTGCGCTGCCCGAAGAGCAGATGAAAACCTACAAGCCGCTGGCGAATGTCGAGGGCTGCGCGTCGAACCCGTGTTCTGTCGGCTGGCTTCCGACTGTTTATTACATCGCCGTCAACAAGAAGTGGGCGGCCGAAAATCCGGCCGGGGTCGAATTCTTCAGGCAAGTGAAGATGAAGCTCGAAGACCGGGCCGAGCAGAACCAGAAAATGCTCAACGGCGAGAACCGCGAAGCCGACATCGATCGTCACGCACGCGCCTGGATCAAAGCCAACGAAGCGATGTTCGAGGGCTGGATCAAGGCCGCCCTGGCCGCCAGCAAGTGAGGAATGGCGGGGGGGGGGGGGGGGGGGGGGGGGCGCCGCCCCCCCAGGGGGGGGGGGGGGGGCGGGGGGCGCCCCCCCCCCCCCCCCCACCCCCCCCCCCCCCCCCCCCCGCGGTCGCGGCGCATTGTCGCCGCGACCGCCCCCCCCCCGCCGATATAAGGCTTGAAGGTCTCGTAATGCCGATCGTAACGAAGCTGACGACCCTCGACAGCAGCAAAGAAGAAGCGCTCACCGGGAGAGGCCCCGTTCCTCATCCGATCGGCCAGTTGGTCTCTGAAATCGGATCCCATCCACTGCTCGCCGATCCCGCAGCGCGGGCCCGCATCGGCATATGGGAATCGACGCCCGGGCAATGGCGCCGCCAGCAGCATGCCGCGGAGCTCAGCGTCATCGTCAGCGGTCGCTGCCGCTTCGTGCCGGATGATCAGGCCGAAATCGAAATGACCGCGGGTGATGTCGTCTATTTCCCCGAGGACACGCAAGGCTTGTGGGTAATCAGCGAAACGGTTCGAAAGATCTACGTGCTGCTGTGAGGACACCGCGGAACCTGATCCCGTTGGCTACGCGTCCGAATTCAACCGTGCCGCATCGCCGCGATGCCTTGCTTGATTGCGGCAGGAGGATTGCGATGCCCGCCCTTCAAGGCTGCGCCTGATGCTTCTCTCGAGCCGCATCAACTGGAACCTCCTCCACACCTTCGTTGTGCTGGCCGATTGCCAGAACATCTCGCGGGCGGCCGAAGTCCTCGGGCGCGGACAGCCGGCGGTCAGTGCCGCCCTCAAGAATCTCGAGGACCAGGTCGGCCATCCGCTAATCGAACGGGGCCCGCGCCTGTTCCGACTGACCGAGGCCGGCAAGCTGCTCTACCGCGAGGCGCGCGAAATCTGCGGCTCGATCGACCGGATCGCAGGTCTATTGACGGATTCCGCTGAGGTGCTGGTCGGCAATGTCCGGGTCGCGATCGCCAGCCACATGACGAGCCCGATCATCGACAGGGCGTTCTATGAGTTCAGCCGCCGCTACAGCCGTGCCACCTTGACGATCGAGGTCATGAACAGCCGCGACATCATGGAGGCGATGTCCGACCGGCTGCTCCATTTTGGAATCGGGCCCGTCTTCAGCAAGCTTCCCGAACTCGAATATCTGCACATCTTCAAGGAGCATTGCGGCTTCTATTGCGGCGTGGGTCACCCGTTGTTCGGGCGTCGGGATCTCAGGCTGGCCGATCTCGAGAACCAGGCGATCATCACCTACCGATCGGCGATCGATTCCGACACGCTTCAATCGATCACGGACATGCGCGCGACAGTGCGTTTCGCCGATCCCATCAAGGGCATCGCAAACAATCTCGAAGAGGTTCGCCGGATGATCATCGCCGGCATCGGCATCGGAGCCATTCCGGTGCAGATCGCCGCGCGCGACGTCCGCGACGGCCTGCTTTGGCGGCTTCCTCCCTATGACGATGTCATGCCGATAGACGTCTACCTGCTGACGAATCCTAGGGTCCGGCCCAGCAAGTCGGAACTCGCATTCGTTTCGGTGCTGCGCGAGATCGTCGAGGAAACGCCGCTCGACGACAGGACCTATCGCGGCGGCAAGTAAGTCCGGAGAGCCGCGAGACCAGGCCGAGGCTCAACGAAGATCCAAGTTCACCAGAGGAGACTGACAATGCCAATCATCCGTGTCGAATTGCTGGAAGGGCGAACGCGGGAGCAGAAGCAGGCCTTCGCGAAGGCCGTGACGGACAGCTTCGTGGCAACCTGCGGCGGTACCCCCCAGAGCGTGCAGGTCGTATTCCAGAGCGTCGCGCCCGACGACTGGGCCGCTTCCGGCCAGCTGCTTTCCGAAAAAGCGGCCGCGCCGGCGACCAAGCAACCCGCGTAAGGAGTGGGCATCATGACGAAAGCCGTCGAAAGTTCCTACGTTGTCGAAGGCAGCGGACCGCCGCTCTTCATGATCCATGGGATCGGGGCCCGCAAGACGAGCTGGGCCGCTTTGACCCAGCACCTGAAGGACGATTTCACCTGCATCGCTTATGATCTGCGTGGTCATGGCGATACGCCCAAGGGCGAAGGGCACTTCGGCCTGGACGAACTCGTCGCTGATCTTGAAGCGCTGCGGGCGAAGCTGGGCATCGAAAAAGCCCATTTCATCGGGCATTCGCTCGGCGGCATGATCGGACCAGCATATGCCCGTCTCTACCCCGAAAGGGTCAAGGCGCTCGGCCTGCTGTCAACGGCTGCGTTCCGAACGCCAGACGACAGCGCCAAGGTCAAGGCCGTGGTAACCGCCATGGAGCAGAAGGGCATTCCTCAGGTTCTAGGCACGCTGGCGGACCGCTGGTTTACGGACCGGTTCCAGGCTGAGCATGCGGACAGGATCGAAGCCCGCAAGGCTCAGGTTGTGGCGACGGATCCAGAGGTTTTCCTGAACGTCTTCCGCATCTATGCGGAGACCGAGATGTCGCCGTGGTTGCACGAGGTCGCGGTGCCGTCTCTGGTCCTGACAGGAGAACTCGATGGCGGCTGCAATCCGCGGCTCAATCAGCAGATCGCTGATGCGCTTCCGAACTCGGAACTCGTCATTCTGGAGGGGCTGAAACACGCCATCCTGATCGAGGCGACGGAGCGCGTGGCACCGCCGATCGTGCGCTTCCTGAAGCATGCTGCTTGACGGCTGCTCATTCGGGCCTGCCAAGCCGGAACGCGCCGGCCAACCTGCCTGGGCATGCCCCAGGCAGGTTGGCATCGCCTCGACCAACCATCAGAAGCCTCGAGACTCTACCTCTGAGCGATAACAATCAGGGGAGCACGTCAGCCGCACTCGAGCGCGTGCACGCCGCCGAGCGCCCACCGGCTGTCATCAGGCCGGAGCTGATCCCGCGATTCCGCGAACTGATGCCGACGAATCCGACCGAGTGCACGATCTGATTTCGGAAAGCCTGGCTGCAAAGCATCGTCGATCGCGTCGAAGTCGACGCAGAGACCGCCCGAAGCATCGGCGAGGCCAACCAGGAAACAGGTCGCCGCCGCGGAGAACCTCGCACCCCCCGGTATTTCACGGGCGACGGCCTCAAGGGCACGATGAGCGAAGCGGACTTCATATCTTCAAGGCGCGCATGCACAAGGGACGACGTGCAAAGGCACGCTGTGGCGAACTCATCTTGGGCTTCCGTGCGGCAATGTGCTGAAGCCTTCGGGCGAAGTCGCGCTGGATCCGGATGAAGGGATGCAGCGCGCGATCCACCTGTTCATTTAGCATGATGCCGAGCCGGGCCACATCAATATGATAAGGATTGGTCATGTGTGTGCCTTCTCCTGCGCAAACCGTCCCGATCAGGGCCTCGTAGCCGTTGAGCGGCGCCAGATGCACGCGGACGGCCGGCATCTCGACGCTCGCCGGGCCGAAGAGCCTTTGCAGGGCGGCGGTATCGGGCAGTCCACCGGCATCGAGGATCCTGGCGAGTTCCTCCGCAAGCTCGCGTTCGCAGCCGCGGTCATCCCGGTACTGGAATTGATCGAAGCCGCCATGACCGAGGAGCTGAACCGCTCTCATCGCCTAGCTCTCCAGTGTTCAGGCACGCCTTGCCGGAAGCTCGGAGCCAGGGGCAACCGAACCCCGGACTTTTGAGACAGCGGCATCTCAGTCCGCGGTCTCAGCTCGCGCGAGCGTTGCGGGATGCGGCGGGCGCGGAAGGCCCAGGTGATCCCGGAGCGTCGTTCCGGAGTATTCCTTGCGAAAGAGCCCGCGCTTCTGAAGGATCGGCACGACCTTGTCGACAAAGTCCTCGAAGGGCTTCGGGGAATATGGCGTCATGATAGCAAAGCCGTCGCAAGCGCCTGCCTTGAACCATTGCTCGAAATCATCAGCAACCTGAGTAGGCGTTCCGATGATGACGCGATGGCCAGCGCTGACCGCGGTGAAGTCGCGAAGTTGACGTATCGTCATGTTGTAGCGCTTCGCGATTGATTGCAGGACGCGCGCATGCCCCTGCATCATCGTCGATTCTGGGAGCTCCGGCAGCGGTCCGTCGAGATCGAACTGATTGAGGTCGGTCCCTACACGATCGGACAGCACCCGCATTGAGGTGACGGGATCGACCATCGAACCGAGCTTAGCGATGATCTCCTTGGCCTCTTCTTCGGTATCTCCGATGATGGGCGATACACCAAGCAGAATTTTGACGGCGTCGTGGGGCCGTCCTGCCTTTTCGGCGCAGCACCGGAGTTTGCCTGAGAATGCGACTGCGTCCTCGATGAAGGACTGGGATGCGAAGACGACTTCCGCCGTCTCGCCTGCGAAATCGAGGCCGCGATCCGAGGCGCCAGCCTGGAATATCACGGGGTAGCCCTGGGGGGGGCGGCTGGCGTTCAGCGGTCCTTTGACTTGGTAGTACTGGCCGACATAGTTAAGGGTGTGCATCTTGCTGGTATCGATGAAGACGCCTGTCTCGCGGTTTGCGACGACGGCGTCCTCCTCCCAGCTGTCCCAGAGCCCTTTTGCGACCTTCAGGTACTCCTCGGCCATCGCGTAGCGCTGATCATGCGGCGGATGCTTCTCCTTGGAGAAGTTCGCGGCCGCATCCGGGCTGGAGCCTGTGACGACGTTCCAGCCGACCCTCCCCCCGCTCAGGTGATCGATCGATGCAAGGGCTCTCGCGACATTGTACGGCTCGGAATAGGTCGTCGAAACGGTGGCAACGAGGCCGATGCGCTCGGTTACGGTGGAGAGGGCGCCGAGCAGCGTCAGCGGCTCGAAGCGAACGACGAAGGTCGGAGCTGCATCGGCTCCGGTGTTCACTGCGTCGGCAAAGAAGACGAAGTCAAACTTGCCCCGCTTGGCTGTTTTGACGGCATCGGCGATACCGACGAACTTCTCCTTGTCCGAATTGGCGCCTGGCATGCGCCAGCCGGCGACATGACCTCCGACCCCATGCGAGAGCGAGCCGAGATGCATCATTTTTATGGTCATTTTTCTTCTCTCCAACGATCGGGCAGAGCCGGCCGTTTTGCGACTGGGCTTGTCATTCGTCTTCCAGGGAGCGAGCTAGAAATTTCCGAGTCCGAGATTCCTGAGGGCGCGTCAGGACCTTCTTTGCCGGTCCCATCTTGATGATGACGTCATTGCCATGACGACGGCGACATCAATTGCCGCCTTGAGGAACTAATCGAGCGATACGGCACCACTATCGTGATCGGCGCGCGATAATCCCATACCCGCTGGTCCCGTAGGAATCCGCAATATGGGTAATCGAGAGCCTCGCCGGATGCCATCGGCATCGTCCGAAAAATACAGTTGTATTGCAAATTCACGCATGCTACGTTCTCTCTATGAACAGTAAAAATTTTAGCAGCTCTAACTCTAGAGATGATATTCGCTCTGAAATCATCGCAGCCACGATTGACGTCCTGGTCCGTGAAGGCATTGTGGGCGCAACATTTCGACGTATAGCTGCTACGGCGGGCGTCTCCGCGGGCGCCGTACAACATCATTTTCCGACTCGGCTGCAATTGCTTTACGAAACGCTCGATGACGTCTTTCTACATTTGGGGCGAACTTTGGTTTCATTCGAATTTTCTTCTGATATTGAAGCCCGCGTACAACAGGTTATCGATGTGTTGTGGGATTTCTATGGAGGTCAAAATTATTTGGCTGCGCAAGTAATACTTCTTGGCTCCCGCCTTAATCTTACTAAAGATCGTGTCATCCAGCGACGCTCTTATCGTGAGATGGATAGACTTTTTGGGGAAGCTTGGGAGCGGATTGTCGGGGGCTCGGCGATTGATGCCAAAGCAGGGTACCCGCTATTGAGGCTTCTGCTTTCGACGATGCGAGGCATGGCAATTATCGCCGTTCACCGCCGCCTTGCCGACTTTGCAGACGTTCAATTGTCAATCCTCGCTGGTTTGATCCGAGAAGCTCTGATTTCGGGGAAGATACCAGCTGCAGGGAATTTCGAATTGAAAGTCGATTCGGCTGTTGCGTGCGCAGGAACGGGAATTGCCCCGTTCGGAAAGCATGGGGAAAATCCGCTTGGCATTGCGGATGCCCTATTTCCTCTTTGAGAGGCGTTTTTCAGTCAAACGCTACCACTTGAGTTAAGGTTCTAATGTCTATCGGAATGCAGGAGCACTATAATGAGGACTGATACGACTCCGATCTTAATCCACAGCGCCGATTCGGGTCGCATCCTGCCCGGTACGGCTGACGCATTTCGTACCATGTGCCGCGGTATTGGCGCCACTGTGGCTCTTGTGGCCACGGAATACCTTGGCCAGCGGCATCTGATGGTGGCAACATCGACTTGCTCGGTATCCTTCGATCCGCCATCTCTTTTGATCTGCGTGAACACCGCAGCCTCGTCTTACAATGCGGTGCGGGCGCGGGGAGCATTCTCGCTCGCGATTCTTCCCGCTTCCGCGGATGACATCGGGCGCCACGTTTCGCAGCTTCCAGCAGAGCAGCGTTTTGCGCGCGGTGACTGGAACTCATTGAGCGACGTAGAATCGATACTCGATGGCTTGCCCTGGCTCGCTGACGCCCAGTCGACGGCCTTCTGTCGGGTGGAACAGAGGTTTGATTACGGCACCCACTCTGTATTTATCGGCCGGGTGTCATCCTTGATGCTGGGTTCCACGGTACGTGACCCTCTAATGTATTGCCAAGGAAAATTTGGCCGCTTTGAACCCGCACTAGAATCTGTTTCAGCCTAATCAGGCTAAAGCTAAAATACGTTTACCCGAATAGAAGCAATGCCGCGCCGACCGCAGACGGCTTCGGTCGGATAAATCTCCTATAACCGCACGGTTGATCCCATTTCTATCTGAATAGCGCTGGATGGGTGACTGCGGCATCGGTTTACAGGCAGTCGATCTGCGCAATAGCTCTCTGTCGCCAACAACCCTCATTCCAAGCGTGAGCAAAAGTTTCGCAAATTCTGCGCACAAATCTCTTGACGAGTATACGGGTATACCAAATGTTGCAGGCAGAGTTGCTCGCCGGGAGGCGCTGAGCAGCGCGACAGCGCTCTTATCCGTAGGCGTACGCAGATAGCCGATTCAATCTGCATAAAATAGAAACTGAGGGGTTCACAGTATGGCATACTCGAAATCGAGGGCTTGGCGCGGGCAAACACGCGCAATGAACGGAGGGGTCTGCAGAACCGGCATTCTCGGCGTTGCGACGGCGGCCGGGCTGATGTTGACCGGCGCCGCACTCGCGCAGCAAACCCCACCCAAGGCGGGCGGAACCGTCATCATCGGGATGACCGAGCCGGTGAACGTCAACCCCGACCTGTCCACCAACTATCCCAACCAGCTTGTCGGCTGCATGATCTACGAAGGGTTGGTTCAAGTCTCGCGCGACGCCACGATCGAGCCGCTGCTTGCAGAATCCTGGAACGTTTCGGAAGATGGCAAGACCTATTCCTTCAAACTGAAGAAAACTAATTGGCAAGACGGCAAGCCATTCACATCTGCTGACGTGAAGTTCACGATCGAGAAGATTTCGTCGAAGTTCGCACCGGTGTTCGCGTCGGCCGCCAGCGTGATCTCCGGCATCGAAACGCCCGACGAGCGCACCGTTATCTTTAAGTTGAAGGAATCTTTCGGCCCCTTTCTGATGTCGCTGGCTTGCCCGCAGGGCGGGGCCATCATGCCGGCTCATCTTTTCCACGGCAGCGAAAACGACCCTGCCAAGAACGCCGCCAGCTCCACGGCTCCCGTGGGAACGGGTCCGTTCAAGCTGACCGAATGGAAGCGCGGCGATTTCCTGCGGCTCCAAGCCAACCGCGATTACCACGTCAAGGATCGTCCCTACCTTCGCGAGGTGATCATCCGGCACATCCCGCAAGCCACGTCGCGTCTCCAGGCGTTGCGCGCGAGCGAAATCGACTTCGTTCCCGGCTATTTCGTGCCGCCAAGCGATTACGGCGTGGTGAGCGGCACCAAGGGGCTGAAGCTTGAAAATTCGGGCTTTGCTCCCGGAGCCAAGATGCTCTTCCTCAACACGACGGTTGAGCCGCTCAACCGAAAGGAAGTGCGCCACGCTCTGATGCGGGCGACCGACCGTGCGTTTCTGTATAAGAACGTGTGGTTTAATACGGGCGGCATAGGTCGCATGCCCTTCACAAGCAAAATCGAATGGGCAGCGGACAAGGAGATCGACTACGCCACCCAATATCCATTCGATATCGAGGCCGCCAAAACCGCGCTCGACAAAGCGAATTTGCCGGTCGGCGCGGATGGTACCCGCTTCAAGCTGACTTTTGTTTACAATCCCGAGTATGGCGACGTGGCGCAGGCTGCCCAGGCGATCAAAAGCATGTGGTCGCAGGTCGGCGTCGATGTGAGGCTGATCGCGGTTGAGGGTTCGGCCTATGGCGAGCGGATCTTCACACAAAAGAACTACGACATGACGATGATCGGCTACACCAGCTATGGCGATCCGGCCCTTGGCGTTGCTCGGATCTTCGTGAGCGGCGCAATCGGCCAGCCTTTCGGCAACGCTTCGCTTTACAGCAATTCGGGCGTGGACGATCTGTTTCAGCGCGGTCGCTCGGCGAGCGATCTGAAACAACGAGGCATCTTCTACAAGCAGGTCCAGAAAATCCTGGCTGACGAGCTACCGGTTCTAACGCTGCAGGAATACCAGCACGAGGATGCCGCGCGTTCCGCCTTGAAAGACGTCTGGGGTGGCCAGGGCTATGGCCGCTGGAGCAACGCCTGGCTCGACGAGTAGGCCACTGGCGATTTCGACGGCTGCGCTAGGCCGGCCTTAGTGGGCATCACCGAGCGCGGTCCCCGGCCACAATATCTGCCGATCCACCCACGACGAACCGGCCTGCCTGTCGTGGCATCTCCTCGCACGCCTCGACGTCCATCGACCTGTCCCGGAGTTGGGCTTATGCAAACCAACACGTCTTCGACTGCCGCCATCGAGATGCCGCCGCGCGGCCGTATCGCACAATTTGGCGCCTCGCTCGGCGGCTTCCTCCTGCGCCGCCTTCTATGGGCTATCCCGGTGATCCTGGCGATCATCGTGTTTAACTTCATCCTCACCCGGCTGGCGCCTGGCGACCCGCTGACTGCGATCATCGGCGAGTATCCGGTTCCGCCCGATTATGCGGCCCGGATCCGGGCCGAACTCGGTCTCGACCAGCCGATCCTCTTGCAGCTTCTCCAGTATCTGGCCCGTCTGCTGCGGGGCGATTTCGGCTATTCCTTCGCCAATCGCGAAGCCGTGCTGCCGATTATTCTCAACCGTTCGGCGAACACGCTGACCTTGATGATCCCCGGCTTGATTTTTGCCTCGGCTCTGGGAATCCTGTTCGCGCGGCTTTCGCTCAAGCTCCGCCGTCGCTCGGCCGACGGCCTACTGACGGCGCTTTCCCTGTTCGGCTTTTCCGTGCCGGTATTCTGGTTCGGCCAAATTCTGATCCTGTTGTTTGCGGTCGAGCTGGCCTGGTTTCCTGCCCAGGGCATGTTTTCCATGCGCACGCGGCTTTCACCGCCCATGGATTTCCTCAGCCATTGGGCCCTGCCAGGGTTCGTGATCACGATTTATTACGCAGCTATCGTGGCCCGCGTCGCGCAGGCTTCGATGAAGGAAGCGGTGACCGGCGATTTCGTGATGACGGCCATGTCCAAAGGCGCGAGCGAACGCCGCGTGTTCTGGCGGCACGTTTTTCCAAACGCCCTGATCCCCATCGCTTCGGTGATCGGAAACAATTTCGGCTTGGCGCTGACGGGCGCGATCCTCGTCGAGACAGTGTTTGCCTGGCCCGGTGTCGGCAGTCTGTTCATGCAGGCCATCGTGTCGCGGGACTACCCGACCATGCAGGGCATTTTCATCCTCGCAGGCACGGCCGTCGTTTTGTCCAACATCCTGACCGACCTGCTCTACAGCATCATCGATCCGAGGGTTCACCAATGATCGCCGCACTCTCTCTCAACCGTACAGTGCTGCGGCTGTCGGTTTCGCTCACCGCTCTTGCCAGCATCGGCGTGATCCTGCTGCTCATCGCGACCGCGACGCTCGGCGGGTCCTTCTTCTCATCATCCGACATCAACATCTCGCCGTCCGCACTTGCCGCTCCGTCCGAGGCCCATCCGATGGGCACGGACGAGTTGGGCCGCGATGTGCTCGCCATGATCGTTCATGGCGCACGAGTGTCGCTTTACGTCGGCTTCTCCGCTGCCTTCGTGGCCACCGTGCTCGGCTCGCTGATCGGCGCCCTGGCCGGCTTCTACGGCGGCAAAGTCGACATGGCGGTGATGCGCATCACGGAAATATTCCAGTCGCTGCCGAATTTCGTTCTGGCGGCACTGGTGGTGGCGATGCTGGGCGCGGGCGAAAGCCGGGTGATCATCGTGATCGCGGCGCTGGCCTGGCCGCAGACGGCCCGGCTCATGCGCTCCGAGGTGCTGCGGGTGAAGCAGCGCGACTTCGTCAACGCAGCGCGTTGCCTCGGCAAGTCGGAAGCAACGATCCTGCTCAAGGAGATCATTCCGAACTGCCTGGCCACCGTCGCCGCGCTCGGAACGCTGATCATCGCAGAAGCGATCCTGCTTGAAGCCTCGCTGAGCTTCTTCGGCCTGACCGATCCCGACACGATCAGCTGGGGCGCGTTGCTGACCTCGGGCCAGCGCTTCATCTACCAGGCGTGGTGGCTGTCCGTGTTTCCGGGTCTCGCGATCTTCATCACGGTGCTTGCCTTCAACCTGTTCGGAGAGTCGCTGCGCCAAGCGCTCGATCCCAAGGGCTGATGAGGGCATGACCATGCTGCAAAAAAACCCAACAGCCTCTTCCGACATGCTGCTCAGCCTTTCGGATCTGACGGTGGAATACCATGTCGGCCAGCGCCACGTTCAGGCGATCACCGATGCGTTCGTCGAAGTCGGTCGGGGCGAAGGCGTCGGCATTGTCGGAGAATCCGGCTCCGGTAAATCAACGCTCGTGCGAGTGTTGACGGGACTGCTGCCCTCGCAGGCGCGGATCACGTCGGGACGCATGAGCTTCGACGGCGCCACGGTCCATCCCAACGATATGCGGGCGCTGCAAAAGCTGCGCGGCCGAGGCATGGCGATGATCTTTCAGGATCCTCTCAGCTTCCTCAACCCGCTGCTCAGCATCGGCAGCCAGATTTCCGAAGCGGTGATGCTGAACCATCCCGAGGAAAACCGAAAGCGGCGCGTATGCGAATTGCTCGACATGGTGCATCTGCCTCTGCGCTGCATCGACTCTTATCCGCATGAACTTTCCGGCGGGATGCGCCAGCGCGCCTTGATCGCGATCGCGCTGGCATGCCGCCCCAAGCTCCTGATCGCCGACGAGCCCACCACGGCACTTGACGTCACCACGCAGGCGGAGATCCTCGCACTGCTCAAGGAGATCCGGCGCGAGATCGGCATGTCCGTGCTGTTGATCAGTCACGACATGGGCGTGGTCTCGGCGCTGTGCGACCACATCTACGTCATGTATCGTGGGAACACGATCGAGACTGGTACGCAAGCCGACGTGCTGCTGCGGCCAAGCCATGGCTATACGCGCGCGCTCATCTATGCGGCGCGATCCATGAAGGGGCCCGATGGCCGCTTCCTGACCTTGAAGGATCCGACGCTGGATCCGGCTGAGGAAACCGCGCCCGTCGCCGAGCTCGAAGGGGTGCGGTCGAGCATCGAGGCGATTGACGCGGAGGCCGCGGAGCTGAAGGCGGCCAAGCCGATTTCCACGGCACGGCCCGTCGCGAGGCTCGTCCGCGATGCTCCTATTCTTGAGATCAAGGACGCCTCGCGTACGTACCGGCTCAAGAACGGGGAGAAGGTGGCGGCGCTGAAGCCGACCAACCTGACGATCCGCCCCGGCGAGATCGTGGCGTTGGTTGGCGAGAGCGGCTCGGGGAAGAGCACGCTCGCCAAGATCGCCCTGTCCCTGGAGCAGCCTGATTCCGGCGACGTGATCCTGGCCGGGACATCTGCCCGGCAATTGTCGACAGCGGAACTGCGCCGGCGCCGGCTGGAGGTTCAGCCCGTTTTCCAGGATCCGTCGGCGGCCTTCAACCCGCGTCGCTCGGTCGCCGAGGCCTTGAAGGAAGCCGTCCGCTGCCGGGCCGATCGTCCGACCGACCCGAGCGCCGCCGCAATCGAGGCGCTCGAACGCGTCGGCCTCGCACCCGGAGAAGCTTACCTGAAGCGTTTTCCGCACGAGCTATCGGGCGGCCAGCGCCAAAGGCTCGGCCTCGCGCGTGCTCTGGCAGCCCGCCCAAGGCTGATCGTGGCGGACGAGCCGCTTTCGGGCGCGGATGTTTCGATCCGGGGACAAATCCTCAACCTCCTGTTGCAACTCAAGGAAGAGGACGATCTCGCCCTGCTGTTCATCACTCACGACATCTCCATCGCCGAAGTCTTCGCCGACCGGGTGCTCGTGATGCATCGCGGCGTGGTGGTGGAGGAAGGCCGCGCCGCGGAGGTGCTGAGCAATCCCGCCCACGACTATACGCGAATGATGAAAGCGGCCGTGCCCTCCATCCGGCTTCTGGACGAATTGGAAGCTGCTTCCGCCTGAGCGGCGGCAGCCCAAGACCCGCGGAAATCAAGGAAAAACCATGCGCGCCAATCAGAGGCAGATCAAGATCGGCCTTTATGCCACGTCCACCGGCTCCAACTCGTCGGCCTGGCGGCATCCGAACGCTGTCGCCGATCTCGCCGCAAATATGAAGGCCGAAATCCGCATGGCTCAGATGGCGGAGCGGGCGCTGATGGACTTTGTTTTCCTTGCGGATTCCACGACCATGCGAGGCCATGCCTGGGATCTGCTTGCCCGTGGATCGCACAGCTACGTCGCGCAATTCGAGCCCGTGACGCTGCTTTCGGCGCTCGCCGCCGTGACCGAGCATATCGGCCTCGTGGCGACGTCCAACACCACATATGAGGAACCCTATTCCCTGGCGCGCCGCTTCGCATCCCTTGACCTCCTGAGCGGCGGCCGCGCGGGCTGGAACCTGGTGACATCCTCCAATCTCGAGGAAGCCACGAATTTCAACACCGCAGAGCATCCTAACCATGCCAAGCGCTACGAGCGCGCCCTCGAATTCGCCGAGGTATGCCGCAAGCTCTGGTTCACATGGGACGAGAACGCCTTTCCGCGGGACAAGCAAGGCGGCCTGTTCTTTGATCCGGGCAAGCTCAGGCTAGCCTCGCATCAGGGCGAGCATTTCTCCGTACGCGGCCCCCTCAATGTTCCGCCTTCGCCGCAACGTCACCCCGTCATGGTGCAAGCCGGCGCGTCGGAGCCCGGCAAGGATATGGCTGCGCGATTGGCGGAGGTCATTTTTACCAGCCAGGACACGCTCGAGAGGGCACAAGCCTTTTATGCCGATGTGAAGGGGCAGATGGCCCAATACGACCGAAGGCCCGAAGAGCTTTTGATCATGCCGGGCGTCACCATTTACGTGGCCTCCACAGAAGCGGAAGCGAACGCCAAGAAGGAGGAGGTACTTGCTTTGGTGGACCCGATCGTGGGCCGCAGCATGCTCCAGCACATGATGGAAGATGTGCTCGATCTCTCGAAATACG
Organism: Hyphomicrobiales bacterium; assembly: GCA_930633525.1. Lineage (NCBI taxonomy): Bacteria > Pseudomonadati > Pseudomonadota > Alphaproteobacteria > Hyphomicrobiales > Hyphomicrobiales bacterium. Next base: position 4,069,047 of record CAKNFP010000001.1, read on the forward strand.
GCGACGACGATCTTTTGCCGCTCGACATGCCCATCACCAAAGGTAACCGCAGCTACCAGCAGCGCTATCTGCAGATGACACGAGAAGGCAAGACTGTCCGCGACATCTACCAGAGCGTCGCCTCCATCGGCTACCGGGTGATTGGAACGCCCGAACAGGTTGCCGACGAACTGCAGCGCTGGTTCGAGGGCGAGGCAGCCGACGGGTTCATCTACATGATGGATTATTTCCCGGACTCGCTTTCCGACTTCATCGAATACGTGATGCCAGAATTGCAGAAGCGCGGGCTTTATCGCGACGCCTACGCGGCCTCGACGCTAAGGGAAAATCTGGGGCTTGCCCTGCCTCTCCCACCACAAGGCCTCGGCGCGCCGGTGTCCTCGACCCGCGAGCAGACGGACCGCTCCCGGCAAATCAATTGAACTGCGGGATCGCTGGCGCGGCCATCCCCCATGCACGCAAGAAAAGGGACTGACCTTGAAAAACAAAATGCACCTCGCTTCCTTCATTTACCCGCCGGTCGGTAACCATGGCGCCTGGCGGATGAAAGAATCGCGGCCGGAGATGGATCTCGACATCAACGCCCATGTGGAAGCGGCGCGGCTGGCGGAAGCCGCCAAGATGGACACCATCTTTTACGCCGACACCATGGCGATCAAGCGCAGCAACAATCTCCACCGAGGCGACACCTATGGCGGCGTCCAACCCGATGCCATGGCGCTGGAACCGCCAACGCTGCTTGCAGCCTTGGCCATGGTAACCAAGCATATCGGCCTCGCCGCGACCGCAAGCACGACTTACAACGAGCCCTTCAACATCGCCCGCCGCTTCGCCACGCTGGATCACATCAGCCGTGGCCGGGCAGGCTGGAATCTCGTGACCTCGCAGAATGACAACGAAGCGGCCAACTTCCGCGCCGGCGACCACATGGACCATGCCGACCGCTACGAGCGGGCTGCCGAGTTTTTCGAGGTCGTGAGCAAGCTATGGGACACTTGGGACGCGGGCGCCGTTACGCGGGACAAAGAAAGCGGGGTTTATTTCGACATCTCGAAGATGCATTTCGCTGACCATCACGGTAAGCATTTCGATGTTCGCGGGCCGCTCAACATCGATACGCCGCCTCAAGGCTATCCGGTGATTTTTCAAGCCGGATCGTCGGGGGTGGGCAAGGAGCTTGCCGCGCGAACGGCCGATGTGGTGTTCACCGCGCAGAACGACATTGCGGCCGCACTCACCTTCCGGAAAGATCTGAACCAGCTTCTGGCGAAATACGGACGCAAGCCGGGCGACCTGAAGGTGCTGGTCGGCTTCGGTCCAACGGTCGGCGACACCGAGCAATCTGCGCATGCCTTGGCCCAGCGCATGCAGGACCTGATTCCCGACGACCAGGCGATCAGCGCGTTGCTGCACATATCGGGCGGGCTCGACCTTCGCCAGTTCCCCCTTGACGGTCCGCTGCCCGATCTGCCGCCCGCCAACACCGCCAAGGGGCGGCAGGATCTCGTCGTGGCGCTTGCCAAGCGAGACAACCTGACGCTGAGACAGGTCGCCAAGCGCTGGGCCGATGGCCAGGGCCACCTGATGAAGGTCGGCACACCCGAACAGGTGGCCGACATGATGGAAGAATGGGTGAATGCCGGCGCATGCGATGGCTTCGTGGTGAAATATTCACATTTCCCCGGCGGCGTTTACGACTTCATGCAAGGCGTTATCCCCGAGCTGCAGCGACGCGGTTCGTTTCGTACCGAGTACGAAGGCAAGACATTGCGCGACCATCTCGGTCTGCAACGGCGCGGCCGCAACGCCTGATCCGCAACCGACAATCGGGCGCCTTTCCAGCGCCCGACTATCGGCTGAAAGGCCAGTCGTCGATCTGTCCCCACTGCTCAGGTTCCGAGATGAGCGCGGCCAGACAGGCTGTCTCGGCTCATTGTTCATGATGGATGGAATCGAGCATGCATTGTCGAGACAACACTCTGGAGCGAGCCCGCCAAGACAAAGCGCTTTGCAAATCTGAACCCCGCCGTGCCGGCAGTGTCGCCTGCTCGCGGGTGATGCGTGAACGCTTCCGATCGGGCGCGACTTGGAATTTGGTATGCCAAAATTTCAAATATGCAGATGAATGACCGCGCAAGGCGCACAAGAAAAACCTATCGCCTCTTATAAAATACCGAAAAACTCTTGTTTTCTGTCACATTTTCCTTGCGAAACTCAGTTGATCGGCCGAGTATCTTGGCATATTGGTATACCAAAATATGAAACCTTATAGAGGGAAGTCGATGTCTGAGATGCGAGATCGCGTCTATGCGGCGGCGGGGTTCGGGGGCTCTGCCGGCCGCGGTCAGAAGCCGGCCGTTCTGGTCGTCGACTTCACCTATGGCTTTACGGACCCGCAATACCCAACGGGCGCGGATATGAGCGACGCGGTCGCCGCGACTCGTAAGCTGGTCGACCTCGCGCGGAGCGCCGGGCATCCCGTCATCTTCACAACGATCAGCTATACCGATGCCGAGATCCCCGCTCTTCCCTGGCTCAAGAAGGCCACGGGCATGGCAGCCCTGAAAGCTGGAACGCGACTCGTGGATCTCGACGACCGGCTTGGGCGGCGCGATGACGAAGCCTTGATCGTCAAACACGGTGCCTCGGCCTTCCATGGCACGAATCTGTGTGCGTTGTTGTCTTCCAGGCAGGTGGATACGTTGATCGTGACGGGAGCGACCACGAGCGGCTGCGTGCGCGCCAGCGTGGTGGATGCCGTGCAGAACGGCTTCAACGTTCTTGTGCCGCGCGACTGCGTGGCAGATCGCGCTTCCGGGCCGCACGACGCCAATATCTTCGATATCCAGCAGAAATACGCAGATGTCGTCTCACTAGAAGAAGCGCTTATCCTTCTCTCCAGAGAAGCTTGATTCCAATCATAACAAATATAAAGAGGGATTCATGAACACTCTATCAAAAAAATCCAAGATCTCGTTTCAATCACCTTTTGACGTAAAGGCTCCAGATGGCGCGGAAGGGTGGCAAAGCCTTTACCGTTACTACGCTCTTATTAGCGAAGAGCGCCGTGGATTTGAAGAATCCAAGTTCTGGTTCTTCGACGGAATGCACAATCCGGAGCCGTTATATCCGTTCGACACGATCATGACGGACAATTGGTGGGTTGCCGCAAGCCAGATGTCGAGTCGCGTTTGGGCGCTGCCGCCAGCGATCGGCATCGATCACCGTGTGATCAACGGTTATCTTTATGTCAGCCCCAATGCGGTAACCGATCCCCAGAAGATCCTCGAACGGCAAGATTACTTCACCCGTCGGGCCGGCCATTATTTCGAGAACTGGGACGATATCTTTGAGAAGTGGAAGACCAAATCGCAGGACTGTATCGCTCGTCTGCGTGCGATGGAATTCAAGCCGCTTCCCGAATACGAGCCCGAAGAAAGCGTTACCGGTCATAAAGGTCGCTATTCGTCGCTCAATCTTCTGTCGTCCTACAACAGGCTGATCGAGAATATGCTTGAAATGGGGTCCTACCATTTCGAGATGCTCAACCTGGGTTATGGCGCCTATCTCACGTTCCGCGATTTCTGCCAGAGCGTGTTTCCCGGAATCGCGGACCAGACCATCACCGACATGGTCTCGGGCATCGACATTCTTCTGTTCCGGCCCGACGACGAGCTGCGCAAGCTGTCCCAGCTCGCGGTCGATCTCGGGCTGACCGAGGTTCTATCTCGGGACGGCAAGCCAGACGACCTGCTCGCCGCCTTGTCCAAGGAGCCGCGTGGCGCCGAATGGATCCAGGCGCTCGAAGCCGCCAAGGATCCTTGGTTCTGGTATTCCACGGGTTCAGGCTATTGTCATGCCGATCCGGTGTGGATGACGGACCTGCGCCTGCCCTTCACGGCGATCAAGGGCTATATCGAAGCGATCCAGCGCCACGAGGATGTGCGCCGTCCGCTCGAGAGGATCCTGGAGCGCCGCGAGCAGGTCACGGCCGAATACCGTGCCCTGCTGCCGACCGACGAGGATCGCGAATCCTTCGACAGTCTGATTGCGCTTGCGCGCAAGGTTTTCCCCTTTGTCGAAGATCACAATTTTTACGTCGAGCACCTGCACCATTCGATCTTCTGGTCGAAGGTCCGTGAATTGGGCGACCTTTTCGTGGCGCATGGCTTCTTCGACACCAACGAGGATATTTTCTACCTTCATCGCCACGAGATTCATGACGCGCTCTACGACCTTATCATCGGCTGGGCTGTCGGCACGCCGCCCCGAGGCGAGCAGTACTGGCGCCCGATCATTGCCGAGCGCCGCCGTATCCGCGATATCCTGGCGCAGTGGACGCCGCCGCCGGCACTCGGCACGCCCCCGGACACGATTACAGAGCCGCTGACGATCATGCTTTGGGGTATTACCCAAGAAACGATCGAGGAATGGCTGGGCGTTGATCTCGATTCGGCGACCGAGTTCAAGGGCGTTGCGGCTTCAGCCGGCAAGGTGACGGGCAAGGCGCGGGTGGTTTCCGATCCCGACCAGCTTTACGACATCCAGAACGGCGAGATCCTTGTTTGCCGCATCACGGCGCCTTCCTGGGCTCCGGTGTTTCCACGCATCAAGGCAGCTGTTTCCGATGTCGGCGGCATGATGGCTCACACCGCCATCATTTGTCGGGAATATGGTTTGCCGGCGGTTGTCGGAACTGGCTTTGCCACCGCCCGCATCAGGACGGGAGATACCATCGAGGTGGATGGCAATCTCGGCATTGTGCGGATCGTGGAAGGTGCCGCAAGATGAATGCGCAGCCTTATATTCTCTGGCTCGACGATCCGCAGTCGGCAAATCATCCCTCGCTAGGCGGCAAGTTCTCGAGTCTCGCTGAATCAACGCGGGCCGGGCTGCCGGTGCCTCCGGGCTTCGGAATCACGACACATGCCTATCGTGAATTCATGCGCGTCACCGGGCTGGAAGAGGAAGCATGGCGCGTTCGCGCGATTTCCACGACGCTGGATCCCTCGCAGATCGCCTCCGAGACGGGCAAGCTGATCGATGGTATCCTTCATGCGCCCTTGCCCGCAGGTCTCCTGGAGGCGGTGACATCCGCTTACGCGGAGCTGCAGAAGCGGAGCGGCATCGACGGACTGCCCGTCGCGGTGCGCTCCAGCGGTGAATCGGAAGATCTCGCCGGTGCGAGCTTTGCCGGACAATACGAGACCTTCCTATGGATCACCGGTGCAGATGCCGTTGTGGAGCACATGCGCCGCTGCTGGGCGGGCATGTATGGCGCGACCGTCCTGTCCTACCGCCACGAAGGCGAGCTTGTCGTGGCAAAGGGCGACTTCGCGATCTGCGTGGGCGTTCAGCAGATGGTAGAGGCACGCGCGGCCGGTGTGATGTTCACGCTCGACCCGCTGACCGGCGACCGGTCGAAGATTTCGATCGAAGCCTGTTGGGGTCTTGGTGAAGGTGTGGTGAAGGGCGATATCACGCCCAGCCAATACCTCGTCGACAAGGTCGTACTGACCATCCTGAGGCGCAAGCTTTCGCATCAGGAGCACGAATATCGCTTTGCCCGCGATGCCGGCTCGGTGGGCCTGCTCCCGGTCGAAGCGGAGCGCGCTGATGCCCCCTGCCTGAGCGACGAGGAGGTCATCGCGCTGGGGCGCCTGGCCAAGAGCATCGAAGTCGGCCGCGGTGCCCCGCAGGACATCGAATGGGCGATTGGCGCGGATGGCACGATCGCCGTGCTGCAGGTACGACCCGAAACGGTATGGAGCAGCAAGCCGGCACGACCGGTGGCACAGATCAAGTCGTCGATCAACCATGTCCTGATGCGTATGTCGGGATCGACGGCGCAGGGTAACCGCTGCGAATGAAGGCATCCGACTTCCTTTTTCATCGACCCTCGACTGTCGAAGAAGCGGTGGGCCTGCTGGCTGAATACAATGGCGATGCCCGTATTCTCGCCGGCGGACAAAGCCTAATGCCGATGATGAATCTGCGCCTCGCCCGCCCTGCGTCCCTGATCGACATCTGCGATCTGGAAGCGCTGAAGGAAATTCGGGTGGAAGGTGAGGAAACGGTTCTTGGCGCCATGGTGCGCTATCGCCGGATCGAGGAAGACCCGGTGATCGCCGAGCGGTTGCCGGCCTTGCCGCACCTGCTTCACTGGGTAGGAGATCGTCAGGTGCGCAATCGCGGCACGATTGGTGGAGCACTGGTTCAGGCCGATCCGACGGGAGAAATGGCGCTTGCGGCAATCGTGCTTGGCGCGCGCTTGAAGGTCACCGGGCGCCGGGGCACGCGCATCCTCCCTGCCGAGGGCTTTTACATCGGGAGCTACGCCACCGCCTTGGCTCGCGACGAGATGGTGCTTGAAGTGATCTATCCGCGCCAGCCGCGCTTGTTCAGCTTCTTCGAGGTCAATCGCCGGCACAACGATTTCGCCGTGGTGTCGGTTTTCGCGGTGGGAGACCGCGACGAGACGGGCGCCTGGTCGGGAATCCGGATCGGGCTCGGCGGCGTGGATGAGACGCCCGTGCTGGCGCATGAAGCCATGCGGGCTCTCTTCGGCGGCGATTTGACCGACGAGGCGATCCAAGCGGCGGCCGACGCAGCGGCGGCTGAGATCAATCCGGCAAGCGATATTCGCGCCTCCGAGGATTACCGGCGACACCTGGCCAGGATCTACGTGGCGCGCGCCTTGCGGGCCCTGAGAAATGGCGGCGTCGCCGCTGAAAGAGAGACAGTGTGAGGTTCAACCAGGCGTTTGAAGTCAGTCAGCCGAAAGAGCGGGTCTGGAGCTTCCTCGACGATCCCAAGCTGGTCGCCAAATGCGTGCCGGGAGTGGAGTCGGTGGAGGAAATCGAGCCTGACACGTTTGTCGTGCGCGTGACCCAAAGCTTGGGTCCATTCTCCGCAACCTTTGAAGCCCGGCTGCAGATTACGGAGAAAGTGGTGGGGGAGCGCATCGCGCTCAAGGCGACCGGCAAGGCCGTGCGCGGCGCGATGGGCAACTTTCGCGCTGAATCGGTGGTCAGCCTGCATGAGGCGGCCGGCGGCACCCAGGTGCGGGTGGATAGTGAAGCCGTGCTCGCCGGCGTGCTGGGCAGCGTCGGCCAGAAGGTCATTGCCCGACAAGCGGAAAAGATCACGGACGAGTTTGCAGCCAACCTTGAGCACCAGTTGAGTGGCGAAACCGAGCGGCAGCCTGCAGGCGCGGCTGACGCTCCTCAGGCAATCGGGAAGTCCGCTTCTGCGGCGTCGGTCGCGGGCAACCGGGCGACGTCCTCCCCGAAGCCGCAGATCGACGGTCCCATTCATGCCTACGCGGTCGCGAGCGAAACGGGGCTCTGGATCAAGCTCGCCGCGGGCGCGGCCCTCGCCAATCTGGCGGTCACGCTCGTGATCCTCGGGAAACTCCTTTGAACAAGCCCAAACCCAACGAAAGGCAGAAAAACATGAAACGCGTCGGCCTTATCGTCCCCAGTTCCAACACCACGATGGAGACTGAGATTCCGCGGCTCCTCAACGAACTCGGGAAAGATCTTTTCACATTCCATTCGAGCCGCGCACGCTTGCACACGGTCGATGTGGAATCGCTCAGCCGCATGGTGGATGACGGCGAGCGCTGCGCGGCGGAGGTTGGCGACGCGGATGTCGACGTGGTGGCTTATGCCTGCCTGGTGGCTCTCATGTCGCGAGGAGCGGATGCTCATCGCGACATCGAAGCCAAGCTCTGCGATGTGATCCGCCGCAGCATCAAGAAGGATGTGACGACCGTATCGAGCGCCGGCGCGCTGGTGCGCACGATGAAGGCGCTCGGCTGGAAAAAGGTCGGCGTTGTCGCGCCCTACATGCCGCCGCTGACCAAGATGGTGATCGACTATATCGAGGCGGACGGTTTCACGGTCGTGGACAGCGTCAGCCTGTCGGTGGCCAACAATCTTGAAGTCGGACGGCTCGATCCGTCGCGTCTGCCTGAGCATGCGGCAAAGCTCAATCTGAAGGATGCTGACGGGTTGATCCTCAGCGCCTGCGTGCAGATGCCGTCGCTGCCTTCCGTGCAGAAGGTGCAGGACCAGATCGGTCTGCCGGTGATCACGGCGGCGACCTGCACGGCGCGTGAAATTCTGCTGGCGCTCGGCATGGAGGCCAAGATTCCGAATGCAGGGGCGGCGCTCGGCACCCTGCCGACGGGTGTGGGACTCGCTGCATGACCATCGAGATTCTCGGACAATCGCAATTCGTGGAGGCCAACGGCCTCCGGCACCACTTGCTACGCTATGGCGCGGCGTCGGATCCACCGGTTCTCCTGTTGCCCGGGATCACGAGCACGGCCGCGACGGCCGATTTTCTGGCTCGCCGGATTGTCGGTGCCGGCTTCTCGGCGGTGGTGCCCGATATTCGCGGCCGTGGAGAAAGCGACCGCGCCCCAAGCGGCGCCTACCGCCTGGAGGACTACGCAGCCGACGTGAATGGCATCGTTACGGCGCTCGGCCTCGATCGCCCGATCATCATCGGTCATTCGATGGGCGCGAGGATTGCCGCAGCCTACGTCACCTCCTATGTCAGAAACGATCATGCACTCACCGTGCTGGTGGATCCGCCCCTCAGCGGACCGGATCGCGGCCCTTATCCGACCAGCCTCGCCGCTTTCATGCAGCAGTTGAACGAGGCCAGACGGGGCACCACACCCGAAGAAGTGCGACGCTTCTATCCCAGATGGCCGGAGCGCGAGATACAGATCCGCGTGAACGTGCTGGCGAGCTGTGATGAGACGGCGATCCGCGAAACGCATGCCGGATTCGAAAACGAAGACTTCTTTCCCTTCTGGCGCAACATCACCGAGCCGGCGCTGCTGATCTATGGCGCCAAGAGTCCGGTGGTGACCACAGAAGGCGCGAGTGAGCTGGCGCAAGCCAATCCACGGATCACGATCAAGTCCGTGGCAGATGCTGGGCACATGATCCCCTGGGACAATGAAAGCGGCTTTTTCGACCTGCTCCTTCCGGCGCTTGAAGCAACTAAACCATTAAACTGATTGGAGGAAGAAAATGGATCATACCAGCTTCACCGAGATTTGTTTGCATCAGCTCAAGATGTCGGGTGTTCACGAGGGTGAAAAGCTCGTGGTTCTCACCCAAGGTAACGAGCGGCTCGACTATGCCAATGCCTTCATGGCCGCCGGGCAGCGCCTTGGCGCCAAGATGTATCATATGCGTTTGTCCGCGCCGCCGCCGGTGGGCGCCTGGGCCGTCGGCCAGACGGGCCTGGCCGCGATGCCGGAAGCGGTGGAAGCGCTGAAGGCCGCCGACATGTTGATCGACTGCATCTTCCTTCTCTTCAGCCCCGAGCAGATGGCTATCCAAGCGGCAGGCACCCGCATCCTGACCGCCGTCGAGCCACCGGAGCTTCTGGCCCGCATGCTGCCCTCCAAGGAATTGCGTGAAAAGGTCGAGTTCGGCGGGGAGCTGCTCGGCAAAGCCAAGGCCATGCGCATCACCTCGCCGCACGGCACCGACGTTACCTACAGGCTCAACACCTACGCGGCGATCATGGAATATGCCTGCACCGACGAGCCTGGGCGCTGGGACCATTGGCCATCCGGCTTTGTTTTCACGGGCGGCGATGATGACGGCGTGGACGGGCAGATTGTGGTTGCTCCCGGAGACATCCTCCTCCCGCAGAACATCTATGTGCGTGACCCGATCATCTATACGATCGAGAAGGGTTGGGTGACCGATATTCGCGGCGGGCTCGATGCGGAACTGGTGAAGTCCTACATGGAGGGCTTCAACGATCCGCGCGGCATGGGAATGAGCCATGTCGGGTGGGGCCTCAATCCGGACGCGAAATGGCACCGGCTGGTGCCGGGCGAGTTTCCGGGCGGCATGGGCATGGAGCCGCGTTCCTTCTACGGCAATGTGATGTTTTCCACGGGGCCGAACAACGAGCTCGGCGGTCCGAACGACACGGCCTGCCACCTCGACATTCCCATGCGCGGTTGTTCGCTCTTCCTCGACGACGAGCCTGTGGTGATCGATGGCGACATCGTCGTCAAGGAAATGAAGCGGCGGTCTGTCTGATCGCCGCACCAAACCGAAAGCGCTGTCCCGCGCGGGGCCTGACGCTCCGCGCGCTCACACCAACCGGACATATGCATGGCCGAGAGCCTTAACCAGATGCAGATCACGCTCGACGTGAACGGCGTATCCCATACGGAAAACGTGCCCGTGCGCATGCACGCCGCCGACTTCCTGCGCCAACGCCTTGGCCTGACCGGGACCCATATCGGCTGCGAGCAGGGTGTGTGCGGCATGTGCACGATCATGGTGGATGGCGAAGCCATGAAATCGTGCATCATGCTTGCGGTGCAACTCGAAGGACGCTCCGTTCGAACTGTGGAGGGGCTCGCGGAAGACGACGCGCTGAGCCCGTTGCAGCAGGCGTTCAAGCGGCATCATGCGCTTCAATGTGGCTTCTGCACGCCGGGCTTCCTGATGGTGGCGCAGAGCTTCGAACAGTGGTCACGCATGCCAAGCCGCGCCGAAATCCGAGAGGAGATCAGCGGCGTTCTTTGCCGCTGCACCGGTTATGAGGGTATCGTCCGGGCGATTGAAGACTATCTCCGCTCGCGACACGGCCTTTCTGTCGATTCGAGTGAGGCGGCATGAACATCGTCCTAGACAAACGGCACGAACTGGAGACTCCCCACGCTGCACCACAGATCGGCCGTTCGGTGCCCCGCAAGGAGGATGACCGGCTGTTGCAGGGCGGCGGACGGTTCGTCGACGATGTTTCGCTGCCGCACCAGCTCGAAATGGCGGTGCTGCGCTGTCCGTTTCCCCATGCACGCATCTCCCTGCTGGATACAAGTGCGGCCGCCGCGCATCCGGGCGTGTTTCACGTGCTGTCAGGCGCGGACGTCCAGCGCTTGTCACAGCCGATCACCGTCTTGCGCCCGGTTCCGGGTGCACCCAAGCTCCCCTACTACGCACTGGCGGTCGATCGCGCCCTGCACGAAGGTCAGCCGATCGTCAGCATCGTCGCGCGCAGCCGAGCGGAAGCCGAAGACGCGCTGGAGCTGGTGGAAATCGAATACGAGCCGCTCGACCACATAACCGACCTCGCCCGCGCGCTCGAACCGACGGTTCCCGTCCTTCATCCTCAGCTTCTCGCCAACAACCTCTTAGCCGCCAATGTGGATAGCGGAGGCAATGCGGAGCAGGCACGTGCCGCAGCCGACTTCGTTGTTCAGGGTCGCTTCCGCGTCAACCGCGTCGCGCCCTTATCCATGGAAACACGTGGTATCCTGGTAAGCTGGCGCAAAGCCGCCCGAGAGCTCGACATCCGACATTCCACGCAGGTCCCGCATCTCGTGCGCAAGCAGTTCGCCGAGATACTCGGGATCGAGGAAAGCGCGATCCGCGTGGCCGCTTCCGATGTTGGGGGCGGCTACGGCATGAAGCTCGGGGTATTTCCCGAGGATGTCCTTGCGGCTCTTCATGCCATGGCGCTGGAGCGCCCCGTGAAGTGGATCGAGGACCGAATGGAATATTTCCGCGCGTCCACGCATGGGCGCGAGTCGATCCACGACATGAAGATCGCAGCCCAAGCAGATGGCGCATTGGCCGCGATAGAGCTCGACTACTACAACGACATCGGCGCCTGGAACTCGCCCTTCGGTTCTTCGCAGCTTTCGTCGGTTGTGTTTACAGGGCCTTATCGGGTTGCGGATGCTCAAGTGCGGCGCAACGTCGTCCTGACCAACAAGACGCCCATTGGCGCTTACAGAGGATATGGACAGCCCGAAGTCAACTTCGCGCGCGAAGTGCTGATCGACAGACTTGCACGGCAACTCGACATGAATCCGGTGGACCTGCGGCGGCGCAACATGCTGACCTCCGAGGAGCTTCCGTGGAAGACGCCGAGTGGCGCAATCTACGATCCGGGCGACTATCCGCGCGCGCTGGAAATGGCTGTAGAGGCCGTATCCTATGACAACCACTGGAAGGCACCGCGCACGCTGCGCACGGATGGGCGGATCGTCGGCATCGGCTTCTCGAGTTTCGTCGAGCGCACCGGTTATGCCAGTGCGCGGTTTCTGGCCAATCGCGGATCGCAGTTTGGAGCACATGAAAGCGTGACGCTTCGCGCAAACCGCTCGGGCGGCGTTGATCTCTACACGGGCGTGTCTACCTTCGGTCAGGGATCGGAAACGGCCTTCGCACAGATCTGTGCGCAGGTGATCGGGCTCGATTATGAAAGCATTCATGTTCATGCGGGTGACACCGCCGCGTCGCCGCTGAACACGGGGGCTTTCGCATCGCGGACGTTGATTGCCGGTGCCGGCGCGGTGAAAAAGGCGGGCGAAAGTTTTCGGCGGAAGATGCTGATAATCGCCGCCGTGGCCATGCAATGCAGCCCGGAAGATCTCACCATTTCGGGCCGTGTGGTGCACCGGATCGACGATCCGAGCAATTTCGTGCTGGTGGTCGAAGTCTTCAAGCGAGCGATCACCGGACAGGGCATCCCGGATGGTGTCGATCCCGGCCTCGAAGAAACTGCGCATTTCGAACCGACGGATGCCTCTTTTGCGTTCGGCACCGCAGCCGCGGTGGTGGCCGTCGATCCCGAAAGCGGCGAGTTTGCCATCGAGCGCTTCGTCATCGTGCATGATTGTGGGGTACCTGTGAACCCGATGCTGGTGGAAGGCCAGGTGCGTGGAGCGCTTGTTCAGGGCTTGGGAGCAGCGCTCACGGAAGAGCTGCGGTACGATGCGGTCAGCGGTCAGCTCGTGAATGGCTCCATGATGGACTACTTCGCTCCCATGGCATCCGACGTGCCCCCCATCGACATGTTGCACACCGAAGTTCCTTCGGCGGTAACGACGTATGGCATCAGAGGTGTTGGAGAAATCGGCACGATTCCACCCGCGGCAGCCGTTGCCAACGCGATCTGCGATGCGTTGCGCGATTACGGCGTGGAGTTGAACGATATGCCGCTTACGCCCGAAAGGGTGTGGCGGGCGCTCGCGCAGGCGAGATCCGGGTCGGCGGCAGCTACGGAAGGTGCATGATGGGAACAACAGACAGTGTTCCCACAAACGAGTTCTGTGGCGTGGCGCAGGGCCGCTATGCCGATCCCGCTCTCACCGAACTCGATCACAAGGCGCTTCGCTGGCTCGACACGTTCTACCAGCTTGAGCACATGCTGGCGGCTCGCGAATGGGCGATCCGACTTTCTGCCGGCGGCTCGCCGGAGCTGCGCTTCGCGGCGATCGTTCACGATGCCGAGCGCTTCTTTCCCGGCGGCCCGACCGGAACCCCGCAGAACGGCTTCGATGACGCGGATTATCTTTTCGCGCATTCCACGCGTTCAGCCGATATCGTCGATGCCTGGCTCGACAAGCGTTCCACGCCGGTTCCCGCCGCTTTCCGCAAGCGCGTCCGGGCATTGATCCTGCGTCACGAACTGGGCGGCGATCCGGAGGAAGACATCCTGCAGGCCGCCGACTCGCTCTCGTTTCTTTCCACCTACGATTGGTTGGTGGTGGGCTGGGTGCGAGACGGCCATTACACGATCGCCGGCGCGCGTGAAAAGCTGGACTGGATGCTCAACCGGATTCGCGTTCCGGCAGCCTTGCGGTTCGCGTTGCCGATCTATGTCGATATTGTCCGTGCGCTTGACCGGGCTCATGAATCGGACGTCGATATTTCGGCGCGCCGCAAGCTTGCGGGCAATCGTGCTTATCTTCTTGGATTGCCGTAAGCCTGACGCTGCTCGCACGTGAAATCGGCTTGCGCGGATCTCAATGGGTTGCGAATGAAGAATGTGCCGCCAACCCCGAGAGAAGGGGACCCTATCGTTCAAGATGAGCTATAGGGCTTTCGCGGGTACGATACACGGTGCGAATGGCGGGCGATATGGCACTCTTTTCCAGTCACAAGGGGCTTCGAACCACGCGGGCGAGTGCCTCCATAGCCGATATCATCCGCCGCGAAATCCTTTCGGGCAATCTGAAGCCCGATCATCCCCTTCTGGAGCGCGACATCGCTTTGGAGCTTGGTGTCAGCCGAACGCCGGTCCGTGAAGCGCTCTTCGTGCTTCAGGGGGAGGGTCTCGTTGAGCTCGAGCCACGGCGTTACGCTCGGGTCCGCAAGATTACCAGATCTGACATTTCGCAGATCTATTCGCTGCGGGTCGTACTCGAAGCGCACTCGGCAGAGGGCGCTGCAATTAACGCCGATCACAAGGCGATACTGGCCATTGAAATGGCAATGACGAAGCAAAAGAATCTTGACCGGACTTGCTCAGCGATCGACCAGACCAATGCCGACCTGGAATTCCACGCCGCAATCGCTGCAGCCTCGAACAGCCAAATTCTGATGACTGTGATCAATCAGGTGTTGGCTTTTACCGCGACATTGCGCTCACGGATCAAATATGAGCCGCAACAATTCCGAACAGCTCTCGGCCAACACAAGTCGATCCTTCGCGCGATTAAGGCAAGAGATGCGGCAACGGCCCGAGACTTGATGGCTGAGCATATCAGCTCGTCCGAGCGTTATATCAAAGGCAAAGCGTTCTTGAGCGAATAGAGTATCCGTTCGGATTGGATCGTCTTTTTGTAGAGCGCCATGTCGGAGGCTGACGGTCAGTCGGGAAAACGGCCCTCGAACACGTAATTGGCGATCGGATCGCGCTGGCTCGGCGTCTCGCGCGCCTGTAGTGCTTCGGGCAGGCGCGACTTGTCACCCGGCCGGCCGATAGCGGCGATCGCCTCCGGCCGATAGTCTGGCGGCAGCCTCAATTCGCTCACCGCGCGCTGGTGGTCGAAGCCCGCCATGCCATGCGCTTGCCAACCCAGCAGTGAGGCTTGCAACGCGAACAGACTCCAAGCGGCGCCCGCGTCGAAGGAATGCGTGTAGTTCGGCGTTTGCTCATTCTTGCCGGGCACACGCAGCATCCGCTTTGAGACGATGGCGACCAGAGCCGCCGCATCTTTGGCCCAGGAGGCATTGAACGGCGTGAGCAAGCCGAGCAAATGCCCCCAGTTGGCGTCCCCCCGGCGAGCATACACAAAGCGCCATGGTTGCGCATTGTAAGAGGACGGCGCCCAACGCGCGGCTTCGAATAGGCGTAGCAAATCCGCATTGGAGATCATCTCCTCGGAGAAAGCACGGGGCGACCAGCGCTTTAGGAAGATCGGATCAATGTCGTGGTCGGCCCTGCGATGATTTGTGCTGATCATGATAGTCTCGCGGTCGAAAAGTCCGGGGTGGCGTACAGGTGCGGAGCAGAGCGTGTGGCCGCTCGCGGGATGCGCCCGCGACGAGCCTATAGCCTGACGCAGTCACGAGCCGGCACGGCAAATTTACTTTAATAGCGTCCGAAAGCTGGCGCATCTGCGAAGTTACATAGTCGGCCCCTGATTCCCAAATGCCCCGATGAGGACTCATTACGCGTTCTTCATGCACGACCCGGGGCTCCGGAGCCGCACAATCTATCACTTATTCTCAAACTGCGGATTCCGACGAGACCGGCCGGGTGAACTCGCTTCGCGGCCAAATTGCGGAATTCGGACTTATCGTTGCGCAGGGCGTTTCGAAGATCAAGGAGCTTTCCGAACTGATAGCCTCTACGCCGCTCTCCTGCTTGCCGGATGCCGCCAGGTCCTGCGCGGCGATCCTGCTACGGCAGATCGATGAGCTGCAGGAAGAAATCGAAGCGATCGAGCGCTCGATATTGGCGTGCCATCAGACGAGTTTGGTCAGCCAGCGGCGGGAGACGATTCCGGGCGTGGGCGTGATCACCGCCACGGCGATCGCAGCGACGGTCGCCGACGCGAAAGTATTCGAGTCCGGCCGGCACTTCGCGGCCTGGGTCGGCCTGACGCCAAGGCAGACGGGGACAGGCGGCAAATCCATCTCGGCAAGATCTCCAAGAAGGGAGAGGCTATCTACGTCGCTGCTGGTGCTGGGAGCGACCGCGCTGGTTCGCTATGCACGGAACCGACCCGAAATCGCGGCCTGGATCAATGGCTTACTGGCGCGCCGTCCACCGCGGGTGGCGATTATTGCCGTAGCCAACAAACTGGCGCGCGTTGCCTGGGCCGTGATGGCTGGCGGCGAGGAATACAGAGGTGGCGCGGTGAGCGTCTAGTGATTTTCCTGATCCGGGAATAACGGTACCGAACCACTTCAACGGAATGGCGGGAGCAGAAACGACGTAATGGCGAAGGGTCGCGTGTCCGGCGACCGGGAAAACCCGAACCTGTGCAGGCACTTTGCGTGCGACACTGCTATTGGGACCTGCGTCTGCAGACTTGCCATTGGGGCCGGCGGTCATCGAACCGCGCGAACAGGCCGGAGGGATGACCGCAACCGACCACCAAGCCGAAACGTCGCAAAAAGCTCTTGCCTGGCAGGCATCGTTCAGGGTGATGGTGTGGACGACGCCTGCCCCCGATCACTACGGATAGCATCGGCGGGGCTAGGATTTCCCGTCGCATTCCGGGGGGCTGATTATCAAGAAAAAGCTCCGGCGCTCGGAGGTCTTCGCCTTCTTTCAAGATCTGGCGCCGTGTGTGGTCGGGATGGAAGCTTGCGGCAGTGCGCACTATTGGGGGCGCGAGCTGGCATCCCTGGGCCACGACGTTCGGCTCATGCCGGAGGCGTATGTCAAACCATATGTGAAGCGCGGCAAAAACGACGCCGTTGACGCCGAGGCTAACTGCGAGGCGGTAACGCGGCCCACCATGCGGTTCGTCGCAATCAAGAGCGCCGAGCAGCAGGCCGTCCTGATGTTGCATCGGACGCGTGATCTCCTGGTTCGTCAACGGACCATGCTCATCAACTCCCTGCGCGGGCAGATGGCGGAATTCAGCCTGATTGCTGGCCAAGGGGCCGCAAAGGTGGCGGACCTCGCCGAACGCATCCGTACCGCACCGTCTTCGAGCTTGCCGGACGCAGCGAAGGCCTGCGCGGAGATCCTGCTGTCTCAGATCACGGAGTTGCAGGTACAGATTCGCGCCATCGAACACTCAATCATGTCATGCCACCGGGCGAGCGCGATCAGCCAGAGATTGGAAACCATTCCCGGTGTCGGCATCATAACAGCAACGGCGATCGCAGCGACCGTAGCCGATGCGCGAATTTTTGAATCGGATCGGCATTTTGCGGCGTGGGTGGGCCTCACGCCTCGGCAGAGCGGCTCCGGAGGCAAAGTGCATCTCGGCAAGATATCCAAGAAGGGCGAGAGTTATCTCAGGCGCCTTCTGGTGCTCGGTGCAACAGCACTGGTGCGCTATGCGCGGAACAGACCGGAGATCGCCCTCTGGATCGGCGGCCTGCTGGCGCGCAGACCGCCGCGGGTCGCCATGGTCGCGGTGGCTAACAAGCTCGCGCGGATCGCCTGGGCCGTGATGGCGCGCGGCGAAGACTATCGGGGAGGAGCGGTATCCGTGTCATGATCAACCGGATTTGAAGACTCGATATCGCCTTCTCTATCGAATGGCGGGTGCAGAACGACGTAATGGCGAGGGGTCGCGTGTCCGAAGGCCCGAGAACCCGAACCTGTGCAGGCACCTGGCGTGCGTCACGGTTATTGGGACCAGGCAGGCGGACTGCCATTAGGGCCGGCGGTCAGCGCACCGCACCAAGAGGCCGGGGAGATGACCGCAACCGATCACCAGTAAGCGCCACGCCGTTCCCCTCGTGTTGGGCGCGAGGTGAATGTGCGAAGCATTCTCTGATCGCGAGAGACGGAGGGTCTGGGTGGAAGCAGACGGCAAAATGGACGTCCATTTGGACGTCTCGAAGGCTGGTTACGCGGGTAGGCTCGAGGTCCTTGAGGGGCCGACAGGCCGGCGGGTTCGTTCGGCGTCGGAGAAGGCTCGGATCGCGGCGGAGAGCCTGATGCCGGGCGCGCGGGTTGCGGTGGTCGCACGCCAGCACGGGGCGACGCGCTGGCAGATTTATGATTGGCGGCGTCGCCTTCGTCAGGGACAGTTGGCGCTGCCGGAGAGCCGGGATCCGCTGTTTGCGCCGGTGCTGGTTGAAGACGCTCCGTCGCCTCGGGTGCCGAGGAAGCCGCCGAAATCGGCGCCGGCGAAGATTGAAATCGTGATCGACGGCATGGTGATCCGCACGGCGGTCGCGATTGAGCAGTTGGCGCAGGTGATCCGCGCGGTGCGGGCCTCGCGATGATCGTGCCGGGCGCCGATCTGAAGATTTACGTGGCGACGCGTCCGGTCGACTTCCGGCGCGGCCTCGACGGGCTGGCCGCAGCGGCGCAGGAGGAACTCGGCCTTGATCCGTATAGTGGCGCGGCCATCGTCTTCCGCGCCAAAAGGGCGGACCGGATCAAGATCCTGGTCTGGGATCGCACCGGTCTGGTGCTGGTGCACAAGCGGCTTGAGGGCTCGAAGTTCGTGTGGCCGCGGATTCGCGACGGGGTGATGCGGCTGTCGCCTGCGATGTTCGCGGCGTTGTTCGAGGGGCTGGACTGGAGATTGGTTCGGCCCGAGCGGGCCCGGCGTCCGCAGCTTGCCGGGTGAGTGCGGCACACTGACTCAGGCCCGCGTCGGGCATGGCGCCGCGGGCGGAACCATGCTCGAAATAGCCCATGAACGTCGCCGTTCTCCATGACGAGGTCGAGCGTCTGAAAGCCGAGCTGGCGCAGACGCAGGAGGCTTTGGCTCAGTCCGAGGAAGCGCGGCGGCGGCTGGAGAGCATCGTCAGCGACCTCCAGCGGGAGAAGTTCGGCGCCCGGACCGAGAAGCTCTCCGCCGAGCAATATCATCTGCCGCTGGAGGACGTCGAAATCGCCCAGGGCGTGCTCGATGCCGCCCATGAGAAAGCGCAGCGGATCATCAAGGGCCGTTCGGGCGACACTAACGCTTCTCACCGACGCAACCGCGGTCACCTGCCGGCCCATCTGCCGCGGGTGGAGCGGATCATCGAGCCCAAGAGCAGGCTGTGCCCGTGCGGCTGCGGCGAAATGGCCAGGATCGGCGAGGACGTCAGCGAACGGCTGGACGTGGTCCCGGCGCAGTTGCGCGTGCTGGTCACGCGCCGCCCGAAATACGCCTGCCGCCGCTGCTCGGGCACAGTCGTCCAGGCCCATGCCCCCGAGCATGTGGTGCCGGGCGGCCTGCCGACCGAGGCGCTGATCGCCCAGGTCATCGTCGCCAAGTTCGGCGATCACTTGCCGTTTTACCGGCAGGCCGAGATCTATGCCCGTCAGGGCATCCGGCTGGATCGCGCGACATTGGGCAACTGGGCCGGCCGGGCCTGCTTCCATCTCAGGCCCATCGCCGAATGCATGCGTCAGCATCAGGCCGTGGCGGATCGCCTGTTCATGGATGAGACCACGGCGCCGGTGCTCGATCCGGGACGCGGGAAGGTCAGGAAGGGCTTCTTCTGGGCGGTCGCGTCCGATGATCGCGGTCATGGCGGCCAGGGACCACCCATCGTGCTGTTCCACTATGCGCCCGGACGCAGTGGCGAGCATGCCGAACGCTTGCTCCAGGGCTTCCGCGGGCAGTTCCTCCAGGTCGACGCCTATGAGGGCTACGATCGGCTTGCCCGCCTGGAGCGGCCGCAGGGACCATGGCAGCTCGTCCATTGCTGGACCCATTGGCGCCGCCGCTTCGTCAAGCTGGTGCGCAACACCAAATCGCCGATCGCCGAGGTGGCGATCCAGCAGATCGCAGCGCTCTACGCCATCGAGGCAACCGTGCGCGGGGCACCGCCGCAACTGCGACTCGCTGCCCGGCGGGAGCATTCCGCGCCGATCATCGCCGCCTTCAAGCCATGGCTCGAAAAGCAGCTGTCGATGATCTCCTCCGGCTCCAGGCTGGCCGAAGACATCCGGTATGGGCTCTCTCACTGGGAGGGGCTGACCCGCTTCCTCGACGATGGCCGCCTCGAGCTCGATACCAACCCGGTCGAAAATGCCATTCGGCCCGTGTGCCTGACCCGAAAAAACGCCCTGTTCGCGGGCCACGAGGTCGGAGCGGAAAACTGGGCGCTGCTGTCGTCCCTCGTCGCCACATGCAGGCTCAGCGACGTCAATCCCGTCGCCTGGCTCGCTGAAACCCTCGACGCCATCATCAGCGGTCACCCGCAAAGCGCCGTCAAAGAGCTCATGCCCTGGCGCTTCCGGAAATCCTCAACACCAAATCCGTAGGGCACCAGCGAGGCGCTTACGATCACCACGTCAAAGCGGGATTTGCTCTTGCCAGGCAGGCGTCGTCCGGAGATGCACAGGTGTGAGCAATTTAACTTAATTTATTTCGAAGAGAGACAATTCATTTTGATGCAGGGTGATTTCATGTGTGGCAGCATGCTCGCGTGCGTCGTCTGTGGCAACGGACGGGGACGAAGGTGGGGGAATGGCAAAGCGGTCGATCATCAGCGACGTGGAACTGCTGAAAGGGGCAGAAGCGATCGCGGCCGACATGCAGGGACCGGAGGGACGGCGACTGAAACTCGCGCGGGTGATCGACGTCCATCTCGACTGGTTCGATCAGGCTCGTCGTCGCGGCCTGGAATGGAATGACATCGTCGCGTTGCTGTTCCGTGCTGGAGCGACCCGAAGCGATGGCCGCCCGCTGTCGCGGGGACATCTGCAATCGCTGGTCTGGCGCAAGCAACGTGCGGAGCGGCAGCCCACGGAGGCGAAGCCGACGCGCAGTGAGGCCGCACCGGTGATCTTGAAACGGACGGCTCGATCGCTTGCGGCGGGCAAGAGCATCAAGCCCGCGCTTGGACGAAAGCCGCAGCCTGCGGAGGGAACGCTGGCTTTTTCAGGGGCTCTGCCGAAACCGCTCGCCGGCAGCGCAGATCGCGATGGAGTTCCCTCCGCGCAGCCGGAAGGCAATGCGCTGCTTGCCTATATGAAGCGGGCTGCCCGTCTGCGGCGGGATGAATAAGGAAGCCGGGCGCGCATTCGCCGCCCGGGCTGTCTCTGAGACGCGGCGATGCCCCGCCGGAAGCGCCCGGCGGGGCATGTCGGTCGGCTCACTCGCCGCTTCGGCGGCTGGGGCGGGACCAGATCAGGCTGTAGGTCTCGCCGTCCTCGTCGTCGAAGAGGTTGGCGAAGATCGGGGCGGTGAAGCTGGGATCGTCGAGCTTCAACCCGAGATAGTCGCGGCCTTCGCCGGAGCGCTTGGACCAGGCGGCGCCGATCTCGGCGCGGCCGACGAAGACGCGATGGCTGGGGGCATTCTCGCCGGTGGCGCGGGTCTCGGGTACGATGCGGACGCCTTTGGCCTGGACGCTGAGGGTGACGATGTCGCCGGCGAACTCGTTGGTGGCGGTCTGCTTGAAGGTGCCGATGGTGGCCATGGTGGTTCTCCTTGATCTCTGCTTCGAGCCCGCACCGTTGCGGCCTCGATGGCGATCGTCAGGGCCGGAGGCGAGCGCCGGCGCACCCCGAAGGGGCGAAGACAGCAAAGAAGGACGTTTCTTGTCTCGCGAGGAATGGGCGCGCAGCGCTCAGGGGAAGAAACTCCGACGCCGCTGTTGCGCCATAGGCGGTCGAGGCGTCAGCCGTCCTTCGGTCAGATCAGCCCATTGAAGAGGCCGTTTCGGGGTGCGCGACTGGCGGGACCAAGGAGAAACTGGCTGCGCTCGACGGGTTCAAGAGAACTGGCATCGGGGCTCGCCAGCTGCCTGCTCGTTCTTGCCGCGTCCGGGCTGCGCCGCTTGATCGTCGTGCCGGCCGCGTTTCGACGGGCTGCTCCTGCTTCACCTGTCTCAGGCCGACCGGGATGATGATGACGCCAGTGGCAATCGCCTTGAGTGGCCCGGATGAGCGGTAATCGTCGATCCCGCTCTCCGTCGACCTGCCCACCCTTTCATGACGATGATAATGGTGATGATAACGTGATTGGTTGCCACGCCGCGTTCGCCTGACAGCGCCAAGGCGAGCAGCACGCCTGCCCAGCGGGGCACTTCCGGTGGGGGATCGCCATCGCCGACCGAACACACGATGCCGGTCGCGATGGCGCGACCGGCGGTAGAATGGAGGGAGCTCAAGCTCCCTTCTCCTTTCCACGGTGCCGCTCGGCCTCGGCGAGCAGGGCTTCGAGGCGTCGAAGGGTCGTAGCACGCTCCCTGCGGGTGAGGATGCAATCCGAGAGCTCGGCGCGCAATTCGGCGATTTCAGCGTGGATGTCGAAGAAGTTGGTCATGGTGAACCTCCGTTGTCTCGATGACGGAGGTCGCCGACCGGGTGTTGGAGGATCGGGTCAGGGATCGCGCAGCGACCGGCATTCCGGCGGGTGGGGGAGCCGATTTTGTGGTCCGGCTTGGCCGGAGCGCAAAATTGGGGGAACCGCCCGTCCTTGACGCGAGCCGCCTGCCGGTATGATCGCTGGTCCAGAGAGAAGGACGGCCTGGCTCGACATTGGTGCAGGGCTCCCGCCGCCGCATGCAGGGCGGGGCGCCAACCGGCATGGGCGCCGGGCCATCGCCCCGAACGCATGTCAATGCGACGACGACAGCCAAACGCTCAGGCGCCGGCGAAGCGCCAGACCGGAATGCCGAGCTTTTTCGCCTTGTCGGCCAGATTGTCCTGGATGCCGGTGCCGGGGAAGACGATGACCCCGACCGGGAGGATGTCCAGCATAGCATCGTTGCGCCGGAAGGGCGCGGCCCGGCCATGCCGGCTCCAGTCGGGGGCGAAGCCGATCTGCGGCACCTTGCGCTGATCCGCCCAGCAGGCGGCGATCCTCTCGGCGCCCTTCGGCGACTTGCCATGCAGCAGCACCATGTCGGGGTATTTGGCGTGGACGCGGTCGAGGCTGTCCCAGATCAGCCGATGGTCGTTGCAGTCGAGCCCACCGGTGAAAGCGATCTTCGGGCCGGGAGGCAGAAGCACCTCCCGTTCGGCGCGCTTCCTCGCCATCAGGAAATCGCGGCTGTCGATCAGCGCCGAGGTCAGGGTCCGTCGGTTGGCCATCGAGCCGGTGCGCGGGCGCCAGGGCGTGCCGGCATGGCGCTCGTAATGAGCCGCGGCCTCGTCGCGCATGGTCTCGAAGGCGTCGCGCCGGTCGATCAGGCCCTGTCCTCCGGCGAGCAGGCGTTCGAGCGCGACCGATTGCACCTCGCTGCCATCCTGCTCGGCGCCGAGCTGACGCTGGGCCTGCTCGTTGCGGTCGAGTTCGCGCTCGATCCGGGCGGCGGCGCGATGGAAGAGCTGCACGGCCGACCAGAGCAGGTCATCGAGCTCCGGTTCGAGGCTGGTCTCGCCGAGCGTGCCGGCAAGAGCATCGAAGATTTCGGAGACGGCCCCGGCGAGATCCGCTTCGTCCGGCAGCGGACGAGGATCGGGTTGATCGCCCTGCGGGCGATAGCCGTAGAGTTGCAGGCCGGTCAGGACATGTGCGGTCGGGGATGAGCTGTCAGGTTCATGGTGGTCCGGCTCGCTGGTCATCGGCGTGGTTTCCCTCGTCGGGCTGGCCGCGCTCTCGCGGCCTTCACGGCGACGGAAAGCCCACGGGCCGGACGGACTGGCAGGCCTCGCCGCGCGAGGGCCTCGATGGCCAAGGCCGGCGATTTTGTCTCGCGATGGAAAGCGCGGGTCTGCCCGCGCGCCGGAAAATCGTCGGCCGCGGCCATTGCCGGGCCGGCCGGCTTGTGAGCCCGATCGCCCTCTCGAAGGCCGGGGCGCGGACTTTTCCGACGTAGAAGCCCGCATGGCCACAGAGCGCGGCGGCCAAACCACCCGCCTCCTTCACTTTCCGGATTATCCTGCCGGGGTCGGGAACCGGCCGAGATCCCCAGGCGCGAGTTGACGGTTCAGCAATGCCCGGAGCGCGGTCGGACCGAGGTGCAGCAAATCTTCGTTGAAGTCCCTGAGCCGGGGCGAAAGCACGATCGCCTTGATGTCGAAGCTCGCTGCCCGTTCGCTCAGCTTATCACAGGCCGCGCTGCCGGCCGGGTCGCGGTCGCGTAGTATATAGAGACGCCGCAACGTCGGCGGGAAGAGGATGGCGCCGAGATGCGCGGCCGAGCCAGCTGCCATCATCGGCATGCGCGGCAGGGCGCAGCGCGCCGAGAGCACCGTCTCGATGCCCTCGCCGGCGGCGAGCACGTCGGTGGCGGCGTCGAAGCGGACCGCATGGCCGAGTAGATCGCCCATCGCCCGCCGCGGCGTGGCGATCGGTGCCTTGCTGGAACCGTTGGGCGCGAGCCAGGTGCGGTGCACGCCGGCGAGCCGGCCGTCGAGATCAGTGACGGCGGCGATAAGCGCCGGCCAGGTCTGGGTCGGCGCACTCCCGTTCGGGCGATAGTAGCAATGCGGATGGAAGCGAAGGCTCGACAAGCCTGAAAGATCGGCGATGCCACGCCGGCACAGATAGTTTTGCGCCAGCGTGCCGTGGATTGGCCGTGATATGGCGAAGAGCTTTCGAGCCGCCTCGGGCGTGCCGGGTTGAGCGGTGCGATCGGCAGGCTGCTCCGGATGCGGCAGGCTGAGAAAGCGGCGTGCTTCCTCGACGACCTCGCGGAAGTCGACGACACCGCATGCCTCGCGGATCAGGTCGAGTAAATCGCCATGTTCGCCGGTGGCGGCATCGCACCAGCGGCCGGCGGCGCCTCGGCCGGTCTCTGGCCCTGCTAGCCGGACGAAGGTCGAGCGGCCCGGCGCGTTGCGGATGTCACCAACCAGCCAATAGCGCCCGCAGCGGCGGCCGTTTGAGAGATAGCGGCGACAGACCGCCTCGGCGCTCTGGCCGAGGCGGCGCGCCAGATCATGCGGGGATTGCGCCATGACGGCACCTCGACAAGGAAAAGGCCCGCCGTCGCCGGCGGGCCTATTGTGGAAACTGCGCGACGATCATTCCGCCGCGATGTGCACCGGAGTGTTCGCAGCGTCCGTATCGCGATCACCGGCGCTGTCCGCGCCAGCAGCGGAACCCGGCGTGCGTAGCGGTTCTGGCAGCCAACCGGTCTCGGCCAGCAGGGTTTCGGCCTCTGCCGCCATGTCGCCCTTCTTCAGATGCGCGATCCGCTCGGCGGTGCGCTGATCCTTCGCTTCCGCCACGGCCTCCAGGATGCGCGCCTTCGTCACCCGGCCGAGGAAGTTGTCCACGGTCGGTCGCCAGCCCGCTGTCGCCATGTCGAGGGCGACGGCGCCGGCAAGACGGTCGGCATGGGCGAGCGCCCGTGGCCGGCGGTTCCAGGGTTCGTGCACGGCATTGACCGACAAGCTGACGATATGGGCGAACAGCCCCGCCTGGCTGTTGCCGTCCCAGCCCTGCAGTGCATCCCAAAGATCGTCTGCATCTTTCGGGAGTGCATTGGCCCAGCTCTCGTGCCGCACGCGGATCGCTTCAGCCGAAGCACTGTCGTTCAGCCCCGGCGCCTGAGCACTGAAGGCGACACTCTTCAGGTCGAGTTCGAGGCAGCTGTCCGAGGCGTAGCGGTAGAAAGTCTTGAGGGTCAGCGCGTGCAGGGCGGCGACGAAGGCAACATCCGGGCGTTCGCCGAGCGCATGGCGCAAGGCGAGTGTACGATGCGAGGTCAGTTCGGTCAGGAGCCGATCCGAGATCGGCGAAAGGCCTTCGTCCTCTTCCGGGTCCGGGTCCGCCTCCTCGATTTCGACGGCGACGGTAGCGTCGCCGCCGCGTTGAGCGGCGGCAGCCCGAACGGTGTTCACCTCGATGTCGTCAGCGTCCTGTTCGACCAGCTCCTCGTCCTCCGGACGGACATAACCGCGCTCGACCTGCAGGCGCCCGTCATGGGCGATGCTGACAAAGGCGCCGGCGCGGGCGTTCTCGGCCGGATCGAAGGCGACCGGCCTGTTTTCGAACGCTTCGAGCGCGGTCTCCAGTTCACCGAGTCGATCGTCGACCTCGTCGGGCAACTCGTCTGCAACTGAGTACGCGTCGGAGAGTTTATCGTATTCGGCCTGAAAAGCGTCGCGGTTCGCTTCCTCCTCGGCTGTGAGTGCGACGGTCTCGCCGCGCAGCCGGCGCAGGCCGAAATTGTGACCATAGGCGAATTCCGGCGCGACCTCGACCCATCTCCAGCCCTCAGCGGCGATGGCCTCGGAATCGCCTTTCAACTTCTCGGCGACCATGCGGTCGACGAGCGCGACATCCTGCAGCCAACCGCCGTCGTCGCCCTGAAACAGGTCGCGCAGGATCGTGCCGCCCGCCGCCTCGTAGGCGTCGATGCCGATGAACTGCGCCCGCTTGTCGGAGGCGCGGACCGCACCTTCTGTCAGCATACGTCGGATGGCATAGGGCTGCTTGTCGTGGGAATGCTGGAGCCGCTCGTAGACCTGCTCCTGCCGCTCATGATCGCCCGACACGGCGAAGGCCATAAGCTGATCGAGCGTCATGCCGTCCTCGGCATAAATGTCGAGCAGGGCTGGCGAGACGGCGGCGAGCTTCAGCCTCTGCTTCACGACGTTGACCGAGACGAAGAAAGCCGCCGCGATCTCTTCCTCGGACTGGCCTTTCTCGCGTAGCGTCAGAAAAGCCCGGAACTGATCGAGCGCGTGCAACGGCGCACGCTGGAGGTTCTCGGCCAGCGAATCCTCCTCGGCGAGACCACCCTCGCGGACGATACAGGGGATGGGCGCGGTCTTGGCCAGTCGCTTTTGCTTCACCAGGAGTTCGAGCGCCCGGTAACGCCGGCCACCGGCCGGGATCTCGAACAGGCCGGTTTCGGCACCGGTCTGGTCAGTGACGGCCCGGACGCTGAGACCCTGAAGCAGGCCGCGGCGGGCGATGTCCTCGGCCAGTTCTTCGACCGAGACGCCGGCCTTGATCTTCCGGACATTCGCCTGGCTCAAAACCAGCCTGTCGAAAGGAATGTCGCGCGAGCGCGACAGGGTGAGCTTCTTCGCAGCAGCCATCGGGATGATACTCCGCGACGGGCGGCTGAGAGCCTCTCTCTCTGCCTGAAACCCGTCACGAAGCGCAGCGCCACCCTCTTACTCCGAGGGCAGCGCCGCGAGTCGACGATCAAGAGAAGTGCGAGCGCGGGAAGCCGAGCGCGACGCTCAGGGTCAGCGCGCCTGGTCGAGCAGTTTCTTGGCCCGGCCTTCCAG
The DNA here is from genome assembly GCA_930633525.1 of Hyphomicrobiales bacterium. NCBI lineage: Bacteria > Pseudomonadati > Pseudomonadota > Alphaproteobacteria > Hyphomicrobiales > Hyphomicrobiales bacterium. The sequence goes on from CAKNFP010000001.1 coordinate 4,096,116, forward strand.
GTCGAGCCGGGCGTCCTGATGGGTCTTGTCGCGCGCGACAGCCGTGATGCCCTGCACGAAATCGAAAACGCTCTCCGGCGGGCGCCCCTCATCGGCCAGAACTGTCTCGATGATCTTCGCCGTTTCGGCTTTGGAGAAGCCGCGCTTGCGCAGGAAATCGCTGCGGTCCTCGTCAGATTTCGCCACGATCTTCTCCCGCGCCGCCTTGATGCCGTTGACGAAGGGCATGGGCGAAGAGTTTGCGAAACGCGTCAGCGCCGGAGCAGCCTCATGCGCGAAGCGCGAGGCGGCGTATTTGGAATGGCGGATCGTGATCTCCTCGAAATCCTCGACGCCCCAGAGATTGCGGTTCTGGCAGACGGCGCGCAGGTAGAAGCTCGCCATGCCGAGCGTCTTGGCGCCGACCTCGGAGTTCCAGCAGTAGAATCCGCGGAAATAGAGATCCGGAGAACCGTCGGGCAAGCGCCCGGCCTCGATCGGGTTCATATCGTCGACCAGGAAGACGAAGACGTCCCGGTCCGAAGCGTAGAGCGTCGTCGTGTCCTGGGTGATGTCGACGCTGGGATGGTAGATGCCGGTCGACCAGTCGAGCACACCCGGCACTTTCCAGCGCGTGTCGCCGGTGCCGTTGCCGGCGATGCGCTGCACGGCCGCGACCAATTCATGGTCGAAGATCCGGCCGTAGTCCGGCCCGGTGGCGGCGCGCAGCTCGACGCGGCCGTCTGCGATCTCCAGCGTCTTGACCTGCTCGGCGCGATGCGAGGTCAGGCCATATTGCAGATTGATCGCGGCGAGCGGTGCCGGGAGCTGACGCAGATAGGAGGCCGGAGCACCGACAAGGCTCGCGAGCTGGCCAAAGCTCCAATGCGTCGGCGCGACCGGCGCATTGGCACCCGGCAGCATCAGCGTCAGCCGTTCCGGATCGCTCCGGCTGGCCTCGACCCGGATCGCGGCGCTTTCGACCGTTCGGGTCCGGCTGCGCTCGGTCCGCTCGCGAACACTCTCATAGAGTTCCGAAAGCGACAGATAGCGCTCATCCGCCGGCCGCGAGAACCATTCCGACGAGACGCGGCCGATCCGCTCGCCGCGGCCGACATCCACTTTGTAGCCGCCGCTCGTATCGCGACGGGCTTCGAGCACCTGCATGGTCATGGCTTGAACCTCCATGACGGGCGCCGGGAGCCTCTCTCCCAGCCCTGACCCGTCGCGGACGTCCGTCCGACCTCTCACTTTGTCCGGCTCATGCTGCGCGGCACATTGAGGATGAAAGACGCCATCGGCAATGCCGACCCTGCTATACTGCTGAAGTCGGTTGATCATGTCCGAGGTCACGCAGGGGCGAAAAGGTATCCCATGACGATAGGCGCGCAACCAATCGCCGATGATCAGACGGTTTGGTTTATCCGTTCTGATTGACACAATGTTATCCATTCCGGAAACGGGGCGCCTGGGACCCTTGACGTCGCCGGTGCCTCGGATCATCTTTGTGAGGTCTGACCGTGCCTTAGGCACCACCAGCGCGAATAGCGGCGTCACCCGACGCCGGCTTCGCGGCGGCGCCGGGAGCCGCATTGCAACCCCGGACCAACGGCCACGAAGGCCGTCGCGGGCCAGACCAGCGACCGATAACCAACCGGTCGTGACTGCACTGTGAGTCGGATGTCATCGACATCCGTTTGAGCCCGGCGGGGCTCCACGGCGGCAGCGGAAACCTCCCTTGGGAGGCCGCTATGCCGCGCGCCCGTCAATCTTCCGCATCGATCATCTCGTCGCCTGTCCCGACCCGGCCGCCGGTTGCGTATTCGGCTAGCCCTGCGCTCGTCGAGCGCACTGGCCGCGGGCGCCGCCTGTTCGCAGCCAGCGGAGTGCCGCCATAGCGCGCAAAATCGCGCTCCTGACGCGTGCGCGAACTCCGTGCCGGCCTTCCCAACATCGTCGTGACGCTGACTTCCGTGATGCGAGCGACATGCCTCCAAATAAACCCAGAAGGTGAAACATGAATAACAGGAATGATCTGCTCTCCACGACCAAGATCTCGCCCCGCGAGTCGTCCGCCGAGTCGTTCGAACAGCAGATGGTCGGGACGTTCGCCGTTCCCGAGTTGCCTGAAGCCCTGCGCGACAGCTTCTCCGCCTGCGAAATGCAGGTGACGGTCGCCGGCGCGATGGGGCGCGATCTCGCTGAGAACCATCTCGGCGATATTCTCGCCCCCCAACTCCTCGACCCGGGATCCGCCCTGCGGCGGGTGATGCAGTTCACGCAGCTGACGGTCGATGCCGATGTCTTGCGCGACAAGCTGAACGCTCTTTCTCCGGAAGCTCTTGCTATTCTGCAGAGCAGGATCGGAGCCATGTTCAAAGAATACAGCCCGGTCGAACTCTTCGCCAGCGGCTACCTCCCCGCAATCGACATGCTCCGTGTCGCTGGCCTTGTCGCACCGGCGGGCAAGGCCGCATGGGGCCTGTGCAACATCGTTCTGGAGGACGAGAACTGGTTCGTTTATCAGATCGCTTTGGGCAGCGATCCAAGAGACTTGCCGGAGTCGCCCAAGACGGCAGATCGGATCGCCGAAGCGCTGGCTTTGGCCGTACGGCTGGGGATGGAACAGGTCAGCGGCATCATGGATCAGCTGATTTGCGACCTCGCCCATATGCTGGCGCGGTCGACAGGCTGCCGATATCTGCGCGTTCATCAAAACGGCGGGGGCGCCCGCATCGAAGAGATTCCGGTTCAGGCCCTCCGAGGGGATGCCGCTCGCGGCGAACTGGGCGGGCTGGTGCTCGAAGGCGTCAACGCGCCGATCACGCCGTTTCCGCCGCGTTGGTCCTGAGCGATCAAGGCGATGAGCGCCGATGGGAGCGTCGGTTCTTCGACGTTCTGTCTACTGCAGCGGGGTCGATAGACCCCGCTGCAGGCGCATTCGGCCGCGACACCCGTGCGCTTTGCGGCGATGGCCGGATCGAGCGCTCCCACCGGGAAAATCGAGTTAACCCCAAAGTTTTCCCTACCGACTGCACCATGATTTCGGCATGGCGATCACCCCAGACGATATCGGCACGAACATCGTGCCCACCGATCAACCGGCGCGACCCGGCAATGGCGACCGGAGGATGATCTCGGAGCTTACATCGTACGATGCAAAGTCCGGATCCGCCTCGCGCCATGATCCTACGGTTTTGGCTTATGGGCATCTGGTCGCGGCGTATGGATTTTTCAACGAGCATCTCTTCGCGGGGGCGCTGCCGGGCTGCCTGATCACGATGCAGCGCAAGAAAGGTGCCCGCGGCTTCTTTCATGGGGATCGCTTCGGCAGCCGTGATCGTACCGAAACCGCCGACGAGATCGCGCTCAACCCGGCAACATTCGCGACGCGGGACGACAAGGGCATCCTGTCGACGCTCGTCCATGAGATGGCGCATCTCTGGCAGCATCATCACGGCACGCCATCCGGATCGGGCTATCACAATCGCGAATGGGCGGCGATGATGGTCGAACTCGGCTTGATCCCCTCGCATACCGGCAAGCCCGGCGGTCGGCAGACTGGCAGGCGAGTGACGCACTTCATCCAGCCCGGCGGGCCTTTCGATCGCGCCTGCGAGGCGTTGCTGCGCTCCGGCGTCCTCGTCGCGTATGTCCAGCGGGGCGATGACGAGGCGACCGAGACGGTCCGCGCCAAGAAGTTGGCGAGCAAGACCCGCTACACCTGCTCCGGCTGCGGTCTCAACGCCTGGGCCAAGCCCGGTATCCGATTGGTCTGCCAAGACTGCCGCCGGCCGCTTCTTCCTTCGTTCTCCCACGCCTGAGGTCCATCATGCCCGATCGTGACAAGCCCAAAGACGCCCCAGATCACATGGAAGTCCTGCTACGGATTCAGCTCTGGCTCCTCGGGTCTCGCGGAGAGCCCTTCGCGATCTTCGATCCAGCACTGATCGATGAAGCGGGCGAAAGCGAGGTGCGCGATCTTATCCGGCTGATGCCGACCGAAGAATTCGTCTTACTGGCGGTACCGGCGGAGTTGCTGCCGACGCTGTTACCGCTCCTGGCTCCGGACCATCGCACGATGTTTCGGGTCGGGCGTCCGCTGGTGATCGCGCCAATCGCGATTGAAGAACGCGAGGCGAATCCTCGCCATCGTCCCGTCGATACCGGGCCTGTCCAGGCTGCCAAGACCGCGCTCGCCGTACAGACTTTCCGGCTTTTGACGGCTCAGGAGGCTACTGAATTCGCGCGGAACAACCAGGCCCGCCTGCTGACCGACGCGGAAGTCATTAAACGTGCGAGGGAGGCGATCGGCGAAGCCGTCTGGCGCGATGGCTCCGACCCGGACGGGGCCGGCAAGGCCAAGCGCTTGAAGGGGCTGATCGACAGAGGGCGCCGGCCGGCGGCGAATTTCTTCGGCGTCGAGAATCCTCGCGACGTGGGTCAAGCCGAGGTAGACCGCATCGCCGAAAGGCTCGGGACGAGCTCGCCCGGCACCGTGCAGCGCCGGGAGATGACCGACGCACTCGCACGCGATCATCGCGAGCAGGTAGGCGGACTGGCCGATCACGAAGTCCGCGCTCGGGCGCATGAGGGAGCGATGGGGCGCTGGTCGGCTTCAGCGCGGAAAGGCGCGCCGATCGAATTCGCGGACGGGCTCGACGTGACAAATGGCATCGTCACGCGGCAGTCGGCCCCCACTCTAATGCGGGTCGCACTCGGCGGCGAACTGAATCCCGCCGAAGTGCATCGCAATCTCGAGACGATGCGCGAGGTCTTCCAGGTCGGCGTGCTGATCGGGCGGTTGAGCCGGAGGCAGGCGATCGAGTTGACGCTCGGACAGGCCAAGATCCTGATTCAGTCGCTGGATGTTTTCGTCAGCCAGCTTCACGGTTCCGGCCAGCCGGAGACTGAGGCTGACGGCTGTGCGTGGTATCTGGCGGATGCGGCGTTGCGCTGCCACGATCTGGGCTTCTGGAACACCACGGTCGCGCGCATCCTCGAGACCGGCAAGCCCGAAACGGTCATGCCGCGGGTCCCGTGAGTTAATCCCAAAGCGGGCCGCTTGCCCGGTGCCAAAATCCTCCCTGTCGAAGTCATCTGACAGGAAGGACCCGCATGCCTCGTTTGAAGCGCAATCTGATCAGCGGCACGGCGTTGCCGCTCATCATCGTGGCGAATGAGAAAGGCGGTCAGGGCAAGTCGCTCGTCTCGCTCGCGATCGCCGATCACGCCTATCTGCACGAAGCCCCGCTCGGCATCGCGCAGATCGATACTCAGCACCGGCTGGCCTATGCCCTCGGGCGCAGCGTCCTGACGATCGCGCCGGCCGCGAAAGACGCGCGGCGCGATCCCGCCGCCGAGGCGCGGTCGTTCACGCCGCTCTATACCATGATCGAAAAGGCGGCCGGACGCGGCGCCAGCGTGCTGATCGACACCGGCGCCAACCAGGCGTCGCGCTTCGCGCACTGGGCCGGACTGGTCGACCTGGCCGAAGACCTGACGCTCTGGAAGGTCGAGACCACGGTGATCGTTCCTTACGTGGCCGAGGCTGAAGCCATGCGGCAAGCGGCCCAGACGGCGAACTTTCTGCTGGACCGGATCCCGCAGGCCCGGCTCGTGCTCGTCGAGAACGAGCGGGACGGATTGTTCACCCACCTCCATCCGGCATCGGATGCCGCCAGCGTGCATCGTACGATGATCGCGCCCCTGAAAGCGCAGTCGACGACCTTGCGGATGCCGGCGATCGAGGCCGGCTCCTGGCGGCCCTTCGAAGCGTCGCGCTGCCGGTTCGTCCAGGTCGCTCAGATGCCGGTGGAGAAGGTCATGGCCCTGACCGGTCTGCCCCGCCCCGAAGCCAAGATCGCGCGCGGCGACGTCGCCGGCTGGACCGCGACCGCCTTCGAGGAACTCGATGGCGTGCTGCCCTGGAGCAAGCGCGGAGGCGGGCATGGTTGAGCGGCGCGGAGCCTTCGAGCGGGCAGCCAGGCTCGCGTCGACCGAAAGACGCGACGGGGAGCAGGCCTTGGTGCAGCGCCTCGCCGATGATTTCCGGCGGGATTCAGGGGCGTTCGATCCGCGCCGACTGTCCTATCTCAGCCCGCTGGGCTGGGTCGACCTCCTGAAGACGCTGGAGATTTCTCCGGCCGGGGGCAAAAGGCCCTTCCTGAGCGGCTTGGCCGATACCCCGCAGCCGGATCAGTGGCTGGCTGCCGGATGGGCAAACCTGCGCCGGCCGGAACGGTCGGCCTGGCTCGCCGGTGTCGCATCCGGCTCCGCCTTTGGAATTCTGGTCCTGCTGTTCGCCTTCCTTGTGAGCTTCGCGTTCGGCTGACCGCCGTCCCGCCATCATGGAGACATCGCGTGCCAACGGATAATCCTTTCCTCGAAGTCCGCTCGTACCGTCCGGCCGTTCTCGGTGCGGTCGCGACGGCCGCAACCGTTCTCATCCTCGGACTGCTTCTGTTGTTCGAGATCCGCCCGCCGCATGTTGTCGGATCGTTTGGACCTGTTGATCTCGATCTGACCAGTCTCGCGTGGATCGGCGCGGTGATGCTCACCAGCGACGGTGGCCTGCCTGTCGTGCCGCAATGGATCGGGCTCGAGTGCCAGCCTGGCGTGAGTTCCCGCCTGATCGGCGTGATCGCGCAGTCGCATTCCGCACGGTTTCAGCTGGGCATACTCGCGGTAGCTGTTCTCTCCGCCGCTACGATCGCCTTCGTGAGCATCGTTTCGGCTACGCCGAAGCGGGAGCAAACGAAGACGCTCAAGAGCAATCGACCGCTATGGGCGATTCTGCGTCGGCCGGAGCGGTCGGCCTGGCTCGCCGGTGTCGCGTCCGGCTCCGCCTTTGGAATTCTGGTCCTGCTGTTCGCTTTGCTGCTGACCCTGACATTGGACTGACACCCGTCCCGCCATCATGGAGACATTGCGATGCCCACGGATAATCCTTTCCTCGAAATCCGCTCGTATACCCCGGCCGTTCTCGGTGCGGTCGCGACGGCCGCAATCGTGCTCATTCTTGGATTGTTGTTGCTGTTCGAAATCCGCCCGCCGCGTGTTGTCGCATCGTTCGGGCCCGCCGAACTCGACCTGACCAGTCTCGCCTGGGTAGGCACCGTGGTGCTCACCAACGACGGCTGCCTGCCTGTGGTTTCGCATTGGATCGGGCTCGAGTGCCAGCCTGGCGTGAGTTCCCGCCTGATAGGCGTGATCGGGCAGTCGCACTCGGCGAAGTTTCAGCTGAGCATGCTCGCGGCAGCCGTCCTCTTAGCCGCGGCGATCACCTTCGTGAGCATCGTTTCGGCCACGCCGAAGCGGGAACAAGTGAAGACGCTAAAGGGTAAGCGACCCATTTTCGATGCCGATGCGCGGGCGTCGCTGCGTACGGCGATTGCCAAGACCGGCCGGGCGTTGAAGCGCGGGCTCTGGCTCGTGCCGCATGTGCAGCTGACCTCCTCCGGGGAGGGCTACAATATGCTCGCACTCGGGACGCAGGGCTCGGGCAAATCGTCGACGCTGCGCGCGCTGATCGAACAGCTCATCGCCCGAGGCGATCAGGTCGTAATCCACGATTTCAAGGGCGATCTGACGGCGGGGCTCCCATCCGACGATTTCATCCTGGTCGCTCCGCACGATGCGCGCTCATGGGTCTACGATATCGCGGCCGACATTCGAAACGCCCAACATGCGCGCGAATTCGCCGTCCACGCCGTCCCGACCTCGGCGAACGAAGCCATGTGGGCCAACGGCTCGCGTGCGGTTTGGGCCGATCTCGTGATGGCGCTGCGGGCCGACACAGACGGTCGTTGGGGTTGGATCGAGCTCAGGGATAGGTTGCTCTCGCCTGGCGCGACCATCAAGGCAGTGCTCGACCGGCACGGCGCGGCGAGCGCAAGCCGGCTCATTTTCGGCAGCGACGACCCGGAGGAGAATCGCACGACCATGTCGGTTCTGATCACGATGTGGATCGCTGCGCTGACCGTCGTGCATCCGCTGGCGGAGGCCTGGGCCGAAGCGCAAGACGGACGCCGGTTCAGCCTGCGGAACTGGATCGATGGCGACGGCACGTTGCCACGCGTTCTCGTCCTTCAGAAATCCAGCGAGTATCCGGAACTAACGCAGCAGCTCAACGCATTCCTGATCGACCGCCTGGTCGGGCTCGCGCTGCGTTCGGGACGAGAGCGCAACCCGGCGACGAAACTGGCGCTGTGCCTCGACGAACTGCCCGAATGCGGTCGTCTCCATCGGCTTCCAAACCTCTTGAATATCGGTCGGGAATTCGGCGTCGTGACGGTCGCGGCGGTTCAGGACATCGCGCACCTGATCGAGCTCTACGGCGAGAATCTGACTCGCATTCTCCTCGCCCGGTTTCGGATCAAGCTCGTCCATCAGCTCGATGCCGGCGATACCGCGGAGCGCGTCGCCGGATGGCTCAAGCAACGGACGATCGAGTTCGATGGTCCCGAGCGCTACGACCCCGTTGCCAAGCGGAACGTCCGCGACACCGTTCGTGAAACTTCTCCCGTTCTGGCTGAGGATCGTCTTGAGACCGAACTCGGCGTCCGGATGGAGAAAGGACAGCCCATTGTCCGGGCGATGATCCTGGGCTTGGGCAACCCCGCGATCCTCGATATTCCCGCCACCGGATGGCCCGATCGCCGCCTCGGCCATGAGCCGGCTCCCTGGCTCGATCCGTAGTCTCGCATTCACGCAGTTCGCGTTCGGGAGATGGACGATGTCGGATCGCCTCCTGTCGGAGAGCGATCCGATCGTCTTTAAGGCAGTCAAGCGGCGCTATGCGAGTTAATCCCAAACTTTGAAGGCGCCCTGCCGGCTAATTCGAAGGCCTCCTGTCATCGGAGGCCATCTTGGTCGCTACCTGGAATCCTGCCGCAGCCAGCTCCTATTATCTCCGCGGTGCCGAGTACTACCTCGGCACCGCGGAGCCGGCTGGCCGTTGGTATGCTCCCGCCGGCGATTTCGAGCTCGTGGACGGCGCCGAGGTCGAGCCGGCCGCATTCGAGCGCCTTTATGCTGGCGTCGGCTCCGATGGCAAAACCCTGCTCTCGCAGCGCGGCCGGGCCGATCGCGTCCCGGCCTTCGACGTCACCTTCAGCGCGCCGCGTTCCGTCACTCTGGCCTGGGTCTTCGCTGGCCCGGATCTGAAAGCGTCCATCGAAGCTGCGCAGGAACGCGCCGCCCGCGCTGCTCTCGGTGTCGTCGAGCGGGAAGCGATGTGGGCGCGCCGTGGCAAGGGCGGCCAGGTGCTCGAGCCGGTCGCGCTCTCGGCCGCCTTGTTCCAGCACGGCGAAAGCCGTCCGGCCGAGCATGAGGACGAACGCGTCTTCGGCGATCCGAATCTGCATATCCATGCCGTCATCCTCAACCTCGCCACACGCGCGGACGGTTCCATCGGAGCCATCCATTCGAAAATTCTGCGCGACTGGAAGATGGCCGCCGGCGCGCATTATCACGCCGCGCTTGCGCATGAGATGGAAACGCTCGGCTTCGCGATCGATCGTATCGGCTACAACGGGACCTTCGAGCTTGCCGGCGTTCCCGATGAACTGATCCGGTATTTCAGCGCGCGGCGAAAGGAGATCGAGGACGAACTCGCCGAGCACCAGACGACCAGCCGCTCGGCTGCGGCGCTCGCTTCCGCCATCACCCGGGCGACGCGCGAGGCGAAGAGCGAAGCCGGAGCGCGCTCACGCGAAGAGGTCTGGACAGAAGCCGCCGCAACGCGGGGCGTCGCGGTCGAGTCCTTCACGGAGGATCTTCGCCGGCAAGATCGCCTGCTCGATCTCGAATCGGGGGAACGCCTGCTGGCCGAGCGGCTGTCGGCCCTGCCTCGCGAACTCACGGAAGCCCGCAGTGTCTTCGAGCGGCGCGATCTCTTCCGCGCCGTGGCGGCCGCGCTCGTCGGCACCGGGCTGCCGGCCGAGCGTACGGGTCGCGAGGTGGATCGCCTGCTTCGCGACGGTGCTCTCATCGAAATCGGGCGCGATCCGATCGGGTTGCCGCGCTACTCGACCGCCGAGATGGTGGCGGTCGAGCGCCAGGTCGTCGAGATCGCGCGCGACCTCGCCGCCGATGCGCTCAAGGGCGTCGACCAGACCGCGTTGATCGTACGATGCAAAGAGGCCGGTCTCAGCCTTGAGCAGCAGGATGCTGCCTTGGTCGCGGCGGGCTCCCAGGCCATCGCGATCATCGAAGGCGCGCCGGGCAGCGGGAAGACGACGACCCTCACTCCAATCGTCAGCGCGTATCAGGAAGCAGGCTATCGGGTTCTCGGCGCGGCTTCCGCCTGGCGCATCGCGCGCATGCTGCAGACCGATCTCGGCATCGAGGCGCGCGCGACCGCAAGCTGGATCGAAAAGGCGAAGCGCGGACACAGGGTTCTCGATCGTAATACCGTGCTGATCGTCGACGAAGCCGGCCTGCTCTCGTCGCGCGACATGCATGCGATCCTGTCCGAGGTGCAGCAGGCGCAGGCCAAGCTGATCCTCGTCGGCGACCGGGGTCAGTTGCAGGCGATCGGCGCGGGTCCCGGGCTCGATCTCGTCAGCCGCGCCGCCGCGGCTGCCCGCGTCGAGACGATCGTGCGCCAGCACGATGCCTGGGCTCGGGACGCCGTGCGCGATTTCGGCGCCGGCGAGACCGGTCGCGCGCTCGACGCCTTCGCCGAGCGCGGATTGCTCGTCGAGGTGCAGGGCGCGAGGGCAGCGATCACGGCGATCGTCGATCGCTGGGAGGCGGCGCAGGACGCCGATCCCAACGCCACGATCCTGCTTCTGGCCAGGACCAACGCGCAGGTCGGGGCGATTTCGCGCGAAGTCCGCGGCCGTCTCAAGGATAGGGGATTGATCCGCGGCCCCGAGATCGAGGTCGCGACCGTCACCCCTTCCGGCCATGCGAGCCAGATCGTGCTGGCGGCGGGTGATCACATCCGCTTCCTCGTTCGCGACGACGAACTCGGTGTCGTCAACGGTTCGACCGGCATCGTCATCAAGGTGATGGAGCAGTCTGATCCGACTGCGTCGAGCGGGCGCAGGGTTCGGATCGAAGCTGTCACGGGTGGGCGTCCTGTCGTCTTCGATCCCGCCGCGCTCGCCGACGAGAAGGGCCGCGTTCGTCTCGGTTGGGGCTATGCGAGTTCGATCTACGGCAGTCAGGGACTGACGGTCGACCGCGCTCTGGTTCTCGCCGATCCCGCACTCGATCGCCACGACATCTATGTCGCCGCGAGCCGGGCGCGAATCGAGACGACGCTTGTCGTCGATACGGCAGCGATCGATCGTCATCTGCTCGCCGACAGCCCTCTCGATCGACAGACGGCGGATGCCGTGCCGTCGGCGCTGGAACGCCGCGCCTGGCTCGCCGGGCGCCTGTCGCGGTCCAACGTCAAGCTTTCGACCGTCGCGGTGATCGAAGCCGGCCGTGATCATGCCGGAAGCCGGGCCATTCTCGCCTCCCGATCCCGTGAGCTCGACCATGGGCTCTGAGAGCGAGACGGGGCCGATCGTCGTCGATGACTGGCCTGAACCGGTCCCGGTTTCGCGGGCCGAGCTCGACGTGATCGAGACCTGGCTCGGTCGCCTTCTCGACGAAATCCTGACCCCGCCGGGTAGGCAGGACCGTCGAGAGCCTTCCCCGAAACCAGCCCCGACCCCACCAGAAGGAATTTGACATGAATGAAGAGCAGCATCTGCAGGCGCTCGTGGAGATGGCCACCGCCAACCAGGACCTTATCCTCCGGAGCGAGAACCACACCGACGCCCTTCGCGAGATCATCGGCGCGAGCGACATCGTCTGGGGCATCTGGCAGGACGAGAGATCCCCCACCGGCGTCGACAGCATGATCATCAAGGGCCTGGGTCGGCTAATGTTGATCCAGCAGGCCGCGCGTGCCGTTGCGGTCAAGATGACGGCGGTGCCGTGCAGGGAACCGGCCGAGGCCGAAGCCATGCGCCAGATCCTCGGCGACGGACGCACTGCGCGTGGATAGGCCGTTCTCGCGCCGGCTCTTGCGCTAGCCATCGTCTACAGGCTCGATAGCCTCGGCCGCCAGCATGATGCGGGGGCTGAGAGATAGCGAGCGCCGGTTTGCGCCGGTCGCCCCTGGCGCGAAATCAATCCGAGCGACGATATCGCTCGCTGCGTTGCTGTAAATATTTGATCCAAATGAAGAATTATGCTCTAATGTAGGGGCTGGTCTGCGCAGGAAAGCAAAGATGAACAAGTATCTCCACAAGTCGAAATTTGAGTCGACGATATCGGATGGCTCCGTTCGAGCGTGCGGATACTTTCGTGTGTCGACCGGAAGGCAAGCCGAGTCTGACCTGTCGATCCCCGACCAGCGCAAGCAGATCCTCGCTTTCTGCGCCGGCAAAGGCTGGAACCTCCTCGCCGAATATGTCGAGCCCGGCGCCTCGGCGACCGACGACGTCCGCCCGGAATTCCAGAAGATGATCGAGCGCGCGACCGACGACGATCGGCCGTTCGACGTGATCCTGGTCCACTCCTTCAGTCGCTTCTTCCGCGATGCCTTCGGGCTGGAGATGTATATCCGCAAGCTTGCGAAGGCGGGCGTGCGCCTCGTCTCCATCACCCAGGAACTGGGCGACGATCCGGCTCAGGTGATGATGCGCCAGGTGATCGCGCTGTTCGACGAGTATCAGAGTCGGGAGAACGCAAAACACGTTTTACGTGCAATGAAGGAAAATGCACGTCAGGGTTTTTATAATGGCTCGCCGGTTCCGCTCGGTTATACCACCGCTGAAGTCGAGAAGCGCGGCAACCGGACCAAGAAGAAGCTCGTCGAGGATCCGGTCGAAGCGGAGACCGTGCGGCAGATCTTCAAGCTCTACCGGTCGGGCGACGGAACGAGCGGACCCCTCGGCATCAAGCAGGTGACCTGCTGGCTGAACGAGCGCGGCTACCGCACGCGCAAGGGAGCCCGCTTCGGCGTCGCGACCGTCCACGGCATCCTGACCAACACCGTCTATATCGGCGAATGGGTTTTCAACAAGCGCGAGGCCAAGACGCTGACCCAGAAACCCGCGAGCGAGCACATCGTCGTCGAGGTGCCGGCCATCATTCCGCGTGATGAATTCGACGCGGTGCAGGCGCGCATGAAGGTCAACGCCCCGATGACCACGCCACCGCGTGTCGTCACCGGTCCGATCCTGTTGACCGGTCTTGCGACCTGCGCCACCTGCTCGGGCGCGATGACATTGCGGACCGGCACCTCGAAATCGGGGCAGGTCCACCGCTACTACTCATGCTCCGTCCACGGCCGGATGGGAAAGACGGCCTGCAAGGGGCGAGCCATCCGGATGGACAGGCTCGACACGCTCGTCACCGATCATCTCGTCGACCACCTGTTCCAGCCGGACCGGCTAACGACCATGCTCGCCGGCTTGGCGGCGGGGCGCGCCGAGCGTGCGCTGGAGGTCGATGGTCGGATCACCACCCTCCAGACCGAGGCGAGCCAGGCCGAGGATCGGTTGAAGCGTCTCTACAAGATGGTCGAGGATGGCGTGACCGATCTCGACGATCTGCTGAGGGAGCGGATCGCCGCGCTCAAGCTGGAGCGTGATCGCGCCACCGCCGCGCTCGAGCGAATCAAAGCCCAAGCTGCTCCGCCGACCGTCCTGGAGCCGGAGGCCATCGAGCGGTTCGGGCGCCTCATGCGCGAAAGCGTCACCTCCGGCGATGTCCCGTTCCGCAAGGCTTACATCCAGTCCGTCGTCGATCGTATCGAAGTCGATGACGATCTTGTCCGCATCATCGGGGATAAAACCACCCTGGAGCAGGCGATCGCGAGCAATGCCGCGCGGAACCTGGGTGTTCGCAGTTTTGAACGGAAGTGGCGCTCCCTAGGGGACTCGAACCCCTGTTTTCGCCGTGAGAGGGCGACGTCCTAGACCGCTAGACGAAGGGAGCGTTCAGTGAACGTCCCTATATAGGGCATCAGCGCACTATTCAAGAGGCAGCACACTAAGAAGCGTCACAAAGATTTCGCAGTGCACTAGCCCCGAGGCTCCACAGCCGCCCACCGTTGTGTCACACTGCTGTCGTCAATGCTCTAAAGAGAGGAGATAGTCCGATGTCTTTGCAGGCCCATATCATGGAGCTCAAGAGGCGGCATCAGGCCCTCGAGGAGGAGATACAATCGACACTCGCGAGCCCGTCTAACGCCAGCACTCTCAAGGTGGCCGAGCTCAAACGCAAGAAACTCCAGCTCAAGGACGAGCTCGAGCAATTGCAGCATGGCATGGCGTCTAAGTCCATACATTAGCATCGCTTCCGAGCCGTCATAGCCCGCGCCTCAGCTTTGGCGCTGATGGGATGATGGCTCCGGTCAGAGGAGGCCTCCCCCTCCTCCATAATTCGGGCACCGGACATACCAGCCGGTGCTCTTTTATTATGGGGCGGACGCATGATCCGTCTCCCCCGTCCGCCAGACCGCGGCTTGCCGGCGAAACCTCAGCCTCAACACGGGGAAAGTCGCCCAGGTCGTCCGGGCGCGGGCCGTCCCGCCACAGCGGAGCCCTCTCCCCCGATTTTCGGCGGTAGCCTGTCCTCTGCTTCGACTGTGCTACTTCTGGTCCTGAGGCGCTGGCTCGGGCACGTCGGCGATCTCCCTAACCACGCGCGTCTGCGCCTGGGGCAGCGGTGTTGCGCCCTCGATATCCCGGAGAAACATGGTTATCTGCGGGATGGACCCGTGGTCGGGCAGATCCACATGTCCCCCGCCCGGAAACGAAACCAGCCGCTTGGGGCCCGGCGCCAGATTGAACAGCGTGACGCCTTGCACATAGGGGATGATCTGGTCCTTGAGCCCGTGCAGGATAAGAAGCGGCGCGCGCATCTTGCCGATAAGCTCATCCGACCGGAACGGGTCGCGCATGAGGAGCTTGACGGGCGCCCAGGGGTAACGCTCGGCGCCGACCTCGGCGGTCGAGGTGTAGGGCGATTCCAGGATGACGCCCTTGAGCGGGACTTCCGCCGCAAGGCCCACGGCGACGCCGGTGCCGAGTGATTCGCCATAGGCGACGAGGCGGTCGGCGCCGAAGCGTTCAGCGGCGGCCTTGTATGCGGCGCGCGCATCAGCCCGCAGGCCTGACTCGGAGGGACTGCCCGTGGAGCCGCCATAGCCGCGGTAGCTGACGATGAACAGCCCTTCTCCATCCTCGCTCAAGGCCTTGTAGCGGTCGAGCCGGCCAGGACGCGCGAGATTGCCGCTCTGGCCATGGAAATAGAGAAGGACGGGCTTGCCCTCCTGAGGCGGCAGAACCCAGGCGACCAGGGTTTCGCCGTCCTCGGTGCGGATGGTCGTCTCTGTCAGCCCCGTAATACCCGCGACCGCGGGATCGGTCCGCGTCGGATCAAGCGGAAAGAGATAATGCCGCTGCTGGCTGTAGAGGGCTCCGAGTGCCGCGAGATAGGCCAGTGCGACCGCACCGATCACGAGAGCGACAAAGCGTCGCCAGTTGCGGCGGATGCGCGGTGGAGCTTCCGGCGGGCGGAGCGGCAAACCAGGAAAGGCTCCCTCCGGCGGTGCCGGGGGGAGATTGGGAGGCGGCGAAGGCGGCATCACAGGGGGATGCTTAGCGTCCGACAAGCCGGCCTCCCTTCGTCACGATCAATGTTAAATCGCTGCCGAGCCAGAAACGCTCCAAACGTGGCAGTGGATCCAGCTGGTGGCAAGGTCACAGCGACTTGAGGATACTCTCCACCATCTTCTTGGCATCACCAAACAGCATCATGGTGTTGTCCTTGAAGAACAGCTCGTTCTCGACGCCCGCATAGCCCGAGCCCATACCGCGCTTGATGAAGAGCACCGTCTTGGCCTTCTCCACGTCGAGGATCGGCATGCCGAAGATCGGCGAGGTGGGATCGGTCTTAGCGGCGGGATTGGTCACGTCATTCGCGCCGATGACGAAGGCGACATCGGCCTGCGCGAATTCTGAATTGATGTCCTCCAGCTCGAAGACCTCGTCATAGGGCACGTTGGCCTCGGCCAGAAGCACGTTCATGTGGCCGGGCATGCGGCCGGCGACCGGGTGGATGGCGTATTTGACGTCGACACCCTCTTCCTTGAGCTTGTCCGCCATCTCGCGCAGCGCGTGCTGGGCCTGCGCCACCGCCATGCCGTAACCCGGCACGATGATGACTTTGGCGGCGTTCTTCATCAGGAAGGCCGCGTCGTCCGCCGAGCCCTGCTTCACGGGCCGCGTCTCGACCGCCCCGGTGGCCGCCGCGGCGCTATCACCGCCGAACCCGCCGAGAATGACCGAGATGAACGAGCGGTTCATGCCCTTACACATGATGTAGGACAGGATCGCGCCCGAAGAGCCGACGAGGGCACCGGTGATGATCAGCGCCAGATTGCCCAGTGTGAAACCGATGCCCGCGGCCGCCCAGCCCGAATAGGAGTTGAGCATGGACACCACGACCGGCATGTCGGCGCCCCCGATCGGGATGATCAGCGTGACACCGAGCACGAAGGAGACCAGCGCGATCAGCCAGAAGACCACATGGCTCTCGGTGGCGACGAAAATGGCGATCAGCGCAACGAGGAGCACGCCGAGCACGATATTGAGCAGGTGGCGCTGCGGCAGCATGATCGGCTTGCCGGACATGCGGCCGTCGAGCTTCAGAAACGCGATGACCGAGCCGGTGAAGGTCACGGCACCGATCGCCACGCCGAGTGACATCTCGACGAGGCTTCCGCCGTGGATGGTGCCGACGGACCCGAGACCGAAAGCTTCAGGCGCATAGAGCGCACCGGCGGCAACGAACACCGCGGCGAGGCCAACGCCCGAGTGAAACGCCGCGACGAGCTGCGGCATCGCTGTCATCGGCACGCGCTTGGCGATGACCGCGCCGATGCCGCCACCGATGGCCATGCCCAGGATGATGATCAGCCAGCTCAGGACATCCGCCGGCGGATGGAACACGATGGTCGTGAGGATCGCGATCCCCATGCCGATCATGCCGTAGAGATTGCCCTGGCGGGAGGTTGCCGGAGACGAAAGGCCCCGCAAGGCCAGGATGAAGAGGACGCCGGCGACGAGATAAAGCAGCGCAGACAGATTGGCGGCCATGTCCCTCAGCCCTTCTTCTTGTACATGGCGAGCATGCGCTGGGTCACCAGGAAGCCACCGAAGATGTTGATGGAAGCGAGGATCAAGGCGATGAAGCCGAAGACTTTCGCCCACCAGGGCCCGGCGCCGAGATCAGGCGCTACCGAGACGCCGACGGCCAGCAGAGCCCCCACCACGATCACCGACGAGATGGCGTTGGTGACCGACATCAGCGGCGTGTGCAAAGCCGGCGTGACCGACCAGACCACGTAGTAGCCCACGAAGACCGCGAGCACGAAGATCGCCAGGCGGAAAACCGTCGGGTCGACCGCTCCGCCCGTGGCCGCGTGGGCCACGTTGCCCACCATGTCGGCGGCATAGTCGGCATAGGTCTGCGCTGCCTCGGCTGCCTGCCGGGCCGCGTCAGCTGCCGCACGGGCGCGTTCGAGCGCTTCCTCCGGCGTAAGATTGGCCATCGCTCGCACTCCCTCGTTGATACCGGTGTGGTTCTGTGGTCAGGGAAATCGGGGAAGAAGGGTCAGTCCGTGATGATCAGGCTTTCGGCAGGAAAGCCGGATGCACGATGGCGCCGTCCCGCGTCAGGGCCGTGGCCTTGACGAGTTCGTCGTCCCAGTTCACGGCCAGCGCCTTCGATGCCTTGTCGATCAACGTCTCGGCAAAAGCGTAGAGGTTCTTGGCATAAAGGCTCGATGCGGTTGCGGCGAGGCGGCCCGGCACGTTGAGATGCCCGACGATCTTCACGCCGTTCGGCGTCACCACCACTTCACCGGGAACCGCGCCCTCGACGTTGCCGCCACGCTCGACCGCGAGGTCGATGATCACCGAACCCGGCCGCATCGAGGCCACCATGGCCGCGGTGATCAGCTTCGGCGCGGGGCGGCCGGGGATCAACGCCGTCGTGATGACGATGTCCTGCTTGGAAATATGGCTCGCGGTCAGCTCGGCCTGCTTGGCCTGGTACTCGGCCGACATCTGCTTGGCATAGCCGCCAGCTGTCTCGGCCGCCTTGAACTCCTCGTCCTCGACGGCGATGAACTTGGCGCCGAGCGAGGCCACCTGCTCCTTGGCGGCAGGGCGCACGTCGGTCGCCGAGACGACCGCGCCCAGGCGTCGTGCCGTCGCGATAGCCTGAAGGCCGGCGACGCCCGCGCCCATGACGAAGGCGCGCGCGGCAGGAACGGTGCCCGCCGCCGTCATCATCATCGGCAAGGCGCGACCATATTCCGCCGCCGCATCGATGACCGCGCGGTAGCCGGCCAGATTGGCCTGCGAGGACAGGACGTCCATCACCTGCGCGCGGGTGATGCGCGGCATGAATTCCATGGAAAAGGCCGAGATGCCGGCATCGGCCCAGGTCTTTACGGCTGCATCGTCACCATAAGGGTCAAGCACGGCGATCACGAGGGCGCCCCGCTTGATCAACGGCAGTTCGGTGGCGCTTGGCCGCCGCACCTTCAGCACCACATCGGCGCCGCTCAACGTCTCCTCGGGTGTCGCCGCGATACGCGCGCCGGCTTCCGTATAATCAGCATCGGTCAAGCCGGAGCGCAGGCCCGCCCCGCTCTGCACGACCACCTCGGCCCCGAGGCCCAGGAATTTCTTCACCGTCTCGGGCGTCGCGGCGACGCGGCCTTCATTCTGCTCGGTCTCGGCGGGGACGGCGATCAGCATCGTTGAACCACTCCAGAACGACGGTAACAGCGTGGGCGACGGCGAGAGATGGATAGTCGGCAATCAGGCACCAGCCGACAGTCTCTCCCGGAATACAGCAAAGGCGCGTCACGCGCCTCTAACCAATGGCGACACAGAGCGATCCATCCGCCTCGTGCAACTCATCACACGCGGCCGAAGACCTGACCCTGTCCATCGATCAGCGCGTTGCAAATCAGAGGAGGAAGATCGCCATCAGGATGAGGATGGCACAGACCGCAATGGTTCCCCATTTCGCCCCGACGACGAAGCCTTGATAGGTGCGCTCGTGCTCACCGTAGTCCATCGCCGGCGGCGCATGGTGAGCTTTGGCTTCGGCGGCTTGGGCCATGGATATTCCCTCAGGCTGCTGTCACGTTTCCTGGATGGGGCTTTACCCCATGCCAATGCGCCTTGCAACGCCTTATCGCCATTCAGAAATTGCAGCGCGCCATTGGGAATTGCGATAGCCGCGACAGGACGTCGTGTCCTCTCCGGAACGCCTCAAGCCAGTCCGGTTTCCACCAGCGCCCTCGCCTGCCGGTCCTGCACGACTGCGAGATCAAAGTTTTCGATCTCGGCCTCGAACAGGCGATGGAAATTCAACTCGGCCTTGAGGTGCAGGAAAACCGCTCCCAGGCCGATCGCAGCGCGGTCCATGAAGACGAATTCGCGCGGTATGCGCACCGGGCCCTTCTCCTTCAGCGCCTGTTTGACGCGCCAGGCCTCGCGCCGGCCATATTCCCCCGGCGCCACCCCATCGGCGATCGTCCGCACGCGATCGTCGAGCAGCGGGCCGTAGATGAAGCGCGCCCACATGTTCAGCACACTGATGAGATCGCGGGTGAGCCCCCGGAAGCCCCAGGTTTCATAGGCCTGCACCACGCGCTCCTCGTCACCTCCCAGGAGTCCGCGATAAAGATCCACAACGCCGCCGACGAAGGCCGGCGGGAAGATCCGGATGCAGCCGTAGTCCAGGAGATTGATGCCTTGCGCGTCGTTGTCGGCACCGCCGCGGAACACGGTGTAGTTGCCGAGATGCGGATCGCCGTGGATGACGCCATAATGGCTGAAGGGATGCCACCAGGCGCGGAACATCACGGTGGCGAGCCTGTTGCGGGTGTCGAGCGACGCGTGCCGGAAATCGAGCATCCGCTCGCCTTGCAGCCAGTCCAGCGTCAGAAGCCGCCCGGTCGAGAGGTCCGCATGGACGCGCGGCACGCGTACATCAGGCACATCGGCCAGCATGAGCCGATAGAGCGCGGCATGCTTCGCCTCGCGGCGATAATCCAGCTCCTCACGCAGGCGCGCGCCGATCTCGGTGGCGATCTCGCGCGTATCGATCGAGGGATTGAAGCGTCGCTGAAGCTTCATGATGAAGCCAAGCTGCACGAGGTCCGCCTCCACCGCCGACTGCATGTCAGGATACTGCAGCTTGCAGGCGAGCGCCGTGCCGCCATGGGCGGTGGCGCGATGCACCTGGCCAAGCGACGCCGCCGCCGCCGGTTTCAGATCGAAGGACGCGAAGCGGCCGGCCCAATCCGGCCCGAGCTCACTCATCATGCGCCGTTTCACGAAGGCCGCCCCCATGGGCGGGGCTTCCGCCTGCAGCTTCTGCAGCTCGGTCGCATATTCCGGTGGCAAGGCATCGGGAATGGTGGAGAGGAGCTGGGCCACCTTCATCAGCGGCCCCTTGAGGCCGCCTAGGGCGCGCATCAGCTCCCCGGCATTCTGCTCGCGATCGGTTGTCAGTCCAAGCGCCCGGGCACCGGCAAGCTTTGCCGCGATGCCTCCGACGTCGCGCCCGACCCGGGCATAGCGTGCAGCCCGCGCCGAAAGGCGGTTCGCTTCCCGATCGGCCTTGGGACTGTCGCTATCCTGCATCAAGAATTCTCCCAGCGAACCTCTGAGAGATAAGCGCCGGGAGAGCAATTGTCAGGGCGTGGTGACAGATTGATATGCGTTATCCCCTTCCCGCACGCGGGAAGGGGGTTTTCCGGCCTCGAAGCCTCAGTTCAGCGCGACGCCCACTGGCCGGCGCGTCTCGGCTGCCGGGAAGTCACCGATGGTGAGCCCACTGGGCCCGGCCACGATCGGCACAGTCTCCCCGTCCTTGATCGAGCCCGCGAGGATCAGCTCGGCCAACGGATCCTGCACGTTCTTCTGGATCGTCCGCTTCAGCGGGCGAGCACCGTAAGCCGGGTCATAGCCCTTGTCGGCGAGCCATTCACGGGCGGTCTCATCGAGCTCGAGCGTGATCTTGCGATCCTCCAGGAGCTTGGCGAGCCGCTTGAGCTGGATATCGACAATGGCACCCATCTGCTCCTTCTTGAGCCTGTGGAATAGGATGATCTCGTCCACGCGGTTCAGGAACTCCGGCCGGAAGTGGGCGCGCACAACGCCCATCACCTCCTCGCGCACGGCCTCGGAATCCTCGCCCGCCTTCTGGTTGACGAGATATTCGGCACCGAGGTTCGAGGTCATGACGATAAGCGTGTTGCGGAAGTCCACCGTACGCCCCTGCCCGTCCGTCAGACGCCCGTCGTCGAGCACCTGCAGGAGCACGTTGAAGACGTCCGGATGGGCTTTCTCGACCTCGTCGAACAGCACGACCTGATAAGGCCGGCGCCGCACGGCCTCCGTCAGGGCACCGCCCTCCTCATAGCCGACATAACCGGGAGGGGCGCCGATGAGGCGGGCCACCGAGTGCTTCTCCATGTATTCCGACATGTCGAGGCGCACGAGGGCGGTCTCATCGTCGAACAGGAAAGCCGCGAGCGCCTTGGTCAGCTCGGTCTTGCCCACGCCCGTCGGCCCGAGGAACATGAAGGAGCCGATCGGCCGGTTCGGATCCTGCAGCCCGGCGCGGGCGCGGCGCACCGCGGTGGACACGGCCTCGACCGCCTCCTCCTGTCCCACGACACGCTTGGCGAGCTGGTCCTCCATCTTCAGGAGCTTTTCCCTCTCGCCTTCCAGCATCTTGTCGACAGGCACGCCGGTCCAGCGCGAGACGACCTGGGCGATGTTGTCCGGCGTCACCGCCTCCTGCACCACGCCGCCCTGGCCGCTGCCTTCCCGTTCCTCGGTATCGGCCAGCTCCTTCTCCAAGCCGGGAATGATGCCATAGGCGAGTTCGCCCGCACGCTGGTACTGGCCCTGTCGCTGCGCGATAGCGAGCTCGTTGCGCGCCTCGTCGAGCTTCTTCTTGAGATCGGCCGCCTTGCCGAGCTTGTCCTTCTCCGACTGCCACTTGGCCGTCAGGGCAGAGGACCTCTCCTCCAGATCCGCCAGTTCCTTGTCCAGCCGCACGAGCCGGTCCTTGGAGGCCGCGTCGTTCTCCTTCTTCAACGCCTCGGATTCGATTTTCAAGCGAACGATCTCGCGATCGATCGAGTCGAGCTCCTCGGGCTTTGAATCGACCTGCATCCTCAGCCTGGCTGCCGCCTCATCCACGAGGTCGATCGCCTTGTCCGGCAGGAAGCGGTCGGTGATGTAACGGTTCGACAAGGTCGCGGCGGCGACAAGGGCCGAATCCTGGATGCGCACGCCGTGGTGCTGCTCGTACTTCTCCTTGATGCCGCGCAGGATCGAGACCGTATCCTCCACCGTCGGCTCGGAAACGAAGACAGGCTGGAAACGCCGGGCCAGCGCCGCGTCCTTCTCCACATGCTTGCGATATTCATCGAGCGTGGTCGCGCCGACGCAATGCAGCTCGCCGCGGGCGAGCGCCGGCTTCAGGAGATTAGAGGCATCCATGGCGCCATCAGCCTTGCCGGCTCCGACGAGCGTATGCATCTCGTCGATGAACAGGATGATCCCGCCCTCGGCCGCCTGGACTTCCGACAGGACGCCCTTCAGGCGCTCCTCGAACTCGCCGCGATATTTCGCGCCAGCGATCAGCGCGCCCATGTCGAGCGCCAGCAACTGCTTGTCCTTCAGGCTCTCCGGCACGTCGCCGTCGACGATGCGCTTGGCCAAGCCTTCCACAATCGCCGTCTTGCCGACGCCGGGCTCGCCAATGAGTACCGGGTTGTTCTTCGTGCGCCGCGACAGCACCTGGATGGTGCGGCGGATCTCCTCGTCACGGCCGATGACCGGATCGATCTTGCCGTCACGCGCCGCCTGGGTCAGGTCCCGCGCATATTTCTTGAGCGCATCATAGGCATTCTCAGCCGACGCGTTGTCGGCCGTCCGGCCCTTGCGCAGCGCATTGATCGCCGCATTCAGGCTCTGCGCGGTCACGCCAGCCTCGGCCAAAGCCTTTCCGGCCTCGTTATCCTTCTCGACGGCGAGCGCGAGCAGCAGCCGCTCGACCGTGACGAAGCTGTCGCCCGCCTTGTCGGCCGCCTTCTCCGCCTGATCGAAGACCCGCGCCAGCGCCGGCGACAGATAGATCTGTCCGGAGCCGCCCTGCACCTTCGGCAGCTTGGCAAGTGCCTGTTCGACGGCGCTCAAGGCCAGCCGTGACTGACCGCCCGCCCTGTCGATAAGGCCTGCCGCGAGCCCTTCGGAATCATCCAACAGCACCTTCAGGAGGTGCTCCGGCGTGAACTGCTGATGCCCTTCTCTCAGTGCAAGTGACTGAGCAGACTGAAGAAAGCCCTTTGCCCGATCGGTGTACTTATCAATATTCATGTCCTGCTCCCGCTCCGGCAGCGGCGCCCCCGAGAGGCGCGCCGACACCCGCGAAGGATTGCCCCGCGGGTTGAGCCGCGCCAGGCACCGCCCCCATCGGCGGGGTCGGCGAAGCTGATGTAGTGTTGTAAATCAGTAACACAAGTGGCCATCCCTGCGCGACGACCGGATATTGCCGACGATACCGCGATAATTCCAGCGGCATCGGCCGGAGCCGGAGTCTGGCCGGGAGCGTCTGAAGACGCCGAGCATCACACTACCGCCTTGGCCATCAAAAGATCCAGACAACAAAAAAGGGAGGGCCCCAGGCCCTCCCTCGTCATCATGCCGATATGCGACGCCAAGGCCGCAGGCGGCTTATCAATCGCCGAGCGGCAGCACACTCTCGTCGCTATCCGCGTCTTCTTCCGTGGCCGCACGGCGCTTCGGGCGCCCGCGCGTTGCCCGCGGAGCGGGCGTGGCTGGCGCTTCGGCCTCGACTGTCGTCGCTTTGCGGGTGCGGCGCGCGCGCGGAGCAGGCGCCTCGGCCTCCTCGGCGGCAGCCGGAGCCTCGGCCCGAGGCTCGACCTTCGCCGGAGTCTCCTTCGGAGCAACAGTCTTCGCAGCAGCGCGAGCGCGGGGCCGCTCCACCGGCGCAGGAGCCTCAACGACTTCCGGCGCTTCATCCACCACTTCCGGCGGCTGCCGCAGGGGCGCCGTCAGAAAGGCCGGCAGCACACCCTGCCCGTTCGCACCCGCATCGCCCGCCTGGGCATCGTCGTTGCGGCGCGGTCCACGAAACCGCTCGCGACGGTCCTGACGGTCGCCCCGGTCCTGACGATCATTGTTGCGATCCTGGCGCTCGCCGCGCTCCACACGATCCGGGCGTTCCACACGATCAGGGCGATCCTGACGCTCGCCGCGAGCCTGCCGGTCCCCACGATCCTGACGCTCGTAGCGATCGCCCCGGTCCTGACGATCATTGTTGCGATCCTGGCGCTCCCCACGATCCTGGCGTTCTCCACGATCTTGGCGCTCGCCCCGGTCCTGACGATCAGTCCGATCACCACGATCCTGGCGTTCGCCGCGCTCTTGACGCTCGCCGCGCTCTTGGCGCCCCTGATGAGGTTGCGCCGGCGCATAGGGCTGCTCGTCGTAGGAGCCGCGCACGTCGGGCTGCGGCGCCCCATAATCCGAAGGTTGCTGCGAGCCGTAGCCGTAACCGCCCTCTTCGGGGCCATCGCCCTCGTCGCGCTCATCGTCATAGGCGCGCGGAAAGGTGCCATAGGTCTGTTGAAACTGAGCCTGCGCAGCGGCAATGAGCCGGTAATAGTGTTCGGCGTGCTGCAGGTAGTTCTCGGCCGATACCGGATCACCGGAGGCCTGCGCATCGCGTGACAACTGCGCATATTTTTCGGCGATATGCTGGGCTGTGCCCCTGATCTTCACATCCGGTCCGTTGGACTCGTATGTCCGTGTCAAAGGATTGGGGCCCTTACGATTCCGGCCCCGCATGCGCCTGTTTTGACCTGGTCTCATCGACTGTCTCTGGATATGGATAAAAAACCACGCGCGGCAATCGCCCGCGTTCAAACGCGCCAGCCGCCAGTGGCGGAGAATGCGCGCTTATTCAGTCAGCGCCGTAGCTGAAACCCCCGAAGGTTCAGTCAGCCACCCTTGTGTTCATATTGCGGATGCCGATCCCAAGGTGATACGACAAGGCCTCACCAGCAGCGAATTATTCGACCTGAGGTCTGCGCGCAACATCAAAGCTGCCCGCCATCCACCGCACCGGAGATTCTGATTCGCACTTCTCGCGGAGGTCTACTCCTTGCGGAACCGACAGGATCCGCATGACCCTTTATCTTTTGCCGCTAAGCGCAATTCCTAAAAGTCACACTAACGTCTTTACCCTATTCAGCCAAGCCATTTTTGCAAGATCACCATCATGTTGATCGGTGCATATCGCCCGTATCGCGATCGGGTGTTGCGTGAATGACACGCTCGATTCCCGCGAGATCGCGGACCGCAACCCAGTGGACAAAGCCATATCCGGCAAGCAAACGGCCCACATCGCCCGCCTGTCCGGCCCCTACCTCGACGAGGCAGTGCCCGTCCGGACGCAGCAAACGCCGCGCTTCGGCGCCCACGCGCCAATAGGCCGCAAGTCCATCCGGCCCGCCATCGAGGGCGAGCCGCGGATCGTGGAGCCTCACATCAGGCGCGAGGTCGTCGATGTCAGCTGTTTCGATATAGGGGGGATTGGAGACGATCAGATCGAAGGGTGCCGCGATGGCAGAAGCCCAGTCCCCGACGAGGAAAGCGGCGCGCGCGCCTACTCCGTTCATCGCAGCGTTGTAGCGCGCCATGCGCGCGGCTTCCGGTGAAAGATCGATGCCGACGCCCGTGGCCGCGGGCAGCTCGCTCAAAAGGGCGGTCAGAATGCAGCCCGAGCCCGTGCCGAGATCGAGAATGCGCGTCGGGCTGTCAGCCCGCCCCTCTCCGCGGATGGCCCGAAGCGCGGCTTCCACCAGCGTTTCTGTATCGGGACGCGGTACCAGCGTCGCCCCGGACAAGGCAAAAGGCAGTCCCCAGAACTCCTGCATGCCACAAATACGCGCGACCGGCTCGAACCCCAGACGTCGCGCCACCATGTCGGCAAGCGGGGATGCGGCCAGTCCGATCGCCACATCCGGTTTCGTCGAGAGATCGAGGGGGGTAATGTCGAGCGCCCTGCACAGCAACACCCGCGCATCCAGTGCCGGCGTATCGAGACCCGCCATGGAAAAGGCCTCAGTCATCCGGCGCCTTGCCTCCCCGCGCGTCGTGGCAGGGGTTATCCAGCTATCAACCGGCCAGGTCGGGGGCGTCATTCTCCCTCGGCCAGCAAAGCCGCCTGATGCGCCGCGGTCAGGGCATCGACGACCTCGTCCAAAGCCGTCCCCATCATCATCTCGTCGAGCTTGTAGAGCGTGAGGCCGATGCGGTGATCAGTCACCCGCCCCTGCGGGAAGTTGTAGGTGCGAATGCGCTCCGAACGGTCACCGGAGCCAACTTGTGACCGCCTGTCCGCGGCGCGGGCCGCATCCTTCTGCTGGCGCTGCATGTCGTAAAGCCGCGAGCGCAGCACGCCCATGGCCTTGGCGCGGTTACGGTGCTGGGAGCGCTCGTCCTGCACCACGACCGCGATGCCGGTGGGGATGTGGGTGATGCGCACGGCCGATTCCGTCTTGTTGACGTGCTGGCCGCCAGCGCCCTGTGCCCGCATGGTGTCGATCTTGAGGTCGCTTTCATCGATAGCGATGTCGACGTCCTCGGCCTCCGGCAGCACGGCCACGGTGGCCGCCGAGGTATGAATGCGCCCCGAGGCCTCGGTGTCCGGCACGCGCTGGACCCGATGAGCGCCGGATTCGAACTTGAGGCGCGCGAAGACGCCCCGCCCCCGAATTTCGGCAATGACTTCCTTGTAGCCGCCGACCGTTCCCTCGCTTTCGGACAGGATCTCGACCTTCCAGCCCTTCAGGTCGGCATAGCGGGAGTACATCCGGAACAGATCGCCGGCAAAGAGCGCGGCCTCGTCACCGCCCGTGCCGGCGCGCACCTCGAGAATGGCACTTTTCTCATCCGCCTCGTCCTTGGGGATGAGGAGCAAGCGCAGGGCGAGCGCCGCCGCCTCGGCCGCGGCATCCGCATCCGCCTGCTCCTCCTCGGCGAGGGCCCTCATCTCCGCGTCCGTCGCCGGATCGTTCAACAGGGCCTCGATATCCTCGGCATTGCGGACGGCCGCCTGAAAATCACGGATCGCGGCAACCACGGGGTCGAGCTCCGACAATTCCCGCGACAAAGCCACGAAATCATCGGTATCCCCGCCCGCCGCAAGCGTGGCCGTGAGAATATCGTGCCGCTGCAGGATCGCCGCGAGCTTGTCCTGGGGAACCATGGTGCTGGACTGGGTCATGAGGAAGGGCACATAAGTGCGACGCGGCCTTTACGCCAGTGGTTTTTCATGGCCGGTCAGGCGGATTCACTGCACAGGCAGGCCGTGCGCGGCTGCGAAGGCGGCAAGCGCCGGCCGGAGGCTGCCCTTCTCACTCGCCCCAAGCAGCGTGCTCATGGTGTTCTCGAGCTCGGACACGTTCAATTCGAGCAACATCGCCTTCACCGGGCCGATCGAGATCGGAGTCATCGAAAAAGCGCGATAACCGATGCCGATCAAGGCCATAGCTTCAAGCGGACGCCCCCCGACCTCGCCGCAGAGCGTCACAGGACATTTGTAACGGGCCGCAGTCTCGGCGATCGACCGCAGGGCGCGTAAAGCCGGGGCGCTCAGGGGATCGAAACGATCCGAGACCTGCTTGTTGTCGCGGTCCGCGGCGAAAAGAAACTGCAAGAGGTCGTTTGATCCGACCGACAGGAAATCCGCATGGCTCGCGATCTCGTCGAGCTGGAAGAGAAGCGACGGCACTTCCACCATCACGCCGAGCGAAACCGATTCGGGCTCGGGATGGCCGTACTTCCTGAGATAGGCCTGCTCGCGGCCCACCATGGATTTGGCGCGCAGGAATTCCTCAACCGTCGCGACCATCGGAAACATGATCTTCAGGTGATAGCCGGAGCCCGCCTTGAGCAACGCGCGCAACTGCGAGCGCAGCAATCCGGGCCGATCGAGCCCGATGCGAATGGCCCGCCAGCCGAGCGCGGGATTTTCCTCCTCCGCCGCCTGCATATAGGGCAAAACCTTGTCGCCGCCGATGTCGAGCGTGCGGAAAGTCACCGGCGCGCCGCCAGCCTCGACCAACACCTGGCGATAGAGGGTCTGCTGCTCGCTGGTGGAGGGCATGCGCTCCGAAACCATGAACTGCAGTTCGGTCCGAAACAGGCCGATGCCTGCCGCGCCCGTCTCGACGATATTGGGCAGATCAACGAGCAGGCCCGCGTTGAGCTGCAGGGTGATGGTCGTGCCATCCCGGGTGATCGCCGGAATACCGCGCAGGCTGCGGTACTGCTCCTGCCGCCGCGCGCGCAGCCTCGCCTTTTCGGCATAGGCCGCCTCGATATCGGGCGCAGGCCTGATCTGAACGTCGCCGGCGCCGCCATCGACGATGATGGCGTCACCGGCCTCGACAAGTCCGGCGATGCCTTCGACACGACTGACAGCCGGAATGCCGAGCGCCCGCGCGACGATGGCGATGTGGCTCGAAGGGCCCCCCTCCTCCAGCACCAGGCCGCGCAAACGGGATCTGTCATAATCCAAAAGCGCGGCCGGCCCCATCGAGCGCGCGACAAGAATGGCATTTTCCGGCAGGTCCTCGCGCGTCGCCCCCCGCTTGGCTCCCGCCAACACGTGGAGCAGGCGATCCGCGAGATCCTCGAGATCGTGCAGGCGCTCGCGCAGGTAAGGGTCGGTCTGGCGCAAAATCTTGGCGCGCGTGTCCGACTGGATGCGCTCGACGGCCGCCTCGGCGGTGAGGCCGGTGGTCACAGCCTCGCGGATGCGGCGGATCCAGCCCTTGTCATTGGCGAACATGCGCACGGTCTCGAGCACGTCGCGGTGCTCGCCGTGATGAGCCACGTCGCCGCGTTCCAGGAGACGGTCGATATCGGCCCGCATCTCCGCGATCGCATCATCGAGGCGCTTCACCTCGCCTTCGACATTCTCGGCAATGAGATCCTTCACCACCACGCGGGGCTCGTGCAGCACGGCGTGGCCGAGACCGACCCCGTCGGCCAGAGCTATTCCACGTTGATGGAAAGAGCGGCGGATGGCGATGTCGGCACCCGGACGCGCCAGCGCCTGCAACTCGCCGGAGGCGATCATCTCGGCGATGATCATCGCCGTGATCTGCAGCGCCTCGATCTCCTCCTCGTGGTAGACCCGGTGGGTCTTGTTCTGCACCACGAGCACGCCGAGCGTATTGCCGGCACGCAGGATCGGCACGCCGAGGAAGGCGTGGTAGATCTCTTCACCCGTCTCGGGCTTGTAGGAGTACGCGGGATGCACCTGCGCATCGGGCAGGGCAAGCGGCTCCGCCTCCCGCGCGATAAGGCCGACGAGGCCCTCGCCCGAGCTCATCGTGGTGAGATGGACGGCTTCGCGCTTCAGACCCTCGGTCGCGTAGAGTTCGAGCGTCCCGTCAGTGCGCATGACATAGACGGAACAGACCTCCGCGACCATGTTGGCCGCGATCAAAACGACGATGCGGTCGAGCCTGTCCTGCGCGCTGACCGGCTCCGCCATGACCTCGCGGAGACGACGCAACAGGACTCGCGGGCCACCAAGAGCGCCTCGCATCAACCTGTTCCCGTGAACGTCCCGCACGAAGCGGGCCAGCTAACGGCCAACCGCGCCGGCGAAACCGCTCCGCCGGTACGTGGCGCGCCAATAGACCGTTGGTATAGCCAACGAATTCGCGCTCCCGCAACCCATGGTGCGCATATTAACGCATCACTGTCGCATGAAGCATTGCATCAAACGACGAAAGCCCATCATCGCCGGGCCGGGGCCACCTGATCGATCTGAGGAAAAGCTAGAGGAGCAGCCGACCAGAGACGCACAACCCGCTACTCTATCTCTTTGTGAGAGCATCGGATTTATCCGAAAACCGCGGAGGCGGCAGGGCCGGATCCGAGACCTGTTGATCCAAAGCGCCAGCCCGCGGGCGAATCAACTGTTTCAAATGCATCAATCATCCCCAGCAGGGGAGATATCGGGGAAACGTGGATAGGATGTGACGGTTGGCGACAATGTTCGCCAACACGTCATGCCACTGAAGTTTACGCAAACGTGTGCTGTCCATCCATGGCCAGAACAAGAAGCGGCGCCGTGCGCGCCGTCCACCGCCAACACGAGCAAGCCCCCAACCCGGTGGGTAAGCCCGCATCGGCGTGAACCGGCACCCGCGTGCCCTTACTGCGGCTTGTCGAGGCCGTAGAGGGAATGGAGCGTGCGTACGGCGAGTTCGGTATAAGCCGAATCGATCAACACCGAGAATTTGATCTCCGACGTGGTGATCGCGCGGATGTTGATGCCCTTTTCCGCCAACGCCTGGAATGCACGCGCCGCGACGCCGGCGTGGCTGCGCATGCCGATGCCGATGGCCGAAACCTTGACCACATCGGTCGCACCCTCGAGCGTCGCAAAGCCGATCTTATCCCGCGATGCCTCCAGGATACCCTTGGCCCGTTCGAAATCCGCCGACCCCACGGTGAAGGTGATATCCGTGGTCGTGGTGTCGTCCGAGACCACCTGGATGATCATGTCCACATTGATGTTGGCTTCGGCCAATGGCACGAAGATCGCCGCCGCGACGCCGGGCTTGTCGGCCACGCGCCGCAAGGTGATCTGGGCCTCGTCCTTTGAATAGGCGATACCCGTGATCACGTTACTTTCCAAGATATCCTCCTCATCGCAGATGAGCGTGCCGGGCTTCGGATCGAGAGGATCATCGAAGCTCGAACGTACGAATGTCCTGACCTTCTGGGTCATGGCGAGTTCCACCGACCGAACCTGCAGGACCTTCGCGCCCAGGGACGCGAGCTCCAGCATCTCCTCGAACGACACGCGGTCGAGGCGGCGCGCATGCGGTACGATCCGCGGATCCGTCGTGTAGACGCCATCCACGTCCGTATATATGTCGCACCGGTCCGCCCCGATGGCAGCGGCAATGGCCACCGCGCTCGTGTCCGAACCGCCCCGCCCGAGCGTGGAGATGCGGCGCGTGGGTTCATGCATGCCCTGGAACCCGGCGACGACGGCAACTTCCTTCCGCTCCTCGAAATGGCGGATGATGCCGGAGCCGTCGATGCCGGTAATGCGGGCCACACCGTGGGCGCCATCCGTCAGGATGGGAACCTGCCACCCCATCCAGGAACGAGCCTGTACCCCCATCTCCTGCAGCACGATGGCAAGGAGACCGGCCGTGACCTGCTCGCCGGACGCGACGACGGCGTCATATTCGCGCGCGTCATGAAGCGGCGCCGCTTCGCGGCACCAGCCAACGAGTTCGTTGGTTTTCCCCGACATGGCCGATACGACGACCGCAACATCATGCCCCGCGTCGGCCTCGCGTTTGACATGGCGAGCGACATTGCGGATGCGATCGATGTTGGCGACGGAAGTGCCGCCGAATTTCATTACGAGGCGAGCCATGACAGGATCTGCAACTTCAATGTCGATAGGAACGTTGGCGATGCCTCCTGCCGCTGGCCAGTCTATGACCTCTCAGCAAAAGGCGCGTATACATGACGACGTGGCCCGCCGCTGTCAACGCGGGTGACATTTTACGGCTACGGCATAGTAACCGTGGTCGAAGGAAAGCCGGCTGGAAGCCTACGGAGTTGTCCATGATAGTACGCGAGGATGCAGCCACAACGGCAGGCCAGACGGTCGACCCCGCGGAAGTGGCACGCTTCGACAAGCTCGCCGACAGCTGGTGGGACCCCGACGGGCCGATGCGCCCCCTGCACCAGATCAATCCGCTGCGGCTCGCCTATATCCGCGACGCGGTGGCGGCTCATTTCGGCCGGTCCATCCGCACACCGAAACCCCTGGCTGGGCTGTCTCTTCTGGATATCGGTTCCGGCGGAGGCCTGCTCGCCGAGCCTTTGGCGCGCCTCGGCGCAAACGTGACGGGCCTCGAGCCGGCAACGGGCATGGCCGCCGCCGCGCGCCGCCACGCTGAGGAGAGCGGCCTGTCCATCGATTACCGCACAGAGACGATCGAGACCGTCGCGGCGCGGGGCGAACGCTTCGACGTGGTCACCGCCATGGAGGTGGTGGAGCACGTCGCCGACGTGGAGATTTTCGTGAAGTCGGCCTGCGCGGTCGCGGGCCAGGACGGGATCGTCATTCTCTCCACCTTGAACCGCACGCTGCGGTCCTTCGCGCTGGCCATCGTCGGCGCCGAGTATGTCCTGCGCTGGCTGCCGCGCGGCACCCATGACTGGGAGAAATTCGTAACGCCAGAGGAACTCACGCAGGCGGTGGCAGCCGCTGATTTCACTGTCAGGGACCGCAAGGGCGTCGCCTATAATCCTCTAACAGCCTCATGGCGGCTCTCCGGAGATCTCGCTGTCAACTACATGCTGACCGCGACGCGCTGATTTACGTGCACCGCGCTTGTAAGCGTGAGCCTTGCAATTCACGCAAGCCTCTCATCTAGCAAACGCATTGCTCGCCAGTGCCGCGTTTGGTTCATTGCAGTGTACGGACCCTCCTGGATGGGTCGGTCCCCATAGAGATGTCGGGCAAGCGCTTGTCGGATCGGTCCAATCCTACCCTCTTTCTGCGCGCCGCCCCGGCGATTTTCGTGGTGATCTGGGCTACGGGCTTCATAGTGGCGCGGCTGGTGGCTCCCCACGCCGAACCCCTGACCTTCCTTGCCGCCCGCTACGCGCTGAGCATCGTCGTGCTGGCGGCCATCGCTACCCTGCTGCGCCAGCCCTGGCCACGCAGCTGGCATGGCTGGCGGAACGCACTCATCGCCGGGATTTTGCTGCAAGGGCTTTATCTTGGCGGTGTGTTCTGGAGTATCCGCAATGGACTCAGTGCCGGCGTTGTGGCTCTCATCATGAGCCTTCAGCCTGTGGTCACGGCAGCCCTTGCCGGCCCGCTGCTGGGCGAAAGCGTCTCGGGGCGCCGCTGGATCGGCATCGGGCTCGGCCTTCTCGGTGTGGCATGCGTGATCGTCCCGAATCTCAATGCCGCGGGCGGGGGGCTCACCATCGCCGTGGCACTGGCATCTATGCTTTGCATAACCTTGGGAACCATCTGGCAAAAGCGCGCCGGCTCCCCCCAGCACCTCGTGCCGGGCGCCGTCATCCAGTTCATCGCAGCCCTTGCCGTGACGCTGCCGGCAGCCGCCGTGCTTGAGACCGGCTTTATCGATAACAGCTGGCAGTTGTGGGTCGGCTTGATCTGGGCCGTGTTCGGCCTCTCGGTCGGCGCCATCCTCATCCTGCTCGTACTGATACGGCGCGGAGCCGTCGCGCAGGTTGCCTCGCTGTTCTACCTCGTGCCGCCCGTTGCAGCCCTCATGGCCTTCGCCCTGTTCGGCGAAACGATGACCCCCCTGCAAATCATGGGCACCGCCATCGCTATTGGCGGTGTTGCCATCGCGAGCCGCGCATGAAAGAAAGATAGATTCTAATGATCGTTATCGTCAGCCCCGGGCGTTTCTTCACATCTTTCAAAAGGTCAGTGCTATCCAACATGAAGAACCAGGCGGAATCGATCAGAAATTCAGTATAAAGCACTCAAAAAATTGAGTGAAAGCGGGTGATTTCCGCAAAATCCCGACAACCCAAAGTTATCCTCCCGCAAAAACTTCGCCAATGAGACGAGAATATTGACAATCGTTACTTACGTTGCGCATCAAACTTGGTGGCGTGCGCGCCGCGCCACGCGGCCGTGCGGAGCGTCCTCTAGCGTTTCCCCCAACGCAAATTCGAGCGGAGGCTAACAATGGACAGCTTTGCCGAGGCTGTTATCCACCGAGTGCCCTGGCCGGAAAGCAACCGGGAAATCCGGATCGTGCGCCATCAGGGCGAACCATGGTTCGTGGCCGCCGACATCTGCCGCGCACTCGACTTATTCGTCAATCGCCGGGGGGAGCTTAACGTGACGCTGGCGTTGGCCGCTGTGAAGGCCGACGATAAGCATCTCGCCAGACTGGAAACGAGTCCAAATACATTCAGGCCCTATACCCGCTATATGCTGATCTCCCCGCGGGGATTTACGCAGTTGCTGACGACCTCGCCAGCGATCGCGACAGAGTCTGTTCCGGCCGCCTTTCAGGCCATGATCGAGGCAGCCTTCCGTGTGATGGAAGATGTTGTCGGAAAGATCGCCCCCCAGGCCAATGTCGGTTCGTCGCATCGCGCTGCGAGCTGAAAACGAACCGCGCCTCGTGGAGGCGCGGGGCCCAATGGTGGGACGAGCCGCCACAGCTCGGGCTGCCACCGTTGGAACTCCATCGGGCCGCACCGCCAGCTTCGGCTTCTCACCGCCGCATCCACCAATTGCTCGGCATCCGTCTTGCTGGGAACAGAAGCCCGAAAAGGCATCTCCCCCTTGCCAAGGCCTTGGGAACCTTTGATCCCCTCGCTGGATTGATGGCCAGATGGTCGCCTGCCGTGCGTGGCTAAGGCGGCACGGTGGTCATTGCCCTCCGGTGCTCTTGCGAGACGAATTCCCATGACGACAGTCCCTCAACCGGGCTTCAGCCGGTCGCTCTGGCTGGTGCTTGCCGCCATCCTGCCGGTGGCTGCGGCCTCCGTTGCGGGGCAGTACGCCACCTTTCCCAATCTGGCTCCCTGGTACGCCAGCCTCGTAAAGCCGTCGTTCAATCCCCCCAACAGCGTGTTCGGGCCGGTGTGGACGGTGCTCTACATTCTCATGGCATTCGCTGCCTGGCGCATCCTGAGGTTGCCACCGTCCGCCCGGTACCGGCGCGGCGCGCTCACGCTCTTTTATCTGCAGCTCGTATTGAACGCGCTGTGGTCCTTTGCCTTCTTCGGCGCCAATAGCCCGCTTCTCGGCCTCGTCGTCATCGTACCGCTGCTGGCGCTGATTATCGTGACCCTCGCTGCTTTCCGCCGACTGGATGCCGCCGCGGCATGGTGCCTCGTCCCCTATGCCGCGTGGGTCGCTTTCGCCACGGTCCTGAACGCAAGTATCTGGTGGCTAAACAGCTGACGCCGCCTCACGCCGTCGCGAGCACTCGTCTGACCGCGGCCCGGAAATCTCCGAGCGAGAACGGCTTGATCAACAAATCCGCGACCGTCTCATCGAGCCCCTTGATGCGCTCCTGTTCTTCGGTGAAGCCCGTCATCAGCACGATCGTCAGGGACGGATAGTCTTCCTTCGCCGCCACAGCGAGTTCGATTCCGTCCATCAACGGCATCCTGATGTCGCTGACCAGCAGGGTGAAATCGCCACCCGCCGCCTGCAGCCGCTCCAGACCATCCAGACCATCCTCGCCGGTCTCGACCGTGTGGCCGTCGAGTTCCAGCCCCCGCTTCAACAGCCCGCGAACGCCCGCTTCGTCATCGACGAGAAGAATACGCGCCATGGTCAATCAACCTCGGTGTCAGCAGCCTCGACGATACCGACAAAGGGCAACTCACGGTAGAAATGAGCCGCATCCATCCCGTAGCCGACCACGAAGGCATCCGGGCAGGCGAAGCCCACGAAGTCAGCCTCGATGTGAACGGCGCGCTTGTGCGGCTTCTCCAGAAGAACAGCACACATGACCCGACGCGCGCCGCGCGCCGCCATGAGATCCTTGGCGAAGGCAAGCGTCCTGCCAGACTCGAGAATATCGTCCACGAGGAGCACGTCGCGATTGCGGACGTCGCTATCCACATCTTTCAGAATGTCGACCTGCCCCGATGAGACAGTGGCCTTGCGATAGCTCGACAGATGCACGAACTCGACCTGCGGCGCGAGACCGACCCGGTGCAGACAGCGGATGAGATCCGCCGCGAACATGAAGCTGCCCTTGAGAACTGCGACGACAAGAAGATCGCGCGGCTCGGATGCGGCGATCGCTGCGGCAAGCTCCCGGTTGCGATGCGCGATTTCCTCGGCCTCATAGAGTACGCGGACAGGCCGTGTCGGCGTACCACTGTGACCGATGGTGGAGCCTCGATCCGCGCCACCCTCTTCCGCGCCTAAGCCTTTGTTAACCATGACCCTCTTTCTCGGATAGGATCACCGCCCATCGTGATGACAGCGACCATATGGTGCGCCAGCATAGTCGCCGGCACACACATGTGATAGCCGCCAGCCCGATTTTCGGATTAAAGGCGCCGATGACATGGTGCAAGAGATCCTCGTATCGAGAGCCCTCGTGCAGGCGATTTTGGTACGGCCGGTCCTGGCACGCGCAAACCGAAAGTGAAACTTCGGGGTGTACGGTCTTGCAGACGCGGAATGGTCTTGGCCGCGCGGGCCCGGCGGTCCGTATCCGTGGGCCGGATCTTGACTGGAATCATCGCTTGCATCGGCGTGGAAGCACGGCAGCATGGCGAATCAGGGCCGGGCGAGCAGCCCGGCCCGCGTGAACGGGTGGTTTTGGAGGAGAGGATGAAGAGTGGTCCGCTTTGACAACGTCGGACTGCGCTATGGCATGGGCCCCGAAGTCCTGAAGGACCTTACCTTCACGGTCGCCCCGCGGTCCTTCCAGTTCCTGACTGGCCCCTCGGGCGCCGGCAAGACGACCTTGCTGCGCCTCATCCTCCTGTCACTCAAGCCGACACGAGGCCTCATCAGCATCTTCGGGACGGATGTCTCACAGATCGCAGGCGAGGCACTGACGGCCGCGCGTCGCCGGATGGGTGTGGTCTTCCAGGATTTCCGTCTGCTCGACCATCTCACCACTTACGAGAACGTGGCTTTGCCGCTCAGGGTGCAAGGCAAGGAAGAGGCGAGCTACCGCGCCGAGGTGGTGGAGCTCCTGCGCTGGGTAGGGCTGGGTGAGCGCATGCATGTGCTGCCGCCCGTGCTGTCCGGTGGAGAGAAGCAGCGCGCGGCGATCGCCCGCGCCCTCATCGTCCGGCCGGAGTTGTTGCTCGCCGACGAGCCGACCGGCAATGTCGATCCCAATCTGGGCCGCCGCCTGCTGCGCCTTTTCATCGAATTGAACCGCCTTGGCACTTCGGTCATCATCGCCACGCACGACTTCGGCCTCATGGATCAGGTTGATGCGCGCCGCCTGGTGCTCGCCGAAGGCCGGCTCCACATTTACGACTGAGGATCGATGACCTTCTTTGCCGAAAACGGCCAAGCGGACGACACGCCTCACCCTCCGGGATCGCCGGATTCCGAGCTT
Organism: Hyphomicrobiales bacterium; assembly: GCA_930633525.1. Taxonomy (NCBI): domain Bacteria; kingdom Pseudomonadati; phylum Pseudomonadota; class Alphaproteobacteria; order Hyphomicrobiales; species Hyphomicrobiales bacterium. Next base: position 4,133,347 of record CAKNFP010000001.1, read on the forward strand.
GGCCCGCTGCCTGAAGCGTTGAAGCGCAATCAATCGCTCGTCCCGAGTGATTCCTCGGCCGGCCGCGCGTTGGTCACGGTCATAGCCATTCTCACCTTCCTCGCGGCGCTGGCCGCCGGTGCCGCCCAGCTTGTCGCCAGCGCCTCGTCGGACTGGAACGCCTCGATCGCGCGCGAGGCGACTATCCAGGTTCGCCCCAATCCCCAGCGCGACATCGAGGCTGACGTAGCGGCCGCGGCTGATATCGCGCGGGCGGATGTCGCGATCGATGGCGTCTCGGTCTATTCGCGCGCGGAAGCCGAACGGCTCCTGTCGCCATGGCTTGGCACAACGCTGGATTTCGTTGAGTTGCCGATCCCCCGGCTCATCGTCCTCACCGTGAAGCCCGGCATCCAGCCGGATTTCGCGACGCTGCGCAGCAAGCTCGCCGCTGCCGTGCCCGGGACGACCATCGACGACCATCGCGCCTGGATCGCGCGGCTTTCGGCCATGGCCGGCACCGTCGTGTTCGGCGCCCTCGCGATCGTCGGCCTGGTGCTGGTCGCCGCCGCGCTCGCCATTGCCTCCGCCACCCGTGGCGCGGTGGCGAGCAACCGCGAGATCCTGGAGGTGCTGCATTTCGTGGGCGCAGACGACCAGTTCATCGCGCGCGAGTACCAGCGGCGCTTCCTGGGGCTTGGCCTCAAGGGCGGCCTCATCGGCGGTGGCGCCGCTCTCTTGTGTCTCATCGTCGGCGGCATGATGGCGCGCTACTGGCGCGCGAGTCCCGGAGGCGACCAGTTGGAGGCCTTGTTCGGCCTGTTCGATATCGGCATCTGGGGCTATGCGTCGGTCGCCGCCATCGCCGTGATCATCGCCTTGGTGACGGCGGCCGTTTCGCGCGTCACGGTTCGACGGCATCTGAGCGGATTGCAGTGAGCAACGCCATGCCCGACAACGCGATGTCGCCGGGTTACGCCGGCTGCCCCCTCATTGCCTCATTCGCCATTATCCTTGAAACATCGGGATTCGCGCGCGGAGCCATGATCTCTCCGGAATGCGCGAGGGATAAGCGCATATGACGGATGGATTGGCGATCACGAACAAGAGGCAGCCGCTCACGATCGGGCGGCGGCTGAAGCTGGTCGGGATCGGTGCCGTCGTTTTTGCGCTGGTACTCCTGGTCGGTGGCTTCTTCGTGTTTGTGCGCCTGCTCGACGGGTATCGCATCGGCGATAACGCAACGGCCGATGGCATCGTCGTCCTGACCGGCGGCGCACAGCGAATCGCGGAAGCCACGGACCTCCTGTCGCGAGGGCGCGCCAAGCGCATGCTGATTACCGGCGTCAATCTCAAGACGACACGCGAGCAGATCGTCGCGGTCAACAGCGAACTCGCCCACCTCGTCGATTGCTGCGTCGACCTCGACTATCGCGCCCGCAACACGATCGGCAATGCCATCGGCGCGCGGCGATGGGCGCAGGAGAACAATTTCGGCTCGGTCATCGTCGTCACATCGAACTATCACATGCCCCGCACCCTCGTTGAGCTTGGCAATACGTTGCCCGGCGTCAAGCTGATGCCCTACGCGGTTGTGGCCGAGAATTCCCTGACCGAGCGCTGGTGGAGCGACGCCGCGACGACCCGGCTGCTCGTCATGGAATATGTCAAGTTCCTTGCGGCATCAGTCCGGACTCTTGTCGAGGGCGACCCGGAGCATTCGCGCATGGCCGAGCTCGTCGGGGGCCGCAAGCCCGCGATCAGCGGACCGCTCATGACGAAGCACGACTGACGCCGACCTCGTTCGGCCGGCCGGCATCTGGCGGTGAGCGTTCGACCGCTATATGAGAGGGCGACCCTCGCTTCGCCCGGCCCAACGACGACCTGCCGGTGTAGCGGATTGACTGTCAGGCCTGTCTCATGCTCGTGCTACGCTCGCTGCTGTTCAATATCGCGTTCTACGCCAATCTGATCGCACGCCTCGTGCTGTACCTGCCCCTGCTGGCGCTGCCGCGCGCGTGGCTAATGGTGGCCGTGCGCAGTTGGGCTCGCTCTTCCCTTTGGCTCCTGCGCGTCATCGCCGGCACGAAAGCTGAGTTTCGCGATGTCGAGCGGATTCCAGCGGGTGGCTGCATCGTCGCGTCGAAGCACCAGTCCCTCTGGGAGACCTTCGCGCTGCTCACCATCGTCAAGGACCCGGTCTTCGTGCTCAAGCGCGAGCTGACCTGGCTGCCGTTCTTCGGCTGGTATGCGATGAAGGCGCGGATGATCCCAGTCGATCGCGGCAAGGGAGCAACGGCGCTTGCCGCCATGGCGCAGCGGGTCGGCGAGGAGATCGCCAAGGGACGCCAGATCCTGATTTTTCCCGAGGGCACCCGCCGGCCGGCCGGAGCACCGCCAGCCTATAAATACGGTGTCGTCCACCTCTACAACACGCTCAACGTGCCCTGTGTGCCGGTCGCGTTGAATTCCGGGCTTTACTGGCCGCGCCGGAAGTTCATCAAGCGTCCCGGCACCATCATCGTCGAATGCCTGCCCCCCATCCCGCCGGGGCTGTCGCGCATGGCCTTCCGCGACCGGATCGCGGCTGAAATCGAAGAAGCTTCCAACCGCCTGATCATGGAGGCGCAGCACACCGACGGAACGCCTGTCCCGGCACCGGCCGGAGCCGCCTGACCGGAAACCGTTCAGGCTGGAATGTCGAGCCCGGCGACAAGACGGGTGAGCACGGGGTCATGCACCCCGAGTTCCAGGAGATGGGCATGTGTATTGCGCACATAGTCCGGATTGGCGCCCGACTGGCCGATCCCCTGCCGGACCAGCCGTAGCACCTCGCTTTCCTCCAGCCGTCCCGCATATTGCCCATGCTTGCGGTCCGCGACATAGACGAGAGAACGCACGGTCTCCCCCGCGCCCAACACCGTCTGAACGTAGCGCTCGAGATAGACCGAGGTCGCCTGTTCACGCTCGCGCAGATAAGCGACGGTCGCCGCCGCATGGGTCCCCGCGACCCGGAAGGCTATGCCCAGGCAGGAGCCGCCCCGGTCGAGCCCGAGCACGAGGCCCGGCTGTGACGCGGTCCCCCTGTGGACGTGGGAATAGATGCACAGCGACCGATGAAAGCCACGGATGACGGCCTTGCGCTGCTCGACAAAGGGAAAGCCGGGGCGCCACATCAGCGACCCGTAGCCGAATACCCAGAGATCGCCGGAAGTGCTATCGGCCGCGTCGGGCGAAACATCCGGACACGCAGGGAAAACCACCTCACCCATGCTCCAAGTCTTTCACAGCTTTGAATCTCTCACAGTCCGCGGACAGCCACGCCCGCCGTCCCCATCAGGCTTGCCTGCGGATGCCCGGCGGGAAGGTGCATTGGAACCGGCCGGCCGGTGATGTAACACAGTCCCGCCCGAATGAATGATGATAAGAATTGTCGACGCTTCGGAAAGTGTTATCGAACAGGAGAACAAGCCGGCATGTCCGCAGATACGTCCGGGACCATCAAACGAAGGAGCCGCATCGGACTCTATTTGCCGGTCGCCCTCCTCTTCGCGATCGCTGCCGGCTGGTCGGTGTTCTGGTTCATCGCGCGCAACACCGTCAACACGGCGGTCAACACCTGGCTTACCCGCGAGGCGGCGGAAGGCCGCGACTGGAGTTGCCCGGATCGCACCATAGGCGGCTTTCCGTTCCGCTTTGAGCTGACGTGCAACAACCTCACCTTTGCCGGCAGGACACCCGAAGGACCCGTCACCGGGTCCATGCCGCGCCTCGCCGCCGTCGCCCAGATCTACAAGCCGCAGCATGTGATCTTCGAGGCCACGGGACCGCTGAAGGTCGCCAAGGCAGACGGCACGGTCGACCTGACCTTCAACTGGAAGCTGCTCGATGCCAGCGTCATCGCCGCCGGCCGCACCATCGACCGCGTTTCGATGGTCATCGATCTGCCCACGCTCGCTGTCGCGGGGTCGGCTGTGGTGCCCCTCACACTGACGGCGAACACCTTCGAATCCCACTTGCGACGAGACCCATCACGGCCGCCGGAAGAAAACGCCTACGATTTCACGCTTGCCTTCGATGGTGCGGTCGTCCCGCCGCTTGATGCCCTTCTCGCGACCCAGACGCCCGTCAAGCTCGCGCTCGATGCGAAGGTGAGCCACGCGCGACCGTTCACCGCGCAAAGCCGCGCCGAGGAGCTCGAGGCCTGGCGCCAGGCGGGCGGCCGGGTGCGGATTCTCGGTCTGTCGATGGACAAGGGCCAGCAGAGGCTCGAAGCGCGTGGCGAACTTGGCCTCGACGAGGCCCACCGCCCCGCGGGGACCATCGATGCGTCGGTCGCGGGTCTTGAACAGGTGCTTGCCCGTTTCGGCATCGGCGGCCAGGGCAGCAATCTCGGCGCGCTCATCGCGGGCGGGCTCGCGCGGCTCGGTGCCCGCCAGGCCCAGCAATCACCCGCTCAGGGCGACGGCACCGCGAAGCCGTCGAACGGCTTGACGCCGCTGCCCACGGTGACAATCGCCAACGGACGAGTCGCCGTGGGGCCCTTCGCTTTCGCGACAGTCCAGCCGCTCTACTGATCCTTCACCACCACCGCGGCCTTCCTGCGCGTATTGGGCAGGAAGGCGGCCAGGATGCCGAGGAGCGGCAGGAAGGAGCAGAGGTTGAAGACGAAGCGGATGCTGGTGTGGTCCGCCAGTTGCCCTAGCACAGCCGCGCCGAGGCCGCCCATGCCGAAGGCAAAGCCGAAGAACAGCCCCGAGATCGTCCCCACCTTGCCCGGCATCAGCTCCTGCGCGTAGACGAGGATGCTCGAAAAGGCCGATGCCAGGATGATGCCGATCGCCACGCTCGACAAAACCGTCCAGAACAGGTTGACGTGCGGCAGGATGAGCGTGAACGGCAAGACACCGAGAATCGAGAACCAGATCACATATTTGCGGCCGAAGCGGTCGCCCATCGGCCCGCCAACGAAGGTGCCGAGCGCCACGGCACCCAGGAAGACGAAGAGATAGAGCTGTGCATCACGCACGGACACGCCGAACTTCTCGATGATGAAGAACGTGTAGTAGCTCCCCATCGCCGCCATGTAGAAGTATTTGGAGAAAATCAGCACGATGAGGATGCCGATGGCGCGCGCCACCGTCCTGCGGCTGAAGATGGCCTCCACGCCCGCGGCCAGCGAGACGGAAGTAGCCTTCGGGCGCCGGCCTTCATTGCGATACCAGAAACCGACACGCGTCAGCACGATGATGCCCGTCAGGGCGATCAGCGAGAACCAGGCGAGGCTCGGCTGCCCATAGGGGAGGACGATAAAGGCGGCAAGCAGCGGCCCGAGCGACGATCCGACATTGCCGCCGACCTGGAAGAAGGATTGCGCAAAGCCGTGCCGGCCGCCTGAAGCCATGCGGGCCACGCGCGAGGATTCCGGGTGGAAGATCGCCGAACCGGTTCCGATGAGCGACACCGCGAGCACGATCATCCCGAAGCTGTTCGCCATCGAGAGCAGAACCACGCCGCTCAGCGTCACGCCCATGCCGACCGCGAGTGAAAAGGGCTGCGGGTGCTTGTCCGTATAAAGTCCTACCGCCGGCTGCAGGAGCGAGGCGGTGAGATTGAAGGCCAGCGTAATCAGGCCGATTTGCCCGAAATCAAGGTGAAACCCATCCTTGAGAACGGGATAGATGGCGGGAACAAGCGACTGGATCGTATCGTTCAACAGATGGGACAGGCTGATCGCTGACAGGATGCCGATGACGGCCCCTCCGCGCTTCACCCCTGCCCCAGCATCCTGACTATTGTCGGCTTCGACAGCCATGATTGAGCATCCATTTCTGAATGTTCTTCATATCGATGGTCGCCGATGCAACCAACCACCCCAAGCGCATGGCTGATGAGCACAGCGTGGGGAGCAGGGTGACGCCTGCCGCGACCGCCTCAGGTCTCCGCGAGACCAGCGCCGTCGGGCAGGACGACCGGGCGGCGCGCCTGCTCGGAGGCGACTTCCTCCTCGGGCGCAGCGAGAAACTGCGCACGGGCAAGCGCCGCAAACACGCCCCCTTTCGCGACGAGCTCGTCGAAAGTCCCCCCTTCGACGATGTGGCCTGCATCGAGCACGAAGATGCGATCGGCATTGCGGACGGTCGCCAGCCGGTGGGCGATCACAAAGGTCGTCCGCCCGCGCATCACCTCGTCTAGAGCTGCCTGCAGCCTGCCTTCGGTGGTCGCGTCCAGCGCGCTGGTCGCCTCGTCGAGAATGAGGATCGGCGGATTTTTCAGGAGCGCGCGGGCGATCGAGAGGCGCTGGCGCTCGCCGCCGGACAGGGTACGCCCCCGCTCGCCAACAAGCGTATAGATGCCATCGGGCTGCCGGGCGATAAAATCCGTTGCCTGGGCGCGCTCCAGCGCCACGCGCAGTTCCTCGTCCGTCGCATTCGGCTTGCCGACCCTGAGGTTGTCCGCGATGGAGCGCGCGAACAGCATCGGCTCCTGGAACACGACGCCGATGTTCCGTCGCAACGACAGCAGCGTGAAATCGCGGATGTCGGTGCCATCGATCAGGATGCGCCCGGATTGGGGATCAAAAGCCCGATGGAGAAGCCCGAGCGTCGTCGACTTGCCGGACCCCGTGGAGCCGACCAGCGCGATCGTCTCGCCTGGCTTCACCGCGAAGGAGACATCGGCGAGGGCGGCGCGCTTGCCGTCGTAAGAGAAAGACACATTGTCGAAGACGACATTCCCGGTCAGCACGCCCGCATCGCGGGCCGTCGGGCGATCGGCCACGGTCGCCACCGTGTCGGCGATCGAGAAGAACTCGCTGATCTTCGGCGCCTGGAGGAACAGGAAATTGATATAGGAGACGATCTGCTCGAGCCGACCGATCAGCATGGTGGCGAGGCTCATGAAGGCAACCACCTCGCCGAGCGTGGCCAGGCCGTTGAGGTTAAGCCAGGTGCCCGTCAGGAAGATGGACAGGACCGTCAGCGTGGCCGACGCCCGCGAGGCGACCGTCGCGAGCGCCCACCAGGACAATACGGGCGTTTGCGCGGCCAGGAGCGCATCGATGGTCGCGCGCAGGGCGCGGGCCTCAGCCTCGACGCGCGTGAAGCTCTGGATGACCGGCACATTGCCAAGTGCGTCGGAGGCATGCTCCGCCAGCGCCGAATGGTGACGCTCGACGGAGCCCTGCAGGGTTTCCGTGCGCCGCAGCACGAAAGTCGTGACGACGGCGAAGAAAAAAACGAGCACGAGAAGCAGTACGCCAAGGCGCCAGTTCAGCACCATCGAGATGGGCAGGAGCGCCACGAGCACCACGAAGCCGGAGCACTGTTCGCGGAAAAACGAAAGCCAGACGGCCGCCATGCCGTTGGCGCCCTCCAGCATCACCTTCAGCATCCGGCCGGAATGGGTCGCCCCGTGGAACGCCAGGGGCAGGGTCAACGCATGTTCGAAGAACTGCGCCATGACAGCCAGACGCCGCCTGTGCGACAGGCGATCCGCATGCAATGCGACGAAGACACCGGCGCCAATGGAAAAAAGGCCGAAGCCCACCCAGGCGGCGGTGTAGCGGCCAAGCAGGCTCAAGTCCGGCGCCTGGCCGCTGCCCTGGGCATGCGAGAGCAGGTCGATGATGCGCCCGAACAGCAGAGGCTCTGCGAACTGTGCGAGGGCCAGGGCCACATTGGCCACGATCAGCAAACCGCCGAGCCTGGCCTCGCCGCCCAGCGCTGACAGGACACGCAGATAGAGACGGACAAGATTCATCGGAACCGAACTGCTGGCAAGCGTTTCTCACTCATCAGTCACAACGCGCGGTGCGCTACTGTCAAGCTGGGACAGGGTGTATCCGGACAGGAATCGCGACCGAAATGACCCCAAAGAGGCCTTGCCTTCGTCATCTAGGGAAGGCAACCCTGAAATCACTCACGATCGATCCAGATGATCCGCGGAGCCGTTCACGCATGCGTCCGTCCTTCCTCCTCCGTTCAGTTCCGCGCCAGATCGCCACCGTCTTCATGTGCCTCCTGCTGGCAGGCCTCGGCGGTCTTTCGATGAATGGTCCGGCGCTGGCGCAGACACAGACGCCATCCCCGAGCCCATCGGGAAGCCAGACCGAAAGTGCCCAGTCCCGCCTCGATCAGGCCAAGCTGCAGCTCGACCAGATCGAGGCGACCCTGTCCCGGAAGGATCTCACGGACGGCACATTGACGGATCTGCGCGACTCTCTGGAGCCGATATCGGCCACGATCAGCACGGTCCAGGCGGAGCTGCGGCCGCGCGTCGATGCGTTGAAAGCCCGCCTGGCGCAGCTTGGCCCGGCTCCCGAGGCGGCGGCAGGTGCGACAGCGCCTCCGTTGGACGAAAACCGCGAAGAGCGGGAGACGCAGAAGGCTGGTCTCGCGCGGGCAGAAGGCCTGGTCGCCGCGGCCAACGCCCTGCAGGTCCAGGCCACGCAGTTGCGGACCAGCATCTCGGACGCGCGCCGCACGCTGATCAGCGGCCGTATCCTGGCCAAAACGCCCGGCATCTTCAGCCCGGCGCTATGGACCGATGCCGTCACCGCCATGCCCTACGACATGCGTGCGTTGCATATGCTGGCCCGCGACTGGGCGAGCATTTTCGCCGAACGCGTGCGAGACGGCCGCATCGCGGCACTCCTCCTGCCGCTCCTCGTCGGCATCGGCATGTTCGTCCTGCGGCAATGGCTCATCCCCCACCTCACCCGCCGCGATCCCGAAGCCGTCGATGTCTCTCATCGCAAGCGGGTCCTCGTCGCAATCGGCATCGCGCTGGGCCGCACCCTCACGGTCGCGATCACGCTCGCCCTGATGTATGTGGCGATGGACAGCATCGGCCTCCTGCCGGGACGGATCAAGGATCTGGCCCAGGCTATTTTCCAGGCACTCACCCTGCTCGTCTGTGCACGCGCCCTGGCCGACGCCTGTTTCGCACCGAATCTCCCGTCTTGGCGCCTGTTCGGCATGCAGGAGACGACCGCACGCCAGCTCTTGACCTTCGTCTCCACGATAGCGGTTCTGATGCTCGTCGAACGCATGGTCGAAGCATTGCTCATCGCCACGAGCGCCAGCCTTCCCAGCACGATCCTCGTCAAATGCCTGTATCTCGTTGCGGTCGTTCTTGTCACGCTGACGGCCCTGCACAGCCTCCGCAGCCCGGATGAGGACGAGGAATGCGCCCTCGGCCCCTATGTCGCGCCCAATCGCTCCGCAGGCATCTTCAAGATCACAGGATGGATCGCGGTCGCCGTTGTCACCCTTGCCGTGATTCTCGGCTACGTCGCCCTCGCGGGCTTCATCATGCTGCAGCTCATGTGGGCGGCCCTTGTCGCCGCCGTCATCTATCTCGCGATGCAACTCGTTGCCGTCACCATCGGGGCAATCCCCCGTGACAAGCGCATGGCCTCCGCCATTCATGCCAATATCGGGCTCAGCTACCGCTCATTGGAGCAATTCAGCGTGCTGGCGGGCGGGCTCATCAATGTCACCCTGATCCTGCTCGGCTTCCTGCTGGTGCTCGCCCCGTTCGGCGTCGAATCCAACGACATCGTTCCCGCCGCGCGGCAGGCGCTTGTCGGGTTCACCATCGGCGAGGTCACCATATCGATCACGGCGATCATGATCGCCGTGCTGACCTTCATCCTGATTCTTGCGGCCATACGTGCCGTGCAGAGCTGGCTTTCCGGCACCTTCCTGCCCACGACAGAGCTTGAATCCGGCATCCGCAATTCGATCACGACAGCGGTCGGCTATCTCGGCTTCTTCATCGCCGCGATGGTCGCCTTGTCGCAACTCGGTCTCAGCCTTGCGAATGTCGCGATCGTCGCCGGCGCGCTCAGCGTCGGTATCGGTCTTGGCCTCCAATCCATCGTCAACAACTTCGTGTCCGGTCTCATCCTGCTGTGGGAGCGCAGCATTCGGGTGGGTGACTGGGTCGTGGTCGGCGCGGACCAGGGCCATGTGCGGCGCATCAGCGTGCGCGCGACCGAAATCGAGACCTTCGACCGGGCCGCCGTCATCGTGCCGAATTCCAACCTGGTCTCCGGCGTCGTGAAGAACTGGGTTCACAACGGCCGCTCCGGCCGTTTCACCATCAAGGTCGGCGTGAGCTACACCGCCGACGCCGACGAGATCCGCGATCTCCTCCTGTCGCTCGCGGCTGGCCATGCCGAGGTGCTGCGCGATCCGCCGCCACGCGTCTTCCTGACTGAATTCGGGGAGAAGGCCGTCAATTTCGACCTGCACGGCTTTGTCGCCGACGTGGCGACGAGCGGGCGCATCAAGAGCGAGATCAGCTTCAAGATCCTGCACGAATTAAAAGCGCGCGACGCGCTGCCGCCGCGCTGATTCGCAAGGGTGCGTTAACGAATGGCACCGAGGGTGATCCGCATGGTCCGATCTGCCCTCTCCGCCGGCGCCGCGGTCTGCGCCCTTGCCGTCCTCGCTGCCTGCAGCGCGGATGCGCCACGTCCATCGCCGCCGGCGCAGCCGGTGTTCTACCAGTCGCTCGCCTCATCTTCCGCCAGCGTGGATCCGGCCACGGCCGCCGAAATGATATCGGCTTACCGGGCCAACAAGGGCCTGCCGCCGCTCACGGTCGATCCGGAACTCATCCAGGGAGCCCAGGCCGCCGCGAATGCCATGGCACGGGCTGATCGGCCGGCCTCCGGGGAAGCCCTCAGCAAGCAGTTGGCGACACGGGGCCTGGCCTCGCCGGGCGTCAATTTGTCCGCCGGTTACCACACCCTCGCGGAAGCCTTCTCGGGGTGGCGTGATTCTCCCGCCCACAATCGTGTCATGCTGCTGCCACGCGCGACGCGCCTCGGCATCGCGACCGCCTATGCGCCCGGTTCCAAATACAAGGTATATTGGGCGCTGATCGTCGCCGGACCGCGCTGACAGCCGAAATGGCTGCGCCCTGGATGTCCCGGCAGGACAACCTCGAAGCAATGCCGGAACGTGGGGGGCGCAGCTGTATCGTGCCTGCCTGCAATGGTAAAAGGGTGCCTCACAAAACAGATTCTGAGACCTTTTTGACATTCCCTGCACGTCAGGCGCATTGCGAATGGCCCATCAAAGCCTAAATGAATCAATGAGGGGGGATGGAACGAGGATAGTGAGAACCCTGCCCGTCGCTGATGCCTTCCTGCACATTCATTCGATCACGCTCGGACATCTCGCCGGGTGGGAGGCTTTTCAGCTCTTGACGTACGGGCCGGTTGTGTAAGCTTTGACATGTAGACAGAACAGGGGATGCAGACCATGCAAACACCGCTGCAGATCACTTTCAAGGATACCGAGACGTCCGAGTCACTCGATCGGTTCATCCGCGAACGCGTTGATCGTCTGGAGCGTTTCCACCCCCACATTGTAGCCTGCCGTGTCGTGATTGAAGTGCCCCATCGTGGATCGGGCAGCGGGAAGACCCCTCTCGCCATCAATCTCGAAGTCGATGTCCCCGGCCGCACGCTGGTTGCCAAGCGCAGCGATGAAATGAAAGAGATGAAGGAGGATCGCACCGCGATCGTCACGCGTGCTTTCGATGCCATTCGCCGGCAGCTCGAGGAAGACGCGCAGGTCCGGCGCAAGCATGTCAAAGTTCATGACAGCGGCGCTGAAACCGGCAAGATCGCCCGGCTCTTTCCGGATCGCGACTACGGCTTTGTCGAGGTGGTCGGCAGCCCACAACTCTATTTCAGCCGCAACGCGGTCACATCAGGCGCCTTTGAGGATCTCGAAGTGGGCATGATGGTGCATATCACCCGCGCGACCGGCGAAGGCCCCATGGGCCCGCAGGCCAGCAGCGTCCGCCGCTTCGTAGGCGAGACCGCGCCGGCCTGAGCCATTCTCAAGACCCATAATTGTGAAATGAAGTGGCGTCCGCAGGGGCGCCACTTTCATGTCCAGGACACCTTCCGGACGCGAAATCGGTTGCATATAGCTGGACTTGCTCGCAGCCCATGAAAGTCCTGCGCGGCGCACTAGCGGGCGCTCAGCAAGAACCTCTCGCTGTTGGCTTCGACGATGCGTGCCAGATCGCCGCGATGGACCATGTAGTTCACATGGGCATGGGCTTCGCTGAACGCGAAACTCCATTGGTGCGGGTCGAGCGGCCGTGGAAACATGACCGGAACAAGCTCCGCCACAGAGCGAGCCTCCACCGCGCAAGCCGCAGCTATCATTTCACACCGCGCGGCATGATGGTGCGCGATCTGGCCACAGCGTGTCCCGAGGCCAACGAAAGGTAGCTCGTGGCCCGGCAGCACCAGAGCGTCCGGATGCACCTGTTCCGCGAGCTCAGTCAGTGAGCGCAGATAGAGGCCCAGCGGATCGCCCTCCGGATCGATCGCCGATACGCTGACATTCGGCGTGATCCGCGCGATCACCTGGTCCGCCGCCAGCAGGATACGCTCGGCCCCGCAAAAAAGCATCAATTGCTCGGGTGCATGGCCGTTACCACCGATCACGTCGAACTCCCGCTCGCCAATGCGCAGTCGGTCGCCCGCGACAGAGCGCCGGAAAGTGAGCGGCAAGCTTTCGACCATGCCGAGATAGGCATGGCCCTGGGTCACGACGAGCGCGACCGTCTCGGGATCCATCCCGTGGCGCAGGTAGAAATCCCGATAGAATTCCGCGTCGAGCGAGTTGGGGTCGAGTGCGATGTTGCGCGACATCAGATAGGTCGTCTCGCTGCACAGAAGCGGGATCTGAAAGCGCTCGACCATCCAGCCGGCGAGCCCGATGTGATCGGGATGGAAATGGGTGACGAAGAGGCGGGTCAGCTTCTGTCCCGCCAGCGGGCCGGCCATCAGGCCTTCCCATGCCGCACGCGAGGTTGCGTCTCCAATGCCCGCATCGATGACCGCCCAGCCTTCACCATCCGCGATCAGATAGATGTTGACGTGGTTCAGGCGGAAAGGCAGCGGCAAGCGCACCCATAGAATGCCTGGAGCGACTTCGACGATCTCACCCGGCGCCGGTGGCTTTGCGATGGGAACGCACAGTCCTTCATAGTCCGCCTGATGGGTCAAGGTTATCACTCAATCGATAAAACAAGCCATGATGGTGGCCGTGATACTCCTTTGCGACCAATCGCTGCAACACCTTGTCCGCAGAAGGGAGTAGCGGGCCGCAGCAGCCTGATAATGGACATCGAAGGATGCGAGGAAACGACCGGGCTCCTGAAATCGCGATCGATTTCAGCCGCGCGACACGCGCTCCCGTTCCGGGCGGGGCCTTCTAGCCCGGCTTGTCGTGAGACAATCAGCCTCCCGGTTCCGGGAGGCCACGACGCGACCACCTCCAGCGAACTTCATTCCGTCAGGACCGATCGCGAACCGTCAGCCGCGCCGCGCCGCCTCGATCGCCGCGACGTCAATTTTCTTCATATCCATCATGGCCTCGAAGGCACGCTTTGCTTCACCGCCGCCGATCGCGAGCGCATCGGTCAGCACGCGCGGCGTGATCTGCCAGGATATGCCCCATTTATCCTTGCACCATCCGCACGCACTTTCCTGGCCGCCATTGGCGACAATGGCGTTCCAATATCGATCCGTCTCTTCCTGATCATCCGTGGCGATCTGGAACGAGAAGGCTTCGTTATGTTTGAACACGGGACCACCATTGAGGCCGAGGCAAGGGATACCTGCGACGACGAAATCGACCGTCAGCACGTCGCCCGCCTTGCCGGATGGATAGTCGCTGGGAGCACGGTGAACGGCACCGACTGAACTGTTCGGAAACGTCTCGGCGTAAAAGCGAGCCGCAGCCTCGGCCTCCTTGTCGTACCACAAGCAGATCGTGTTCTTGGCAACTGCCATAGCCTATCCTTTCGCGTCTCAAGCCAATACCAGCCCGATTTCCGATGCACGCGCACAATATTCGCGCCGGTCCCAATGGCGCGCCACAGCCATAGAATGCGCTTGTCCCATCCGACGTTCCGCCGACAATGGCTGAACATTGGACCGATGTTAGTGAGCTCTGGCTAAGGGGTGAAAGCCGATCGATCGCGCGGAGCAGCCCAGCTTGCGGATGCGCAAGCTTTCCGGCTCAGCACGCGTGAGACCGCCGGCCCGCCCCTGGCCTAGGGAAGCGCAGGGTATACTTTCAGTGTGCTTTAACTATTTAATATTCGCATGTGAATTATCGTATACACGAAGTACTTCAGGACCAGTGCGCGACCAATTATCTTTATGCGAACGTCGTCGGTGACGCCTTGCATAGGACATGAGCCGCGCCGGTAGCCTCACTCCGCAGCGTCGCGTTGCGCCTCGTCCGGTCCGTCGGGATCACCGGGGGCGGTTTCGCAGCCCAGGTCCGGGAAAGCGAGCACGCGCCGCCCGTGAAAATCCATGCGGGTAACGAGCAGGCCACGCTCTTCGAAATAGGTGAGCAGGCGCCGCACCCGGCGGGGCGAATGGCTGCCATAGGCGCGAGCCAAAGTCGCATCGGACGGACAGGGATCCTTGCTGGTCGCAGCGCGGGCGATCATCAGGAACATGCCCTGCAGATCATCCGGCAACCCTTCCGAGAGCGACAGCGCCATGGCCCAGGCCTCGCCACCGGCGCTTTCATCGACGCCGGCCTTGGCCACAGCCAGCCGCCGGCGGAAGGCTGGCAGCAGCAGCGGCTCTCCCGGCACCCGGCGAATGCGGCTGCGCACGAGAAAATCCTGATAGAGCACGGCGTCGGAACGGAATGCCGCATCGGGGTCTTCGAGGATCTCGCGCAACACCCCATCAATGCCGGCCTCACGCTCGGCTTCGTCGATGATGGCGAAAACCGGCTCAGCCGGCGGTTCAGGCGCCGGCCTCGGCCGCGACAGCTGCGTGAGAATGTCGGCTGTCGGTATCGGTTTGGGCGGCGGCCTTCTCACAACCAGGTTCGCTTCCTCGGGGCCGGGCGTGAAGATGAGGTCGCGGACATCCTCCGGCGCGTCGGGCAGCGGCATGAGTTTAGGGCTGGCCGAGCGCGCCGAGGTTTCGACAGGACCTATGGTGATCGCCAGGGGGCGGCGCGACAGGGCTGGGCCCAATGCGATGAAGCGTCCGCGCGCCAGCTCGCGGAACATTTCGGCCTGGCGACGCTCCATTCCGAGCAGGTCGGAGGCGCGCGCCATGTCGATGTCCAGGAAAGTGCGGCCCATCAGGAAGTTGGAAGCTTCCGCCGCGACGTTCTTCGCCAGCTTGGCCAGGCGCTGGGTGGCGATGACCCCGGCCAACCCGCGCTTGCGGCCACGGCACATCAGATTGGTCATCGCGCCCAGCGAGAGCTTGCGTGCCTCGTCCGACACCTCGCCGGCAACGGCCGGAGCGAAAAGCTGCGCCTCGTCGACCACCACGAGCACGGGGTACCAGTAGTCCCGCTCGGTGTCGAACATGCCACCGAGGAAAGCGGCCGCGGCGCGCATCTGCTGCTCGATGTCGAGCCCCTCGAGATTGAGCACGACAGAGACGCGATGCTGGCGAACGCGGCTGGCAATGCGCGCGAGCTCCGCCTCGGTGCGGGCCGCATCCACCACCTGGTGGCCGAATCTCTCCGCCAGCGTGACGAAGTCGCCTTCAGGGTCGATGATGCACTGCTGTACCCAGGGTGCGCTCTGTTCCAGCAGGCGGCGCAGCAGATGTGACTTGCCGGACCCGGAATTGCCCTGCACCAGCAGGCGGGTCGCGAGCAACTCTTCCAGATCCAGATCCGCCACAGCACCGCCAGCCGCGGCGCCCATGTCGATATTGACCTTCATCAGGAACCCCTTCGCGCATCGCCCTTAGCATCCGCCGCCCCATAACGCGAAGCATCGTCGCGGGGATTCCCACAGCATGATGGCTTGGATGACCATTGTCCGGCTTGGCGCGCCATTGGTACATCGACCGGGATCAATCCATCAATCCGACAGAGCAAAAATAAGTTGAGCCCCTCAGCGGCCCTGATGTCGCCGAGAGCGACGTCTGCGGTGGTGTCACACCGTCCCCTGCACTCCGCAAGGGCTTTGCCCGATGGACGGGGCCGGTCATTCTGGAATCCGTCCAGTGCCCGCGATTAACGAGACTGCCCTGAGAGCTCCCACTCTTTCCGCAGGACGGCATACTGCATCGTGTTCTCGTAGATTGGAACGCCGTCAGCGTCATTCCTGAACGATATGAATTCTTTGAACACGCCTTCCCGGCGCATTCCCAGCCTTTCACACAGGCGTTGCGAGGGCGTGTTGTGGTCTTCCACATAGGCATAAAGGCGACGTGCCCCTCTTGCCGTAAAGAGATAAGTGAGGAGCGCCTTCGCCGCTTCGGAGGCATAGCCCGCCCCACCAGATGCCGGGTTGAAGTTCCAGCCTATCGCGAACGTGTCATCTTCCTGCACCGCGAACAGGTCGCCGATAAGCTTGTCCGCCCCTTTCAAGCATACGGCGATATACCCGTCGTCTCCGCTTCGCCTCTCCGCTTCGGCTTCAGCGTCACTCCTGTCCTTGAGCGCGAGCGACAGGAAGCAGCTGGCGACAGGTTCATGTAGATAGGCGAAGAGGTCGGCAGCATCGCTCTTCAGGAAGTTCCTCAGGATAAGCCGGTCGGTTTCGATTATTTCCATGGTGTTCTTTTCAACTGAACCCATTCGTAACGGGCGGGCGGTGGAGAGGTGAACCTGCGGGGCGCATGTGGCGGTATCTGCCTAACCGCAGAACGCGCGAAGGATCTTGCCCGTTCTCGAATCAGTTTCGATCGTCACCCGCTCCTGGCGATAATCCATCGTCACGCCTTGACCAGGCGCGATCTGGCGCACGAGGGTGGCGCCGGTCGTCTCTTTGGCCCTCTCATCCGTCAGTCGCGCCGAGCCCTTCAACGCCTCGGCAGCATCAACCCGGCATAGGCCCGGAGCGGCGCTGCTCTGGATCTGGCGCGTATCATTCTGGCAAGCGGCCACGGTGGTCGCGGCCAGCGCAAACGTTGCGACGACACTTCGTTTCGCTTTCATGTCCAGTCGCTCCTTCCAGGATCAGGAAATCATCATCGCGCCTGTGCGACAACGGGTACCAGCCTTTCCATCGTGGAGCTTCCCCGGCTGTCGAACCCACATTTATCACGATGAGGCGCTTGCGGGCGCACGGGGCAACGTCTCGGGGCTTCGACGTCTCCCATCCCGTCTGTCGGGGGCAGGCACGCGACAGAGCACAGCTTGGGCGTGAAGCTGAAGCCCGTGAAGGCCCGCTGTCCGCCTGTGGCCCGGGCACGCTTGAGAATGAGAGAACTGGAACTGCGCAATAGTCTGGTGGTCGGACCTGCGCTAAGCTGTAGCCTGACGTCCGGACTGCGGAGGATGGAGTGACTGCGGTTAACATCGCCGAGGCGATCGAGGAGCTCGTGAAGCTCGACAACAGTCTGCAGGTCGGAACCTCATCTGTTCTGGCCATCCTGATAGACGCGTTATGCGAGAAAGGCGTTCTCGATCGAGCTGAAATGATTGATCGTCTTGAGGATTGCGCAGCCCGATTGGTGGCGATCGATCCAGACGCCACGAAACAGATGTGCGCCGACCAAGTCATTGATGCCCTTAACTTGCTCGCTCGGCAGAGCGCGTCGAACAGCACTTGATGCCGAGGCCTGACGGGGTTCCGCTGCGGTAGGAAAACCGCCGCTCGACCAACATCCTCATTCCGGACAAACGCCCGAAAATCGCCGCTTTGCCGCGTCCATTTTACAATCACAGCAGCGGGGAGGTTTGATGTTCAGGGTTCGGATCGCGTGCCTACTGGTCATCGGCGTCTTGATTACGGGAAACGCGAGCGCCCAAGCGTGGCAAGACGTCAATCCGGCGACATCGGGTTGGTCTGCAGACAGGCTGGAGGTTGCCAAGCGACATGCGACGGCTCTCAAGCCGACAGCTTTGATGATCGTCCAGGACGGAAGGGTCATCGCCAGCTGGGGTGATGCATCCCATAAAGTGAACATCGCTTCCGTCCGAAAGAGCCTTCTAAGCGCGCTTTATGGTATCGCGGTCGGCGAGGGACGGATCAATCTTTCGAGCAGCCTGGCTGACCTTCGCATCGATGACAACGCACCTGGTCTGACCGCGACTGAGAAGACGGCAACCGTCCGTGATCTCCTGATGGCGCGTTCCGGCATCTACCATCCCGCAGCCCACGAGACAGCGGACATCAAGCGCAAACGACCTGAGCGCGGAAGCCACCCGCCGGGGTCATCCTGGTTCTATAACAACTGGGATTTCAATGTGCTGGGAACGATCTATCGGCAGGAGACCGGCGAGGACATCTTTGAAAGCTTCGAGCGCAGGATTGCCCAGCCGATCGGCATGGAGGATTTCTCGGTCAGGGATGGCCGCTACGCCTTGGAGAAGCTTTCCGAGCACCCTGCCTATCCCTTCAGGCTCAGCGCCCGCGATGCGGCCCGCTTCGGGCAATTGTTCCTGAATGGTGGACGTTGGGGCGACAAGCAGCTCATTCCCGCTTCGTGGGTCAAGGAATCCACCACCCCATATTCCTGGGCGAAGCGAATCCGGCAGGGCTATGGCTATATGTGGTGGACGCTTCCCGCTGATACCTGGGGTCCAGATGCATTCTATGCCTCGGGCTACGGCGGCCAGATCATCGCCGTTGTACCGTCAAAACGGCTGGTCGTCGTTCAAACCGTCGACTTGAAACACAATCCAAAGGGCATCAGGACCAGCGCGTTCATCGATCTGCTGAAAGACATCGCGGCGGCTTCGCCTTGAATATCCTGTTTCCCCCCGTCCCGGTCACACCGCATGGATGCGTTCACGGCCGAAAGCGTGCGGTTGACGCCCATTGCCTGGGAAAGCCGAGGGGTGGGAAGGCAGCCCGTAGGGCGCCAATCGGGCTTCGCGCATTTTAGCCCGAGACAGGGAGCTTTAGCGCGACTCGCAGCCCGCCCAGTGGGGACCTGTCCAAGGTCAGTGACCCGGCATAAAGCTCCGCGAGCTCACTGGTTATCGACAGCCCGAACCCGAAACCTGGAGAGCGTTCATCAAGTCGATGGCCGGCCTGGATTGCATGGGACATCTGCTCGGCCGAAAGTCCTGGTCCATCGTCCTCAATGATGAGGACGGCGCTCCGCCCCTCTTCGCTCGCTCCAACCGCAACCTGGCTACGGCACCAAACGAACGCATTCTCCAATACATTTCCGAGCATCTCGTCGATGTCCTGCTGTTCGCACGCCACAGCGAGTCCCGGCGGAACGTGGTTGACGAAGGTAATCTCCTTGTCGGCGTTCACCTTACCGAGGACCAGGGCGAGATCGTCCGCACGCGAAGCGATCGCCGTTCTTGCCCGAAGCGGACCACCGAGCGCGGCCGACCGCGCGCGCCCCAGATGATGCCGGATCCGGCGATCCATCAGCACGACGAGGTCATGCAGCTCTTCGGTGTTGGTCGTCTGCTTCCGCAGCGAGATGGCCAGAGTTGCCAGCGGCGTCTTCAGACCATGCGCCAAATTCGAGACATGTTTTCGGGCCCGTTCGAGGTTGGCCGCGTTCTGGACCAGCAGCGCGTTGAGTTCGTCAGCCAGCGGCTGCACTTCACGCGGCTGAGCCTCCGGTACATTGTCGCGAAGTCCCGATCGAACCTCGGCGACCGCACGGCGAAGGCGCTCCAGTGGCCGCAATCCAAGCCGGACCTGTATCAACATGGCGCTGATCAACGCGACGCCAAGCACGCCGAGCGACAGACCCAAGGTGCGCATCGCCTCCCAGAGGGGGCCCAGCACCGCGTCTCGCGGTGACGACGCCACGATCGTGGCCGGGCCTGCCGGCGTCGACACATTCAGGATGCGGAAATGAAGCCTGCGGTCATCAGGGCCCACCCCGTCGGCGGGCGCCGGGCGCTCTCCCGGAGGGGGAGCGTCTTCTGCCCGTGGTGGCGGGGGCGGAGGTGGAGGAAGCCTGCCGCTGATCGCGGGATAGGTCAGATCCGCGCCGTCAAGCGACCGGGACCGCAGGACATTCTTCGGGCCGGAGATCTGCCAATACCAGCCGTGGCGGCGGCGGTCGAAAGGCGGTCCGTCGGCGGATCCCGCAAGATGCAGGTTGCCGCTCGCATCGACGTCGAGCATGGACGATAGAAAAAGGATCTGGGCATCGAGCCTTTGATCGATCTGTCCTTGTACGAAGCGATGCAAGACGAACGCGATCAAGACCGCGGCGACGACCAGCGCGGCGGTGATGAAGACGCCGGCCCCGATCATGAGGCGGCGCCCGAGCGATGCGTTCAGGCCCATCATCGGGATACCGAGGCAAGCTTGTAGCCACGGCCTCGTTCGGTTTCGATCAGCGTCTTGCCAATCTTGCGGCGCAACCTTGCGACAATCACTTCAATCGAGTTCGAATCCGTGCCGACATCGCCTTCGTAGACCTTCTCGGACAGCAGGCCGCGCTCGACCACCGTGTCCTTGCGGAGAATGAGGCATTCAAGCACCCGCCATTCCAGTGCTGTCAGTTTCAACGGCAACCCGTCGAGCTCGAACACGCCGGTCTGCGTCTCGAAACTCAAAGGCCCGCAGGAGATGCGCGGCGCGCCATGCCCGGCGGCACGACGGACGAGCGCTCGAAGGCGCATGACCAGTTCCTCGATCCGGAAGGGCTTCGTCAGATAGTCGTCCGCTCCCGCCTTGAAACCGTCGACCTTGTCGGTCCAGCCGTCGCGGGCGGTCAGGATCAGCACCGGCAGATGCCGCTCGTGCTTGCGCCAGCCACGCAGAACCTCGACGCCGGGCACCTTGGGCAATCCGAGATCGAGCACCGCGGCATCGTAGGCCTCTGTCTCGCCGAGATGCCGGCCGTCCTCGCCGTTCGCGGCGATGTCGACCGCGAAATTCTCCTCGCGCAGCGCCCGGGCAATTTCCTGCGCGAGCAGGTGATCGTCTTCGACCAGAAGGATTTTCATGCTGCTTGCACCTCGGGGCGCGTCCTATTCCGACGACCTTAACCCAACCTGAACGGAACGGTTCAGGCTGGATTGGGACGGGATCGCTAGGTTTCCCTCATCGCAATCAACGAGGAGGACCTTCAGATGGCAGAGACTGATTCACCCAAGACGACGAGCCTGTCCCCACCCGCGCGCTGGCAAGGCAGGCATCGCGGCCTGTTGGCAGGGATCGCGCTTGCCGTACTCGCCGTGGGTGCCGCCGCCGGCGCCGGCGGGGTCAAGATGGCCCAGCGTTGGCAACCGCAGAGCGTCATGCTGCTTCAGCCGACAGCCATCAACAAGCTGGAGGCTGGAGACCCGGCCGCCGTGAAGGGAAGCGTCGCGGAGATCTTCGGGAACAAGTTCATTCTCGACGATGGCACTGGCCGCGCTCTGGTCGATCTCGGGCCGCGCGGCGAGAACGCTGACGTCGTCATCAAGGGAGAAACCGTGACCGTCCAGGGCATGTTCGACCACGGAATCATGCATGCCCGGATCGTGTCGCATGCCGACGGCCGGAATGAAGCCTTCGGCGCTCCCCCACCACCGCCACCCGGTGCACCGCGTCCGCCTCTGCCTGGAGCGCCCGCGGCGCGCGGCGATGTGCCGCCACCACCGCCCCCGCCGCCGGCGGGGCTGGATGCGCGGCCACCGACGCCTGGCCAGCGGGCCCTGTGAACCTGAGACAGCAGCTTCCGGATGGAACAGGAAAATGAGGTGCCGCATGGACTATGCCAGCTGTCCCGGCGGGATCGCCCCCGTGCTGGCGCCGTTTCGTGGCGTGGATCACGCAGGGCGCATCTCCCGCCGATGCCACGCCGCCCAGCGGCCAAGTTCGGACCATGGCTATCATGAACCGATAACCCCCGCCGCACCGATGCCAGACCGCGCGAGCGATCTGGCATCGGCGACCCGCTTCGGGCGGAACGGGCCCGCAGCATAAGCGGGACTTCATCGACATGGCCCACGGGCCCGCTCCCGGCCGTGTGGCCGACACGGTCCTGGTTCATCCCTTGGTATCGTTTCATTTCGCGTTTCCGAGGAGAACGCGCCAATGGCAACCGACTTCCCAAACAGTGAAAGAGCGCTGCGCCCGCTGCTCGCGCTGAACTTCTTCATGGCGGATATGCAGGCCGGCATCGGGCCCTTCCTCGGCGTGTTTCTGTTGGCGCATGGCTGGCAGAGCGGCTGGATCGGCACCGTGATGACGGCAGGCGGCGTCGCAGGCATGGTGATGACGACGCCAGCGGGCGCCCTGATCGATGCCACGCGCAGCAAGAAACTCTTCGTCATCATCCCGGGCATTTGTACGGTCATCGCTTCCGGCATCGTGCTTCTCTCGCAGGAGTTCTGGGTGGTCGCGGCCTCCCAGGTCGCGACCGCCATCGCGGGCGCCGCAATCGGTCCAGCCGTTGCCGGCATCACGCTCGGCATCGTGCGCCAAGCGGGCTTCAATCGACAAAATGGCCGCAATCAGGCCTTCAACCATGCGGGCAACATGGTGGGCGCGGGGCTCTCGGGCTTCGTCGGCTGGGTCTATGGTTTCACGGCAGTGGTCTGGCTCGCCGCGCTTTTCGGCGTCCTTTCCATCATATCCGTGCTCATGATCCCGAGCGACAGCATCGACGACGACGCGGCGCGGGGGCTCGCCTACGCGCCTGACGACAGCAAGCGCGCCAGTGGGCTGCAGGTGCTGGTCGAGTCCAAACCGCTATTGATCCTCGCTGCGGCTCTTCTCTTCTTTCATCTCGGAAATGCCGCGATGCTTCCGCTTTACGGGCTCGCCGTCGTTTCCGACGGTCAAGCCGATCCGGCGAGCTTCGTCGCCACGACCATCGTGATCGCCCAGGGCGTCATGATTCTGACATCACTGGTTGCGATGCGCATGGCCGAGAAGAATGGGTACTGGCTGGTCTTGCTTGTCTCGTTCATGGCCTTGCCAGTCCGCGGCATCATTGCGGCGTGGCTCTTGAACCGCTGGGGCGTCTATCCCGTGCAGATCCTCGACGGCATCGGTGCCGGTTTGCAGAGCGTCGCGGTGCCGGGGCTGGTTGCGCGGATCCTCGACGGCACCGGACGTATCAATGCGGGCCAGGGCGCCGTGATGACCGTTCAGGGCATCGGCGCATCGCTCAGCCCGGCCATCGGTGGCTGGGTCGCACAGGAATTCGGCTACGGGCCGATGTTCCTCATCCTCGGCGCATTCGCCGTGGTGTCGGTAGCCCTCTGGACCGTCTTCGGACCCGTGCTCAAGCCCGCCTGCACGGCGAAACCTGATTTCAACGGAACGATTTCTCCCGCTCCCGGTGTTGCCTGATGCTGGGCACCAACGCCGCGACCTGGGGCATCGCGGGTCTTGCCACCTTTGGGGTCATCGCGCGACCGTGGAACCTGCCGGAATACATCTCAGCCGTCACCGGCGCCGTGATGCTCGTCGCGTTCGGCCTCCTCCCGTGGCGGGATGCGATGATGGCCGCGGGGAAAGGCACCGACGTCTATTTCTTTCTGGTCGGCATGATGCTGCTCGCCGAGATCGCACGGAAGGAAGGCCTGTTCGACTGGCTCGCGGAACAGGCGGTCAAACAGTCTCACGGCTCGGCGTCACGGCTGTTTGCAATCGTCTACGTGGTCGGGACGCTGGTCACCATTTTCCTGTCGAACGATGCGACCGCGGTGGTCCTGACGCCCGCGGTCTACGCCGCGGCCCGCGCCGCCAAGGTCGAGCCGCTGCCGTATCTGTTCGTCTGCGCCTTCATCGCCAATGCCGCCAGTTTTGTGCTGCCGATATCGAACCCTGCCAACCTGGTTTTGTTCGGCGAGCGGATGCCGACGCTTTTCGAATGGCTTCGGTATTTCACGTTACCTTCGGTGGCGGCAATCGCGGCCACGTTCGTTGTGCTCCGCGTCAGCCAGCGAAAGAGCCTTCGGGGTAGAGTTGACAGCGCGAGTGGCGAGGCCGTGGTTCTGACGCGAGCCGCGGCGATCGTCGCCGCCGGTATCGGCGCAACCGCGATTGTTCTTCTCGTCTCATCGACGCTCGGCATGGATCTCGGCCTGCCGACCTTCGCGTGCGGCGTGATGGTCGCGGCCATCGTGCTGCTCATGATCCGTAAATCGCCGGCTTCGGTCGTCCGGGACATCTCCTGGTCGGTGCTCCCCCTCGTCGCCGGGCTGTTTATCCTGGTGGAAGGTCTCAACCATACGGGCGTGCTTCCGGCCCTGGCTGAGGAACTGAAGCGAGCCGCCTCTCTTTCACCCCACGCGACGGCCTGGGGCGCAGGCGTCATCACGGCCCTCTCCTCGAACCTGATCAACAATCTGCCGATGGGACTGATTGCAGCCACGACGACGCAAGCCGCCCATTCGTCTCACCATGTCACCGGCGCTGTGCTGATCGGAGTCGATCTCGGACCGAATCTCTCGGTAACGGGTTCACTCGCCACGATCTTATGGCTAATCGCGCTCCGCCGGGAAGGTGAGCACGTTGGCGCGCTCAGCTTCCTGAAACTGGGAGTTCTGGTGATGCCGCCCGCTTTGATACTAGCGTTGCTCGCCTTCACCTTGGTGGCGCCATGAAGGATCGCGCGGCCTCAGCAGCTGCGATGAAGGCAGATCGAGCCCGTTCGACTATTTTGGACGCCTCTGCTCTCGGCGCGGCATGGGAAGCTTCCATCGCAAGAGACGCCAAACCATCATCGGCGAGCCGGCCCACATCATCATGAGCCGGCTAGGGTCGCCTATCGGCCGTCCACTCTTCACGTGCTGGACGATGAGACGGCGCGCTCGAGCCGCCGGCCGAGATTTGAAAAAGACCCCCGGCCCAGACGGAGGAGCCGGGGGGCCGCAATAGCTCACAATCTTGGCGCGTGCGAGCAATGTGGGGCATAACCCCGCCAACGCCTCCATGCTAAGCATTTCCGCGGCAAGAGCCGGTACAGGCTCGCCTCCTAGAATTTGATCGGCGCGCCTTTTGCGACACCAAGCTTTACTATCAAGCTGCGAAGCTCATCTTGGCGAGACACGCATTCTGGAAAAATCTCGATAATTGCCTCGACAATCTTTGCAACTTCTACAAATGATCGCTCTGTGAACTGTTGAGAAATGCGACGCTTGACTTCTTCTTGCACGGCCACAGGGAAGGCACTCACAGATACGTCCTCGCTCTAGCGAGAGCACAAACATCTCTCAGGCGCTATCTTGCTAGGTTGAGAGTAAGCGCTGAGCTATGCCTAAACGCGATTCGCGGCGGAGTCGAAAACTGTACGATATCGTACAGAGGAGCTCGTACGCCAAGATTTTCTTGACATTCGATGCGCCCCCAGAACCCGGCACGCCAACACGCACAACTGCGTCATGACATGCGCGACACAGCAACGACGCCGGGTGGGGCTCGGAAGTTTCCCGACCCAGCGTCCCTGAGGATCAACGTCTCCACCGTCAGATCCGAGACGGCTCACGAGCCAGCCCATCATCTGCAATGGCGACGCCACCTTCTTTATCACCACCGATTTCGTCCTCATGGGCCTCGGCGCCGCCAGCATCGCAGATTTCGTGTGGGCGCAAGGGAGACGGAACCTTTGTGCGTAAGACGGGCCTGCTGTTCCCCGGCAGATCCGCGGACTGAAGGCAGGCACAACGCCCCGGCCCTCGATTTCCCGGCTTTTAATTAGCTCTGGCGGTCTTCTCGAGGGCCTGGCTTGCAACAGCTTCGCGCACGCGGGCGAGGCAGCTTTGCATGCTGTCCAAAATGGCTTCGGCCGTGGCAGTCGGCTGACCGCTGGCACGCAATTCCTTGATGAACTCACGCTGCCGGGCGCAACGCGCCTCAGCTTCTTTGACGTGGTCTGCAGACACCGCGATCGGGGCGACCTTCGGTGTGAACATTTCTTCCTCCGTAGTCGAAACGAAGAACCGGCGAATGCCAGCCCAAGTTCCGATGTGCGGCATTATGATCTCACCGGGTTTTCGGTTGTGTGTTCTTCCACACGCTTCACTTTATAGCCGGTTGCTCACAATTCCACGGGGTATCAGGGTCTCGGATGTGAATTGCGCTGTCACGGCATGCCAAAATCGCGATCGTAGCGACTATCTTCGGTCACGCCATTGCATGCCTCTATCATTCATGCACTAATGTATCAATTGATCTTTAGGCCTGCGGCGCTCCTCTACAGCCCTCAACGACCTGAGCTTAGGCGAATCCGACGATGCGCAGAGCAAGTCCCGGAAGGCAGTTTGGAAGGAAGCTCTCAGCACTGCCTGAATGAAGAGAGGCAACAAGAATGCAGATCGAGTGGAACGCTCATATGTTCAGCAGCGACTTCTCGCGCTATCCTCTTCATTCACGCGCGGCCTATGCGCCGGACCAGAGCCAATTCGTTCCCGATCCGCTCGCTCTCTATATGGAACGCATGAACACCGAGGGAATCGACCGCGCCGTGCTGGTTCATCCAGAGCCCTACGGTGATGACCATCGCCTTGTTCTGGACTGCCTGGAACGTGAGCCGGGGCTCTTCCTGGGGACGAGCCTGTACTTCCCCGGCGATCCCGACGCGTCGCAAAAGCTGACGAACCTCGTCAAGTCTCAGCCCAAGATCATTTCAACGCGTTTTCACGCGCATCGGAAGACGACTGCCTATCTCAAGAGTTTCGCGGAAGACGGCGTTCGCGCCATCTGGAGAACCGCCGGCGAGCTCGGCCTTGTCATCGAATTGCACATAGGACCGGAATTCGGCGCCGAGATTGCCGATATCATGCGCCTCTATCCAGACTTTCCGGTTCTAATAGACCATTTCGCCGAGCCCCAGTGGGGCACTGCCATCGAGTATGTCGATATTCTGCGCCTGGCAGACTTCAAGAATGTCTATATGAAGATCTCAGGCCTTGGACACTTCTCGGACGACGCCCCTTTCTACGCTGACATGAGGCCATTCACGCGTTGGGTCGTTGACGCGTTTGGGCCGGAGCGCCTTGTCTGGGGCAGCGGGTCACCGAAGATCATCGATACCCATCTCGATCACTTCACCGCTGATGAACGCGCCAAGGTACGCGGCGGCAATCTCCAGCGCCTCCTGCCCTTTTCTGCGTAGGGATTGATAGGACGCCAGCGCCGCGCACAGCCCTTCGGGAAAGCATATGCGCGGCGATTATCCGTCAGTGAGATAGTCGGGGAAGCGCTCGCGGATCTGATCGATGATCCCGAGCGTCCCGCTCAGGTGGCGGCGCAGGGCCACGCGCGCGGCCTCCACATCACGGGCGAGCAAGGCATCCACGATGGCGGCATGATCATCGAGCACCGCGTTGACCTTGCCTGGCAACGGTAGATTAAGATGACGAAGCCTGTCGATGTGAATGCCGTTGCTGCGCACCACCGACCAAAGATCGGGCACGTCAGCCAATTCGTAGAAGAGCCGATGGAACGCCCGATCAGCATCAGCAAATTCGTTGATATCCTCATCCTCGAGCGCGCGGCGTTGCCTTTTCATAACAAGCTTGAAGCGTTCGATATCCGCGTCCGGGCTTTTTGCGACAATGAGCGCTAATGTTTCCAACTCCACGGCAAGTCGCAGGAAGTGAGCCTGCCGCGCTGCCCTTATGTTGATCCGCGTGACCAGGGTCGCGTGCTGGGGAAAGATGTCAACGAGGCCATCACCCTCCAGCCTCATCAAGGCATCGCGAACCGGCGTCTGGCTGACGCCGAATTGACTCTGGAGATCAGCGCGCGAGAGGACGGTGTTGGGAGCGATCTCGAGCGAGATGATCTTCTCATAGAGATATTCGTAGATCTGCGGCGCAGTACGCCGACTTCTATCGATTACATTCAGGGCATTGCGCAATGCTCTTAAATCCCATTCGCGGGACCACAAGGTCCCAGCTGCCATTTGCCAGACGCTACTACAGCCCGGACATGCTGTCATCGCGCCAAAAACTCGCCAACGGTTTGGCCTGAACAGAGCAACCGGCATGCCTGACAGCATGATGCAAGAGCGTGAACGCTGTCTCGTCGTCGATTCAGCGATGATCACCACATGAGTAAATAATGAAACAGTCTCAGCGCCCGGTTCTCTGACGCCACACGGTGAAGGACTGTTTCACGTCCTCATCGAGCATAGGATAAAGACCGAGGATACTACGTCCGGATTTCACCGCTTCCTGCACAAAATCCTCGAAAACGGTCATTTCAACGGCCTCATCGGCGGTTTCCTCGGCGATAGCCGCGGGAATGACAATAACCCCCTCCGCATCGCCCACAATGACATCTCCCGGCCACACCGGCACGTCTCCACAACCGATCGGCACATTGATATCAATGGCCTGGTGGAGCGTCAGGTTCGTTGGCGCGGATGGCCGATGATGATAGGCAGGGAAATCGAGCCGAGCGATATCGGGGCTGTCACGGAAGCCGCCGTCAGTGACAATCCCAGCCACCCCACGTTGGGAAAGCCGCGCGACGAGGATACCGCCCGCGGAAGCAGCACGCGCGTCTTTGCGACTGTCAACGACAAGAACGGCCCCTACGGGGCATTGCTCAATAGCCACGCGCTGAGGGTGATCGCGGTCACGGAACACGTCAATTGAATTGAGGTCCTCGCGTGCCGGGATGTATCGCAGCGTATAGGCCTCGCCCACCATGTTCGGTAAACTCGCGTTGAGCGGGCGCACATCCTGGATGAACTGGTTGCGCAGGCCGCGTTTAAACAACGCCGTGCAAAGCGTGGCCGTACTGACGGTCTTCAGCTTGTCCCGGGTCTTGGCGAGCAACGTCATTGAGTGTTTCCCTGATCGAAAATAAATGGCGTGGCCCGGTGAACCTGCACCGTGACGACGCTATCCAACGCAAGTTGCTCTGACATATTAATGCATTAGAGGATAAGCAGCAAGATTACGCCGTGGATATCTTCCTGGTGAGCACAGCTCTGTGCGCCGCTCGCTTAATGAACAGATTTGGCGTGATCACCATATCTAGCAACGATTTCATTAACTTGGACTGTGCAGGCGCCTTTCCTCGGAGAAACGGCTTGCAAATGACCTGGCTAGGTGCACTAATGCATCAATAGGCATCTGCCAAGCTGCGCCTCTATGCGACGCCCGTGAGCGCCTTCAGTCCAGAGACATACAATGAAAATCACTGATATCCGGACATTCCTGATGCAAGCGGGCGCGCCTTCCGACAAAGCATGGGCGTCTGATGGTAAAGGCGTTCAGAATACGAGCCGGAACTGGTTATTCCTGAAGATCTACACTGATGAGGGTATAGAAGGCGTTGGCGAATGCAGCGGCTGGCCGCGGGTCGTCGAGACAGCCGTTCAGGATCTTCGCAATATTCTCATCGGTGAGAACCCGGCTGATATCGAACGTCTCTGGCAGAAGATGCAGGTCGCCATGATGGGCCATGGGATGACCGGTGTGGTCGGAGCCGGCGCGATGACGGGCATCGACATGGCTCTTTGGGACATAAAGGGCAAGGCTCTCGGCACACCGGTGTGGAACCTGCTGGGGGGAAAAGTCCGCGACCGTGTCCGAATTTACTCGCACGCGTCGGATCCGGATGTCGCCCTTTCCTTGAAGGAGCGCGGCATCACGGCGATCAAGACCGGCGGCGTAAAAGACACGGTGCGCAAGGTGGCGGCGCTTCGGGAGGCAGTTGGCCCAGATGTCGACCTGATGTGCGATTTGCACGGGCCGCCGTGGCTGACAGTCCAGGATGCGATCCAGCTCGGACGCGAACTCGAGCCCTTCAAGCTCGCCTTTTATGAGGATCCGTGCGCCCCTGAGCAGTTTGAAAGCTACAAGCGTATCCGCGACGCGGTCTCCATCCCCCTCGCTGCCGGCGAACGTGCGGCCACGATCTGGGGACTGCGCACATTGATCGAGCACGAGCTTGTCGACGTTGTGCAACCGGACACCGGCCGGGCGGGTGGCCTGACCCAGATGCGCAAGATCGCGGGCATGGCGGAAGCCCATGGGATCATGATGGCACCGCATTCCGGTTCGCTCGGCCCCGTGGCGGAATTTGCGGCTCTCCATCTGCTGGCGGCGATCCCCAACACGCTGATGCTGGAGCGTATCGAGGATGACTGGCCAGGGCGTTACGACGTCGTGCGGCCTGTGCTTCAGCAGCAGGGTGGACATTTGCAGGTTCCCGACGCGCCCGGCCTCGGCGTCATAATCGTCGAGGATGAGGTCGCCAAATACCCCAGCCGGCAGAATGTTTCGATGGCAGTTGGCGGCTATGAGGCCGGCACGGAGAACGAATACGTTTATATCCAGATGCGCCAGCAGCGGGCGCGGACCTTCTCCATAGGTTGAAATCCGACCGGATTTATCCCCCCCGCGATCAGTACAAAAACAAAAGGCACCAAGAGGAGAAACCATGCGTAGACGGGAATTCCTTGGACTTGTGGGCGCAGCTTCGGCCGTGACCTTGTCCGCACCGCGCCTCAGCCTTGCCCAAGGTGCCAATACCATCAAGATGATCAGCAACGGCGATCTTGCGGTGCTCGATCCCCTGATCTCGACGACCGATGTCACCCGCAACGCGGCCTTGATGGTTTACGATACGCTGTTCGGTGTGGACGGCGATTTCGCCGCGCAGCCGCAGATGGTCGATACCGTCAAGGTTGAGAACGACGGCCTTCTGTGGCGGATGACGCTACGCGATGGGCTCCGCTTCCACGATGGCGAACCCGTCCGCGCGAAGGATTGCGTCGCGAGCCTCAAGCGCTGGAGCAAGCGGGACGATTTTGGCAAGATGCTCTTCGCGGTGGTCGATGAACTCAGTGCCAACGGCGACAAGGAGATCGTCTTCCGCCTCAGCAAGCCCTTCCCCCGTCTGATCGATGCTTTGGCCAAGCCACTGGCCTATCTCCCGGTCATCATGCCGGAGCGCCTGGCGCAAACCGACCCGAACACGGCCGTCAAGGAGATGATCGGCAGCGGGCCATTCCGCTTCAAGGCGGACGAACATGTCGCAGGGGTCATCAGCGTTTTCGAGCGCAACCGCGACTATGTTCCGAGGCCCGACGGCGTAGCGGTGTGGACGGCCGGCCCGAAACGGGTTTTCGTGGATCGGGTCGAATGGATGGTCCAGCCTGATCCTTCCACGGCTGTCGCTGCCCTGCAGACCGGAGAAGTCGACTGGTGGGAGGCTGCGAGCAACGATCTTCTGCCCCTTCTGACACGGCGAGGCAATTTCAAGGTCGAGCCGATCAATCCGCTCGGCTCGCTACAGATGATGATGGTCAATCATCTCCATCCGCCGTTCGACAAACCGGCGATGCGGCAAGCGTTGTGGCCCGCCATCAACCAGAGCGACTTCATGGTCGCGATCAATGGTACGGTGCCCGGCGCATCGAACACCGGCGTCGGGTTCTTTGTCCCGCAATCGCCCTTCGCCTCCAACGCAGGTATGGAAGCGCTGACCGGCCCGCGTGACCTCGCTCTTGCGAAACGCAATCTGGAAGCCGCCGGTTACGCAGGAGAGCCGTTGGTTGTGATGGCGGTGTCGAACGTGCCGCTGCACAGGGCCTTGGCTGAGGTCGGAACCGACATGCTGCGCAAGGTCGGGCTGAATATTTCCGTACAGACCATGGATTTCACGACCATGTCCCAACGGCGCAACATGAAGGATGCACCGGCGCAGGGCGGTTGGCATATCCATTTCACCGGGAGTTCCGGAATGAACTTTTTCAGCCCGGCCGTGCACCGCAACATGCGTGGTGCCGGACCGGCTGGCCAGCCGGGATGGGACACCAATCCCGATCTGGAGCGCTTGACGAACGAGTGGTTCGCCTCGGCCTCGCTCGATAAGCAGAAAGACATCACGCGTGACATGCAAGTGCAGGCCTTTAAGGATGTCCCCTACTATCCGCTGGGACAGTCCATCCAGCAGTCGGCCTACACCAAGAACATTGTAGATCGCGTCGTTGGTTACACAGTATTCTGGAATTTGAGGAAAGAGGTCTGAACCATACGTCCCCTTCGGCACAGCCTGAGGGGACATATGCTTCGCAAATAAGGAAAGCCCCGAGTGATAGGCTATATCATCCGGCGGATCATGGCGACGATCCCTGTCGTTCTGGTTGTCGCGGTCTTTATTTTCAGCTTGCTGTTCCTCACGCCCGGAGACCCCGCCGCAGTCATAGCTGGAGACACCGCCTCTCCTGCCGATATCCAACGCATTCGCGAGAACCTGGGCCTGGAACGACCGTTCCTCATCCAGTTCGGCGAATGGATGTGGAATGTCCTGCAGGGGAACCTGGGTAATTCAGTGTTTACTGGATTGCCGGTCAGCCGCATGATCATGCAGCGTATCGAGCCTACCCTGTCCCTGACGTTCCTGACGATGGTCCTTTCCGTCCTGGTCGCGGTTCCCCTCGGGGTCTTCGCGGCTTGGCGCAACGGCACGACGATCGATCGCAGCATCATGGCGCTGGCTGTCCTCGGCTTTTCCGTACCGGTCTTTGTCGTGGGATATTCGCTGGCTTATATCTTCGCGCTCGAGCTTGGCTGGCTACCAGTTCAAGGTTATGTCCCGATCGCGCGCGGAATTGACCGCTGGTTTCTCAGCCTCATTCTTCCATCCCTTGCACTTGGCAGTGTTTATATCGCGCTCATCGCGCGCACCACGCGCGCGACGATGCTTGAAGTCCTGCAGCAGGACTATGTACGGACCGCGACCGCCAAAGGGCTGCGGCCGCTGCAAGTGCTGTTCGTGCATTCGCTGCGCAATGCGGCCGTGCCGGTCATCACCGTCATCGGCATAGGCTTCACGCTCCTGATCAGCGGGGCAGTCGTCACGGAAACCGTTTTTGGCATTCCGGGCCTCGGCCGCTTGACTGTCGATGCGGTCCTTCAACGCGATTATCCGGTGATCCAGGGCGTCGTTCTACTTTTCAGCGTTTTGTATGTCCTGATCAATTTACTGATCGATATCACTTATACCCTGGTCGATCCGCGCATCAGCTATTGATGCAAAGCCAGATCCGGTCGCGCTCCGGTCGCCGTTGAATTGGAAATGCGTAGTCACCGGCCCGGATGTGATGGCGGGCAGAGATAGGAGACGGAGCATTGCAGGCAGTGAACATGCAGGTTGATCAGTCCGCGACGGCTGGTTTGGCCGGTCGACTGTCGAGGATCGCCCGCCGGTATCCGAGCGCTGCCATTGGCTGTGTCGTTCTCGCCGTCATGATTCTGGTCGGAATTCTGGCGCCGTTCCTCGGCACTGTGAGCCCGAATGAGCTGAGCCTTTCCCGCCGCCTCCTGCCGCCTTCGGAGAGCGCCTGGTTCGGCACCGATGGCTTCGGCCGGGATATCTATTCGCGCGTTCTCTATGGCACGCACGTTTCTCTGTTCATCGGCTTCACAGTTGCCGTGCTGTCTGCAGGGATAGGGCTGCTCGTCGGCCTCATATCCGGATTCGTGCGGCCTCTCGACGCCGTCCTGATGCGTATCACCGACGGCCTGATGTCAATTCCCTCCATCCTCCTGGCTATTGCGCTCATGGCCCTTATCCGGGGGTCGGTCACGACGGTCATTGTCGCGATCACCATCGCCGAGGTGCCGCGCGTCACGCGGCTCGTGCGGAGCGTGGTGCTGACCTTGCGGGAGCAGGTCTATGTCGAGGCAGCCGTTGCGTCAGGCGTGCGGGTGCCGTCGATCATCCTGCGCCATATCCTCCCCAATACCGTCGCGCCGATGATGGTGCAGGCCACATATATCTTCGCCAGCGCCATGATCATCGAGGCCGCCCTCTCCTTCATAGGCGCTGGCGTGCCGCCCGACGTGCCCACCTGGGGGAACATCATGGCCGATGGGCGCTCGCTCTGGCAGATACAGGCGTCCATCGTCTTCATACCGGCGGCGTTCCTGTCCGTGACGGTGCTTGCCGTCAATATGATGGGCGACGGCCTGCGCGACGCCCTCGATCCCCGCCTGAAAAGACGTGTGTGATCCTGGACTGCCCGACTGCTCAATGGAGCTCTCATGACACCCGCCGAATATCAGAGCATGGATGCCGTCGGCCTGGCCGATCTCGTGGCTTGCGGCGACGTCTCCGCGCAGGAACTGCTCGCCTTGTGCATCAACGAGATCGACAGCAAGGATCCGACGATCAATGCCATCTCAACCAGGCTGTTCGACCGGGCGCGGGAGCAGATTGAACGCGGCCTTCCAGGCGGGCGCCTTCGCGGCGTGCCCTTCCTACTCAAGGACATAAGCGCAGATTACAAGGGCACCGTGCAGGCCTCCGGAAGCCGACTTCTGAAAGATCGCGTCTCGACGTTCAATTCCACTTTGGTGGAGCGCTATCTCGCGGCAGGTCTGGTGATCGTCGGCAAGTCCGCCACGTCGGAATTCGCGCTTCTCGGCACCATCGAAAACGACCTGTTCGGTGTCACGCGCAACCCTTGGGATCTCACGCGCAGCACCGGTGGTTCGTCAGGCGGATCAGCGGCGGCCGTCGCGGCCCGCATGGTGCCCGCGGCCCATGCCAGTGATGGTGGCGGATCGATCCGCGTACCTTCCGCCATGTGCGGCTGCGTTGGGCTGAAGCCGACCAGAGGCCGCAATCCCATGGGACCCATCGTCACCGAAGGGTGGGCGGGTCTGTCGGCGGCTCATGTCATCTGCCGCAGCTTGCGCGACACGGCGGCGTTTCTGGACGCCACCCACGGCCCGGCGGCTGGCGATCCCTATGCCGCGCCGCCGCCGGCTCGCCCCTATTTTCGGGAAGTGGGTGCACCCGTTGAGCGCATGAGCATCGGCGTAATGATGGCGCCGGTCGACATCGAGACAGCGCCGGCAACCGTCGAGGCAGCGACCAGCGCCGGGTTGCTCTGCGAGAGCCTCGGACATCACGTCGAACCGGTCACGCTTCCTTTCGAGGCCAGGGCGATCCGCAAGATCCTGCGGGTTATCATGGCAGCCCAGTTGCACGCGACTTTGCGCCAGCTTGGCGCGGCGCGCGGACGCCCGGTGGAGCGGGCCGATATCGAGAAGCACACATGGCTTCTGGCGCAGGTGGGCGCGGGCATGGCGGCCGATGCCTATGTCGATGCCTTGCGGGATATCCAGGGGGTGTGCCGGCGATTCGGGCCATACTTCGAGAAGTACGACGTCGTCATCACGCCGACAGTGGGGCAGCCCCCCCGCCCCCTGGGCTTTGTCGGCCAGGACGGTGACAGCGTCGATGACATGCACGAACGCCTCTTGCATGCTCACCCATTCACGCAGGTCTATAACATGACCGGCCAACCCGCGATCTCTTTGCCGCTGCATTGGACGGCAGAAGGACTGCCTGTGGGCGTGCAGTTTGCCTCAGCTCTCGGGCAAGAGGGTAAGCTGATCAGGCTTGCAGCACAGCTGGAGGCAGCCAGCCCTTGGGATAGTCGCAAGCCGAAGCTTCCCTGACCCGTCGGATGCGCTCGTGTCGCTCCTTGAAGCTCTTGATCGTCGGCGACGACCCGTCATCAGCCAGCGATACCTCGTCAAGCAACTGTGGATCTTTACCAAGGGCTAAAGGGAAACGGAAACGGCCGGTGAGGTCCGTGGCGGCCGGGCCGTTCGGTCCAGCGAGATCTAGTCTGAAAGTATAATGAAAATATCCCGACGCTGTTTATGAGGCCGAGTGCGCCGATCTTCAGCGTATTTCACGTAAAGTGCACCATCTCAGGCAAATATTTCTTGTCGGTCGATCAGCTACACTCAGGAGCGACAAACGGATCGGCATTATCCTCAGTCATGTGCTCGCCCGGGTGAATCCCACGTCCGCCGCATTCGATCACGATGGGGTTGTCATGTCCCACTATGGCCGAGAGACGTGCGCCCATAGAGGCGCCGTGAAAATCGACATCTAAGGGCTGGTGTGATCGCTCATCATCCTGTATCTATTATCTCAATAGATATTGAGATGTTGAAATGAACATGAGAGAAAAGCAAGCCATCGATGCGTTTGCAGCCCTGTCACAGGAAACGCGGTTGAGGATCGTGCGCCTGCTGGTCACAGCCGGGCCGGAGGGGTTGCCCGCCGGCGCCATCGGCGAAGCGATGGATGGCGCCTCCTCCTCGCGCATGTCCTTTCATCTCAGCCACCTTGAGCAAGCTGGCCTTGTCGAGTCTCGGCGTGCGGGACGGTCGATCATCTACACCGCGGCCTATCCAGCCCTGTCCGATCTTGTTGAGTTTCTCATGCGCGACTGCTGCCAGGGCCACCCGGAGGTGTGCAATCCGGCGGTCGCAGCGCTGTCCTCGTGCTGTAATCCCGCTAAGGATGCCGCCAATGTCTGATACAATCCAATCCGACCGCGTCTTCAATGTGTTGTTCCTCTGCACTGGCAATTCGGCCCGCTCGATCCTGGCCGAGAGCATTCTGCAAAAAGATGGCGGCGGTCGCTTCCGGGCTTTTTCTGCCGGCAGTCAGCCCAAGGGCACCGTCAATCCCTTCGCCGTGAAGGTATTGCAGGCGCTTGACTATCCGACCGAAGCCTTCCGCTCGAAAAGCTGGGAGGAGTTCGCCCAGCCCGGTGCGCCCGTCATGGATTTCGTGTTCACCGTCTGCGACAGCGCGGCTGGCGAGGCCTGTCCAGTTTGGCCGGGTCAGCCCATGACGGCGCATTGGGGGATCGAAGATCCGGCTGCGGCTGAGGGTACGAACATCGAGAAGGAGGCCGCCTTCGTTGCCGCCTTCCGCTATCTCAAGGCCCGGATTTCAGTGTTCACAGCGCTGCCGATCGCGAGCCTTGACCGCATGATCCTCGGCGCGAAGCTCGTTGAGATTGGCCAGTTGCAGGGCACGACCAAGCCGCGCCCGAGCGCGGCGTGAGGGCGGCAATGGACGTTATCATCTATCATAATCCTGACTGCGGTACCTCGCGCAACACACTGGCGATGATCCGTAATGCCGGTGTCGAGCCACATGTCATCGAATATTTGAAGACGCCGCCATCGCGGGCGTTGCTGGGGCAGCTCATCGAACGCATGGGCATCTCCGCCCGTGCGCTGCTGCGTGAGAAGGGTGCTCCCTACGCAGAGCTGGGCCTCGGCGATCCGGCGCTGACCGAAAGCCAGCTTCTCGATGCCATGATGGCTCATCCGATCCTCATCAACCGGCCGATCGTTGTCAGTCCGAAGGGGGTACGGCTGTGCCGCCCTTCTGAAGAGGTGCTCGATCTGCTGCCGCCCCAAGCAGGCGAGTTCATCAAGGAAGATGGCGAGCGCGTCATAGATGAGCACGGCCGTCGCGTCGCGACGGCGTAAGAAGAGCCCATGTCCACCTTTGAACGCTACCTAACCCTATGGGTCTTTCTGTGCATCGTTGTCGGTGTTGCACTCGGACACATGCTGCCGGGCCTGTTCCACGCGATCGGCGCCGCTGAAATCGCCAAGGTCAATCTGCCGGTCGCACTGCTGATCTGGCTGATGG
Organism: Hyphomicrobiales bacterium; assembly: GCA_930633525.1. Classification (NCBI taxonomy): domain Bacteria; kingdom Pseudomonadati; phylum Pseudomonadota; class Alphaproteobacteria; order Hyphomicrobiales; species Hyphomicrobiales bacterium. The sequence continues at coordinate 4,170,682 of CAKNFP010000001.1, forward strand.
TCATTCCCATGCTGCTGAAGATCGACTTTGCCGCCCTCGGCGAGGTGGGTCGTCACTGGCGCGGCATCGGCGTGACACTCTTCGTCAATTGGGCTGTGAAGCCTTTCTCGATGGCGCTGCTGGGCTGGCTGTTCATCGGCTGGCTGTTCCGTCCGCTGCTTCCGGCGGACCAGATCGACAGCTATATCGCGGGTCTCATCATCCTCGCCGCCGCGCCTTGCACGGCGATGGTCTTTGTATGGTCAAACCTGACGAAGGGTGAGCCGCATTTCACGCTAAGCCAAGTCGCTCTCAACGATGCCATCATGGTGGTGGCCTTTGCGCCGATCGTTGGTTTGCTACTGGGGCTTTCCGCGATCACGGTGCCGTGGGGCACGCTCGTCCTGTCGGTCATCCTTTACATCGTCATTCCGGTCATCATCGCACAGGTCGTGCGGCGATACCTTCTGGCGACAGGGGGACAAGCGGCCCTCGACAGACTGCTCGCCAAGCTTGGGCCAGCGTCGCTGGTAGCCCTTCTCGCGACGCTGGTGCTGCTCTTCGGCTTCCAGGGCGAACAGATCATCGCGCAGCCTTTGGTGATTGCGCTACTTGCGGTGCCGATCCTCATCCAGGTCTATTTCAATTCCGGGCTTGCCTATCTGCTGAACCGGATCAGCGGGGAGCAGCACTGCGTGGCCGGCCCATCGGCCCTGATCGGCGCATCCAATTTCTTTGAGCTTGCCGTCGCGGCTGCGATCAGCCTGTTCGGTTTTCAGTCTGGAGCGGCGCTTGCCACCGTTGTTGGCGTGCTGATTGAGGTCCCTGTGATGCTTTCGGTCGTATGGATCGTGAACCGGTCAAAGGGTTGGTATGAGCGCGACCGCAAGACGGTGACCGTCGTGGAGGCGAACCGCTGATGCTAAGTGATCTTCACAATGTCGATGCCGATTGCATCGACATTCCCAGCGCCGATCAGTTGAGTACAAAGCCCTCGCGCTACCCTCCCCGCATCTTGCTGCTCTACGGCTCGCTACGTGAGCGTTCCTACAGCCGCTTTCTGACGCTGGAAGCCGCGCGTCTGCTGACACATTTTGGAGCCGAGGTGAGAATTTTCGATCCGGGCGGCCTGCCATTGCCGGATGGTGCTGCGGTTGATCATCCGAAGATTCGGGAACTGCGAGACCTTTCGCTCTGGTCGGAAGGCCAGGTCTGGACGAGTCCGGAACGCCACGGCGCGATGAGCGCTGTGATGAAGGCGCAGATCGATTGGATTCCTCTTTCGGTCGGCGCCATTCGGCCGACACAAGGCCGAACACTGGCGGTCATGCAGGTTTCCGGGGGCTCCCAAAGCTTCAATGCGGTCAACCAGATGCGGGTCCTTGGCCGCTGGATGCGGATGGTGACCATTCCGAACCAATCATCCGTGGCGAAGGCCTATCAGGAGTTCGACGAGGCGGGCCGCATGAAGGCTTCCTCCTATTACGATCGGGTCGTCGACGTGATGGAGGAACTGGTCAAGTTCACGCTGCTAACACGCGACGTCTCTGCCTATCTTACTGACCGCTACAGCGAACGCAGGGAAATGGCTAAGAAGCGAGCATCGCAGGTCAGGCTCGAGAGCATCTGAGATGGGGCGTTGGAGAGACGTTGCTGCGCTCGGCATAACGCAAATCATCGGCTATGGGACTCTCTACTACAGCTTCAGCATTCTCTCACCGGCCATGGCGCGAGACTTCGGATGGTCGAATGAATCGATCTTTGCAGTACTCTCGGCCGCGCTGCTGACGGGCGGCTTGGTTGCGCCGCGGGTGGGCCGCTGGATCGATCGCCTCGGTGCTGGCAGCGTCATGGCGATTGGCTCAGTCGTTGCAGCGCTGTCTCTCGTAGCCTGCGCTTTGGCGCCTTCGGGATCCGCCTTCGTGCCGGCCCTGTTTGCCATCGAGATCGCCTCGACACTCGTTCAATATGGCGCAGCATTCCCCCTGTTGGTCCAGCGCCATCCGGGAACCGCCCAGCGCAGTATCGTATATCTGACGTTGATCGCGGGCTTTGCTTCGACGATATTTTGGCCTCTGACGACGTGGTTGCACAGCCTCCTGACATGGCAAGAGGTCTATCTTGCATTCGCTGTGCTTCATCTTGCTTTGTGCTTGCCAATCCACATGGCGATGTCACGCCGGACTTCCGAGCACATTGAAGCGACCGGCGCTGGAACCGAACGCGTGAAACCGCACGTTCACGGCAGTCTTGCCCCCGCGTCTCGTGGCAAGGGCTTTTTGCTGATGGCAGTGGGCTTTGCGTTTCAGAGTTTTATCAGCTCGGCAATCCTCGTGCACATGCTGCCTATGCTTGGAGCACTTGGCCTCGGCCTTGCCGGCGTTGCAGTCGGCGCCCTGTTCGGGCCTTCACAGGTCGCAAGCCGTTTCATCAATATGGTCTTCGGCAAGGACCTTTCTCAGCTCACTCTAGCCATCATCTCGGCGGCACTTTTGCCAGTCGCAGTGGTTCTTTTGCTCCTGACCGCGCCGTCCTTTGCCGGCGCGATGTTGTTCGCCATCCTGTTCGGCATGGGCAATGGGCTCTACAGCATTGTCGGGGGAACGTTGCCGCTGGCTCTATTTGGACCTGAGGGCTACGGCACCCGTCAGGGGCGGCTCATGTCCGTGCGCCTGATCGTCGGGTCCGCCGCGCCATTCGTGTTCGCGTTGATGATGGAGCAGATTGGCATTACAGGAACGCTTGCGCTGATCGCCATCCTTGGCAGCGGCTCGATATTTGCGCTCTTGGGAATTCTGCAAATAACCCGCATCGCCTCAACAGAATCTAGGAGAGCGCAAGCTACCTCAGTTTAGTTTCAAATTTACCGCACCGCATTCTATGCTTGGTTCAAGACAATCGCGTAGAGCCTTTGGCTGCCCGACAGAAGTGGCCTGCTGCCGCTTTCGTGGACGCTCGGTTATACTAATCCTCCCCTTTTCGAACTGGGCCGGGCTGACGCAGCCGATCGTCGGGTGCCGGTGGGCCGTACTGTAGAACCTCTCGATGTAGTCGAACACATCAGCCTTGGCGGCGTCTCGCGTGCGGTAGACCTTTGCCCCTGATCCGATCGGTCTCGAGCGAGGAGAAGAAGCTCTCCATGGCCGCGTTGTCCCAGACGTTGCCGGATCGGTTCATCGAGCAGGTGACGCCGTTGTCGGCCAGCAACTCCTGGAAGTATTCCTGGAAGTGGCGGGCTGGTATGTTGGCTGCCCTGGTCCGAGTGATGCAGCAGCGCTTGCGGCTTGCCACCGCCGCCAGATCGCCATGACCAGCGCGTCGGTGGCGCGCTGGGCTGTCATCTCTGCCTTCATCGACCAGCCGATTGCTTCGTTTTTGAATCCTTACCATCGTCGGAAATCTTCCGCGCCTTCTGGGATGGTTTGATTCGACGGATAGCCACGTCTGTGAGCGGCATGGCTGTTGGTATCGCTGCATGGCGGTTTTGAAACTACCAGCAAAAATACCAAAAATCCCGCTGGAAATCGACACATCTGGCCGCACAGCGGCGGGCACGAGGTCGTTACAAACCCTTATTTCTCAAGAGATTCAGGACAAAACCGGACTGCGCTGGATGAAGGCATGGCGTCCCGGAAGGGATTCGAACCCCTGACCTACGGTTTAGGAAACCGTTGCTCTATCCTGCTGAGCTACCGGGACAGTCTCGACAGCCGACTGCCAATGCGAACGCATCCAGAAAGGAGCGTTCGTCCGATCCATATGACCCAAGGCGCCCTTCATGTTCAAGAGGGGAACTGTGAAAACAGCCTCCTGTTACGTCTTGGTTTGTGGCTTGGTCCCGCGTAAACTTCGTAGCCGTCGTTGACCCCGTTCCGCAGATGCTCGCTTCATCAAGCCTTTCGCAGTTCCTCGCCCCTGCGGCTCTCGCCCTCCTTGCCACGATCACGCTGGCCATGCCAGATGCGCTGGCGCGCGAGAGGAAGTCCGCGCGTATCAACGCGATATGCCAGCCGCCCGAGGCCACGGATACCGGCCTCGTCACCGGCATCGAGGACAACGGCGATGTGCGCCTGGCCGATGGGCGGCTGCTTACCCTGGCCGGTGTCCTTCTCGCGCCGGCGCAAGCCGCTAGTCCCGTTCCCCGCGCGGAGTTCGGTGCGCTTCTCGGATCGGAAGTGCGCTTCCAAATCCTCCAGCCGGCATCGGATCGCTGGGGGCGTCTCTCCGCCGACATCGTGTTGCCGGAAGCGATGGCCGGGGCGCAGAGCGCCTCGCACCCGTCCTCGAGCGAGGTCGGCACGCGAAAAGCGAAAACAGCGGCGGAGATGGGCATGGACTCAGTTGCTGAACCCGCCTACACAATCGCGCAATGGCTTGTCGATATTGGCTTGGCCCGTGCAGCGCCCGACACTGCGGTCACACCGCTGTCACGAGCGTGCATGAAGGCATTGCTCGCACGCGAGGACAAGGCGCGTACGAGCCGCCGCGGGCAATGGCAGGACGCATCAGCCGTGCTGGCGGCCAGCGAACCGGAAGCCATTCTCGCCAAGGCTGGCGATTTTGCCGTGATTGAGGGCATAATCGTCAGCGTAAGGGAAAGAGAACGGGTTACCTACTTAAATTTCGGATCACAGTGGACGCGGGATTTCACAGTCACCATCTGGAAGAAGAATCGTGCAAAGTTTGCTGCTGCCGGGCTCCATGTCGCCGAACTCGATGGACGACGTATCCGAGTACGCGGCATGGTGGAGGCAGGCCGAGGGCCATTGATCGACGTGTTGACGCCGGAACAAATCGAGGTCATCGGGACTGAATGAGCGCGTGTGGCGTGACAAAGCGGATGATGCTGGCTGACACAGCTGGCGGACGATCGCCTGGACTGAAATGGAAGATGATGAGCCGGGCGACGGCGCGAGGCGCTTGTGCGGTGCTTGGCGTCATTTTTCTGGCGAGCTGCGCTACCGAAACCAGCAAGCTTCCTGCGTCCGCGCCTCTGCCGCCGGCGGCCCCCAGGGTCACGGGTGTCGAGCGCGCCGCCGACCGCGAACATCAGCGCCTGGTCGCGTCGCTCGGCGGCAGCTACCGCTGGCCAGCGGCGGAGGCCCGGCTGAAAACCATGGTCGCAAAACTGGTGGCCGCCACCGATACGCCGACCCAGGGATATCGCGTCACCCTTCTGAACTCGCCAACGGTCAACGCCTTCGCCCTGCCGACAGGCAATATCTATGTGACGCGCGGTCTCCTTGCTCTCGCCAATGACGATTCGGAAGTCGCCGGCGTGCTCGCGCATGAGATTGCCCATGTCACGGCAAAACATGCGAGCGCCCGCGCGGAACTTGCCGAGAAGTCAGCCCTGGTGAGCCGCGTGGTCTCCGAAGTGCTCAACAATCCGAGCGAGAGCGAGACCGTCAGCAACCAGTCAGAACGGACCATCGCCGGCTTCTCCCGCGCGCAGGAACTGGAGGCCGACCGCATTGGCATCCGCACCATGGCGCGCGCCGGTTACGACCCCTATGGCTCCGCGCGTTTCCTCGCCTCTCTCGGCCGCAATTCAAACGGGCGCCAGCCGCAGGCATCGAACTTCCTGGCCACGCATCCGAGCACGCCGGAACGTATCGCTCAAGCGCTGGCAACCGCGCGCAGCATCGCGGCGCCGGGTCTCGGCGAGCGCCACCGCGCGGAATATCTCGCCGCCATCAACGGCATCGCCTATGGGGATGACCCGGCTGATGGCGTCGTGCGCGGCCGCGCCTTCATCCATCCGCGCCTCGGCATCACCTTCACTGCCCCCGAGAACTTTTCCATCGACAACACGGCTCAGGCTGTATTGGGCGTCTCGCGCAACGGCGAGTCCGCTTTCCGGCTGGATGCGGTGGAGGGCGGCGATATCAGCTCGCTGGAGGAGTTCCTGCGCTCCGGCTGGATCGAGAAGGTCGATCCGGCCAGCATCCAGCCTCTGACGGTCAACGGCCTGTCGGCAGCCACTGCCAACGCTGAAAGCAACGGCTGGCGCTTCCATCTCGCCGCCGTGCGGATCGGCAGCTCGATCTATCGGCTGGTATTGGCCTCGCGGGATCGCGACAATGCGAGCGGCCCAGCGTTCACCGGAACCCTGAACAGCCTGCGCCGCCTCACCGATGGCGAAATCAACGCGGTGAAGCCGTTGCGCATCGCCCTTGCCAAAGCCAATCCCGGCGATACGCCGGACGCGCTGGCAGCCGGCATGGCGATCGCCAACGGGCGTGTGGAACGCTTCCGCGTCTTGAATGGCCTTGATCCCTCGACGACCCTGATCCCGGACGAAACCTACAAGGTGGTCGTGGAATGATCCTCGGCGGCAGGAAGCGCATCCGCACCGGGATCTGAGCCTGCCTTGTTCTGCGGCCACCGAACCAGCGCCTCCTGGCCGGCCTCGGTGAGAGCGTAGACGCCGCGTTCAGCACGGGCGAACCAGCCATAGACGTTGCGCTGCAGGATCTTGGCCGCGTCGGGCGCGAGCGCGCGCAGGTCCCGGGGCCTGCCCGCTCCACGGGCGAGCGCGGCCGCGCAGACAAGCGCCTGCTGACGATAGGCCGTCATGATCGGGGCGCGCGAGCCACCGCCCAACGCCGGATCGCCAAGACGCTTGCGATGTTCCGCGACGAGGCGCGAACGCCGGCGCGGGTTCTTGCGCGGCAGGGGGGCCTCAGGGCTCACGAGCACGCTGATCGCGCCATCGGCCGACACGCCAAGCATCCCGAAGCCAAGCCGCCGGCAGAGCTGGCGAAAGCGGGCATCGCTTTCGCGCCCCTTGCCGCGCGCGGAGAGACGGGCCGCGAGCCACACCTCATCACAGGCGGCAGCACGGTCGACCGCTTGCAGCACGAGCTCCAGGTTGAAGCTCAGCTTCATTTCGCCGATGACCACGAGCGGCGGCTCACCCTCCTTGAGGGCCACGATGTCGCAGCCGCCGATTTCGCCTTTGACGGAAAAACCGAGCCCCTCGAGGAAGCTCTTGACCGGTCGATAGAGCGCCGTCTCCACGGGACCGCTCAGCGAGACCGGGGCCGCGGCGCAACCTCGCCGCCATCCTTGGCGGCGAGCCAGATGACGTGCCGCGCGCCGGAGCGGCCGCGATTGGCCCTCACCCGTACCTCCTCGACGGCGAAACCCATTCGCCGTAGTCGCTGCGCGAAAGCATGGTCCGGCGCCGCGGACCACACCGCCAGGATGCCACCCGGGCGAAGCGCCGCCCGAGCTGCGCCAAGACCGGCTGTCGAATAGAGGCTGTCATTCGCCTCCCACGTGAGGCCCTCCGGGCCGTTGTCCACATCGAGCAGGATGGCATCGAAGGCCGCTCCGCGCTCACGCATGAGCAGCCCGACGTCCTCCTCGCGTATGGTCACGCGCGGATCCTCCAGAGAGCCGGCGAAGAGGCCGGCCATCGGCCCGCGCGCCCAGGCGACGACGGCCGGCACGAGCTCTGCGACCGTAACGCGCGCGTCCGCGTCCAGCGCCGCGAGTGCGGCCCGCAGGGTGAAGCCCATGCCCAGCCCGCCGATGAGTACATGAGGTCGGGCCCGCCCCGCGATGCGCGCGCAACCGAGATTGGCCAGAGCCTCCTCGGAACCGCTCAGCCGGCTGTTCATCAGCTCGTTGGTGCCGAGCATGATGGAGAATTCCTGGCCGCGCTGCTTGAGGCGCAGTTCCCCTTCTCCACCAGCCATGCTGGCATCAGGTATCTTGGCCGTATCGAGGGTGATCCAGGGAAGCATCAGCGACAATCATACAGGGCAGGAGCGGACAGGACGGGCGCAGTCTCGGGGGCCGGATTTCTATATCTCCGGCAGTTTCAGCCAGGTCGCGGCCGCGCTGAGCACGAGATTGACGGCAAGCGCCGCCAGGACGAGCCCCATCGTTCGCCGCAGCAGGTTGGTCATCCCGGTGCCGAGCAGTTTCGTCAGAATGCCGCCCAACAGGAAGATGGTGAGAAGCCCGACGAGAACGGTCCCCAAAGCGGCGAAGGTGATGAACTGTTCGGCTGGCGAGTAGCGGTTGTTGTCCATCAGGAGGACGATGGTGAGCATCGCGCCAGGGCCGGCGATGATCGGCGTGGCCAGGGGATAGACGGCAACCTCCATCACCTTCTCGCCGGTGGGTACCGACGGAGGCATATGCTTGGCCTCGCCAAGCACCATCGACACAGCGAACAGGAAGAGGACGATGCCGCCCGCGATCTGGAAAGAGAGCAGTGAAATACCCATGGCATGGAGCAGGAACTGTCCGCAAAAGCCGAAGATCGCGAGAATGATGAAGGCCAGCAGCACGGCGATGGAAGCCGCCCGGCGTTTCTCGCCATCGGTCAGGCTAGTCGTCGCCCCCATGAAAAGTGGCAGATGGCTGATCGGATCAAGCACGGCCCACAATGTAACGAGTTGGGTGATGAAAAGCGCCTGATCGTCGAGCATCCGCGAGGCCCCGTGCAGCATGGCAATGCCCCCGCCGCGATGGGTGGGGAGCGGCCATGCTTGTAACAGCACATGGTGCAAACATAAATCGGCTTGGAGTGATCCCGGGCAGAGGTCGGAGAGGTCGTGCCTTACCGCCGCGCGTCTGGCCGCACCATCTCGAACATGACCTCTGGCGAGATCTGCGCGTAACCGCCCGCGCCTCCGGCGCGCAGGATGGGGAGCGCAGCCGCCGTATCATAAATGCCGTTCTTCAGAAGCGCTTCGTCAATATGGACACCCACGACCTCGCCGAGGGTCAGCCAGCTGTCGACAGGTTCTCCCGCGGCAGATTTCAGGCGAATGACGTCGATCTTGATGCATTCCATGGCAACGGGGCTTTCCGCGACCCGTGGCACGCCCACCATCTGGCTCGGTGCCGGCGTCAGCCCTGCCAGCGCAAATTCATCCACGGCCGGCGGCAGGGTCGTCGAAGTGATGTTCATGGCCTCCGCAAGGGGCCGTGTTGCCAGGTTCCAGACGAACTCCCCCGTCTCGGTGATATTGCGCACGCTGTCCTTCCAGCCCGTGCTGGCGAAGCCGATGATCGGCGGCCTGTAATTGAAGGCATTGAAGAAGCTGTAGGGAGCGAGATTCAATACGCCGTCAGCGGCGCGGGACGAGATCCAGCCAATAGGGCGCGGGCCGATGATGGCGTTGAAGGGATCATGCGGCAGTCCGTGCCCCTTGGACGGCTGGTAGAAATACATGCGGACCCTCTCCGGGATGGACCTACGCCGTATGCGAAACCGCGCTCTGGGTGATCAGGGCATAAAGCGCCGAGGCGTCCCGGGTGGCGCGTATGCTGTCGACCAGGCCCGGCTCGCGCAACAGCCGGGCGATACGGGCAAGCGCCTTCAGGTGATCAGCGCCCGCTGTCTCCGGTGCCAGCAGCAGGAAGATGATATCGACGGGCTGGCCGTCGAGCGCCTCGAAATCGATGGGACGCTCAAGCCGGGCCATGAGCCCGAACAGCTTGTCGACATGGGCCAGCTTGCCATGCGGAATGGCAATGCCGTCGCCGATACCGGTCGATCCCAGACGCTCGCGTTGCAGCAGCGCCTCGAAGATCTCGCGATCGTCGAGGTTGAGAAGTCGGGCAGCTTGGCTCGCGACTTCCTGGAGTGCCTGCTTTTTGCCGTTGACCTTGAGAGAGGGCAAAACAGCGTTTGGAGATATGATGTCGATAAGAGCCATCGTCTTGAGTACGTGCGGCAAAAGCCGCCCCCGCGAGATCGTTATGAAACGGCCTTCAAGGCCGATACGACGTCAGGCTTGCCCCTCGAAACATGGCTCGGGCGGATATCCCCGAGGCTCCTGATCACGAGGATATACGATGTTGCGAGGTCCGCCGCTAGGGGTACGAGCGCGTGCGATCGCGGGATTGAGGCCGGCGCGGCCTGCATAATTGGCAAGAACGTTGGAAATGCAGCAAAAGAACGCCGAATGCTGATCGTGGAAAAGCCGCAAAACCATCTGTTCCTCCCTGCCTGGCCGGGGCGATCGCGTCGTGGGCCTTGGTCATCCATTCCCATCAGTCTCTAGTGCCAAGTCGTAGAAAGCTCTCCAGGATCTGTCAACGCGCCTAAGGCATTGTGTGGCTCACGGTTTCACGGTCACGCCCGCTGATGCATCCGGCGTCGCTCGACCGAAGACGGAATACGCAACGATTCGCGGTATTTTGCGACGGTCCTCCGGGCAATATCGATGCCACTGTCCCGCAATTTCTGGACGATGGCATCGTCGGACAGAACGTCCCGCAGCGTTTCCTGATCGATCATCTGCTTGATGCGATGGCGGACGGCCTCCGCCGAATGGCTCTCGGCGCCCATTACGCCCGCGATTGCCGCCGAGAAGAAATATTTCATCGCGAAGACGCCACGGCTCGTTCCGATCGCCTTGTTCGAGGTCACGCGGGAAACGGTGGATTCGTGAAGGCCGATCGCATCCGCCACCGTCTTGAGGTTCAGGGGCCGCAGATGCTCCGCTCCATAGGCGAAGAAGCCGTCCTGCTGGCGCACGATCTCGGAGGCGACCTTCAGAATGGTCTTGGCGCGCTGCTCAAGGCTGCGCTGCAGCCAGGTGGCATTCTGGAGGCAATCGGCAATATAGGCCTTCTCCGTATCGTTACGCGCGTGGCGCGCCACCTTGGCGTGGTAGCTCTGGTTGACGAGCACCCGCGGCAACGTCTCCGGATTGAGATCGATGAGCCAGCTCCCATCGGGCGCGGTCCGCACGAAGACATCCGGCACCAGTGGCTGGACTGGCGTGGAACCGAAGGCACGGCCCGGCTTCGGATCAAGCTGGCGCACTTCCGCCAGCATGTCGGTGAGATCCTCGTCGTCCACCCCGCAGATACGCTTGAGCGCTGGGAAATCCCGGCGCGCGACCAGGGGTAGGTTGGCGATGAGCGCTTCCATCGCCGGATCAAAGCGGTCCCGCTCCCTGAGCTGGATCGCAAGACATTCCGCGAGGCTGCGCGCGCCCACGCCGGACGGCTCGAAGCTCTGGACGAGCTTGAGCACGAGCTCCACCCGGCCGATGGCGACGTCGAGACGATCGGCAATGGCCGTGAGATCCTCGGCGAGATAGCCCACCTCGTCGATGGCATCAATCAGGAAACGGCCGATCAACTGGGTGACGGGATCCGTCGTGGCCAGGTCGAGCTGCGCTTCGAGATGACCGTGAAGGGTTTCATCCGCGACGAGCGTCGCGGCGAAATCCATGTCGTCATCGAATCCGCCGCCGCCCACACCGCTCCACAGCGAGGACGACACCGGCAATTCGCTCCCGCCGGCAGCCTCTGCGACCCGTGGCGGTGCATCGTCCTGGAAGACATTGTCGAAGGTCGTGCCGAAATCCGCCTCGATCGTCTCGCGCTGCAGCCCGCCGTCGGGCTGGCTCCAGTCGGCAGGATCGATAGGCGCATCGAAGGAGGCAGGTGCCGCCGGCTCGTGAGCATCGGCAGGCTGCTCGTGTGGCCCATCGAAGCCGTCCTCGGCAACATCGCCACCGCGTTCCAGAAGAGGATTTGTCTCGAGTTCCGCCTCGACATGCGCCATGAGCTCGAAATGCGACAATTGCAGCAGCTTGATCGCCTGCAACAGCTGCGGCGTCATGACCAAGGACTGCCCTTGGCGCAATTCCAGTCTGTGAGATAGAGCCATTGCCGACGCCCACCACCCTCAGCCGATGGCCGGAACACATCCCGCTAAAGTGGCCCCACCTCGGCGTGGCGAACATGCCCCCGGCTCTCGCCGCTCTATCCTGTTCTTCCCACGCCACGGATCGCCGCCGGCGCAGGGAGACACCCCGGATAGAAATCGGCACAATTCTTGCGTTCAATCTCTATCGGGTTGCGGGCGCGACGTCAAAGGCGCAATGCGCGTACCGAATGCGGCCGCATGGCAATCCCGCGTCATTGTTAACAAGCGAAATGCTTATGAATTGAGCAGCTTGGACCGCTCGCTCTGCAACGGACGCGCGCGAGCACGCCAAAAAGTTACAGGTGAAAATCTTCACCGAGATAGAGCCGACGCACGTCCTGGTCTGCGATAATCTCGTCCGGCGTGCCCTCGGTCAGCACACGACCGGAATGAATGATATAGGCACGATCGATCAGCCCGAGCGTCTCGCGCACGTTATGGTCGGTGATAAGCACCCCGATACCCCTTCGGGTCAGGTGTCGCACGAGATTCTGGATATCGCCGACCGCGATGGGATCGATACCTGCGAAGGGCTCGTCGAGAAGCATGAATGACGGATTACCGGCGAGCGCGCGGGCGATTTCGCAGCGGCGCCGCTCACCGCCTGATAATGCGATAGAGGGGGATTTGCGCAACCGCGCGATGTCGAATTCCTCAAGCAGCTCATCGAGCTTGCGATCCCGCGCCTTGCGGTCGGGTTCCACCGCCTCGAGCACGGCCCGTATATTGTCCTCCACACTCAGCCCTCGGAAGATTGAGGCCTCCTGCGGGAGATAGCCGATTCCGAGGCGCGCGCGCCGATACATCGGAAGATGGGTGATGTCGTGGCCATCGAGGCTGATCATGCCACGGTCGGCGCCCACCAGCCCGGTGATCATGTAGAAGATGGTCGTCTTTCCGGCGCCGTTCGGCCCGAGCAGCCCAACGGCCTCGCCATTGCTGAGATGCAGCGTCGCATCCTGAACGACGGTGCGGCCGCGATAGCTCTTCTCGAGCCCATGCACCGAGAGAATGCCACTTCCCATGACGCGGCCCTGCACGGCGCCCTCGCTCTCCGCGGATGAGGAAGCACCGAGAGTCGTCGTCGAGGAGGCGGCATAACTGGCGCCGACTGGCTGATCCATGATCTGATCCATTCTAACGCCCGGCTGCCCGCTCGCCGCTCAGCGGCCCGGACGCGATTGGGCTGGCTTCTGCCCGGGCTCGGCGCTGCCGGGAACGAAGACGCCCTGCACGCGGCCGCCCGGCCGCGATTCACAATTGGCGATGCTCGTGTCCAAATTATAGACGATGCGATCGCATTGCTGCACGTTGGGGCCCTGGCTCAAAGCGACGCGCCCCGTGAGGATGACCTTGTTGTCGCCCCGGTCATAGGTCGCGTTCTCGCCAGTCGCGGTCTGGTCCTTGGAGACGACCGTCACGGGTCCCTTGCAGTCGAGCCTGCGAATATTGCTGTTCTCCCCGCCCGGCTGGGCAGCGGGTTGCGCCGGCCGTTGCGCGCCGGTGGCGCCGCCCATCGCGCTTTGCTCATAATAGACGTTGAGCAGCGAGCACCGCATGGTCGTGTCGCCCTGCACGGCAACCACATTGCCGGAGAAGCTGGCGCGCTGCTCCCGATCGAAGATATCCAGGCGATCGGCGTCGATCTTGATCGGCTCCTTGTTGTTGGAACCGATACCTCCGAGGGGCGAATTCTTTGGCCCTTGCTGCTGCGGCGCGGCTTTCTGGGCAAGAGCGGCGGGCGCAACCGCCGCAATCGCAATCGGCAGGGCCAAGGCGAAGCCTACATGCGATAGGAAGCAACGCTTCATGGCTCGTCTCTCAATCGTTGGTAGCAGGAGGGGTCGATCGGGCCTTATCAGATTCCATGATGGCCCGCACCCGCCCTTGGAAGACGATGTGCTTGCCATTGTCATCGATATCAAGCTTGTCTGCTTTAATCGAGCCTCCATCGATATCAACCCTCACCGGCTCCGCCGATGAAACCTTACCGCCCTTGAAATCGACGGATGCGGTCGTGAGATGGGCGCTATAGCCCGTATCCGTGCGCACGTTGACGCGTCCGGCGAGTTCCAGCAGCTCGGTCTGGGAGTCATAAACGCCCGTCGTCGCTTCGATATGAGCCTGGCCGTTATTTTCCAGCGTCACTTTGCCGGTGATTTCGTTGAGTTCCACGATATTGGGCTTGCGCGCATCCTGGGATGCGGACGCCGCCGTCATCTCATAGGGCCGCGACCCCGCGCGGTATCCCCGAAGCTTCGGGGCAGCCATGGTGATCTTCGTGCCGGACAGGCTGACCGGGCCGAGCGTGAGGCCGCGCAAGCGGCCGAACGGATCGAAAATGCCGATGATCAGCACGAGGATCACGGCGGTTGCCGCACCGATGGGGATGGCCTTCTTGAAAAAGCGCACGCGCGCGGAATGCCTCACGGCGGCGGCGTATCCCCCGCGCTGTGGACGCTTCGCGTTGCTACTGTTCGGTGCGCCCAAAGGCGACGCCATCTTTAGGGTCGGTTGATCCATCGTGTCCTGAACCCGCGCGGCCCTCCCGCATCACGCCCTTCAATCAGCGAAACCCGTGGCAAAGTTGTGGCCCGCCCAGCGCCTGATATCCAGCCGGTCGATCAACTATGCGCAAAAATGTCAACCTCCGGCCATCCGAGAAGATCGAGCCGGGCCCGGGTCGGCAGAAAATCGAAACAAGCGGCCGCAATCTCAGTCCTTCCCTCGCGGGCAAGGGATACATCCAGTTTCTGCTTGACGGCATGGAGATGCAGGACGTCCGACGCGGCATAGGCGACCTGGGCCTCCGTCAATGTGTCGGCGCCCCAATCGGACGATTGCTGCTGCTTCGAGATATCGACGGAAAGCAGTTCCTTCAGGAGGTCCTTGAGGCCATGGCGGTCGGTGTAGGTCCGGGTGAGCTTCGAGGCGATCTTCGTGCAGTAGACCGGAGCCGGCATGACGCCGAGCCGATGGAACAATACCGCGAGGTCGAAACGCGCGAAATGGAAGATCTTCAGCACCTTGGGATCAGCGAGAAGCTTGATCAGATTCTCCGGCGGCGGCCCGTCGCGGAGAATCTGCACGACCTCGGCCGACCCGTCGCCGCGGGAGAGCTGAACGACGCAAAGCCGGTCGCGGTGCGGATTGAGTCCAAGCGTCTCCGTATCGACCGCGACAGACGAGCCGAAATCAAGACCGGGCGGAAGATCTCCGCGATGCAGACGAATGGCCATTCAACACCTTGGGATTGAGATCACGTAATGTCCGACAGGGCCTGCCGCAAGACCGACTTCGGCCCGTCCGGCCCCTTCGGCTCGAAAAGCTGCCGTGGTGTAACACCTCACGCAGGGTTGCGACAAGCAATCGCCACAATTGCGACACCGGACCGTCCCGTGACGACGCACTACCCCCGCATTCTCGGCCCTTGCGTTCTCGGCCCGGCGACGGCATGTAGCCGGCAGGGCCGCCACAAGGCGCCGCCCGCCACGGAACCGTATTTATCAAGGCCCGCCGGAGTGCCCGATGTCTCGTGCCAACCATGTGCTGACCCTGTCGTGCATCAACCGCCCCGGCATCGTTTCCGCCGTTTCGACCTACCTGTTCGAGACGGGTTGCAATATCAACCAGGCTCACCAGTTCGATGACACCGAGACCGGCCGGTTCTTCATGCGCGTGGTTTTCGATCGCGTGGCGTCCGAGCCGAGCCAGGCGGCTCTGGAAGACGGCTTCCGCGCGGTTGCCGAGCGTTTCGGTATGGATTGGCGCATGAGCAACCCGGCAGCGAAGCGCCGCGTCATGATCCTCGTCTCGAAATTTGACCATTGCCTCGCCGATCTCCTCTACCGCTGGCGCATCGAGGAACTGCCGATGGACATCGCGGCCATCGTCGCCAACCATCCGCGGGACACCTACGCCCATCACGACTTCGACGGCATTCCCTTCCATTATCTGCCCGTGACGAAAGACACCAAGCTCGAGCAGGAACACGCCCTGTGGGAACTGGTGCAATCGACGCGCAGCGACATCGTCGTCCTCGCCCGCTACATGCAGGTGCTCTCGGAAGGGCTCTCGGCGAAGCTTACCGGGCGGTGCATCAATATCCACCATTCCTTCCTCCCGGGCTTCAAGGGAGCCAAGCCCTATCACCAGGCCTTCGCTCGCGGCGTCAAGGTCATCGGCGCGACGGCGCACTACGTCACCAGCGATCTCGACGAAGGCCCGATCATCGCGCAGGACGTGGAGCGGGTCAGCCACGCGGACTTCCCCGAAGATCTTGTCCGCAAAGGGCGGGATATCGAGCGGCGGGTGCTCGCGCGCGCGCTCAGCTATCACCTGGAGGATCGCGTCATCCTGAACGGCCGCAAGACGGTCGTATTTGATACCTAAAAGCGAAACTGGCTTCCCGAAGCGTCCCGCTCAACTGCCGTTCACCGTGATCCGAGCCCCGGCTTGACCCTGGAGCAGCCGATCCTCACTCTCGGCGAACCCTTTGCCGCGCTGCGCCGCGAGGAGCATTGGGCACCGAGGTGACGCATGAAGACCCTGTTTCGGACGATTGCAGCCGCGCTGCTTTTGACGGGAGCAACCTTGTCTTCGGCTCTGGCCGCTCCCTGCTCCACCCGCCAGCCCTTCGAAGCCTGGCTCGCGGACGTGAAGGCGGAGGCCGCCGCTGCCGGCGTGACGCCGCGCGGACTGGCTGCGCTCAATGGCCTGACCTACGATCCCCAGATCGTGGCCCGCGATCGGGCGCAGGGTGTCTTTCAGCAGAGCTTCCTGCAGTTTTCGGATCGCATGGTGTCGGCGGACCGTCTTCAGCGCGGAGGTCGCTTCCTGAAAAGCGAAGCCGCGACATTCGATCATATCGCGCGAACCTACGGCGTGCCCGGGCCGGTGATCGTGGCGTTCTGGGGCCTCGAGACCGATTTTGGCGCGGTGATGGGCAACATGTCCACGCTGCGCTCGCTGGCCACATTGGCCTATGATTGCCGACGTCCGGCGATGTTCCGCGCCGAACTCATCGACGCCCTGAAGATCGTAGACCGTGGCGATCTCCAAGCCAGCGACATGCGCGGCGCCTGGGCGGGAGAGCTCGGCCAGTTCCAGTTCATGCCGTCCTACTATCTTAAATATGCGGTGGACGAGGATGGCGACGGCCGCCGCGACCTGCTGCGCAGCCGCGCCGACGCGCTGGCTTCCGCCGGCAATTTCCTGGCATCGCTGGGCTGGCGGCGCGGGGAGCCCTGGCTGCGCGAGGTGCGCGTGCCCGAAAGCCTGGACTGGAAACAGGCGGATCTCGCCATCAAGCATCCGGTATCGGTCTGGGCCCAATGGGGCGTCACCCTGCCGAATGGCAGCGCCCTGCCTGCCGAAGAGCGAGAGGCTTCGCTCCATCTGCCGATGGGACGCCTTGGCCCCGCCTTCCTTGCCTATGACAATTTCCAGGTATTCCTGAAGTGGAACCAGTCGCTGGTCTATTCGACGACAGCCGCCTACTTCGCCAATCGCCTAGCGGGCGCACCGCCGATCAGCAGAGGGCGCGGGCGTGTTACGCCGCTCAATGCCCAGGACACATCCGACTTGCAGAGGCTGCTCTCGGCGAAGGGATGGGATCCTGGTCCCATCGACGGTAAATTGGGCACCGCGACGCGCACAGCCGTTCGCGATGCCCAGAGCCGTTTTGGCCTGCCCGCCGATTCCTATCCTTCGCAGGAGCTGCTGGAGACCCTGCGCCGCAATTGACCTGGCGTGGAAGGAAAAAGCAGGCAAGACCCATAGCATCGCACCGCTTATGCGGTTTCTGATGAATTCGATGCTTATTCAAAGAGATAAAGCGACGCACCCGATCCCTGTGAGCGTCCGCCAGGCTAGGGTTATTGGCGTTGCGCGGCGAGAAGGTCGCGGATCTCCGTCAGCAGCTTCACGTCGGCCGGAGCCTCGGGCGCCTTTTGCTCGACCTTTTCCTCGCGACGCAGCCTGTTGATGCCTTTGACGACGAGGAAGAGAATCCAGGCGACGATCAAGAAGTTGATCGCGACGGTCACGAAATTGCCCCATGCCAGAACCGCGCCCTGTTCGCGCGCCGCCGCGAGGGACGTTGCCGTGACATTACTGCTCAACGGGATGAAATAATTCGCGAAATCGATGCCGCCACCGGTGATGGCACCCAGGATGGGGTTGAAGAGGTCATTGACGACGGATTCGACGATACGGCTGAACGCGGCGCCGATGATGACACCGATGGCGAGGTCCATGACATTGCCCTTGAGGGCAAACTCCCGAAACTCCTTGACGATGGACATAACGAGACCCTTCCTGTTTTGGTCGACTTAAAGCCTGTTCTGATGAAGCTTGCGCACCGGTGAAACCTCACGACGGAGCGGATTGTTTCGACCGGAACCGCTCCAACATGGGATTGCGAGCAAGCCCGCTCAGCGCGCCCCTTTACGATGGCAGAGACTACGGTCCGGGTACCCTTTGCAACTGCGCGCTGTACACGTGCTCCGGCTCCTGACCGTACGAATCGCCCGATATTTGCCGTTTTTCACAGCCGACGCTACTCTTCCCAAAGAAAAGAGCTGTATGGGCTGGAGTTTGGGCGCTCTAAACTCTGAGTGCCTTACTTTCAGTCCACGGTGTTCAGTGCCTGGATGGTTGAGTGCCTTGATGTCTGGGGGAGGACTGCGGGCATCCAATGCAGATTAAGTTTCATACCGCGCCCTTCGCGAGCGGAGGTCTGAACCACGACCCGGCGGGCCGGCGAGCTCACAACCGCGTTGTGGACATGACTATTCCTCGGCAAGGTGCCTCATGATTGCCGATTGGGCCGTCGTCCTCTCCGCGCTGGTCTATCTCAGTGGCCTTTTCGCGGTGGCACGAGCAGGCACGCTGTTCGGCAAGGGCCTCATGGTCGGTCGCTCGGGCGCCCTGATCTACGCCCTGGCGCTCGCGGTCTACTGCACGTCCTGGACCTTCTTCGGCGGCGTAGGGCTGGCGGAACGTTCGGGCCTCGACTTTCTCACCATCTATATCGGACCGATCCTCGTCGTCGGCCTCGGCACACACCTCGTCATGCATATCGTGCGGCTGGCGAAGGCGCAGAACATCACGACGATCGCCGATTTCGTGGCGGCGCGCTACGGCAAGGATGACCGCATCGCGGCCTTCGTCACGTTGATCGCCGTCGTCGGTACGGTGCCCTATATCGCCTTGCAGTTGAAAGCCGTCTCGAATTCGCTGACGGCCTTCCTGGACGCGAGCCGGGTCACCGGCCTGTCGACCTCGACGATGATCTTCGGCGACCTCGCCTTTGTCGTCGCCTGCGTGCTTGCGACCTTCTCGGTGGCCTTCGGCACACGCCATATCGACGCGACCAAACCGCAGAACGGCCTCGTGCTGGCGATCGCCGTGGAATCGGCGGTCAAGCTTTTCGCGTTCCTGACGGTTGGGCTGTTCGTGTCGTACTGGATGTTCGACGGCGTATCGGACATCTTCGACCGTATCGCCACCACGGAGCATGCCCATACCGTCACGGAAGGCACGTCACCGCCCCTGCCCTTCCTGACGATGATTCTCCTGTCGAGTGCGGCCGCCCTGCTCTTGCCGCGCCAGTTCCACATGATGATCGTGGAAAACCGCAACCTGCGCGATGTGCGCACGGCATCCTGGCTGTTTCCGCTCTATCTCGTTCTCATCAACCTGTTCGTCGTGCCGCTTGCGATTGCCGGCCAGCTTCTGTTCCAGCCCGGCACCATTGATCACGACATGACCGTGCTGGCCCTGCCGCTCTCGGTGAATGCCGGTGGAATCGCTCTCGTCGCCTTCATCGGCGGCCTCTCGGCCGCAACAGCCATGGTCATCGTCGATTCCGTGGCGCTGGCCATCATGATCTCCAACGATCTCGTCATGCCGTTTGTGTTGCGGCGGAGGGGCTGGCTGCGGCGGCGCGGAGCGGATCGCGGCTCCCTTCTGCAAAGCGCCATGCGGGACGCGGCGGGCACGATGGGTGATCTCGGCACCTTCGTGCTGGTGACACGCCGCATCGCCATCGTGACCATCATCTTCCTCGGCTATGCCTACTTCCGCATGGCCGGCGAGGCGCAGCTCGCGGCGATCGGCTTCCTGTCCTTCGCCGCCGTGGCGCAGATCGCACCAGCTTTCTTCGGCGGACTATTCTGGCGCCGGGGCACCGCCCGCGGCGCGGGCGCGGGCCTCGTCGCGGGTTTCAGCGTCTGGCTCTATACGCTGCTCCTGCCAAGCCTGGCGCCGACCGGCGGCCTCGCGGCGGCGCTGATCGCCGAAGGGCCGTTCGGCATAGCCGCACTGAGGCCGACGGCCCTCCTCGGGACCGACCTGCCGCAGCTCACCCATGGTGTGCTTTGGAGCCTTGCCATCAACCTCATCGCCTATGTCGGCTTTTCCTTCATGAGGCCGGCCAATGTGATGGAGACTTTGCAGGCCCAGGTCTTCACCAGCAAGAACCAGTTCGGCACGCCGGCCCTTACGCAGAACCTGCGTCTGCGTCGTTCAGCCGTCAGCGTCGCGGAGCTGCGCTCGACTGTCGCGCGCTATCTCGGCGCCGAGCGAGCCGAACGCGCGTTCGCCAGCTTCACCACCGCGCGGGGCACGCCGCTTGCCGACGACAGCGAGGCGGATCTTCATCTCCTGCGCCAAACGGAG
Organism: Hyphomicrobiales bacterium; assembly: GCA_930633525.1. Taxonomy (NCBI): domain Bacteria; kingdom Pseudomonadati; phylum Pseudomonadota; class Alphaproteobacteria; order Hyphomicrobiales; species Hyphomicrobiales bacterium. The sequence goes on from CAKNFP010000001.1 coordinate 4,191,035, forward strand.
CATCTGCTTGCGTCGGCCATCGGTGCGGCCTCCTCGCGGCTCGTGCTGTCTTTGCTGCTGCGCCGCAACGTGTCCGCCACCGCGGCGCTCAAGCTCCTCGACGATGCCTCCGCCGCGATCCAGTACAACCGCGATCTGCTCCAACACGGGCTCGACCACGCGAGCCAGGGCATCACGATCTTCGACAAGGATCTGCGCCTGATGGGGTGGAACCGGGCATTCTGCGACATCTACAACCTGCCGCCCTACCTCATGCGCGTGGGCGTGGGGCTCGACGAGATCGTCCGCTCCAATATCGCGCGCGGCGCCTATGGCGACGGCCACCCGGAGCAGCTTCTGGCCGCGCGCATCGAAAGCCTGATGGATGACCGCGCGCCGGTGCGGCTCAAGCTGTTTCCCTCCGGCAATGTCATCGAAATCCGCTCCAACCGGCTGCCTGACGGCGGCATCGTGACGACCTATGCCGATATCACGGACACGGTCTCGACAGAGGAGGAACTGGCACGCGCCAACGAAACGCTCGAGCGCCGCGTCAGGGAGCGCACCGAGGAACTGGAGCGATTGAACAAGGAACTATCCCGGGCGAAGGGCGAAGCCGAGGATGCCAACGCATCGAAAACCCGCTTCCTGGCGGCCGCCAGCCACGACATTCTGCAGCCGTTGAACGCGGCCCGCCTCTACGCGACCGCGCTCGCCGAACGCGACCGCCGCGAAGGCGACCCGTCGCTCGCCGAGAATGTGCAGGCCTCGCTCGATACCGTCGAGGAAATCCTGACGGCTCTCCTCGACATCGCCCGGCTCGATGCGGGAGCCCTCAAGGCCGAACTCTCGAACTTCCGCATCAATGATCTGCTGGCGCCCCTTCAGCGGGAATTCGAACTGATGGCGGAGGAGAAGGGTATCGCGCTGACCTTCGTGCGCTCCTCGCTCGCCGTACGCTCCGACCGGCGTCTGCTGCGGCGCCTCTTGCAGAACTTCGTCTCCAACGCGGTGAAATATACGCCCGCCGGCCGGGTGCTGGTGGGATGCCGGCGCACTGGCGGTGGCACGGTGAAGGTCGAGGTGTGGGATACCGGCCCGGGCATCCCGACCAGCCAGCATCGCATCATCTTCCGCGAGTTCCAGCGTCTCGACGCGGCCCATATGGCACGCGGCCTCGGGCTCGGGCTGTCGATCGTCGAGCGTATAGCGCGCGTGCTCGGCCATACGGTGACGCTGAGATCGGTGCCCGGCCACGGCTCCATGTTCAGCGTGGAACTGCCAATCGCCGACACCGTGCCCACGAAAGTGCCGACCCGGGACATCGCGACGCCGAGCTTTGGCACATTGGAAAACCTGACGGTCCTTGCCATCGACAACGAACCGGTGGTGGCGGACGGCATGCGTGTTCTGTTCTCGAGCTGGGGGTGTCGCATCGCGACCGCAGGCGGCCTTCCTGAAGCTGAGGCCCTGGTCGACGGCGGCTTCGTGCCGGATGCCATCGTCGCCGATTATCATCTCGACGACGGCGAGGGTATCGCCGCAATCCTGGCGCTACGCCAGAAGCTCAGCCGCGTCCTGCCCGCCGTGCTCGTCACCGCGGATCGGTCTCCGGAAGTGCGTGAGCGCGCCCGAGCGGCCGACATCCATGTGCTGGAGAAGCCTCTGAAGCCGGCAGCGCTGCGGGCCCTCTTCGTGCACTGGCAGTCGACGCCGGATATCGCCGCGGAATAACGCGGGGACCAGGAGAATTCGCGCTCTCGGTGTCATCATTCCGGGCTCCTCGCTGACGCGGGGCCCGGAATGACAAGATGGCTCCGGGTGAAATCACCCCGCTCTACGATTTTGCCGCAGACCGGCGTCGACGTTTCGCCACGAGGCGCTACGCCGCGCTTCGCTCGTCCTTGGCATAGAAGGCCGCGCCGGTGCGGGCCATCTCCACGAGAAGATCGCAAGGCGTGAAACGCGGCCCATGCGCGGCGGCGAGCCGTTCGCTCAAGCCGACGAAGGTCGCGGCTCCCATGCCATCGATGTAGGACAGCGGCCCTCCCGTGAACGGCGCGAAGCCGAAGCCGAGAATGGCGCCGACATCGCCCTCACGGGGATCGGTCAGCACCTTTTCCTCGATGGCGCGCGCCGCCTCCAGCGCCTGCACGACGAGGAAGCGCTGTTTCAACACGGCGATGTCGATGCTGTCCGGGTTCTGCTGGACCGGCTGAAAGGCGCGCAATCCCGGCCACAGGTGCTTCGGCTTGCCCTCCGGATAGTCATAGAAGCCCTTGCCGTTCTTGCGCCCGAGCCGGCCCTCACCCTCGACAAGGGCAACGAGCAGCGCCTCCTGCGCGGGATCGACCGCATCGTTCCCCACCTCCGCCTTTGTGGCCCGGAGGATGCGGAGCGCAAGATCGAGCGCGACCTCATCGTTGAGGGCCAGCGGGCCGACCGGCATGCCGGCCTGCTTCGCCACATTCTCGATCATGGCCGGAGGAACGCCTTCGCCCAGCATGATATGCCCTTCGCGCACATAGGCGAGCACGCAGCGATTGGCATAGAAGCCCCGGGCGTCGTTGACCACGATCGGCGTCTTCTTCAAGGCCCGCACGAAATCAAGCGCCACCGCGAGTGCGCGCTCGCCCGTTCCGTGCCCCCGGATCACCTCGACAAGGAGCATCTTCTCGACGGGCGAGAAGAAGTGGATGCCGACGAAGCGCTCGGGCCGGGTGATGGCGCGGGCCAGCCCGCTCACCGGCAGGGTGGAGGTATTGGTGGCAAGGATGGCGTCTTCCTTCAGGACCGCATCGATGCGCCCGAGCACCTCCGCCTTGATCTTCGGGTCCTCGAAAACGGCCTCGATGACGAGATCGCAGGTCGACAGGGCCATGTAGTCCGGCGTCGCCGTGATCAGTTCAAGCAAGCGATCGCGATCTGACGTTTTCGCCCGCCCCTTCATGATCTGATCGGTCATGAGCTTGTGCGACAGGCTCTTGCCCTTGTCCGCCGTTTCCTGGTCCCGGTCCACCAGCACGACCTTGATGCCGGCGAGCGCCGTGACATAGGCGACGGCCGCTCCCATGAACCCGGCACCGACGATGCCGACGGTCGCCGGCCGCGAAGGCGGTATCCCTTTCGGCCGCCGCGCGCCCTTGTCGAGTTCCTGTTTCGACAGGAACAGCGTGCGGATCATCGCGGCCGCCACGGGCGAGCGCAGGATGGAGGCGAAGTGGCGGCTCTCCACCGTCAACGCCTGGTCCATCGGCAGTTGCAGCCCGTCGTAGACCGCCTGCAACAGCGCACGCCCCGCCGGATAATTGTCCTGGGTTTCCCGCCGGTAGATGGCATTGGCGGGGGGCCAGATCTGCATGCCGGCGGGCGAATAGACCTTGCCGGAGGGCAGGCGGAAGCCTTGTTCGTCCCACGGCGCGACCGCCTTTCCTCCCTGGCGGATCCAGTCCTTGGCGGCCTCCACGATTGCCTCGCGCGGCACCACCGCGCCGGCAATGCCGAGCTTCTTCGCGGCGGCAGGCCGCAACTGCTCGCCGCGCGCCATCAGCTGCAGCGCGTCCGGCGTCGGCATCAGCCGCGGCAGACGCTGGCTGCCGCCGGCTCCGGGAAAGAGGCCAACCTTGATTTCCGGCAGCCCGACCCGCGTGGAGTCAGCATCCGACAGCACCCGGTAGTGGCAGGCCAGCGCGAGTTCGAAGGCGCCGCCGAGACAAATGCCATGGATCGCTATGGCAAAAGGCTTTCCGCAGGTCTCAAGCGCCCGGTAGAGTTGCGACAGGCGCCGCGACTGCTCGAAGAACACGCGCATCGCCTCGGCATCGCCGCGCTCGGCCTTGAGCAGCGCGTAGCTGCGGCCAAGATCCTGCAGCATGGACAGGTCCGCGCCGCCCGAGAAGCTGTCCTTGCCCGATGTGATGACGCAGCCCCTGATCTCCTCGACGGCGGCAACGCCGTCAACGATCAGGGAGAGTTCATCCATCACCTCGGTGGTGATGACATTCATCGAGCGGCCGGGCATGTCCCACGTGGCGAGCGCAATGCCGTCGGCGTCGATCTCGAAACGGAAGTTGACGAGATTCATGGTCGATCTCCATCCGGCTGCGCCGGTCACATCCTCTCGATGACGGTGGCAGTCCCCATGCCCGCGCCGATGCACAATGTGACGAGCGCTGTCGAGGCCTGGCGCCGCTCCAGTTCGTCGAGCGCCGTGCCGAGGATCATGGCGCCGGTCGCCCCAAGCGGATGGCCCATGGCGATGGCGCCGCCATTCACATTGACGATCGCGGGATCAAGGTCGAAGGCCTGGAGATAGCGAAGGACCACGGCCGCGAAAGCCTCGTTGACCTCGAACAGATCAATATCCGACAGGGCCAGTCCGGACCGGTCGAGCAGCTTGCGTGTCACATCCACAGGTCCGGTCAACATGAGCGCCGGATCGGAGCCGATATTGGCGAAGGCCCGGATGCGCGCCCGCGGCTTCAGCCCCATGGCCCGCCCGGCCGCGGCGGAGCCGACGAGCACGGCGGCCGCGCCATCGACAACCCCGGAGGAATTGCCGGCGTGGTGCACATGGTCGATCGCCTCGACCTCCGGATGGGCCGCAATGCCGACCGCGTCGAAGCCGCCGAGTTCGCCCATCTGCGCGAAGGAGGGCTTGAGTGCCGCCAGCCCTTCGACGGTCGTATCGGGGCGCATATGCTCGTCGCGATCGAGCAGGATGAGCCCGTTCACGTCTTTCACCGGCGCGATGGACCTGGAGAAGCGTCCCTCGCGCCAGGCGAGAGCGGCGCGGTGCTGGCTTTCGACCGCATAGCTGTCCACCGCCTCGCGGGAAAAGCCGTAGCGCGTCGCGATAAGATCCGCGGAAACACCCTGCGGCATGAAATACGACTTCACCGCCACCGCCGGATCGACGGGCCAGGCTCCGCCCGAGGCGCCGATACCGACGCGGCTCATGGATTCGACACCGCCGCCGATGGCGAGCTCATGCTGGCCCGAGAGCACCTGCCCGGCCGCGATATTCACGGCATCGAGCCCCGACGCGCAGAAACGGTTGATCTGCATGCCGGGCACGTGGCTGCCATAGTCGGCGAGGAATACCGCCGCCCGCGCGATGTCACCCCCCGCCTCGCCGACGGGGTCGACACAGCCGAGGATGACGTCGTCGACGAGGCGTGTGTCGAGCCCGTTGCGTTCCTTGAGCGCCGACAGGGTGGCGGCCGCAAGCGCCACCGACTCGACTGTATGCAACGCGCCGTCCGGCTTGCCGCGCCCGCGCGGCGTGCGGACGTGGTCATAGATGAAGGCATCGGGCATCTCGGATCTCCCTTGCGGCCGGCACCAGGGCTGGCCACCACGTTGCAGTCTGCTCTCGTGCGGTCAGAACATCTCGGCCGGCAGCGCCATGACGCCCTCGGCGCCGGCGGTGACACGGCTGAGCCTGAGGGCTGTCTCCGGCAGCATCCTTTCCATGAAGAAACGTGTCGTCGTGAGGCGTGCCTCGATCAGCGCGACGGCACCTTCGTCATTCGCGGCGAGCGCGTCGACACGCTTGTCCACAGCGGCCTTGGCGATCCTCAGCGACATATAGCCCAGCGCCACGAGCCCGAAGAGATGCATGTAGTCGGTCGAGCCCGCACCGGCATTATCCGGCTTGCCGAGCGCGTTGCGCATGAACCACATGGAGGCTTCCTGCAGGTGGTCGAGCGCGGTCTTCATGCCCGCGACGTGAGGCTTCACCCCATCGTGCTCGGCATTGTCCTTGAGGAAGCCAGACACCTCCGCGAAGAAGGCCAGCATCGCACGGCCAGCGTCGCGCGGCAGCTTGCGGCCGACCAGGTCTATGGCCTGGATACCGTTGGCGCCTTCATAGAGCATGGCGATGCGGGCATCGCGCACGAATTGCTCGACGCCGGTCTCGACGATATAGCCATGGCCGCCGAACATCTGCTGCGCCTTGACGGTGTTGTCGAAGCCGATGTCCGTGAGCACGCCCTTGATCACCGGGGTGAGGAGCCCGAGATGGTCTTCGGCCGCCTGGCGCTCGGCGTCATCGGTTGCCTGGCGCGCGACATCGGCCTTGAACGAGGTCCACACCACCAGCGCCCGCGCGGCCGCGTTGAAAGCCTTGATGGAGAGAAGCGTGCGCCGGACATCCGGGTGGACGATGATGGGATCGGCCGCCTGCGCGGGAAAGGCAGCACCGGTCAGCGCCCGCCCCTGCAGACGGTCACGCGCATAAGTCGCGGCGTTCTGATAGGCGACCTCCGAGAGCGCCAGGCCCTGGATGCCGACGCCGAGCCGCGCCTCGTTCATCATCGTGAACATGGCGTTGAGGCCGCGGTTCTCCTCGCCCAGGAGCCAGCCCGTCGCTCCGTCATAGTTCATGACGCAGGTGGCATTGCCGTGAATGCCCATCTTCTCTTCGATCGAGCCGCAGCTCACGCGGTTACGGGCGCCTTTGACCCCGCCATTGACCGCCATGAATTTCGGCACGATGAACAGGCTGAGACCCTTGGTTCCAGCGGGAGCTCCTTCCACCCTCGCGAGAACGAGATGGACGATATTGCCGGCGAGATCATGCTCTCCCGCGGAAATGAAAATCTTCGTGCCGGTGATGGCATAGGTGCCGTCACTCTTGCGTTCCGCCCGCGTGCGAATGAGGCCGAGATCCGTGCCGCATTGCGGCTCGGTGAGGTTCATTGTGCCGGTCCAGGTCCCCGCCACCATCGGTGGCAGGAAGAGCGCCTTCTGCTCCACCGTGCCGTGTTGCAGAAGTGCCGCGATCGCGCCTTGCGTCAGCCCGGGATACATGGCGAGCGCCATATTGGCCGAGGATGCGAATTCGTTGACGATGGCCGCGAAGGTGTAAGGAAGCCCCTGCCCTCCATAGTCCGGCGGCGTTGCAAGGCCGACCCAGCCTCCCTTCACGAAAGCCCCATAAGCCTCCGCAAAGCCCTCCGGCGTCCGCACGGAACCGTCAGCATCGCGGCGGCAGCCCTGCCGGTCGCCCACGGCATTGAGCGGGGCAAATTGTTCCTCGGTGATTCTGGCGGCTTCCGTCAGCACTGCCGAGGCGAGATCCGGAGTGATATCGGTGAAGGCATCGAGATGGCTGTAGTGATCAAGGGAAAACACGTCGTTGATTAGGAACAACACGTCGTCCAGGGGCGCCTTGTAGCTCGGCACGATATCGTCTCCTCCCGTCGGACCCTCCTGCCATCTGTTAGCTAGGAAGACTCGCGACATTTGCCAATTATGCGCGCATGAATGATGCATCCGCTTCCATTTTACGTGAAGCAGATACAGGCGGAAAACACCGCATTGCGCAGATTGATCGGGAAAAATACGCGACTTGCATCGGATACAACCATTCGGTGCAAACATCCACTTAATTCGTTAACTGGTTGTTAACCGTAAATTGAAAAGAGTGGGATGACGAGGCAGACTACCGATTCCGCCGCTTTTGTGGAGTCGCGGCAGCCCCAACTCAAAGAGATGTCTGCGACAGCATGTGACCGCACGAGGACCATCGCGATCATGACTCAGAACGTTCCCTGGAGTGTCAAAGGGATCGATCCGCAAGCCCGCGAGGCTGCGAAGGATGCGGCGCGCAAGGCCGGCATGACGCTCGGCGCGTGGCTGAACGGCATGATCGCGGAAACAACCCAGCCAGGGGGCGGCGGGCTCCATCGCTTTTCCTTCGACAGCGAATCGCAGGACGTCTTTGCGCATGCCGCCGACAGGCTTTCCCTGGAAACAGCGGCGCTGAAGGCACGGGCTGCCGAGGCCTCCCGCGGCGCGCATGCGGCCCCACATGGTCCGGCTGCTGCGCTCGAGAATCTCCTCGACAGCGTCGCACGGCGCCTCGATGCCATCGAGACACGTCTCGATACCCAGCAAACGGCGCAGCCGACGCTTTCGGCTGTCGAGAAGCTTGAACAACGGTTGGAGTTCCTCACCGCGGCGGTGGCGCCGTCCGGTGCAACTGCGGCGGAAGATATGTTGCGTACGCTCGAAACGCGATTGACTGACATCATCGTTCGGCTCGGCCCGGATGCAAGCGCAGCAATCGCGCCTCGGCGCGAGGCCCCAAGACATCTTGTTGATGGGACGAGCGCTGGTGGCGGCCAGCATGAGCCGACCGCCTCTCCCCATAAGGCCGCGAGCCTGCGTGGGACGACCCCGTTTCATGAACCCATCACCCGCCCTGGCAGCGGTGATTCGGATATCGATCGATTCGCGGCGACCATCGCCGAGATCCGCCGTCGGCAGGCCAGACTGTCTGAAGAAGGCGAGCAGGACGTCGCCGACATGCCGGCCGACACGGAAGACGCCGATATGGACCAAACTGACAAGGCCCGGCCCGCACACAGGACCGCCATGCCGGCAAGCCAGTCTACGGCAAGCGGGATTTCGGCCGACATCGCCGAGCGGCTCGAAGCCCTGACGGAGAAGATCGACACGCTGCTCGTGCCGGGCCGTTTCCCAGCACTCGACGGCGTGATCGAGCGGCTCGACCGTATCGACGCTCACATCGAGCATCCAAAGCACTCCGGCGATTTCGGACGTGTCGAGCAGTTGCTGACGGTTGTCGCTGACCGGCTCGAATCAAACCAGGGCAAGGCACTCGATACTGACAGCCTCGATGCGCTCGAAACGCAGATCGGGCATCTTGCCAATCGCGTTGACGATGCGCTGCGCAATAAACTGACCGACGCCACCCTCGAGAAGAAGCTGGGTGAGCTCGAGACGATCATCGTCGGCCTCGTCGATCGCGTGCAGGGTCTGCAGCAGGAGGCCGTCGAATCCGTCGAGTTCGCGACACGCACTGCGGTAACGGACGCTCTCGGCGCCAAGATCTGGGACGGCTCGGATGATATGAGCGGCCTCAAGGCCGATATCGCCGACCTCAAATCCGTTCATAGCGCCATCGGCGAACGCACGCAGGACACGCTCAGCGCCGTACACCAGACACTGGAACTGGTTGTGCAGCGCCTCGCGCTCATGGAATCCGAGCGCTCTTTTGGCCGCAAGCCGGACCTTTCGCGCTCGCTCTTCGAAAAGCAGGTATCACAGATCCTCGCGGCCGATCGCGAGGCTTCCCCCGCCGTCACGCCGCCTGCCACTGAATCGACACGCGCGGGCGCCGAAGTGGCCTCAACGGCCGCGCCGGATGTCAAATCGAGCTTCATCGCCGCCGCGCGCCGCGCCGCCCAGACGGCAACGGTGGACATGGGAGGCCCTGCGGCCGCGTCCCCCCCTGCCCCCCCGAAGCAGGCTGCCCCGGCCGCCCCTGGCCCCGCCGCCGCGCCATCCGACGCCGACGCTGCTGCAGCCATCGTGCGCGGGCGTGGTGAATCTCTGATCGAACGCCTGCGTCACGGTTCGACACGCCGTCGCAAGTTGGTCTTCGGGCTTGCCGCCCTCGTCATCGCTCTCGGCGCGGCGCAACTCATCGTATCGTATGGGCGCCTTTCAAAAGACGGCACCGCACCCATCGCGATCGGTGAACACAGTGCGGTTCCGTCAGAGCCCATTCCGAATGCGTCGAGCCTCGCCCAGGTTAAGCCTCACAACACCACGGGCCAACAGCCGGGTGCGCTGGCGCCAAGCACGCAGATGGCGGATATCCCGGCCGCGAGCTCCGCTCAACCTGGCCAGCCTCCGGGATTGAAAGAGTTCGTCAATCCCCTGGCGCTGCCCTCAGCCAATCCGGCGGTCAATTCAGATGCCTCGGTGACCACCGGCTCCATAAAGCCGGTCCCTGAGGCTACCGTTGCAGATACCAGGCCCGTTCAGGTCGGCACTGTTCCCATGGCGCCTTTATTCCCTGCGCAGAGCCCTTTCTCACCTGAAGCCGTGGCTCCCGAAGCGGCGAAGCCGCGTGAGATCACCACCGTTCTGCCCAAGGACATGCTGGCAGGCATCCCCGGCAGCATCGGCACGGATACCTTGCGGCAGGCTGCGGAGAAGGGCAACGCTTCGGCAGTTTATGAGCTGGCGTCACGACTGGCCGAGGGGCGCGGCATCCCACGCGACATGAAGAGCGCCGCGCGGCTGTTCGAGGCCCAGGCGGAAGCAGGTTTTGCCCCGGCCCAATATCGTATCGCCAATCACTATGAAAAGGGCTTCGGTGTCGATCGCGATCTTGCCAAAGCGCGCGAATGGTACCTTCGTGCCGCCGAAGCCGGCAACGCGAAAGCCATGCACAACCTGGCCGTTCTGTACGCCGAAGGGGTCAGCGGCAAACCGGACTACCCGACGGCCGTGAAATGGTTCCGCAAGGCCGCTGAACTCGGCATTCGTGACAGCCAGTTCAACCTGGCGATCCTCGCCGCGCGTGGCCTCGGCATGGATCCCGACCTCGTGCAATCCTACACCTGGTTCGCCGTTCTCGCCGAGAATGGCGACACGGATGCCGCCGAGAAGCGCGACAGCGTCGGCGCCCGCCTGTCCCCCACCGATCTTACCCTGGCGCGCGCCGCCGCCGAGCAATGGGTTGCCAAGACCCCGGATCCGGCGGCCAATACGGTCGAGGTGTCGCCCGAGTGGAGCAAGCCGTCGATACCGAAGGGAACGACGGGCGATGCCAGCACCGGCGGTAAAACGAAATCGCGAGGTTGACCTTTCCGTCCGCGGGGGTGACCGTCAGATCAAACGCATATCCCAAGGGTAGGTCGACCCTTCCCTAAGGACTATGCGCCATAGTCTTGAACCGGCATCGTTTTTGCGATGCCGGAGCGTTGTCGTATGTGCTGGCCCTGTTCGTGTAAGGCGCGTCGTGCAGATCTATCTCCCCATAGCCGATGTTTCGGTGAACTGGTTGCTGCTGCTGGCCATGGGCGGCGGCGTCGGCTTCATTTCCGGCCTGTTCGGCGTGGGAGGCGGCTTCGTGATGACGCCGCTGCTCATCTTCATCGGCATTCCCACTGCCATCGCGGTCGCCACCCAGGCAGCCCAGATCGCCGCATCCTCGATGACCGGTTCCCTCGGCTACTGGCGCCGACGTGCCGTGGATTTGAAGCTCGGCCTCGTGCTGGCAGCGGGCGGCCTGATCGGCACCGTGCTCGGGGTGTGGTTCTTCAATGTGATGCGACGGCTCGGCCAGCTCGATGTCATCATTGCCATCGCCTATGTCGTGCTCTTCGGCGTCATCGGCGGATTGATGCTGTTCGAGAGCCTGCGCGCCATGTGGCTGACCCGCAAGGGCATCAGGCGGCCGCCGCGCAGGCCCGGCGAACACCCCTGGTATCTCGGCTTGCCGCTGAAGATGCGCTTTCACCAGTCCAAGCTCTACGGCAGCATCATACCGCTGGTACTGCTCGCGCTTCTCATCGCTTTCGTCGGCGCTGTGCTCGGCATCGGCGGCGGCTTCATCGCCGTTCCCGCGCTGATCTACCTGTTCCGCATCCCGGCCGCCGTCGTGGTGGGCACCTCGCTGTTCCAGATCCTGCTCACGATGGTGGCGGCGACGATCATGCACGCCACCTCCAACCACTCGGTGGATCTCGTGCTGGCGCTGCTCCTTATCGTGGGCGGCGTCATGGGCGCACAGTTCGGCGCGATCGTCGGACGCAACCTGCGCGGCGACGCGTTCCGCCTGCTGCTCGCGCTCCTCATCCTCGGCGTCGGCGTCCGCTTCGCGGGCGACATTATCCTGAAGCCCGACGAAACCTTTTCCATCGTGACGCTGGACAACTGATGAAACGGAGCGCGCTGGTCCTTCTCGCTTGTCTCGCCAGCATGGCGCCCGCGATGGCGGAGACGCTCGTCACCTCGCTGTCGACCTATCGCGTCGCTATCAACTCCAACTACACCGGGGCATCCCTCGTCCTGTTCGGATCGATCGAGCGCGACGCGCGCACGGCGACACGCGCCGCGCCTTATGATCTCGTCGTCACGGTACGTGGTCCCCGGCGTACGGCTCTGGTGCGCGAGAAGGAGCCCTTCGGTCCGCTCTGGATCACCCGGGGACAGCGCCGCTTCGTCGACCAGCCTGTTTATCTCGCGGTCGTAAGTTCCCGCCCAATCGCCGACATCGCGGGAGCACCCGTGCGTGAACGGCTGAAGCTGGGGCTTGAAGCGGAATTCGCGTCGCCTCTTCCCGGCCCGAACATCATGGGCGAGGATTTCATCGATGCCTTCATCCGCCTGCGCCGCCAGCAGAGTCTCTTCCAGGAAGATCCCGAAGGCGTCGTTTTCCTGACTCAGAACCTGTTCCGCGCGAAGATCGACCTACCCGCGATCGCCCCGACAGGCCTCTATGAGGTCGAGACTATCCTGTTGTCCGACGGGATCGCGCTCTCGCGGCAGTCCACCAATTTCGAGGTTGAGAAAACGGGCTTTGAACAGGCGACCGTCGTTCTCGCCCGCGACCACGGCTTCCTCTACGGTCTCATCGCCGCGGCGAGCGCGCTCGTCCTGGGATGGCTCGCCACAGTCGTCTTCCGCCGCGAGTGACGTTCCAAAGCATCGCTTCTTTCCGAAAGCCGGCATCCGCTTTTCGGCGCGAGGATGCTCAATCCGGCAGCAGCTGCGGCGCCGCGATGGCGAAGGTGCGCCGCCCGAGCACATGGGCTGTCATGCCGTTCGGGAAGAGCGGCGCGAAGGCTTCGTTGCGCACATTCAGCCCGCCGGCATAGGCACCGAAGGCCGGCAATACGCAGCGCTCGGCCCCCACGGCAAAGCAGCGGCGGCGGACGACCTGGCCGCGCGACGCCACTTTCGCGACCGGATGCAAATGGCCGGCAAGCTCAAACGGCACACGGCAATCCGGCGCGCTGCCTGGAATATGCCGCAAGGCTATCCCGCCGGTGGTGATCTCCGCGACCACCTCGCCGCCGACCCCAGCCGGCGGTGAGGGATCATGATTTCCGGTGATCCAGATCCATTGGCGGCCGCGCTGCAGGATCGCAAGCCGCTCCCGGTCACCGGCATCGAGCCTTCCTCCACCGCCGTCGTCGTGGAAGCTGTCGCCAAGCGCGACAACGATGCGCGGCGCATGCGTATCGATCACGGCCGCCAAGCGCTCCAGGGTGGCGCGGGTGTCGTAAGGCGGCAGGAAGATACGGCGCCGGGCAAAGGACGAGCCCTTCTCAAGGTGAAGATCCGCCACCACGAGCATGTGCTCCTCGTGCAGGAACAGCGCCCCGCTCGGATCCGCCTTGGCGGAATGCCGGCCAAGCGACAGCGAGCCGGCGGCTTCCCGCCCGGCGCCCCCGACGTCGTCTCTCGCCATCACCATGCTCAAATCAACGTCTCGCTCATCCGCTGTGGCCGGGGCTTCACCCCCGGAGATCACCCCATAGCCTCTTCGATGAGGCTCGCCTCGGCATCCGCCAGGATCGTCTCGGAGGCTTCGCCGTAGACCAGCTCGCGGCCGATTTCCAGCATGACCGCGATCGAGAGCGGCGACAGCCGTTGCAGCGGCTGATGCATGATTCGGCCTTCGATGCGCCCCAGCATGCCGGCGAGGCGCGCGAGGTCAAGCAGGCCGGTGGACGCATCCGCCCGCGCCGCCCGCAAGAGAAGATGCTGCGGTTCGTGCCGGCGCAGCACGTCATAGACAAGATCGGTCGACATGGTGACCTGGCGCTGCGACTTCTCCTGCGACGGAAAACGCCGCTCGATCAGGCCGGCGATGATGGCGCATTGCCGGAAGCTGCGCTTCATCAGCGCCGATTCGGCCAGCCATTCCTCCAGGTCGTCGCCCAGCATGTCCTGGCCGAACAGACCATTGATCGACAGGCGGTCCGCCGCGATGGCCGCGTCGATATCCGACAGGCACCAGGCGGCGAGGCCATAGTCGTTGGCCACGAAGCCGAGCGGGTTGAGCCTCGCCCGCTCCAGCCGGCGGGTCAGTAGCATGCCGAGCGTCTGATGGGCCAACCGTCCCTCGAAGGGATAGCAGACCAGAAAATGCCGCCCCGCGCGCGGAAAGGTCTCCACCAGGAGCCCCTCGCGGCCGGGCAGTCGCGACATCAGCCTCTGGCCTTCCAACCAGTTCGCCACGGGGCCCGGCAGGCGGTGCCAATCCTCCGGCGTCGCCAGCATGGCGCGCACCCGATCCGCGAGGAAGGTCGAGAGCGGGAACTTGCCGCCTTCATAGGACGGGATCTTCGGATCCGTGCCGGGCGCCGTGCGCTGGGCAATCACCTCATTCTCGACGATCGCCTCGAAGCGAAGCACTTCACCGGCGAACACGAAGGTATCGCCGGGCGACAGGCCCTCCGCGAAATACTCCTCCACCTCGCCGAGCACGCGCCCGCCGCGCATCCAGGCCTGCGTCGGCTGGACACCCCGGCGCGGCTTCGAGACCCGCACCTTGAGCATCGCCGCCTCGACGATGGTGCCGACGTTCAAGCGGTATTGCTGGGCGACGCGCGGATTGACGACGCGCCACAGCCCATCGCGCCCTCGGGCGATCTTGGCGAAGCGCTCATAGCTTTTGAGCGCGTAGCCGCCGGTCGCCACGAAATTGACGGTCGCGTCGAAATCGGCGCGGCCGAGGCCGGCATAGGGTGCCGCCTGCCGCACCTCGTCATAGAGCGCGTCAGCCGAGAAGGGGGCGCCACAGGCCATGCCGAGGATATGCTGGGCCAGCACGTCGAGCGCGCCGATGCGCGCATCCGGCGTATCCTGCGCGGCTTCGGCGACGGCATCGAGCGCGGCCCGGCATTCCAGCACCTCGAAGCGGTTCGAGGGCACGAGGACCGCTTGCGATGGCTCGTCGAGCCTGTGGTTGGCCCGTCCGATGCGCTGCATCAGGCGGCTCGCCCCCTTCGGAGCGCCCACATTGATAACGAGGTCGACGTCGCCCCAGTCGATGCCGAGATCGAGCGTCGAGGTGCAGACGACGGCCTTCAGGCGGCCCGCCGCCATCGCCTCCTCGACGCGGCGGCGCTGGCCGACGTCGAGCGAGCCATGGTGGAGCGCGATGGCGAGATTGTCATCGTTCATGTGCCAGAGTTCCTGGAACAGGAACTCCGCCTGCATGCGGGTGTTCACGAACACAAGGCTGAGCTTGTGGTCGCGGATCGCCGCATAGATCTCGCGCATGGCGTGGGCTGAGGTGTGGCCGGCGAGCGGCGGCGCGACCTTGGTCTCCAGGATGCCGATTTCCGGTGGCGCGCCGCCCTTGACGACGACGATGTCGGCCGCCTCCCGCCCCGGCAGGTAGCGCGCAAGCACCTCCGGCTCCCGCACCGTCGCCGAAAGGCCGACAGCCGTCAGGTCTGGCGCGAGCTGTCCGAGCCGGGCCAGGCCGAGCGACAGCAGGTCGCCGCGCTTGGAGGTGACGAGCGCGTGCAATTCATCGAGCACCACACGCTTCAGGCCTGAGAAGAAAGGCTGCGATTCGCGATGGGCGAGGAGAAGCGCCAGTTGCTCCGGAGTCGTCAGCAGGATGTCCGGCGGCCGCTCGATCTGGCGCGCGCGCTTGTGGCCGGGAGTGTCGCCCGTGCGCGTCTCGATCCTGACCGGCAGCCCCATCTCGCGCGCGGGGGTTTCCAGGTTGCGGGCGATGTCGACGGCCAGCGCCTTCAAAGGCGAGATGTAGAGCGTGTGGATGCCGCGGGAGACATCAGGATGCGTACCGCGCGCGGTGAGCTCGACGAGGCTCGGCAGAAAGCCGGCCAGCGTCTTGCCGGCGCCTGTCGGCGCGACAAGCAGCGCCGAGCGGCCGGCCTCGGCCTTGGCCAGAAGTTCGAGCTGGTGGACGCGCGGTGTCCAGCCCCGCGCGGCGAACCAGCCGGCAAAAGGCTCCGGCAAAGGGAATATGGGCGGCGCATCGGGCACGGACCCAATCTAGTGCATTGCGCCGAAAAGTGTACGCGGATTTGGAGAAGCATCTTCATCCCCGTCGGGACTAGCGCGGCTCTCCCTCTCCCCGGCGGGGAGAGGGCTGGGGTGAGGGGGCGATCGTTGACAGCAGGGCGTCCCCCTCACCCGCGCCTGCGGCGCGACCTCTCCCCGCTGGGGCGAGGTGAAGGGCAGCAGTTCCCTCATGTCATTCCCGGCGGCGCGAAGCGCCGGGAAGGGAAGCCATGGCCGTCTTTCCAAAGCGCCTCTCGCCCCACGCCTGGGACAATGAACCGGCCCCCTGTGCAAGGCCGCAGAAAGACTTATCTTTTAGGGAGCATGCGTCCAACCGACATTCTCACCCTCACGCCCGCCGGGCTTTACTGTCCACCCGGCGACTTCCACATCGACCCGCTCCGGCCGGTGCCGCGGGCCTTGATCACCCATGGCCATTCCGACCATGCCCGGCCCGGCCATGGGACTGTCCTCGCCACGTCGGAAACGCTCGCCATCATGGCGGTCAGATGCGGCGAGGGCTTCTGTGCCACGCGACAGGCGGTCGTGCTCGGCGAACCCGTGCGCCTCGGTGACGTCACGGTCACCTTCTACCCGGCGGGCCATGTGCTCGGCTCCGCTCAGATCCTGATCGAGGCGGGCGGTTGCCGCATCGTCAATTCTGGCGATTACAAGCGCGAGCCGGACCCGACCTGCATCCCCTTTCAGCCGATCGCCTGCGATGTCTTCATCACCGAGGCGACCTTCGGGTTGCCCGTGTTCCGCCATCCACCGGCACGTGACGAGGTAGCGAAACTGCTCGATTCCGTCGCCCTGTTTCCGGAGCGCAGCCATCTCGTCGGCGCCTATTCGCTAGGCAAGGCGCAACGGCTCGTCGCCCTTCTACGCGAGGCGGGACATGAGGCGCCCATCTATATCCACGGGGCCATGGAACGGCTGATGGCCCTCTATGAGACCCTGGGGGTGCCCCTGGGTGATATCCGCAAGGTGCCGACGGGCAAGGACGCTAGCCGCGGCACCTTCGCGGGCTCGATCATTCTCTGTCCGCCGAGCGCGACACAGGAGATCTGGTCGCGTCGCTTCGCCGATCCCGTCACCGCCTTTGCTTCGGGCTGGATGCGGGTGCGGGCGCGGGCCCGCCAGCGCGGCGTCGAGCTGCCACTGGTCGTCTCCGACCATGCCGATTGGGAGGACCTCTGCACCACGATCTGCGAGACGGGCGCCTCCGAGATCTGGGTGACACACGGCGAGGCCGACGCCCTCGTCCACTGGTGCACACGCCGCGGCCTCAAGGCCAAGCCCCTGCATATGCTGGGCTATGGCGACGACGAGGAGGCTGCCGCGGCCGAGAGCGAGGCGCCGGTGGCGAGCCAGGCGGCAGCGGAGAGCGAAACGCCATGAACCGCTTTGCAGAGCTGCTCGACCGCCTCTCCTATGAGCCACGCCGCAATGCCAAGCTCAGGTTGATGAGCGCCTATTTTCGTGAGACGCCGGACCCTGAACGCGGCTTCGCGCTCGCGGCGCTGACCGGGGCGCTCTCCTTTGCCAATGCAAAGTCCGGCGTCATTCGTGCCCTGATCGCCGAGCGCACCGACCCCGTGCTGTTCGCCCTTTCCTACGATTATGTCGGGGATCTCTCGGAAACCGTCGCCCTGATGTGGCCAGGGCCCACTCTCCCCGCTGGCCGCCCAGATCCCTCCCCTCATGGGGAGGGTGGATCCGCACAAGGCGCGGAGACGGGAGAGGTCACTCAGGCGACACGGATCCCGCCCCCTCCGCTACGCGCAGGACCCTCGCCTCGAGGGGAGGGATCTCGAGGCCTCCCCACGCCGGGCCACAATCATCCGCCGGCGCCCACATTGACCGAAGTCGTCGAGGCCCTCACGGCAACGCTGAAGCCCGATCTGCCGCCCCTCGTCGCCGGCTGGCTCGATGGCCTCGACGAGACCGGACGCTGGGCCCTGCTCAAGCTCATCACCGGCGGTCTGCGCGTCGGCGTGTCGGCGCGGCTCGCCAAGACGGCCGTGGCGGAACTCGGCGCTCTCGATGCGGACGCCATCGAGGAGGTCTGGCACGGGCTGGAGGCGCCCTACGAGCCCTTGTTCGCCTGGGTCGAGGGACGTGGCGATAAGCCGGAAGGCTTGTCGGCGATACCCTTTCGCCCGCCGATGCTGGCGCATGCCCTCGAGGAAGTGGACATCGCCAAGCTCGATCCCGCCGATTTCTCCGCCGAGTGGAAATGGGACGGCATCCGCATCCAGGCCGTCGCGGGCAGCAGCCGGAGCCAACGTGAAGGGCGCCGCCAGGTGCGGCTCTATACACGCACCGGCGAGGATATCTCCGGTGGCTTTCCCGATCTCATCGAGGCGATCCTTGTCGATCCGGCGTTCGACGGCGCCATCGACGGCGAACTGCTCATCATGCGGGGCGGGCTCGTTCAGAGCTTCAACGTGTTGCAGCAGCGGCTCAACCGCAAATCGGTCACGCCGAAGCTGATGGCGGAATATCCCGCCCATATCCGGGCCTATGACCTCCTGGCGCAAGCCGGCGAGGACCTGCGCGCCCTCCCCTTCAGGGAGAGACGCCAGCGGCTCGAGCGTTTCGTGGACAGCCTCGCCGGCACGCGCATCGATCTGTCGCCTCTCGTCGCAGCGGCCAACTGGGACGCCCTGGCCGCCGCGCGGACCGATCCGGCCTCCGCCGGCGGCGGGGCGGATGCCGCGGCCATCGAAGGCTTGATGCTGAAGCGCCATGACAGCACCTATGTCCCCGGCCGCCCCAAGGGTCCATGGTTCAAGTGGAAGCGCGATCCTCACACGGTCGACGCCGTGCTGATGTATGCCCAGCGGGGTCACGGCAAGCGCTCATCGCTGTATTCGGACTACACCTTCGGGGTGTGGCGCGGGCCGGAAGGCGAGGAAGAGCTGGTGCCGGTCGGCAAGGCCTACTTCGGCTTCACCGACGAGGAACTCGCCAGGCTCGACCGCTTCGTGCGGCAGTCCACGGTCAACCGGTTCGGGCCTGTCCGCGAGGTCGTGCATGCGCGCGACAGCGGTCTGGTCTTGGAGGTCGCCTTCGAAGGCCTGCAGTCGTCACCGCGGCATAAATCAGGCATCGCCATGCGCTTTCCGCGCATAAGCCGCATCCGCTGGGACAAGCCGCCACGGGAGGCGGACCGAATCGAATTCCTTGAAGCCTTGCTCCGAGGCAAAGATTAGGGCAAGGACACTGTCCTATCTGATCAAGGATCGCCAAATTATCCCAATTTTCTGGTTTTTTTAGAGTAACTCTTGCGCCGCAGGGCGCAACGCGAAACAATGTGGCAAAATTCGGGAGGCCCATTCATTGAACGATCAGCCATCTGTGCAGATCGTCATCGCAGATGACCACCCGCTTTATCGCGGGGCCTTGCAGCAAACCATTACGACGCTCATGCCCCAGGCGACGGTGATCGATGTCGGCACTTTCGATGACGCGGTTGCGGTTCTGGCGGAAAAAGGCGACGTCGATCTCGTCTTGCTTGATCTCGCCATTCCTGGCGCCCAGCGCCTGTCCGGCCTGATGTATCTTCGCGCCCAGTATCCCGGCACTCCGGTCGTCATCGTGTCCGGCAATGACGATCGCACCGTGATTCGCAGTTGCATGGACTGCGGCGCCTCCGGCTTCATCCCGAAGTCCCTCGGCGTCGCGAGCATCGGCGAGGCCGTGCGGTCCGTGCTGGCTGGAAACACTTGGGTCCCACCCGACATCGACCTTTCAACGGCTGGCGATGCTGCGGTGGGCGACGCCGCCAAGCGCCTGTCGCGCCTCACGCCGCAACAGTTGCGTGTGCTCATGATGCTGACGGAAGGCCTGCTCAACAAGCAGATCGCCTATGAGCTCAGCGTCTCCGAGGCCACGGTGAAGGCCCATGTCTCAGCGATCCTGCAGAAGCTGGGCGTCGAGAGCCGTACGCAGGCGGTCATTCTTGCCGGCAGGGTCACCGGGACTGGGACGGCGGCCTGAGGCGGCCTCGAAGGGCCTTCCCATTGGCCCTGGGCAGAAGGCCTAAAACTCCGCCAGAAAGGCTTCGCTGCGGTTAAGCGCCCTTTCGGTCAGGGCCGTTGGAAAGCCGATGAAGACATGACACCCGCCGGGATAGACCGCGAGTTCGGCGCGGTTGCCCGCCGCCGTCCAGCGTGCGCTCATGAACAGGCTGTCGTCGAGCAACGCATCCCGGGTGCCGATGGTGAAGATCGCGGGGGGCAGGCCGCGGAGATCGCCATAGAGCGGTGAAATGTCGGGGTCGCGCAAATCTCCGCCATTGCGCAAGAAGTTCTGCACGAAAAGGTGGATGTCGAGCGTCCGCAGAATCAGTTTCTCCTCGCCGAACTGGCGGGCGCTCGGCGTCATGCCGAGATCGAAGGGGCCCGCCACCAGATTGGCGGCGCGGAAGGGCGTGAGCTGGTGCCGGTCGCGCAGGCGCAGCAAGGTCACGGCTGCCAGATGCGCGCCAGCCGATTCGCCGCCGATGAACAGACGCTCCGTCCCGAAGCGGCGCCTCGCCTCCCGCACGAGCCAGAGCGCCGCCGCTTCGCAATCATCGGGCGCCGCCGGGTAGGGATTTTCCGGCGCGAGCCGGTACTCCACGGAAACACAGGCTAGTCCCGCCGTCTCGACCCAGCGCTCGAGACGGCCATCCTGCAGGTCTGCTCCGCCGAAGGTCCAGCCACCGCCATGGATATGGAAGTAGACGCCGCGCGGCTGCGGCGGCGCGATGATCCGGAGCACGATCGGCCCACCCGGTCCCGGGATTGTCACGGTCTCGGCGCGTGGGCTCTTCGGCGCCAGCGGGAAAGCCCCGACGCCCTTGGCGCGCATGTCGCGAATGACGGCCGGCGGCAGGCTCCACTGGTCGGGGGCCCTGTCGGCATTGGCGATGATGGTGGCATTGAGCGCCGCCGTCTCGGGATCGATGGCGGCAGGATCGAACAGGGCGGGATCAAGCATGCGACAGACCGGTTGCGCTCAATGGACGGGCCTGCGATGAAACATCAATGAGCGATCGTCGTCCAGCGGGCGGTATCGGCAACAGGAGCATGCGTATGGCCAATGGTTCACTGCAGCGTTTTCTCGGCGGTTCGCCGGGAGCGGTTCTGGTGCGGCTGGTCTTCCTGTCGGTCCTGGTCGGCGCGCTCATGGCCTTCCTCGGGATCACGCCCTTCAGCCTGGTTGAAGGCATCGTCAGGTTCATCGATCGCATCTTCGGCCGAGGCCTGGAAACGCTGATGGAAGTCGGACAATGGCTCGTCTACGGCGCCATCGTCGTCGTGCCGATCTGGCTCCTGCTCCGCGTGACCAGCAAGGGACGATAGGCCTTCGGCAGTCAGATCTCGCGCGTCCACGTGCCGGCATCGCGGCCGACATGATCGGCCAGCGTGCCGCCCTCAGTCGCGAGCTTGGCGACGAGCCCCTGCTTGATGACGCCCACCAGCTCGGGACCGTGATAGACCAACGCGCTGTAGAGCTGCATCAAGGTGGCTCCCGCGCGGATCTTCTGCCAGGCGGTCTCGGCGGATGAAATGCCGCCCGCCGCGATCAACGGGAAAGCGCCTTCAACACGCAGGAAGGTTTCGGCCAGCATGCGCGTCGCGAGCGGAAACAGCGGCTGGCCGGACAGGCCGCCCGCCTCCGTCACGCGGGAATCCCGCAGCGTCGCGGGCCGGCTGATCGTGGTGTTGCCGACGATCATGCCGTCGATGGCGCGGGCGCGCGCCACCCGGACGATATCGTCGAGCTCGGCCAAGGTGACATCCGGCGCGATCTTGAGGACGACCGGACGACGCGGGCCACTGGCGCCGTCGCGCGCCTCGATCACGCGGGCGAGGAGATCATCAAGGGCCGCCGCCTGCTGCAGGTCACGTAGCCCCGGCGTGTTCGGCGAGGAGATATTGACGGTGAAGTAGCTCGCATAGGGCGCGAAAACCTTTACTCCGGCCACGTAGTCGGCCGCGCGATCGGCTGAATCCTTGTTGGCGCCGATATTGATGCCGAGGATGGCGGACGGGTTCGCCCGGCCGCGCCGCGCCTTGAGCCGGGCCTCAGCCGCGGCATGGCCCCCGTTGTTGAAGCCAAGCCTGTTGATGACGCCCTGGTCGGCCGGCAGGCGGAAAACGCGCGGACGCGGATTGCCCTCCTGCGGCCGCGGGGTCAGCGTGCCCGCTTCGACAAAACCGAAGCCAAAGCCGAGCATCGCATCCGGCACCTCGGCATTCTTGTCGAAGCCGGCGGCAAGGCCGACAGGGTTGGGAAAACTCAGCCCGAAAGCCTCAACCCTGAGTTTCGGGTCGCTCCGTGGGGGAGTCGCCGGCGGCAGGGCGGCCAGGGCGCGAATGGTCAGGCGATGCGCCGTCTCCGCGTCAAGCTGCGCGAGAAAAGGCCGTGCGAGGGCGGCGAGCATCGACATCATGGGATTTCTTCCGGAAAGACATGGGCGCCATCGGGACCAAGCGGCAGCGGATCAACGCGGCAGACGGCGGACAACGGCAGCGGCGCATAAAGATGCGGGAAGAGATCGCCCCCGCGGGACGGCTCGAAACGCAGTTGAGCGCCAAGCGGGGCCGGATCAATGGCGACCAGCAGGAGGTTCTGTTGAGCGGCGAAGTGACGGCGCGCCGTCTCGCGGACCTGCGCGGCCGTCGAGAAGTGGATGAAGCCATCCGCATGGTCCACCGGCGCACCCGCGAAGACGCCATCCCGTTCGGCCTCACGCCATAACGCCTCCGGACAGATCTTGTAGATGCGGGTTTTGTCGATGGTGGACACTGGCTTCGCCTCCTTATCAGGTGGGTAGGGCAGGCGCCGCCGGAGATCAACCTGTCAATGCAATGGGCGGCTGCGATGACAGGCTGACTGATGAGGGCCGGAACACTCATAGCGGCGCGTGTCCCCCACCCCTTACCCCTCCCCGCAAGGGGGAGGGGAGTATTCCACGTTGCGATTTCTGGACAGCGCGTTGACGCCCCAAAGCGTTCCGATACACGAGGTTTGAGGTAAAGGCTCGACGCTGCCTCGCCCTCCCCCTTTGCGGGGAGGGGTAAGGGGTGGGGTCCACCGAGAGGAAAACAAGCCTTCGCCAAAGCGCTGGCGCGAGCCGAGCACGTGCTTCAATCCCTCCTTGCAAAAAGGCATATTATCCTATAATGAGGGAATTATCCTAGCCATCCATGAAAGCCGTTTCGATGCTCTCGCATGATCAAATCTGGTCAGCCGTCGACGGGCTCGCGGCGCGTTATAGCCTCTCGCCTTCCGGTCTTGCCCGCAAGGCCGGGCTTGATCCCACATCCTTCAACCGGTCCAAACGCATCGGTCCCGATGGCCGCCTGCGCTGGCCATCCACGGAGTCGATCGCCAAAATCCTGGAAGCGACGGGCGCGTCCCTCGACGAATTCATGGCGAGCCTTGAGCGCGGCGGCCGCCGCGCGCCGCGCGGTTTGCCGCTCATCGGCTTCGCGCAGGCCGGCCATGGCGGCTATTTCGACGACGGTGGCTTTCCCGTCGGCACCGGCTGGGACGAAGTTGCCTTCCCGGACATGGGCGACGATCGGTTTTATGCGCTGGAGATTTCCGGCGAATCCATGCTGCCGCTCTATCGCGACGGCGATGTCATCATCGTTTCGCCCACAGCGGCGCCGCGCCGGGGCGACCGGGTGGTGGTGCGCACCACCGAGGGCGAGGTGATGGTAAAGGAGCTCAAGCGCCACACGGTGAAGACCGTCGAGTTGCGCTCCCTCAACCCCGACCATGCCGACCGCGTGCTGTCGCTGGCGGATGTCTCGTGGATGGCCCGCGTCATGTGGGCGAGCCAGTAAACGCAAATCAGAGGCAAGCGGCGCGCCTTTCACGGCCGCCGTTCGCCTCCTCTGTCCTCAGGCGGCTCCACGGGCGGCCAGGAAGGCCTGATGCTCGGCGATGAGATCGCCGTTCAGCGCCTTGCCGATGAGCGCGCGGGTTTCCGGAATGCCGTAGACGGCCACGAAGGAGCCGAAGCGCGGCCCGCGCTCCTCGCCCAGCAGGATCTGGTAGATCGTGTTGAACCAGGCGTTGGACACGCCGGGCCGTTCCGGCGTCGCGTTCTTGGCCTTGAAGTCCTGATAGCGCGGGATCGGCCGGGCCACATCATAGAGAACTTCCTGGATCTTCTCGGCTGATGCATCCGCAGGAAGCGTCGAAAGCGCCGCCGAGAGGGCCTCAAGCGCCTCCCTCTCCCCGTCGTCCGGCATGCGATAGGTCTTCGCCGGCTTCACGAAGTCCTGGAAATACCGGATGGCGTAGCCGACGAGCGCATCGAGCCGCGGATGCGTCTCCGGGCCGACACCCGGCGCATAGCGGCGGATATAGCCCCAGAGCATGTCCTTGCTCTCGGCATTGGCCACCGCGACGATATTCAGGAGCAGTGCGAAGGAGAGCTGGCTGCGCCCGGTGTTGTCCCCGGCGGCGGCGATGGTCTCCGGCTCCGGTGGGTTTCCGGCGTGGATATGCCAGACCGGGTTCGACAGCCGCTGCGGCTCCGTCTGCTTCTGATAGGCGGCGAGATGGGCCGCATATTCGTCGACCTGCCGCGGGATGACGTCGAAATAGAGCCGCTTGGCCTCACGCGGCTTGGAATACATGAAGAGCGCAAGGCTCTCCGGCATGCCGTAGGACAGCCAATCCTCGATGGTGAGGCCATTGCCCTTGGACTTCGAGATCTTCTGGCCCTTCTCGTCCAGGAAAAGCTCGTAGTTGAAGCCATCCGGCGGCACCGCGCCGAGCGCGCGCGCGATCTGGCCCGACAGCTTGACGGAATCGATCAGGTCCTTGCCGGCCATTTCATAGTCAACGCCGAGCGCCACCCAGCGCATCGCCCAGTCCGGCTTCCACTGCAGCTTGACATGGCCGCCCGTGACCGGCGTCTCGAACCGCTCGCCGGTCTCCGGATCGCGCCACACGACGGTGCCGGCATCCGCCCTTATCTCGTCGAGGGGCACCTGCATGACGATGCCTGTCTTCGGATGGATGGGCAGGAAGGGCGAATAGCTCTGCGCCCGTTCAGCCCGGAGGCTCGGCAGCATGATGGCCATGATCGCGTCGTAGCGCTCCAGCACCAGCTTGAGCGTGGCATCGAAAACGCCGGCCTTGTACGTCTCGGTCGCCGACTGGAAGGAATACTCGAAACCGAAAGCATCGAGAAAGGCGCGCAGCCGCGCGTTGTTATGCTGCCCGAAGCTCGGATGCGTGCCGAACGGGTCCGGCACCTGCGTCAACGGCTTGCCGAGATAGGCAGCCGTCTGCTCCCTGTTCGGGATATTGTCGGGAACCTTGCGCAGGCCGTCCATGTCGTCGGAAAAGGCCACGAGGCGCGTGGGAATCTTGTCCTCGGTCAACACGCGGAAGGCATGGCGCACCATCGAGGTGCGCGCCACCTCGCCAAAGGTGCCGATATGCGGCAAGCCCGAGGGGCCGTAGCCGGTCTCGAACAGCACCGATTTTTTCCCCGAGCGTTCCAGGCGTGCAACGAGCTTGCGGGCCTCTTCAAAAGGCCAGGCCTGCGATGCGTGGGCCGCATCGATAACGCCGCGATCGAGCGCGAGGGGGGTCGTCATGAACTCAAACTTTCAGGTTTTCAGGGTGTCGAAAGGGTCTGCCACCAGAAGCTCAACAGGGGCCAATCTGTAGCAAACGCGGCGGACACTAGAACATCGATGGCTAAAGTGCACGCGGTTTCTGGTGAAATGCGTTGCCCGAACAAGAGGATAGCGCGTTAGATGCAAGAGCGCGCCCATGGGCGGCCTCCCCTTGGCACTCCGGGGATCCGTCGTGCAAGCCTCAGTAGAAGCTCACTGGAAAGTACCGCAAGTAAAGTTCCGCATAGGTACCATCCTCCCATACCTTCTGCAGGCCGTAGTCGAGCGCCTGGCGCAGGATGGGATCGTCTCGCCGGGTAATGAACCCCACCCCCTCACCAAAATACCGGCTCTCGGTATAGGGCCCGCCGATGAAACGGCAGCAACCCGCGGCATCGCTCCCGTTCAGCCAGAGCGCCATGCTCAGCCCATCGGCAAAGACATAGTCCACCTTGCCGTCACGCAGAGCGTCCTGCGCCAGGCCGAGGTTGATGAAGGTCTCGACTTTCGCACCCGGGAAGGCCGCCTTGAGATAGGCGCGATGGGCAGATTGCTGCACGACACCGACCGTGCGCCCGACGATCGTTTCCGCCGTGGGTTCCGGCAGATCGCCGCCCGACCGCGCCACGAAACGAGCGGGAGTCCTGTAATAGGGCGAAGTCACCGAGAAGCGCTGGCGAAGCTCCTCCCGAATGGGGATGGCAGCCGCGATGGCATCACCGCGACTTTCAGCGAGCGAGTCGAGCAGCGTATCGAAACGCCGCACCTGGATGGTGCAGGCAACCTGCAACACATCGCAGACGGCACGCGCCAGATCCACCGAAAAGCCCGTCGGCAGCCCTTCCGCATCCGCGAAATGCAAGGGGGGATACAAATCATCCGTGAGAAAGCGGATGACCCGCAGGCCAGTCAGATCCGGCTTGTTCGGAACATTCTGCCGATTCCAGAAATTCGGCACCGCAACCTCGTCCGAGGCCGCGCGCGGCCGCCCGTCCTGAGCGAAAGACGCACCCGCGCCTGCGGCCAAGACGAGGGAGACCGCGATGACGGCTGCAATCGCCGATCGCGGCCAAAGCGCCCGAACGATCCGGACAATACGGGAAGGCGAGGGCTTCATTCTGATCCAGGAATCGGATGGCCAGCGTCTATTCGACCATGGAATGAGTCGAATTTGACTCGCAATCATTGCGAAACTTCTAGCACAATGCGCCCCGGGGACAATTTGGGGGGGAAACTATGCATCCGGGCAGCAATGCCAGCGGGGAAGGCTGGTTGTTGCGTTATCGGTGGTCACCGCAGGGCGATGATGAGCCCTTGCCACCTGAAATCGCCTTTCTGGCGGCGCATGGGGTGACCGTTCCGCAACTCATTAAAGCCAAGCGCTATGCACTCCTGTGGGGTGTCACACCGTCCGAGGCCCTGCTGGCCTTGGGCTTCATCGACGAGGACGCCTTCTACCGCGCCCTGGCCGCGGAAACAGGCGTGCCGCTCCTGCCTGCGGATATAGCCATCAGCCCGCACGCACCCTACGACCTGGGAATTCGCGCGGGCATCGTGGCGCTGCAACCGAATCGGCGCCACCTCGCCTTCGCAATGGCACCACGCGGCATCGCCGTCCAGGAGTTGCTCCTGCGTGGGCCCAGGCTCGCCAGGCAGGGCGTGGCATTGATTGCGCCGCGGCGCCTGGCCGAGCGCGTCATGGCGGCATCCGCCCCCCCGCATCGCGCGCCGGGCGGCCCACGAGTTGCCGGATGAGGACCCTGCCCTTTCCGCGCGTGACGGCGCGACGAGGGCACAAATCGTCTCCGCCGCCACCGCCGTGGGCGCGGCGAGCTTCATGGCGACGCTGGCGCCGCTCACAGTCCAGCAGGTCATCGTCGGTCTCATCAGCCTCATCTTCCTGGCCATGATAACGGTCAGGCTGGCCTGCTGCCTCGAGCGGGTGCCGGTCCGCCCGCGGCGCAAGCCTTCACTCGCATGGAGCGGTGAACAGCACCGCGACGAACACTTGCCGACCTACACCATCATCGTGCCGCTGTTTCGAGAGACGCGCGTGCTTGGCCAGATCGTCGGCGCTCTGCAGAATCTCGACTATCCAGCGGCCAAGCTCGATATCAAGCTTGTGCTGGAAGAGGACGACGAGCCCATGCGCGCCGCCGTGCGGGCCATGGAGATGCAGAACTTCATCGAGGTCATCGTCGCGCCCGCGGGGCAGCCACGCACGAAGCCAAGGGCGCTGAACGTCGCGCTGCCGCTGGCGCGCGGAGAATTTGTCGTCGTCTACGACGCTGAGGATGTGCCGGATCGCGACCAGCTACGCCTGGCCGTGGCGACTTTTGCGCGGATGCCCCATTCCGTGGCCTGCCTCCAGGCGCGTCTCGTCATCGACAATTTCAGGGACGGCCTGCTCGCCTCCCTGTTCGCCATCGAATACATGGCGCTGTTCGACGTCATCAATCCCGGCCTCGCCAGCTACGGTCTGCCGGTCCCGCTTGGTGGCACCTCCAACCACTTCCGGACTGAGGTGCTGCGTGACATCAAGGGCTGGGATGCCTGGAACGTGACCGAAGATGCGGACCTTGGCGTACGGCTCGCGTGTCGAGGCTACGACGTCGCCGACCTTCCATCGGCGACCCTGGAGGAGGCTCCCATGCACCTTGGAGCCTGGATGCGCCAGCGGGCACGCTGGATGAAAGGCTGGATGCAGGTCTGCATCACCCATAGCCGGGCCCCGCTCAACACCGCCAGGACGCTTGGCGGAGCCGGTTCGCTCGGCGTTGTGACCATGGCCTTCGGCACGGTCGCAACCGCATTGGCCTACCCGCTATTCGCGACACTCGCCCTTATCGTGCTGACCAGGTTCGTCCTGAATGGCGGCACCATAGCGGCGTCCTCGATAGCGGACGCCGGTCTTGCGGCGCTGGCGCTCGTCGTCTTCACGGCAGGCCTCGTTTCGATGCTGCTGCCGCCGATCATCGGAATAGCCCGGCGGGGCCCATGGAGGTTGATGGCCTACGTGCCGCTGCTGCCCTTTTATTACGTCCTGGTGTCGGTGGCCTCGTGGCGCGGCCTCGTCGGTCTCATCACCTCCCCCTTCAACTGGAACAAGACGGAGCACGGGCTATCCGCCCGACGTCGCAGCCTCCAGATTACAGGTAGCCCAGAAGATCCTTCGCCGCGACGTCCGGTGCGCGCTTGAGATCGAAGCCGTTCACAAAGCGCCCCTTGGCATCCATCAGATACACCATGGCCGTATGATCCATGGTGTATCCGTCGCTGGTGGGCACCTTGCGCGCATAGACCTTGTAGGACTTGAGAACCGCCGCGATTGTCTCAGGCGAACCGGACAGCCCGACGATGCGCGGGTCGAATGCGCCGAGATAGCTTTTCAGCACCTCGGGCGTGTCCCGCTCGGGATCGACCGTGACGAACAGGACGCGCAGCTTGTCGCCCTGTGGCCCCGCGGCCCGCAGCAGCTCGGAGGCCTCGAACAGTGTCGTCGGACAGACATCGGGGCAGTGGGTGAAACCGAAGAACACCAGGAACGGCGCGCCGAGGAAGTCCTTGTTCGTGACGGTGCGCCCGTCCTGCGCGGTCAGGGTGAATGGCCCTCCGACGGACGATATGACCGGTTCCTCACGGCGAAAATCAACCAGCGAGACGATCGCGATGCCGAGCACGACGAGACTGAAGAGGAACGCCGCGAGAGGGAGCGCCAGACGCCGGACGCGGTCACGATTCATATGCGTTGCTCCCGTTACGCCACCTGCAGGCGATGCCAATGCTCCGGAACCAAGCTCTCCTCGACCAAGCCCTCAGGCGGGCAGGAGGCGCCGGCAGCATCGCTATACCCGGCCCCGGCCCGGCAGGAGAAGGCGGCAGATGGTCGCCTCGCGAAAACGTCATTGATGCGATTTGCGGTTGAAGCCGGATCTAAAATGCGCGCACCGCGCGCGCACGCTCAAAAACAGCCGGCCACCGCTGCCGTCAGCCAGGCGACGAAAACAGCGTCACCCTGGCTCGCCCACAACATCGCTCCCGCGAAAAGCGCCAGCACAGCCGCCGCCGCCGACAGCCCGACAATCAGCCGACGGCTATCGGAAGGCGTTTCGGTGGGCCCGCTGACGGGTTCGGACAAGGCCATGGCGAAAAGGATCCTCATGATCGGTCGGTCGCGGACCGCTCCTGGCAAGATAGTGGGCGACGCCCCCTTATGCGAGCATTTTCAGCGTCTTCATCCGCCCGGCGGTGCGCATGGCCCACAGCCGCGAACAGGCATTCGCGTCGCATGATTAGAATAACATCCCGAAATCTGTATGATGAGGCACGAATCATGATCGCGATTCTGACATTCGCAACATCGTAAACAGGCTTGAATAATAAGGTTTTATGACATCATTCTATAATATTTATAAGAAAATAAGTAGATGTGATACCTATGCCTCCTAGGACCATCGTAACACTTGTCATGCAAAACGTTCTACGCCATGGAGAAAGCGCGGGAGAAGTTGAATGACTGGCATATCACGACGTGACATCGACGCGCTCGTTGGCACGGTAGACGATATGATTGCCACTGAAATGATCGGAACCGGCGCAAGCGCGGCCGAACTCGTCGAGGCCATGGCGCGCCTGGACGAACGGGCGAGCCAGGCAACACTTGGCTCATCGCCGACCCGCCGGGTCCGGCGCCTGATTGATCTTCTTCTGGCCGTAAGCACGCCGGCCGTACGGTGGCAGCCGGAACTGACCTGACTGGCAAGACCAACACAACGCAACAGAGGCGCGCGCCACGGGCGCGGCCACGGCCGACCGCCATCCAGCACGTCTAACGGGCTTAGAACGCGGGAATCGCGATGGCGTCCCAGACGTGGTGTGGCCGCTGTCCGGGATCAGGCCCTTGCCCGTTTCAACACAAGACGCCTTTTTCAAAGGCTTATGGCCGCCCACGAACCGTGTCGGCTCCGGATCCTGAGCTCACGCCCGCCCCGGGATGGCCAGCACGGGCTATCCTGGGGTGTCGTTTTCAGCCTGGCGCATCAGTCCTGCGCAAAGCCGCCCACATGTTTGGCCCGAATTCAGCTCTTCGGCCCGCCGAATTCGGAGATGCCGCCATGCGCGGCGGACCACGGTGCCGGCTGATTGAGAAAGGCCTCCACCTCGGCCAATACGCCGCTATCGAAATGGCCGCTCGCCTTTGCCACCTCAAGCACATCCCACCAGGTCACCAGCGCGTGGAGGTCGAGACCGATGGTCTTCAGATCAGCGCGAGCCGTCGGGAATATATCGTAGAAGAAGAGTACGAAGCAGTGATCAACGGTCTGGCCGGCGTTGCGGATGGCATCCGCGAAGGTCACCTTGCTGCGACCGTCGGTCGCCAGATCCTCGACCAGCAGCGTCCGCGCGCCTTCCACGACCTCGCCCTCGATCTGGGCATTGCGGCCAAAGCCCTTCGGCTTCTTGCGGATGTACTGCATCGGCAGCATGAGCCGATCGGCGATCCAGGCGGCAAAGGGAATGCCGGCGGTCTCGCCCCCCGCCACACAATCGATCGATTCATAGCCGATGTCGCGCAGGATGGTGGTCGCGGCGAAATCCATCAACCCGGCACGCAGGCGCGGATAGGAAATCAGCTTGCGGCAGTCGGTATAGACCGGGCTCGCCCAACCGGACGTGAAGATGAATGGCTTCTCGGCGTTGAAATGAATAGCCTTGACCTCGAGCATCATGCGGGCGGTCTGGTGGGCGATCGTTTGTCTGTCTGCCAACGAGGCTGCTTTCACCATCACTCTCTCCATCATCCCGGCGCATCACGCCTTGCTGCCCGTCACGGCGCTTCCACCGCCTCATGATCGATCACTCGACCCGCAGGCCGCTTAAGAACACTGGCAGGCTCATCCTGACAAGCCCATTTGATCACCGGTCTTGTGAACATGAGCCCTGCCCCCTGACATCTCCCTATCCGACTTTTCATTGTCCCCTCCCTCGCTTGTCGCAGGCGCCCGTTGCCTTGACCCTCACCCCCGGCTTCGTTAGACAGCCGCACAGGCTGGCCGGACGCATCGGCGCCCTCCGTCCTCTGCGGCTGCCCAGCGGAACGGGCTCGGCAAGGCGGGCGCCAGCGTTCTGCCCCTACATGCCGCGGGGCCTAGCGGAGACGGAAGCAATGACCTGACTTAGGTTTGTTGGAGCTTCCGCCACCGGCCTGATTTTCTGTGTCGAGACCCGAATCCGAGAAACCACCCATGTCCTTGAGCCCGACACGTCGCGACTGGCGGCTTATGCTGAACGATGTCGTGCGCGGTATCGCCGCCTGGCACGTTTGGGTGCTGCTCGGCTTCAGCGACATCCGCCAGCGTTACAAACGATCCAAATTCGGACAGTTTTGGATCACGCTGAGCATGGGCATTTTTGTCGCAGGCATCGGCATCGTCTACGCCTTCCTGTTCAACCAGCCCGTTCGTGAGTATCTGCCGTTCCTGGCCGTCAATATGGTCGTGTGGACCCTGATTGCCGGCATCGTCAACGAAGCAACGCTCGCCTTCGTGCAGGCCTCGGTCTATCTGCGCCAGGAGGCGATGCCGAAAACCGTCTTCATCCTGCGCATCCTCGTGCGCAACCTCATCGCCTTTGCCCACAATCTCATCATTATTCCCATCGTCTGGGCCTGCTTCCTGGTCGTGCCCAGTCCGACCATGCTGCTCGCGATTCCCGGCCTCGTGCTGATGATGGTGGCAGCGTTCCTCTCCGCGATGATCATCGGTATCCTGTCGACACGCTTTCGCGATCTGCCTCAAATCATCCAGAACCTGCTGCAGATTGCGTTCTTCATGACCCCGGTGATGTGGCGGGTGGACCAGATGGGCGCGGCTGCCTGGTATATCGTGGGCTTCAACCCGTTCGCTGTCTTCCTGCGCATCGTGGCCGAGCCGCTGCACGGCCGCATACCCGGCCTCGCGACCTATGCGAGCGCCTTCGTCGTCATAGCCGTGCTGATGCTCATCGCGGCGCCGCTGTTCGCCCGCTTCCGGGCGCGCATCGTCTATTGGCTTTAAGCTTTTGAGACCGGACAGGGCCATGCCGTCGATCGACCTCGTCAATGCCTCCGTGGAATTCCCGATCTACAACGCACGCGGGCGATCGCTGCGGTCGAGCCTCCTGAAGCGTGTCGGCGGCCAGATCGAAAGCGAGAACGGCGACGTCGTCACCGTAAAGGCGCTACGCAACATCAATCTGTCCCTCAAGGCGGGTGATCGCCTGGCCCTCATCGGCCACAACGGCGCCGGGAAGTCGACTTTGCTGCGGGTCTTTTCCGGGTCCTACGAGCCATCGGACGGAACCGTGGACATCGAGGGCCGGGTATCCTCGTTGCTCGATATCAGCATGGGGATGGATCCGGAACTCACGGGCGCCGAAAACATCATCCTGCGTGGCGTCATTGTGGGCATGTCCATCGCCGAGGCCCGCTCGCGCATCGGCGAGATCGCGGATTTCTCGGAGCTCGGCGGCTATATCGACCTGCCCATGCGCACCTATTCCACCGGCATGTCGCTCAGGCTCGCCTTTGCCATCTCGACGGCCGTGCAGCCGGACATCCTGCTCCTGGACGAACTCATCAGCGTCGGCGACGCCGGTTTCGCCGACAAGGCGTTGCAGCGCACCGAGGACATGATGAACAACGCCAGCATCCTCGTGCTGGCGTCACATGACGGCAACGCTTTGCGGCAATATTGCAATCGGGCGATCATGCTGCGCGAAGGCCGCGTCATCGCCGAGGGCGGTGTCGACGAGATCCTGGACGTCTATGCGTCGTCAAGGACCGCGCCGGCGGCCTGATCCGGCCTCACCCACCATCACGACCTGTTGCGCCCGGGCTGCTCCGAAGGGAGCAGCCGCCGCGGTATCAAACACGTGATGGCGGAGCTCAAATAAATGCCGGATAATGGTTCGAGCGTCCCTTTTGGCGTTACATGAGCAAATGTTAACTTGATCGGCACGCGAGTTGCTTAGACGATCACGATCGTTCCGCAGCGGATGAGACGAGAATGCGAAAGTCGGTTTTGGCAGTTGTGGGTCTTGTCGCTCTGGCCTCTGCCGGCGCCTTCATGCTCGACCGCGGCGGCACGGACATATCGGCCGAGGTCAAACGGCTGAAGGAAGTCGTCTTCGGCGAAGCGCGCGCGCGCGACCAAAGCGCCGCGCCGGTACGGCAGCAGGCAGCGGCCATGCCGGTTGAGGCTGTTCGGCCAAGGCGCGGAGAAGCCACATCCGATATTCTGGCCGTCGGCGGGCTCCAATCCGATGAATCGGTGATCGTCTCGTCGGAAATCGCGGGCCGTGTTGCCGAAATCCTTTTCAAGGAGGGCCAGCAGGTCAATGCGGGAGCCGCACTCGTCAAGCTCGACGGCTCCTTGACGCAGGCCGAACTCGATGACGCGCAGGCGCGGCTCGATCTGGCGGAATCCAACTACAAGCGCACAAATGTCCTCGCGAAGGGCGGCAATGCCACCCAGCGCGCCAACGACGAGGCTTTCGCCGGCCTCGCGACGGCCCGGGCGACCCTGTCCCTCATTCAAGCACGCTTCGACAAGCTGTCGATCCAGGCGCCTTTCCCCGGCGTGCTCGGCATCCGCAAGGTCTCCGTGGGCGCCTATCTCAGCCCCGGCGCCGCCATCGTCAACCTGGAAAAGATCGACGCCCTCAAGGTCGACTTCAAAGTGCCCGAAATCTATCTGTCGCGCGTCTCCGTGGGACAGACGATCGAGCTGACGGTCGACGCCCTCCCGGGCCGCATCTTCACCGGAACCATCTATGCCATCGACCCCATGGTCGACGTGAATGGCCGCGCGCTCACCATCCGCGCTCGCCTGCCAAACCCGGATCTGACCCTGCGGCCCGGACTGTTCGCCCGCATCACCGTCAAGGGCCAGAGCGTCCAGAGTGTCTCGCTCGTGCCGGAAGAAGCCGTTGTGCCGCGCGGCAAGGATTCGCTCATTTACCAGATCGTCGATGGCAAGGCCGTGGAGACCAAGGTCCGCCTTGGCAGCCGCAAGGCCGGCGAGGTCGAAGTCCTCGAGGGCCTGATCGCCGATGCCCCGGTGGTGACATCGGGACAATCGCGGCTGCGTGACGGCGTCCGCGTGGAGGTGGTCGCCAGCTCGCTGCGGCAGACCTGACCCCCGAGCCGCGCATTTTCACTGACTTTTACCGTCCCGCATTGATTTCAGGCTACGCCCGACGCGTTCCGGACCCCTTCGAAAGGCACGGCTGATATGGGTTTTTCCGAGCTCTGCATCCGCCGGCCGGTCTTCGCGACAGTGCTTAGCCTGATCATCGTGCTGATCGGCGCGGTCTCGTACCAGCGCCTGACCGTGCGCGAGTATCCCAATATCGACGAGCCCGTGGTTTCTGTGACCACGACTTATCCCGGCGCCTCGGCCACCATCATGGAAAGCCAGGTGACGCAGGTGCTCGAAGGCTCGATCGCGGGCATCGCCGGCATCGACGTTCTGGAATCCACAAGCCGCTCGGAATCGAGCCGCATCACTGTTCGCTTCCGTCTCGGGATCGACGCCGACGTGGCCGCGAGCGATGTACGCGATCGCGTCAGCCGCGTACGCCGGCGCCTGCCGGATGAAATCGACGAGCCGGTCATCGCGAAAGTGGAAGCCGACGCTCAGCCGATCATCTTCATCTCGTTCATGGCCACCAACATGAACGCGCTGGAGTTGACGGACTATATCGACCGCTATGTCACCAACCGCCTGAAGAACCTGACCGGCGTCGCGGACGTCAGCATCTTCGGAGAGCGGCGTTATGCCATGCGTATCTGGGTCGATCGCGAACGCCTGGCCGCCTACAATCTGACTGTCCAGGACATCGAGGCGGCGCTACGCGCCCAAAACGTCGAGCTCCCGTCCGGCCGCATCGAGAGCCGGGACCGCGAATTCACCGTGCTCTCCCGCACGGGCCTGACGAATGCCCAACAGTTCGAGAATATCGTCGTCAAGCTGTCCGGCAACTACCAGGTCAAGCTGAAGGACATCGCCCGCGTCGAGCTCGGCGCGGCGGATCAGCGGCGAGATGGGCGCTACAATGGCCAGACGAGCGTCACCGTCGGCATTATCAAGCAGGCGGTCGCCAACCCGCTCGATGTGTCGCAAGCGCTCAGGGCGGTGCTGCCCGACATCAGCGCGTCGCTGCCCGACGGCGTGACCGCCGAGATCGCCAACGACAACGCCGTCTTCATCGATCGCTCGATCCAGAGCGTCTTTCACACCATTCTCGAGGCCATCGTCCTCGTCGTTCTCGTCATCCTGTTCTTCCTGCGCTCATTCCGCGCCTCGCTCATTCCCATCGTGACGATCCCGATCTCACTGATCGCGACCTTTACGCTGATGTATGCGCTCGGATTCAGCATCAACACGCTGACCCTGCTCGCCATGGTGCTGGCGATCGGCCTCGTGGTGGACGACGCCATCGTGGTGCTCGAGAACATCCACCGTCATGTCGAGCATGGCATGAAGCCGAAGGCAGCGGCCATCAAGGGCATCAAGGAGATCGGCTTCGCCGTCATCGCCATGACGCTCACGCTCGTGGCGGTCTACGCACCGGTGGCCTTCTCGCCGGGCCGCACGGGCCGCTTGTTCCTGGAGTTCGCGCTGACACTCGCCGGCGCGGTTCTGGTGTCGGGCTTTGTCGCGCTGACGCTGACGCCGATGATGTGCTCGAAGATTCTCAGGCACGAGCCCAATCCCGGCCTCCTCTTCAGGGTGCTTGAGCGTGGCTTCAATGCCTTCGAGAACGGCTATCGCCGCTTGCTCGTTGCCACGCTCAAGGTCCGCTTCCTCATCATCCTGCTGGCGCTCGGCGTCGCCGGCATGAGCGGCTATTATTTCACGCATCTCCGCGCGGAGCTTGCGCCGGTCGAGGATCGCGGCGTCGTCATGATTCGCGGCAGCGGCCCCGAAGGCGCCACCCTCGCCTATATGAGCCGCTATTCCCGCCAGATCGAGGACATGCTCCGTGAGGTTCCGGAGATGCAGTCGGTCCTGGTCATTCTGGGCTTCCCGGAAATCACCGATTTCATGATCGTCGGCCGCCTGAAGGACTGGGATGCTCGCCAGCGCAGCCAGCAGGAAATTGCCGCGACGATGCGCGCCAAGCTCGCGCGCATTCCCGGCGTCCAAGCTTACGCCAACAATCCAGCTTCGCTTGGGCAGCGCGGGTCGTCCCGTCCCATAGAATTCATCCTGCAGACCTCCGGCACCTACGAGGAGTTGCAGGGCTATGTCGACACCTTCCTCAAGCGGGTCGGTGACTATCCAGGGTTTATCAATCTGGAATCGGACCTCAAGCTGAACAAGCCCGAGTTCCGCATCGAGCTGGATCGCGCGAAGGTGGCCGATCTCGGCCTCGACGTATCGGTCATCGGCCGGACGCTGGAAACGCTACTCGGCGGGCGCCAGGTCACCCGTTTTGAGGTGGAAGGCGAGCAGTACGACGTCTATGTGCAAATGGCGGCGGAGGATCGCGCCTCGCCATCGACGCTGTCCACCATCTTCCTGCGCGCGCCCAACGGGCAAATGGTGCAGCTGTCCAACATCGTCAGAGTGTCCGAATCCGTCGCGCCCAAGGAACTTCGACGCTTCAACCAGCTGAGATCGGCCACCATTTCAGCCAACCTCGCACCGGGCTACGCACTGGGTGACGGCCTTGCCTATCTGGAAAAGGCAGCGCAGGAGGTTCTTCCCGCGGCGGTGCAGACCGACTTCGGTGGGCAGAGCCGGGAGTTCCATTCGTCGAGCCAGAGCCTCGCGGTCGTGTTCGTGCTGGCGCTTGGCTTCATCTACCTCGTCCTGGCCGCGCAGTTTGAGAGCTTCCGCGACCCCGTGATCATCCTGCTGACCGTGCCGTTGTCGATGACGGGTGCTCTCGCCGCCCTTTACTACGCCGGCGGCACGCTCAACGTGTATTCGCAGATCGGCCTCGTGACCCTCGTCGGCCTCATAACCAAGCACGGCATTCTCATCGTCGAGTTCGCCAACCAGCAACAGGAGAACGGCAAGACCCGTCTCACCGCTGTGGTCGAAGCGGCAACGCTGCGCCTGCGGCCAATCCTGATGACGACCGGCGCCATGGTGCTCGGCGCCGTGCCGCTCGCGCTCGCGGAAGGCGCGGGCGCCGAGAGCCGCCAACAGATCGGCCTCGTCATTGTCGGCGGCCTCACCCTCGGCACGCTGCTGACCCTGTTCGTGGTGCCCACCGTCTACAGCCTGGTTGGCCGCATCCACAAACCCCATGAGGAGCATGACGACGCCCATGTGCATCATCCTCACCCCAAGGGCGCCACGCCGTCCGGGCATCTGACACCGGCTGAGTGACCTCCGGGGAATAAAGGCGCGGAAGATTTCTGCGTAAAGCCCACGGGTTGACCATTGCCATCGCACAAACGGCGAATTATGGTCCGCCCCGCTCGCAAGACTTGCGTCGCCGAGGGTGACGAAGCGTGCACCGCGTTGGGGCGTCGCCAAGTGGTAAGGCAGCGGATTTTGATTCCGCCATGCGGAGGTTCGAATCCTCCCGCCCCAGCCAGACCTTTTTCACCGCTAGGAATGTTTCTAAGGCTCCGCGCGACTGTCTCGCTTCGGATTGTCTGCGACGTCGCGGCTGCCGGTCACTCCTGAGATGGTTGGAACGATCCCGCCGCGATGACCCTCGAGGTGATCATCCCAGCTGCGGCATTCCGTTATAGTCCCCTCATGGAAACGACCAGCGGCAGCGCGGGTCTGCTTCGGGACGGCGACGGACGTGACGCTGGCGGAACCGACCCTTGAATGCTTCTATCCAGCGGATGCCGCGACACGCGCTGCCTTGTTGGCAGCGCCATTGTCCCCGGATGCCGTGGGAGCCTCATCATGAGCGTGACCTATCTCATCGAGTTCGACGTCAAGCTAACGGAACGGGACCGCTTCCTCGCTCTCGTCAACGGTGTCATGGATGCCATGCGCAGCGAGGACAACTTCAGGAACGCGGTGCTGCACCGCGACCCCGCCAACGACCATCATTTCATGCTGTACGAGACCTGGGCAAACCACCAGGACGTGGTCGACGTGCAACTCAACCGCCCATATCGCGCAGCCTGGCACGCGGCGCTGCCGGATCTGCTGCAGGAGCCACGGCTCATCAGCATGTGGGAGCCGATCAGGATCGACCCGCCCCTCGTTGCTCCAGCGAAGAGCCCCTGATGTCGCTCTGCTTCCAGCCTAGGCCGCTGGGACAGAACTCGTCGGAGCGGAAAACGGCAGTGAAGGCGGCCCTAGCTTCCGTCACTGCCCTCCCGGGTCACCCGCCGTGCCCGCCTGACGGCGCTTTGCCAGCGAGCCCCTGTTTGCCGGCTGGCCCATGCGCGGCCGGCAGGCGGAGATCGGCCAGGCTGTCCTTCACATCACGCAGACGCTTGAGCAAAGGCTCGCCGAAATGCAGGGCGACGGCGGTCACGATGATGTCCAGCACCACCGCATGGGCGATCCGCGACCTCATCGGCGCGTAGACCTCCGTATTCTCATGCGCGTTGATCGCGAGCAGGATGTCGGCCGCGGCGGCGACCGCCGTGCCAGGCTTGGTGAGACCGATGACGCAGGCGCCAACCTCCCTCGCTTTCGTGGCCATCTTCACCGTGTCGCGGATCTCGCCCGTATAGGAAAAGCACAGCACCACGTCACGCGGCCCGAGCGTGGCGGCCGCCATGCGCTGCAAATGCGTGTCGACATAGGCCATCACGGGCAGCCCTAAACGCATGAGCTTGTGCTGCGCCTCGATGGCGAGAATGCTGGCCGCGCCGGCGCCGAAGCAATCGATGCGGCGCGCCGCAACAATCGTCTGCACGGCTCGCATCAGTGCCTCGCGATTGAGCGATTGGCGAACCGTGTTGAGGACATGAATACTCGAATCGAAAATCTTGTCCGCAACCTCGTCCAGCGTGTCCTGAGTCCGGACCTCGCTATGGAGATAGGGTGTGCCGGAGACGATGCTCTGCCCGATGAGCAACTTGAGATCGGGAAAGCGCGACTGGCCAAGTGAACGCACGAAGCGCAGTACGGTCGGTTGGCTCACCCCGACCGACGCGGCCAGTTCGGCGATCGACATGCGAATAATCCGCTCGGGATGATCCAGAACGAAATCGGCAACCTTGCGCTCCGACGGCGACAATTGCGCCCGTTGGGCCGCGATCTTGTCCAGGAAACGTGACGCGTCCTGCATCAGCGATCCGCTGGCTTCCTTGACGCCGGCGCGCCGGTCGTGTGGGGTACCAGTTGCATCCGACGCCATGGCTTCACCTTGGTCCCACTGCATATTCACCGTCGTCATCCCTGCAAGACCATTCCACGTCGCTCAGGACCGCACCGGCCGCTGCACCCATCGACGCGCGCCCTGCACCGATTCGCGACCGCTTGGACGTCGAGCCGGGATTCATGTAATTTTTCTCCAAAAAACACCCGTGAATGACCGGTGATTCAGCAGCACGGACGGCCCCGTGATCACAACGCAAATCGATACATTAGAGTTATTTTTCAAAAAGAGACCGGCGTTTCAACCCCCGATTGTGAAATTCCCGAGATTACCAGGCACTTCGTATTGAAACATCGGTGAAATATCACACAGCAGGTAATTCTCTGCGACCGCATCGATAAATTATAGGGCTCTTCGCCGAGAATTCCGGATAAATCTGCGACCATCGCGACCGTCGTAATAAAGCTACAAATCCCTCGCGAAGGCGACAGTCGCGGTGTATGCTCCGTGATCCGCTTGAGCTTGCCATAGGGAATCTGGGGCTGAGATCTGAATAGGGAAGGTGTCGCCGGGCAGGAGCCTCTCCAGCCGACGGGCGGCACCCGACACTTTGGCTTTGCCCGGGACAATCAGAACAATCCAGGAAACGACCATGCCCGCCACGCAGCGTGACCCGACCACAGGTCTTGAACGCCTCACTCTGTCACACCTGCCGACTCCGCTGGATGATGCCCCCAGGCTCGCCCGAGCGATCGGCATTGCGAGCCTCGCGATCAAGCGGGAGGACATGGCCGGCTATGCGCTCGGCGGCAACAAGCTGCGGCAGCTCGATTTCATTCTGGCGGAAGCGCTCGCCGCCGGCGCGGATATGCTGGTCACGACAGCAGGCAGCCAATCCAATTTCTGCAGGTCGCTCGCCGGAGCCGCCGCCAAGCTCGGGCTTGGTTGTCATTTGCACCTTCGCGCCGCGATGGGGACCGAGCGAGTGGGCAATCTCCTGCTGGATGACATCTTCGGCGCGACCATTACCTTCACAGCCGTGACAGATCCCTGGGACCGGACCGTCGCCAACGAACTCGACGCCATCGCCGCCGACTACGCGGCCAAGGGCCGCAATCCCTTCATCGTGCAGCTGACGGGCGTTAGCGCCGCTGTCGGCGTCTGCGGCTGGATGTCGGGGGCGGCCGAGCTGACCAGGGATTTTGCGGCGCGTGGCGCGGTTCCGGACGTCATGGTGGCGGTCTGCGGCTCCGGCCTCTCGCTGGCGGGCCTCGCGCTGGGTTTCAAGCATCTCGGTTGCCGCACGCGTCTCCTCGGCATCAGTGCCCAGCAACCGGCACCCCGCCTCAAGGCATGGATTTGCGGCACAGCGGATGAGGCCTCGACACTGCTCGGCATCGACACGCGGCTGACGGACGATGATTTCGACATCATCGACAGCGAGATCGCGCCGGGTTACGGCAAGCCCTCGCCGGCGAGCCTGGCGGCGGTGCGCCTCGCCGGGCGATTGGAAGGCCTGGTGCTCGACCCCGTCTATACCGGCAAGGGCATGGCCGGCCTCGCCACCGCGGCACGGACAGGCGTGATCAAGCCGGAACATTCCGTCGTCTTCCTGCATTCCGGCGGCACACCCGGTCTCTTCACCCATGCGGAAGCGCTCGCGCCGGAGGCGGCGGCGTGAGCGCAGCGTCGGAAGTCCCACAGCCTGGCCCAGCGCGGCTCGACATCCCGCTAGACGGGCCGGGACGCACCATCGGCGCGCTGCGCCTGCCTTGGTCCCACGACCGTTCCGCCTATGGCCAGATCGTCATCCCGGTGATCGTCATCAACGGCGGCCCCGGGCCGACCGTACTCTGCACAGGCGGCGTCCACGGCGATGAATATGAAGGACCGATCGTCCTCGGTGCGCTCGCCCGCGATCTCAAGTCTGAAGACATCAAGGGCCGGCTCATCATCGTGCCGACCGCCAATCCGCCGGCGGCGCTCGCCGGCCGACGCACCTCCCCCATCGACGGCGGCAATCTTGCGCGCCTGTTCCCCGGAGAAGCGAACGGCACCCTCACGAGCCAGATCGCCGAAGGCATCACGCGCCTCCTCCTGCCTGAGGCGGATTATCTCCTGGATTTCCACAGCGGTGGCAGCACGCTCGACTATCTGCCCTGCGCCTTCGGTCGTCTGCCGGCGGACAAAGCCTTGGCGGCCCGGGTGCTGGATCTGCTGGCAGCCTTCGGCGCGCCGGTGACGGCCGTGGTGAAGCGTCCCGAGGCCAAGGGGACACTCGTCGCGACGGCACTGGATCTCGGCGTCGTCGCCATGGCAACGGAACTTGGCGGAAGCGGCGGCGTCACACGCCAGACGGTTGCCATAGCCGCTGCCGGGCTGCGCCGCGCGCTCACGCATATCGGCATCCTCAGGGACAGCGTTTCAGGGGCCGACAGTGCAGCGACACGGCTGCTCGCGGTCGGCGGCGAGCATTTCCTGCGCTCACCCGGCCGCGGCCTCTTCGCGCCCGCCTTCATGCTCGGCGATACGGTTGCGGCAGGCGATGTAGCGGGCTGGCTCAGCGATCCCGAACGGCCCGAACGCGCGCCCGAACCGCTCCATTTTGCAGCGGCCGGTCTCGTCATCTGCAGGCGCGTGCCGACGCTCGCCGAGCCGGGAGACGTCCTTGTCCATCTCGGGGAGGACACGACCCCGGACGCCCTGGTCGCCGGAGTTTGACCCCTCACACCCGAGGCAAACTCTCAATCTGCGAGACGCAAGGATGTGGTCTGCATGGGGCGTAACGGGCCAATGCAGACCACATCATTGGCTATGTTGAGTGGCCATCCGACGGTCGGCGCAGCGCGGACCGGCACTCCGATCAAGGGAAGGTCTGCACGGCCATCCCGGGACATGCCCGAAATGACCGCGCACTCCCCCTCTTATTCCGTCCCTTTTCAGCCAATCAGCTTCTGGACATTCACCGTCAGCTCATCCATGGCCTGCTGAGGCGTTTTCATGCCGAGCACGACGGTTTCCGCCTGCTCCTTGAACAGGTCGGCGGCGCGGGCGGCATTGTCGAAGGCCGGCAGCGGCACGCGGGAAACCTGCAGCACCTTGCGCTCCGCATCCGCATAGGGGAGAGCCTCCTTGATGCGGGGATCGTCATAGGTCGAACTACGCACCGGCCCATTGCCGTTAAGGGCAGCGGCAAGCGTCGCATCCTTTGACGACATGGCCTTGATGAAGGCCCAGGCCAGATCCTTGTTCTTGGAGTTCTTGGGGAT
Organism: Hyphomicrobiales bacterium; assembly: GCA_930633525.1. Taxonomy (NCBI): domain Bacteria; kingdom Pseudomonadati; phylum Pseudomonadota; class Alphaproteobacteria; order Hyphomicrobiales; species Hyphomicrobiales bacterium. The sequence continues at coordinate 4,234,038 of CAKNFP010000001.1, forward strand.
CGCCATGCTCCAGAACTCGACCTTGGTGGGCGCGACCTCGTACTTGCCCTTCAGAGCCTCTGCGATCGGGAAAAAGGTCGTCTTGATCTTGCCGGCGACCTGCGACTTGGCTGGATCGTTGTAGAGACCGTTGCGGCTCATCGAACTCGCGGCCATGGCCGCGCGGCCCTGCTGCATCCACGTATTGGCGTCTTCGGCCTTCATGCCGGTCAGGTTCTTGGGAACCGCGCCGGAGGTGTAGAGATCCCGGATCATGGTCAGCGCCGCCACCATCTCCTTGGAGTTGGCGACAACCTTCATGTCAGGGGTGATGAAATCCGCGTCCCAGGCACGGGCGAGCGCGATGACCTCTGGATAGGCCACGCCCGGCAGGATGAAGCCGACGACGGGTGTGCCGTCCGGCCGGGTGTAGGTACATTTCTTGGCGACCTCGACAAATTCCTCGATGGTCTGCGGCGGTCCCTTGATGCCCCGCTCGGCGAAGATCTCCTCGTTGTAGTGGAGACCCGTCGATGCGTGCCGGAACGGGACCGCATAAAGCTCGTCGCCAATCGTCACGCCCTTGACGAGGCCCGGGAACAGGTCCTTCGGGTCCTCGACGGGATCCTTGGCCATGCGCGGACCGAGCGGCTCGAACAGCGTCGCGATGCGCGGCGTCGCATAGGTGTTGAGAATGAAAGCCACATCGACGGTGGATTCCGAGAGTGAAGCCTCGCGGAACAGCCGGTCGTGCAGAGGCCCGGTCTCGAAGGTCACCCAGTTGACCGTGTCGCCTGTCGCCTTCGTGAAGGCTTGAGTGACATCCCCCCCCTTGGTGCCGTTGGACACGTTCTGCATCACGCGGTGCGCGAATACGTTGATCTGCTTGCCTTCAGCACGCAGCTGGCCCGCGAAGGGCAGAAGCGCCGCGGTCGCGGCGCCCGTTCTCAGAATTGTCCGTCTCGTCACGCTCATATTTGTCCCTCCCGCAAGCTGTATCGACCGGCCCGTTTGCCGTGGCTTCGTTTGCCTACTCTGCCCGCACATCGCGAGATTACCCGGATGCTTGCGGTAGGGCCATTCAAGGGGTCGTGTCGTAGAATAATTACATTACGAGGCCGCTTCAACGGAGAAATTGCGACGTAAGACGCCAGAATTTTGTAATTAAACTACAAAGAAGCGACGACCGGCTGAGCGTCGCTTACGGAAGCCACGACTTGCGACGTCAGCGCCGAGCGAGCCTGTTGTCCCAATCCATACGGTAGCGTTGCGGAGCAGCCGCGACGGCGGCCATACCCAGCAGGACGGCCTTCTGCTCGATCACAAGCACGGTCGCGATGCGGCTCATAAAGCCGTCAACCGGGGCCTTGTCGGCGAAGATGGCGCTGAAGGCTGCGGGGTCTATCAGGGACTGGATCCGCGGGAGGATGCCGCCGGAGAGATAGACGCCGCCGCGCGCACCGAATGTCAGCGCGACATCGCCGGCAAAGCGCGCCAGGATCGCGAGGAACAGCCGCACCGTATCGCGCGCTACCGGGTCGCTGCCGTCCACCGCCGCCTCGACGAGCGGGGGTGGCTCGCCATAGCGGGGCTCCTGGCCTGCCACCATGCATTGCGCCTTGTAGAGCCGCAGAAGGCCGGGGCCCGACAGGACGCATTCCGCCGTCACGCGGCCATCAACCCGCTCGATATGCGGCCAGAGGGCATATTCCTCGTCCGTCACGGGGCCGAAATCGATATGACCGCCCTCGCTTGCGACGGGAATGAACTGGCCGGCACTTTCTATGAGGCCCGCGACGCCGAGACCCGTGCCCGGCCCGAGCACGACCCGCGTTCCGGCTCGCGGCGCCAGATCAGGCGTGACGCGATGCAGCGCCTCATGCGGGAGAGCTGGCAGCGAAAGGGCCTGCGCCTCGAAATCATTGAGCAGCAGACATTCCTCCAGGCCAAGCTCCTCGAGCAACGCCTGCTGGTCGAGCACCCAGCCTGCGTTGGTGAGCTGGATGCACCCGTCGACCAGCGGCCCGGCACCGCATACGATCATTGAGCGGGGCGCCGGCAAGCGCCCGGAGGCCGCGCCAGTAGCGCCACCGCGCATCGCGGCAATCGCCGCGACGACGCCCTCATGCGCACTCGCATGGTCATGGGTATGCAGTTGCACGGGGGCTTCAAGCGGCGTGCCGGGGGTCTCCACCAGCGCGAACCGCGCGTTGGTACCACCGATATCGCCGACTAAAACGGGGTGAGGAAATTTTGCCGTCATCGTCCCTGTAAAACGAGAGCGTTGCACCGCGGGTTCCGCTGCCAAACCTTTTCCGGAAATCCGGGCGACATTTCGCTTCGGCCGACTGGTCCCGTTGGTCCTTGTCCCGCTTTGGCGGAGCCGGGTCAAGCGCGCGGCCCGCATGAGCGGCGGAGTCGGGCGCGAGCGGTCCCGGGGAACGGTCGACGAGGCTAGTCGCGAGACTCTGGTGGCAAGACTAGTGGCAACACGTCGGGATCAGGTTATGCATGGCTCCGTCTAGAAAGATTGCGAGGACAGTGACGCATGCCGACCGGAACGTCAGGCTCGAACCGCGCGAAAGCCGCGCGATTGCTACGCGCAGGCTTCATCGGCCTCGTTCTGGGCTTAACCCTCGCGCCAGGCGCAGCACAGGCGCAAGCCGGAACAGCCGCATGCAAGCGTGATCTCTTCGTCCTCGATTCCACGCTGCGCAATGCGTTGCGCGATCTGGAAGCTGTGGCGCGGGCGAATGACGATGCCAAATGCACCGCCTATCGCAAGCATGTCGATGTCATGCGCCAGGCGAGTAAAACTTTCGCACGCTGCACGACAGGGCGTGAACGCCAGGAGAATGTGGCGCAGATGGACTCGTCTGTCGCAGATTTCGAAGTGCTGATTCGCACGCGCTGCGCAAAGCCCTGAGGAGAGCGGCCCCTTAGGGGCGAGCCCGCTCTCTTCCAGTCAATGGCTGTATTGCCTGCATCAGAGGGCTGGCCCTACCAGCAGGCCATACTCAACGCACAGAGGAACCCAGAGGCGCAGCCGGTTCCCGTCCATGTCATCCCCGGCGTCGCGCAGCGACGGGAAGGGGCTCGATCCATGGACACCTGACGCGGGATTTCTGGATCTCATCCCCGGATGACCGTTGCGGCCGCCGGGGATAACACGCGTGGTTCCAAGGGCCGCGAATGCGATTGGCCCTCAGCCTCAGCGGCCCGTCTTGATGCGCGTCCACAGGCGCGTCGCGGTGCGCTGGGCCTGCTCGTTGTAGGCCGTGTTCGTAAACAGGCGCGACATGGTCTGCTCATCCGGATAGATGCCGGGGTCGTTCAGAATCGCAGGATCGACGTTCTTCTTGGCGGCCAGATTGCCGCTCGCATAGTGCACGGCATTGGCATTGCGTGCCGCGATCTCGGGGCGGTTCATGAAATCGATGAAGGCATGCGCTTCCGCGACATTCCTGGCGTCTGCCGGGATGGCCATGGAATCGAACCACATCAGCGCGCCTTCCCTCGGGATGACGTAGCCGATGTTGACGCCGTTCTTGGCCTCCTCGGCGCGGGCCTTCGCCTGGACGATATCGCCGGAATATCCGACCGCCACGCAGATGTCGCCGTTGGCGAGCGCGTTGATATATTCGGAGGAGTGGAACTTGCGGATATTGCCGCGCACTTTCATCAGGGCATCGGCTGCCTTGTTCAGATCCTTCGAGTCCTTCGAATCGGGATCGAGGCCGACGTAATTCAGGACACCGGGGAAGAGATCCTCGGGCGAATCCAGCATGTAGATGCCGCAATCCTTCAGCTTCGCCGCAACCTCCGGCTTCAGCACGAGATCCCAGGTATTCAGCGGCACATCGCCAAGCCGCTCCTTCACCTTGTCGACATTCAGGCCAAGACCCGTGGTGCCCCACATGTAATTGACGGCATAGACATTGCCGGGATCGAAGACGGTGAGCTTCTTGGCCACGTCCGGCCACATGTTGACGAGATTGGGGATCTTCGCCTTGTCGAGCGGCTGGAAGACCTTGGCCTTGATCTCGCGCTGCAGGAACGGCCCGGACGGTACGACGATGTCATAGCCGGACTTGCCGGCGAGCAGCTTCGTCTCAACGATCTCGTTGTTGTCATAGGTGTCGTAGACGACCTTGATCCCGGTCTCCTTGGTGAACTCTTCGAGCACGGTCGGATCGATGTAGTCGGACCAGTTATAGACGTTGACTGTCTTTTCCTGCGCCATGGCGGCCCCTGCCACGGCCAGCGCGGCAATCGACACCAAGGAGCGGAGCATCAGAGAACGGATCATGCCGGCTGTTCCCAAGCTGGAGTGTGTTGCGTCTTATTGGAGTGTTGCCAGACACTGTGGGGCAGTTCAACGGCGCTGCACAAGCCCTTCCAACCGCTCCAGGGCGCGGTCGAGAGTCGCGTCCGTCTTGGCGAAGCAGAAGCGTGCGACAGTGCGGACCGCCCCCTCGGCATAGAAGGCCGAAACGGGGATCGCCGCCACGCCACGCTCTGTCGCGAGGCGCTTGCAGAAATCGACGTCATCCCTCTCGCCGAGAGGTGCGATATCGACATTGAGGAAATAGGTGCCGTGGCTTGGCAGCACAGTGAAGCCGCGCTCCTGAAGACCCTGGCTGAAACGATCCCGGCTGCGCTGGAAATCCGCCCGCATGCCGGTGAAATAGTCGTCCGCCTTGCCGAGGCCATAGGCGACGGCCGCCTGCAGGTTCGGCGCCGTGGTAAAGGTCAGGAACTGGTGCGCCTTGGCGAGCACCTTGAGGATGTCCGGCGCGGCACAGGCAAAGCCCACCTTCCACCCCGTCAGCGAAAAGATCTTGCCCGCCGAGCCGATCTTGACGGTGCGCTCGCGCATGCCGGGCTCGGCCATCAGCGGACGATGACGGCGCCCGTCGAACACCACATGTTCCCACACCTCGTCACACACCGCGATGGCATCATGCTTGACGCAGAAGCGGGCGAGCAAGGCGAGGTCCTCCTGCGGAAAGACGACAGCGGAGGGGTTCAGCGGATTGTTGAAGAGAACGACCTTCGTCCTGTCGGAGAAAGCCGCGGCCAGCGCCTCCTCCGTCAGGCGCCAATGCGGCGGCTGCAAGGTCACGAAGCGCGGCACGCCACCCGCACGCCGCACAAGCGGCAGATAGGCGTCATACATCGGCTCGAAGAGCACGACCTCGTCGCCCGGCTCGATGAGCGCGAACAAGGCGCCGGCAATCGCCTCCGTGGCGCCTGATGTCACCATCACCTCATCCGCCGAGAGGTCGAGCCCTTGGTGATGGGCGTAATGCTCGGCGACTGCCTGCCGCAGTTCGGGCAGGCCCATCATCGGCGGATACTGGTTCCAACCGGAGATCACGGCCTCGGCTGCCTTGGCACGCACATCGTCCGGGCCGGCACCGTCCGGAAAGCCCTGGCCGAGGTTCACCGCTCCCGTTTCGCGGGCAAGCTGCGACATGGCTTCGAAAACAGTGGTGGGCAGGGAGGAGAAAATGCGGTTCATGGGAGGAGCGCCTCTATAACGCGTCAGCCTTAGCACCGCCGACGGGCCGGCGAAACGGCATTCGTTCTCCCCGGCGCGCGGCGTGCCCCGGCCTTGTGTCGATCTCCTGCAACATCTCGCGCGGGATATCGCAACGGACGCATGCCAGCGTGTGCCAGCGCACAGCCTGAGCTGGGCTTCGGTGCAGGTCGGCCGCTCGGGGCGCCACCTCGTTTGACTTCGCACGTGATCAAGCCGAAGGATTTAGATACCGGCTCGGCAGGGCCGTGTGGCTGGACCGTTCTCCGGTGCCCCCTCCCAGCCTCGCGGACTTACCGGGCCGGTTCCTCTTTCGGAGCTGTTGCCCGCCTTGCATTGCGCCGAAGGCCGTGACACCAATGGGCATGCCCCAGGCCAGCGCATCAAGTCCCTTCCTCTCCCTGATCCTCGGCGGCGCCCGCTCCGGCAAGAGCCGCGCGGCCGAAACGCGCATCACATCCCTGCCGCAGCCCTGGATCTATCTCGCCACCTGTGAGCCTCACGACGACGAGATGATCGCACGCATCGCCCAGCACCGCGACCGTCGCGGCGACGGATGGATCACCCGCGAGGAGCCGATCGACATCGTCGAGGTCCTTGACGACGCCCCGCCCGGCGTCCCGATGCTCATCGACTGCCTGACCCTCTGGCTCACCAACGTGATGCTGGCGGAATACGACGTCAGTGGGGAATGCGACCGGCTGATCACCCGGCTGGAGGCCAACGACAGGCCGCTGGTCATCGTCAGCAACGAGGTCGGCCTCGGCATCGTGCCGGACAATGCGCTGGCGCGCGCCTTCCGCGACCAGGCGGGCCTCATCAACCAAAGGGTCGCAGCCATCGCCGACGAAGTGGTGATGGTCGCCGCCGGCCTTCCCCTGAAACTGAAATAGATCCGTTTCCGGGCCGGCCGGCGTGCGGCCCGCAAGATATCCCGAGGATACCATGAGCCTGAGCACCGACGACGCGCGCCATCGCGACAAGATGATCAAGCGCAAAGCCGCGCAGGATGCCGAGGTGGCCTCCAAGACCATCGAGAAAGGCCTCCTCATCGTCCATACGGGCAAGGGCAAGGGCAAGTCGACGGCCGCCTTCGGCCTCATGCTGCGGGCTCTCGGCCACGGCTGGCCGGTCGGCGTCGTGCAGTTCATCAAGGGTGCCTGGTCAACCGGCGAGCGCAAGGCGCTGGAGGCGTTCGGCGACCAGGTGCGCTGGCACAGCATGGGCGAGGGCTTCACCTGGGAAACGCAGGACAAGGCCCGCGATATCGCCGCAGCAACCCGCGCCTGGGAGAAGGCGAAAGAACTCATGGCGGATCCCGCCATTCGTCTCGTCGTCCTCGATGAGCTCAATATCGCGCTGCGCTATGAGTATCTTCCGCTCGACGAGGTGGTGGCGGCCCTGGCCGCGCGCCGCCCTGACCTCCACGTGATCGTCACCGGCCGCAACGCCAAGCCGGAACTCATCGCCGCCGCCGACCTCGTCACCGAGATGACGCCGGTGAAGCACCATTTCGAGGCGGGCGTGCGCGCGCAGGAAGGCATCGAATTCTAGGCATCGAGTTCTAATGTGATCCCGACACCGCGGATCCGCGCTGCGGTGTTCAGGTTGCGGCGTTCAAGCGGAAGGACATCGCCATGCGGTTGCTGGTCAATATCGATGTGCCGGATCTCGCGCTGGCCGTGGCCTTCTATACCGCGGCCTTCGGCCTGACGCCCGGGCGCCACCTGGGAAAGAGGGTGGTCGAGCTCGACGGAGGCCAGGTTCCGATCTACCTGCTCGAGAAAGGAGCGGGTACGGTCGGCGCCGCCAACGATCATCGGCGTTATGAGCGCCACTGGACACCAATCCATCTCGATGTCCCGGTCGATGATATCGAGACCGCTCTCACCAGGGTCATCGCCGCCGGCGCGACACTCGAAAGCGGCATAACCAGCGCACCCTGGGGCAAGATCGCCATCTGCGCCGACCCTTTCGGCCATGGGTTCTGCCTGATCGAGTTCCTGAATCGCGGCTATGACGAAATCGCTGACGTTGAAAGCTGACCGCCGTCGAAGTGACCGACCATTTCAAAATCAGACATAGCCCTCAGGAAGCTGCGTTCTGCGGCCACGACGCAAACAGGCAATGGCCCAGAATACAAAGCCTCCTATGGCTCCCAAAGCGAAAACGCCACCGAGATAAGGCATGGCAAGGGCCCAACCGCCGAGGGTCGTGACACCATTGCGCGCTGTCGCGACATCGCCGACCGTTGCGGAATGCGGCGCTCCCATAAGAAGCAAAACCAAAAGAGGGCAGCTGGCGACCGCGCCACCAGCCGCCGCACATGTCAGCAACTTGGGGGAAATGCGGCGTTTGAGACCTTGATAGATCGGGATACCGACGACGAGCATCGGAATGTAGCCGCCAACAATCAAGGAAACTCCAAACCCATAAAGTAGCGTCATACCCTGGAAAACACTTGAGAGGATGAAGCCCATAACCACCGCCGGCAGGACGGGAGCGAACAGGAAAGCCACGAAAATGCGTTTGCCCGATGCCTGGGGCAGCCTTTCGATAGTGTACATTCCATCCGCTCCGCTGGCCCTAAGCCAGTTATCACGATAGGCAGTGTCCCCTGAGATGGAAAGCCATCAACGCGATCTGGCAAACCTGCACGGCAGAACGATGCATTCAGCGGCCTCCCCCACCCCGGCCATCATGATCCAGGGCACCGGCTCCAATGTCGGCAAGTCGCTCCTCGTCGCCGGCCTCTGCCGGTACTTCGCGGACCAGGGTCTCAATGTGCGGCCGTTCAAGCCGCAGAACATGTCGAACAACGCCGCCGCGGTCGACGGGGGGGAGATAGGACGGGCGCAGGCCCTGCAGGCGCGGGCGGCGCGGGTGACGCCATCCGTCCATATGAACCCGATCCTGCTGAAGCCGGAGAGCGAGCGCGGCTCGCAGCTCATCGTCCATGGCCAGCGCTTCGGCCGGTTGGAGGCGCGCGATTTCACATCGAAGCGCGAGCGACTGATGCCCTTCGTCATGGAGAGCTTCACGCGCCTTGTCGGCGAAGCGGATCTCGTGATCGTCGAAGGGGCCGGAAGCCCGGCGGAAACCAATCTGCGCGGTGGCGACATCGCCAATATGGGTTTTGCCCGCGAGGCCCATGTGCCCGTCATTCTGGCGGGCGATATCGACCGGGGCGGCGTCATCGCGAGCCTCGTCGGCACTCACGCGGTGCTGGACGCGGCCGACCAGGCGATGATTCGCGGCTTCCTGATCAACAAGTTTCGCGGAGACCCGGCGCTGTTCGCCGATGGGCTCGGTACCATTGCTGCCCGCACGGGCTGGCGGTCCATCGGCATCCTGCCCTGGTTTCCAGAAGCCGGACGGCTACCCGCCGAGGACGCGATGGACCTGCGACGCGGCTCGCCGAACGCTAAAGGAACGATCCGCATCGCCGTGCCCGTGCTGCCGCGCATCGCCAATTTCGATGACCTCGATCCGCTCAGGCTCGAACCATCAGTCATGCTGACATTCGTCGAGCGCGGTCAGGCCCTGCCCGGCAACGCCGACCTCGTCATCCTGCCGGGCTCGAAGGCGACGATCGCCGACCTCGCCGTGTTCCGCGAGGAGGGCTGGGACATCGACCTCAAGGCGCATATCCGGCGCGGAGGAACCGTCCTAGGCCTGTGCGGCGGCTACCAGATGCTGGGCCTCTCGATCGCCGACCCGGACGGCCTCGAGGGCCCGGCCGGTACAGCGGTCGGCCTGGGGCATCTGGCGATCGATACGGTGCTCACGGGAGACAAGGCAGTTCGGCCCGTCAGGGCGCAAGCCCTGGATCACGCGGCGCCTATCGAGGCCTATGAAATCCACCTCGGCCACAGCAATGGCGCAGATTGCGCCCGTCCCCTTTTCCAGATCGACGGCCGGCTCGAAGGCGCCCGCTCGCCGGACGGCCGGGTGCTGGGCACCTATCTGCACGGGCTCTTCACGGCAGATGCCTTCCGCCGCGCTTTCCTGGGATGGCTGGCCAATGGGCCAGCGGGCGGCAACGGCGAGGCACCGCTCGCCTATGACGCGACGATTGAGGCCACGCTCGATTCCCTGGCGGCGCATATGGGACGCCATATCGATACCGCGGCCCTCCTCTCGATCGCGCACAGCCGCAGCTGATCCCGCGATTGCAGGATCAAGCCATCTTTGCTTTGGGCGGCTCGCCCGTTGCGACATCGCGGCGGTCGCTGAGATAGAGGGCGATGGCATAGAGCAGGAGCAGTCCCCCGCCGATGAACAGGAGATCGTCGATGAAGCCCGTGTTGCGCATGCCGATCACGATCTGGCCGATCGCGCTCAGGATCGAGCCGGCAGCGAAGACCGGCAGGCTCTGACGGCCAATCACGCACAGCGGCGCAAAGAGGCTCCCGCTCTTGGCCATCAAGGTCAGGCCGGAGTGATAGAGCACGTAAGCCAGCGCCAGGAAGTGGATCATCCGGATCGGGGCGAGGTTGGTCTTGCTCATATCGACGACGCTGTTGAGCTGCTCCGGCAGGAGCGGCAGGAAGCCAAAGGCCTTGGTGACCACGAAAGCCGAGGCAACCAGGATGACGACGCTTGCTGTGAAAATACGGCGGTCGAAGCCGATATCTCCGCCCGCGCGCAAGCGGAGGCCGATGAACACCCCCGCGGCAAACAGGAACTGCCAGGTGAAGGGATTGAAGAACCATCCGCCCTCGACTGGCCAGGTCGGAAAGTTCCAGCCATATTCGCGGGCGAAGAGATAGATCAGCGCCGAGAGCCCAAGCATCAGGCGATCATCGAACCGCGCCAGCAGAAGCAAGACCGGGGCCCACAGCAGGAAAACGATATACATCGGTAAAATGTTGAAATAACCGAGCTGATGGCTGAGTCCGGTGACGGCAACCACAGCGCGCATCGGATTGGACAGGAAGAGATCTCGCCCATGCTCGTGCATGATCGTGTCATCATCGAAAACAAGCGCGCCGATGGCAAAAATGGCGATCGCCGTGAAGGACATGGCGATCTGCACACCATAGAGGGTCACGGCCCGGCTCATGATGGCGCGAATGCCACGCCACAGCTGGCTACCGAGAAAGCGGCCGCCATAGGCCAGCGCCACCGAAACGCCGGCCAGAAACACGAAGGCCTCGGCGGAATCGCTGAAGCCGACGTGGCGATGGGTCATGATCTCGAAACCGTTTCCAGGCACATGATTGATGAAAATCATCGCGAGAACGATACCTCGCCAGAAATCAATGCCGTCAATCCGCTTCGACCCGCTCATCACCGTGTCCATCTTAACAATAGGTTAACGAGCGCCCAGCTTCGCCTTGGCAATTTACGCGCGCCGTATCGCGTAGGACGCAGATCACCTATTGAAATATTTCCAATTCCGTTTGGTTCCTGCCGTCGAATCGATCGGCACGCTTCAGCTGGACCTTAAGGCGCACAAATCTGGCCATGGAAAGGCGAGAAAAAGTGAATGGACTCAATAAGGTCGATCTTGCACGCGATGCTTGGCAAACACTGCGCCCCACTGGCGCCTCCAACATTGACAAAAGCGTGATGTGAGCGGATATCCCGCACGACCCATGGCCCGGCTTGATCTCATCCCTTCCCTCAAGAAGACGTTGATCGTGATCCACGATCTCGTCGCGACGGCGCTCGCCGTCACCCTCGCCTTCGTGATCCGTTTCGAAGGTGGTCGCCTCGCTACCCGGCTCGACCTGCTGCCGACGATTCTGCCGGTCTTCCTGATTTACGCCGGCGCGATCTACTGGCTGTTCTCGCTCTACAAGTCGAAGTGGCGCTTCGCATCGCTGCCGGACCTGTCGAACATCGTTCGCGCCTCGACGGTGCTGGCGCTCACGCTGCTGGTCGTGGACTATGTGCTGGCGTCGTCGACGTTCTACGGCTTCTTCTTCTTCGGCAAGATCACCATCGCGCTCTATTGGCTGCTGCAGGTCGCGCTGCTGGGCGGCCCGCGCCTCGCCTACCGTTATATGAAATACGAACAGGCCAAGACCCACGCCAAGGATGGCGCCCATCCGGCGCTTCTGTTGGGTCGCGGCACGGACATCGAGGCACTGCTTCGTGCCATCGAATCGGGGGCTTTCCGCAAGATTTCCGCTGAGGGCATCCTCTCGCCCCGCCAGGGCGATCTCGGCCAGGCTATCCGCGGCGTCCCCGTGCTCGGCAGCTTCGCAGATCTCGAACAGGTGGTCGCAGAGGCCCAGGAACGTGGCGTGTCCATCCGCCGGCTCGTCCTGACGCAGAATGCCCTGACCGGCGAGCATGGCAGCGACACGGAAGGCAGTGACCTTCTCCTGCGCGCCCGGCGGCTCGGACTGCCGCTGTCTCGCATGCAGGACGTCGAGGAGGGCATGAGCGCCGCGGCGCTCCAGCCTGTGGAAATCGAGGATCTCTTGCTGCGGCCGACGGTCGAGATCGATCGTGCCCGGCTCGCCCGCTTTGTGCGCGGCCGGCGTATCGTCGTCACCGGCGGCGGCGGTTCCATCGGCAGTGAACTGTGCTTGCGTTCAGCCGCCTTCGGTGCGTCCGACATTCTCGTCATCGAGAATTCCGAGCCCGCCCTCCACCAGATCACGGAAGCGTTGGCCAATCTCGGTACCGAGACGAAGGTGGAAGGCGCTATCGCCGACGTCCGCGACCGCATGCGCATGGACGTGCTCCTCGCCCGGTTCAGGCCGGACATCGTCTTCCACGCGGCGGCCCTGAAACACGTGCCCTATCTCGAGCAGGACTGGGGTGAGGGTATCCGCACCAATGTCTTCGGCTCCGTCAACGTGGCCGATGCCGCGGTCGCCGCCGGCGCCAAGGCCATGGTGATGATCTCCACCGACAAGGCCATCGAGCCGGTGTCGATGCTCGGCGCCACCAAACGTTTCGCCGAGATGTACGCCCAGGCCCTCGATGCGGAGATGGCAAGCGCCGAAGGCGGGCGCAGCCATCAGGACGGCGGGACGCGTCTCATTGCCGTGCGCTTCGGCAATGTGCTCGGCTCGAATGGCTCGGTTGTGCCGAAGTTCAAGGCGCAGATCGCGCGCGGAGGGCCGGTCACGGTCACGCACCGCGACATGGTGCGCTACTTCATGACCGTGCGTGAGGCCGTCGATCTCGTCATCACCGCCGCATCCCACGCCGACGGCGAGGGCCGCGTCGCGGGCGCGGCCGCGCCTGGCGCAAACACCGACAACACCGCCCCACGTGAGCAAGCTTCCGTCTATGTGCTGAAAATGGGCCAGCCTGTCCGCATCTACGCCCTGGCCGAGCGCATGATCCGCCTTGCCGGTTTCGAGCCGGGGGCGGATATCGATATCGTCGAGACAGGCATCCGGCCGGGCGAGCGGCTTCACGAGATCCTGTTCAGCCAGCAGGAACCCATGGCGGAAACAGGCATCGACGGCGTCATGGCCGCCAAGCCGCTGTTTGCCGACAGGCGGTATCTCGCCGCGCGCCTTGCCGCGCTCGTGGAGGCGATCACCACGGGCGACCGACTGGCCGCGGAAGCCATCCTCGAGGATGCTATCCCTGAGTTCGCCGCGCGCAAGAACCCGCCGATAAAAGACGCAGCTGTGGTCGGGTCTGCAGTTCCGGCGCAAAGCCGGATCGCCTGAGCGCGGCCGCGTCGACTTCCAGCGAGCCTGCCAGGCGCGCCCAGGCCTCGGCGCGTCCCGTGAGCCTGCAGAGCGAACGGAAAATGCCCTCCGGCACCGTGAAGAGGCCCGGCCGCCGCCCCATCCCCTCCCGAAGCGCCGCAACGATCTCTCCTACCGTGACCGGCTGCGGATCGGCAACGATGAAGGCGCGCCTTGGCGCCTCCGGCAGGGCGAGACAGTGGCGCACGGCCCCCGCCAGCGTCTCGACCGCCAGGAGGGAACGACGTCCCTGGAGGCCCTTCAACGGCAGAGGAACGGGAAGGCGCGCCAGCCGCAGCAAGGCGCCCATGTTCCCGCCTACCCCCTCGCCATAAACCAGCACCGGCCGCAGCGCGACCCAGGCCCCGCCGAGATGCGCCAACGCTTCTTCCGCCGCCAGCTTCGAGCGGCCGTAAGCGTCCTCGGGACCGGGAGCATCGGCCTCCGTCAGGACGCGAGCCGCCGTCCGGCCGCTCTGGGCACGGATGGAGGAGATGAAGACGAAGCGTCGCGAGGGCCCGGCGGCTTCCGCCAGCGCCATCGTCGCCGCCGTATTCACACGATGATAGCGCTCCTCCGCAATGCCCGGCCCCGCATGGGCGATGCCCGCGGCGTGAACAACCGCGTCCACTCCGGCAAGCGCCTCGCTCCAGTGAACCGGGCGCTCGAGATCGCCCACAACGACCTGCTCGACCCCCGCCGGCAAGACGGACGGCTGGCGCGTGGCCGCCCGGACAATGTTGCCCGCGCGCGTGAGATCGGCGGTGAGATGGCGCCCGACGAAGCCCGTCGCACCGGTCAGGAGTATGCGCCGTGCCATCAGCCTCTCCGTGCCGCGACCGCTGGGCGGGGCCGCGCGAAACGTACCAGAACGACGGCGACGGCGACGATGCCGGCCATGAGCAGCCCGCCGGGAACGAGAAGCCCGTCGGCGAGGACCGCGGCCGTCGCCAGCGCGGCCAGCGCCAGATTGAGCGCGAAGACCGTTCCGACGACCTCGGTCACCGTGAAGCCGTTGTCGGTGGCGCGCTGGTAGAAATGGCTGCGATGGGCCTGCCACACCTTCTCGCCGCGCCTGAGACGCATCAGAAGCGTCAGGGTCGCGTCCGCGAGATAGTAGAGCGGCAGGAGGAGCGCAGCCGAGAGATGCCCTTCCCCCGCGAGGCGATAGAGAAGGAAGCCGAGGATCAGGCCGATGGGAAGCGAGCCGACATCGCCCAGGAAGAGCCGGGCCACCGGCCTGTTGAAGGGCGCAAAGCCAAGCATTGCCCCGCACAGCCCTATGGCAATCAGTCCGGCATCACCGGGGAGAGCGCCGAGCAGCGCGAACAGCGCCAGCGCCGCCGTGACCGGCGCAACCTCGGCCACCGTGATCCAGTCCAGCCCGTCCATGAAATTGACGAGGTTGACGAACCAGACACCAGCCAGCACGACGAGCGCGAATTCCAAGGGAGCAGGCAGGAGGGCCGGAAACAGCCGGATCTCTCCCGCCGCGGCCACGGCAAGGGCAACCGCGCCGAACTGGAACAGGAGGCGCGGCAGCACGGGCAACGGCCGGATATCATCGAAGGCGCCAATGACAGCCAGAACGATGGCGGCCACCGCGATTGGTGTGAAGGCGGAAATCGCGCCCGGCGCGAGAATCCCAACGCCCACGCCGGCCGTCACCAGCATGGCCGCCAGCACGGCAATGCCGCCACCTTGCGGCGTTGGCACGCGATGACTGGAACGGGCATTGGGACGCGCCAGCGCATAGCGCTGCATGACCGGGAAGAGAAGAAGAACGAGGGCCGCGGAGAGCACAGCCGCGCCGAGCCCGACGCTGGCAAGGCCTACCAGAAGAGATGCCGTCATGCCTCGCCAGTCCTTGCCCGCGACGATGGAAAATTACCGGCCGGACAATAACGACCGGATTCCCGACGGCAAGAGACGAGCGCCGCCTTTCCGCAAGGCGACGCGCTCATCTGGTCTCAGGAGAGGAAGCGGCGGACAGGCTCAGCCGCGTCAGGCGGGCACTTCCACGGGCACGGGCGCGAAGACGAGCGACTGTCCCTGACGGGCCACGAACGATCCCGGCATAACCTTCGCGAGATCCGCCTCCATGTCGAGCAGGAAGGCATCATTGTGCATCGGGTGCATATGGAAAGCGGCGAGCTGCTTCACACCGCCGCGACGGCAAAGCTCGACCCCCGCGCTGATCGTGGAATGCCCCCACCCACGGCAATGGCTGTATTCGTTTTCGCAGAACATGGCGTCATAAATGACGAGGTCCGCGTCCTGGACGAACTCGACGAGATTCTCGGGCGGCCAGTTTTCGCCATGCTCGACGTCGCTGACATAGCACACGCTGCGGCCACCGTAGTCGAAGCGATAGGCGGTCGCCCCGGACGGGTGGTCCAACGGACAGGTGCGCACGATATGGCGCCCGAATGAAAGCGTCTCACCGGCCCTGAAACCATTGTAGATAAATTTCGCGGGCAACTGCGCGAGCGTCACAGGGAAAATGGGCGGCGAAAACAAGCGCTCCAAAGGCTTTTCCGCTGTTTGCCCATCGAGGTTGCCGCAGGACAACCGGATCGTCTTGTCGGGATATAATCCCGGCTTGAAAAAAGGTAGGCCCATCACATGATCGAGATGAAGATGGCTCAGCAGAATCTCGATCTGCGGCGGCGCTGTTTCCTTGATGGCCAGGCCGAGATTGGTGATTCCCGTACCGGCATCAATGATGAAAAGCTGATCGCCGCATCGAATCTCGACACAGGGCGTATGGCCGCCAAAAATGACGTGATCCGTTCCGCAGACCGGAATGGAACCGCGAACGCCCCAAAACTTGACGAGGAGCGCATCATCGGCTGGAGCAGGATAGGCGCACATCGGCCACTATTACCTCAAAAACGCCGCAAATTCCGTGCGCTAACACACACAGAAGGATGTTTCGCCACAATTGCCACAGTTCGACCCATTCGGCGATCCCAATTCAGCCTTATCAGCACCATGAAGATCGCGACGTGGCAACTGCCTTCTCACATCGGCAGCGGCTTTCAGTGACCGAATATGGTGTTGGAGGATGTGAAAATCCACGCCACGCTGGGTCGCCCGCCGCCGATACCGCAAAATTAGCGTGGAATTCCAGCGTTCTTCATCGGGCCGTGTGCAAGCGCACACAGACTGCATCATGATTGCGCTGAAACCGCCGCATCGCTTCCGATAGCGGTAGCGGGCTCTGCGGCGCCGATGGTCTGCGCGCCAGCCTGCCCGATCAGGACATGATCGCCCTCGAAGCGGACGATCTGTGAGAACGCGCCGAGATCGAAGGTGGAAGGCACGACAGCGATGAGGCTGCCACCAGCCATGAAGGCATCCAGGCGCTTCATCAGGGCGGCGATCTCCGCGATGGAAAGACCATCGAACACCCGATCGAGAACGAGAAGCTCAGGCCGTCGAACCAAGCAGCGCGCCAGATCGATCAGCGCGACGTTCAAGTGCTGGAGCCGCTCCGCGCCGTGGCTGACATGCGCGGAAAGCCCGAGACGCAGCACGTCCTCATCCAGGCCGAGATTGCTGAGAACGCGTCGCGCGGTCGCGTGGACCTTGTCCTCGGCACCGGCCACGTCATAGGCGATCCGCCCGAACAGCAGATTGTCGCTGAGCGAGGCGGCCGCGCAGATCGCATCCGCTTCGTAGAAGGAGATCGCCGGTCTCAGGCTCGGCGGGAGCAACCGTGCAAATGTGTGGCGGGCCGCAACGAGACGTTTTTCCATCGCCTCATCGAGAACGCCCAGACGATGCCGCGTTTCGCAATAGCGGAGCGCCAGAGCGATCTGCCGGTCGCGATCGCGCCCGGTCTCGGCTGACCGCCGACGCTCCGATCGGCGTGCCACCATGTCTGCGCAGAGGCCACGCTCGGCGGCGCTGAAGAAGGCGAAACGCTGGAAGAGCGGATGCCCGTCCGGCACACCGTCGAAGATCTCGACGAGACTGGAGGCAATTGCAAACCCCATCTCCGCGAGCGGCCGCGTCAGGTCCTCGGCTTCGAACACGGCTCGCAGGAAAGGATTGGAGGCAAGATGCGCCTCCCGGAACGTATCACCGACAGGCACACCATTCAGGATGTTCTCGGCCACGGTGCCGTAGCGGTTGTAGCGATTGGGCTCGAAGGGATCGACCAGCTCGCCGAGCCCGTTGGCGCTGAGCTCCGCCCGGATGGCCCGGCGGACGTCCACCACCCGTTCCGCCAGCCGCGGCGCCGTCTGGCTGCTGACGCTCGTGGAAAGGCCGAGCGCATAGGCGTCATCATCGATGCCGGCCGTGCGCATGACATCGCAGAGGGCCGCGTCGATGTCCTCTCCGGCAAGATCGGGGGCCCCATAGAGAATATTCTGACGCAAAGTGCCGTCGAGAATGATGGGCGTGTGGCCTGCCAGCGCAACGCGCCGGGCGCGGCGAGCCGCCGGCACGTTGAGAAGATTGACGCCGTCCAGCTTGATCTCGCCCGAGGACGGCTCAAGCGCGCCACCCAGTGCCGCCGCGATGATATGTCCGCCGCCCTCGTCATCGGTCACCAGCGCCGTGCGCGTGGGAAGGGGAATATCGAGGTCGACAGCGGAGAGCCGATGGCTGGTCACCGGATCGAAGATCGATGCCCGCTCGATACGGAGCTGGCTCCAGTGTTCCGGCAAATCCGTATCGGAGAAGCGTCGCGCGCGCGCCTTGAGATCGCCGATCGAACGCGCGATCTCGTCGAAGAACTGCGTCGCGGCATGCCGCTCGCGCGTCCAGAGCGCCATGGCCTCGACGGGGCGGATCAGCAGGAAAGCCGCACTGATGGCGGCCAGCAGGCCGCCTGGCGTGAGCTTGCCCTGCATCATCAGCCAGCCGCCAACGATGAGCATCAGCACCGGCATGCCATCGCGCACCGTGCGCAGCGCGATACCGAGCGCTGTGAGCTGGCCGAGCGGGGGCCGGTTCTTGTTCGCGACATTGGCCAGGCGCTCGGCGAAATGGCTGGCCTCGCCGTCGGCCGTGCCATGCACGCGGATGGCAGGCAGGCGCTCGACCGCATGGCGTCCCATCTGGATCGCCTCGGTCTCACCCACCGTCGTCCGCCTCAACATGGTGTCCCGCTCGGCCTCGCGGGCCGGAACGAGCATGGCGTCGAGCATGGCCGCCACCATCAAGGCTATGCCAAGCCACAGATTCAGCGTGAACACGAACAGGATCACGATGACGCCTTCCGCGAGAAACAGCGCGGGCGCCGCGAGAGCCCTCCCAAGAAAAGGCGTGACCGCCGCGACCCGGTGACCGAGCGAGGTGATCGCATTCTCCACGGCATCGCTGGTGGTGCGTTCCGACACCAGATGGCGGAACAGGAGGAGCCGGAGATCATCGGCAAGGGTGGGCCCGAGCCGCGCGCTGATCAGCCGGATGGACACCCTGAGTATGGCCCTCAGCAGGACGAGGATGGCAACGACCATCAGCCCGACGGTGAAGGCCTGGTCCCGGCTCAGCGGAAAGCCGGGGAAAAGCACCCGCTCGCCCCCGAAATGCCACGACAATGGCACGGCAAGACGCAGGAAAGCGTTGACCTGCCCGTCCGCGCCAGCGTTGCCGATGAATACCATGTCGACGAGTTCGCGTGGCACCAGCAGCAGCAGCCACAGCACCGGCAACAGCGCTGCGATGATGAGAAAGGCCAGACAATGCACGCCCCGGCTACGAGCCCAGACATAACGGATCGGATTGCGTTCCATAAGACAAAACCGGTTTTCGGCGGCAGTGGCCGGGGATTCCGCCGCCTTGATCGCATCCAGCCCCCGCAACTTCAAATCCCATTGGGTGGTGCGGTCAATAAGTTGCTATCGGATCGGTAAATTGAAAGAGGCTGCGGCAAGGACTCTCGCGAGAGGGCTCCCGCACTTCCGCCACGGCGCGCGACAGGCAAAATGCGTGAGTTCGACCTTGACTCGGGCACGGCCTATGCCGACAAACCCTTCCACCCCGGTGCCGCCAGCCGGGTATCGCCCGTGCCGTCCACTGCTGCCAAGGATGTCGATTTATGAGCACCGAACAACTCGCTTCCGTCATCGAGACCGCCTGGGAGGCGCGTGCCGAGATCAGTGCAGCAACACAGGGCGAAGTTCGCGACGCGGTGAATGAATCGCTCCTCCTCCTCGACAGCGGCGAGAAGCGCATCGCCGAGAAGGACGCCGCGGAAACGACGGGCTGGCGCGTCAATCAGTGGCTGAAGAAAGCCGTCCTCCTCTCCTTCCGCCTCAACGACATGGCCGTCATTCCCGGCGGGCCGGGCGAGGCGGTATGGTGGGACAAGGTGCCCTCCAAGTTCGATGGCTGGGGTGCCGGTGAGTTCAAGGCAGCCGGTTTCCGTGCCGTGCCGAACTGCACGGTGCGCCGCGGCGCCTATATCGGCCCGAACGTCGTGCTGATGCCCTCCTTCGTCAATCTCGGCGCCTATGTGGATGAAGGCACGATGGTTGACACCTGGGCGACCGTCGGCTCCTGCGCGCAGATCGGCAAAAACGTGCATCTTTCGGGCGGCGTCGGCATCGGCGGCGTGCTCGAGCCGCTGCAGGCCGGCCCCGTGATCATCGAGGACAATTGCTTCATTGGCGCCCGCTCGGAGGTCGTCGAGGGCGTGGTCGTCGGCGAGGGCGCCGTCTTGTCGATGGGCGTTTTCATCTCGTCGTCCACCAAGATCGTGGATCGCGCGACCGGAGAAGTTTTCTATGGCCGCGTGCCACCCTATTCGGTGGTGGTGCCGGGCAACCTGCCGGGCAAGCCCCTTCCAGATGGAACACCGGGCCCCTCGCTATACTGCGCCGTCATCGTCAAGCGCGTCGACGCCCAGACCCGCTCCAAGACCGCGATCAACGAGTTGCTTCGGGATTGATTTGGGCTTGCGCCGCGGCCGGTCCGTCAAAGGCGATGATCGCAGCCATCGAGCAGTTTCTTGAACTGCTCAGTAATCCACCGGTCGGGGAGCCCGACAGGCTCCCCGCCCTGGAACGTGCATTAAATCTCCTGTCCCTGATCTATTGCGATACGCCCGAGGTGGAACCGGAGCGCGGAGATACGCTGGAACCGGAGCGCCGCGATTACATGGATTGGCGCGCCACAGCGCAGACAGCTTTTCCTATGCTCGGCTTCTACAGGGCAGCAGGCTACGGCAATGTCACCGAAGAGCCGTACGACGCCATCGCCGATGCTATCGACGATCTTGCCGATATCGCCGGGGATCTCGAAAAAGTCCTTTGGTATTGGCGAAACAGCCAGCCAATAGAAGCGATGTGGCTGTTCAGATTCAGCTTTCGGGCTCACTGGGGCGCGCATCTTCAGGGCCTGCGCGGCGCTGTTCATGCCGCGCTTTACGACGCGTAGTCCATCGCCAGTCCGCGAATTTCAATCCGCGCGCCCCCGTCCCTCGACCGCCCATTGTGCCACCAGCCTGTCGCCATCGACTACATGCAGCACGTCATGCATGTTGATGGTCGGGTCGCAATGCGGAACCGTGCATTCGACGACCGTGCCGATGGGCAGGGTTGCACAGCCGGCGGCTGGAAGAATGCGGCCGAACTCATCGCCACACCATTCGATCATGCCAACGCGCCTGTCGCCGGAGGGGCCGGGAAGCAACACGTGCGGCGGCGGCCCATCCCAGGCAAAGCTCTTGCTGCCGCCATCCGTGATGGCGAAGCCTGCCGAGGAATGGCCGATGACGGTGACGGCGATACGCAGGGCCGGGCCGAACACAAGCTCGCCGCGCCCTGCGATATCGACCGAATTGTAAGCCTCATCCATGAACAGATAGGAGCCGGGCTGCACCTCGGTGAACAGGCGGCGCTCGCCATCCAGCACGTGGCTGCCTGTGCCACCGCCGGAGATGATGGCGGGTGCGAGTGAGGCGGCAGCGAGCGCGTCCAACATCGGCACCAGCCGCCGGGCAACCTCGTCATTGGCCGCGCGCCGCGCGGCGAAATCGTCGATATGCTGGATGCGGCCCTGATAAGCCTGCACACCCGCAAAGCGCAGATAGGGATGGTCGGCCGCGGCACGCGCCAGCGCGACGGCCTGTTCGGGCTCGGTCACGCCACTGCGCAGCAGACCGACATCGAGATCGACAACCAGATCGATGCGCGTGTCATGGCGTCGGGCGGCATCGCCATAGGCGGCGATGAGGTCCGCCCGGTCGGCCACCACCATCAGGCGCGCTCCGCGTGCGGCGGCACGCGCCAGCGCATCGATCTTGGCGGAGCTCGCCACGGGCGCCGTCAGCATCAAATCCCTGATGCCGGCCTCGAAAAGCGCCAGGAGTTCGCCCGGCTTGGCGCAGCAAATGCCGAGCGCGCCGGCCGCGAGCTGTCGCCGCGCGATTTCGGCTGACTTGTGCGACTTGGCATGGGGCCGCACACCGACGCCCGCACGCCGGCAGGTCTCCGCCAGAGTCGCGAGGTTGCGCTCAAAGATTGGCAGGTCGAGCACGGCCGCCGGGGTCTCAAGATGTGCGCGGCCAGCCACAATCCCGATCTTCGGCGCGTTCAGCGCCGCAGCACCCAGTGTGTTCATCACGATTGTCGCTCCAGTCCACGCTCCCGGCGCAGACGCAGTGTTGCAGCCGCGTCCACGGTCAGATCATCGTCCACGACGACGCCATAGTCACGCAATGCGCCCTCACGTGTCACCTTGCCTTCGCGGATGTCTTCCAGAACGCGCGAGGCCTCCCGCAGGAGCGGATTGCCGTAGCCGCCGCCGCCCGCACCGGTGAGGCGGAAGACATCGCCCGCCTTGGCCGTGAAGCTCTCCATCGGCATGGTCGGCAGATTATGCGCGCTTCCATCCAGCCTGATCAGGAGATGCTCGGATGAGGAGCCCGTGCCGCCGCCCTCGATCCCATAGGGCGGATGGGCACGCCGATCACCGCGCAAGGTGAAGCGCGCGTCCGTGAGAAATCTGAAGCTGCGCACGAAGGCAAGGCCGCCCCGGAACTCGCCCGGCCCGCCGGAGTCCGGCACCAGGCCGTAATCAAGCACCTCGATGGGCATATCCGTCTCGATCATTTCGATCGGCTGGTTCGAGAGATTGGCGGCCGGATTCGAAATACCTTCGATGCCATCCTTCGTGGCGCGTGCGCCCCAGGTGCCGACGACCATCTCGTTGAGCACGAAGGCCCGCCCCTGATGCATGCCGCCGGATGCCAGCAGATAGGGCCCGCCTTCCGAGCCGCCGATGGCGCGCTCCGGCACCACCTGCGCCAGCGCCTGCATGATCGCATCGAAGACGCGATAACCGACGACGCCGCGCGCACCGCAGGCCGCGGGATAACGCGGATTGACCAGGCAGCCCTCCGGCGCACGAACCGTAATGGGTCTGAGATAGCCCTCGCAATTGGGGATATCCTGCTGCGACAGGCAGCGGATGGCGCTGAAGGCGGCCGATTCCGGCAGCGAGATAGGACAGTTGATGCTGGCCGCCACCTGGCCGGCCGTGCCGGCGAAGTCGATATCGATGGTGTCGTCATGAATGGTGACGGTCGCCACGATGGCCAAGGGCGCCGGGTTCTCGCCCACCCCGTCGATATAGTCCGTCGCGCGATAGACGCCGTTCGGCAGATCGCGGATCGTCTCGCGCATCATCGCCTCGGCATGGTCATGCAGGGCCTCGATATAGCTGTCGAGACGTGCGTGCCCGTAGCGGGCAACAAGCGCCTTCAGCCCCTCCTCGGCCACATTGCAGGCCGCGATCTGCGCACGGATGTCGCCAAGCACTTCCACCGGCGAGCGCGTGTTCGCCTCCAGAATGCCGAAGACGGCCTCATTTGGTTTGCCAGCTTCATAAAGCTTGAGAAGCGGAAGCCTGAGCCCTTCCTGCTGAATCTCGGTCGCGTAAATGGCGACACTGCCGGGCACGATTCCGCCGAGGTCGGTATGGTGGGCGACGGTCGCTGCGAAGCCGGCCAGCATGCCGTCGGCGAAGATCGGCTTGAGAATATAGACGTCCGGGAGATGTTGCCCTCCCGAGCCATAGGGATCGTTCGCGATGAGGACATCGCCCTCCTTGAGCGACGCGCCGAAGCGCTCCCGCACGAACTGCATGATACGCGGGAAAGAACAGAGCTGGATCGGCAGCGTCAGGCCCTGCGCGATCACCCGGCCCTGCGCGTCGCAGAGACCGGTCGAGTAATCCATGATATCGCGCACAACCGGGGAATAGGCGCTGCGCATAATGATGAGCGCCATCTCGTCGGCTGTGGAGGCGAGCGCGTTGCGAATGACCTCGAGCGTGATGGGATCGATGCCGGAGGCAGCGGCCGGCCGGTCGATCGCGAGGGCAACACCTGGGTTTGCGAGGTCCATTTCGGCATCGCGCATGTCCGTGTCGCGCATGTCAGTGTCGCTCATGCCGCTTCTCCACCGAGCAGGATGGCTATGTTGCCGGCCTCGTCGAGGCTCGCGGCCTGGCCGGGCCCGATGACACAGGTGCTGTCATAGTCCTCGATGACGAAAGGCCCGCGCCGCGGCGTGGCGTCCAGCTCGCCGCGGCCGATGACCGCGACCGTCGCGGGTGCACCGTCGGCGGCGAAGACGACGCTTCGGTCGGCGCGCCGCAGCGGCGTCTCCGGATGAAAATGCGGGGGCGGTGCGACCAGCGGCAAACGCACGGTGAGGCGCGCGTTGACGAGATGCACCGCGTCACCTGCGGAGCGATGCCCATAAGTGCGCTCATGCTCGCGATGGAACAACTCCGTCAGCTCATCCAGGGCGAGCCGTTCAGCTGGCACCGTGAGCTCATAGGCCTGCCCGACATAGCGCAGGTCGGCCGCGCGATGGAACGTGGCGGCCGATTGATCATAGCCTTCCAGCGACATGATGCGACGGGCATCGGCCGCGAGCTCGTCGAACAGGGCGGCGAGCCCACCATCGTCCAGCTCCCCCGCCCGATGCCGCGATGGCCGCACGAATTCCTGCTCCACGTCGGAGCGCAGCAGCCCGAGCGCGCTGAACACGCCGGCGGCGCGCGGAATGATGACACGCCGGATACCGAGCGCCATGGCCACCTCCGCCGCCACCACCGGCCCATTGCCTCCGAACGCGACAAGGGTCGACTGGCGCGGATCCCGGCCACGGTAGGTGGACACAGCCTTGACGGCCCGCGTCATCGTGGTGACCGCAAGGGTCAGCACGCCGCGCGCCGTACGCGACAGTTGAAGCCCGAGAGGTCGCGCCACCTGGTCGTTCAGCGCCGCGCGCCCGGCCTCCGCCTGCAGCGGAAAGGTGCCGCCGGCCAGCGCCTCGTTGTTGATATAGCCGAGCGTGAGAAAGGCATCGGTCAGCGTGGCCTGCGTGCCGCCGAGGCCGTAGCAGACAGGGCCCGGATAGGCGCCGGCGCTCTGCGGACCGACCGAGACCTGGTTCATGCGATCGATGGCGATGATGCTGCCCCCGCCGGCCCCGATCTCGGAGACATCGATGAACGGCATCTTGATGGGATAGCCGCCGCCCTTGACCAGCTTGCTCGACAGGTTGATGCCAGCGCCCACCTCGTATTCCGTCGTTCGCGCGGGCTCACCGCCCTCCACCAACGCCGCCTTGGCCGTGGTGCCCCCCATGTCGAAGCTGATGATGCTGGGTTCGGCCTGCCCTGGAAACAGCCGCGCGCAGGCAATCACCCCGGCGGCCGGCCCCGACTCCACGAGCGACGCGGCGCGGCGCACCGCCGATTCCAGCCGCATGATGCCGCCGCCGGAATGCATCATGTCCACCGCGCAGGTCACGCCGATCGAGGCAAGCCGCGCGGTCAGGGCGCTGGCGTAGTTGCGCACCACCGGGCCGATATAGGCATTCACGACCACCGTGCTGGTGCGCTCGTATTCGCGGATCTCGGGAAGGATCTCGGAGCCCCGGCAGATATAGACATGCGAGCCGAGCTCGCGCCGCAGGATGGCCTCCGCCGCGATTTCATGGGCCGGATTCGCATAGGCATGCAGGAAGCTGATGGCGACGGCCTCCGCGCCGGCCTCGCGGAATTGCCGTGCGGCGGCAACAACATCGTCCTCCGACAACGGCAGCCTGACGCCGCCGTCGGCGCTCAGCCGCTCGCGCACCTCCAGCCTGAGCCGCCGCGCCACGAGCGGTTTCGGCTTGTCATATTGCAGGTCGTAGAGCACGGGAATGCGCAGGCGGCGCATTTCCAGCACGTCGCGGAAGCCGGCCGTCGTCAAGAGGCCCGTGCAGGCGCCCTTGTATTCCAGGATGGCGTTGGTCGCGACCGTCGTCGCATGGACGATGCCGGTGATGCGATCGGGCGTGGTCTGAAATTCCCCGACCAGCGCTTTGATCGCCGTGGCGATGCCACGGCTGTAATCGTCTGGCGTTGATGGCACCTTGCGCGTTTCAACCAAGCCATCGTTACGCGCAACGACGACATCCGTAAATGTTCCGCCGATGTCGACGCCTATCCTGTAACTATGTTGGGACATTGATGTCGTCTCGACATTCCATTGATCTGTATTCAGATACGTTCAGCCAATCGACGGCCGGCGAAGATCTTTTTCTTCAAATCTGGCGACTTCTGTTGCCGAATGCTCGCGCCGGCGCTTGAATCCGGGGGTCCGACACGGCGTCCTGCGAGCCCCTTGGGCACGGCGGCAATCAGGAGACGGGTGTAACCGTGCTGCGGATTGTCCAGCACATCCCGGCAGGCGCCCTGCTCCACGATGGCGCCGTTGCGCATAACGATAAGCCGGCTACATAACGTACGGACGAGCGCAAGATCATGGCTGATGAACACGAGCGTCAGCCCGAGCTCCCGCGTGAGGCGTGCCAGGAGATTGACGACCTGCGCCTGCAAGGACACATCGAGCGCCGACACCGGCTCGTCGGCGAAGAGGATGTCTGGCCGCATAGCCAGCGCCCGGGCGAGCCCGACACGCTGGCGCTGACCGCCTGAAAGCTCGTGTGGCAAGCGTGGCGCCAGCTCGGCGCCAAGCCCGACGAGCGCGAGCAAATCATGGGCTTCCCCGCGCCGGTCGTCGCGCGGCACACCCCGCAGCGCCAGGGTCTCGGTGAGGCACAGCTCGACCGTCTTGCGCGGATTGAGCGCGCTACTCGAATCCTGGAACGCCATCTGCACGCGCCGACGCCATGGCCCGGCATGGTCGCGCATCAAATCCGCGAGGTTCTCGCCGTCAAGCTGGATATCACCGGAGGTCGGCGCGATAAGCCCGACCGCGAGACTGGCCAGGGTCGATTTGCCCGAACCGCTTTCGCCAACGATGCCTACCACGTCGCCGCGATGGATATCGAGCGACACGTTGTCGAGCGCGACAAAAGGCTTGGTGCGGGTCAACACCCTGTCGATAAGGCCGCCGCGCGGATACGACTTGGTCACGCCCCGGAGGGACAGGAGGGCCGTGCTCATTGCGGCCTCCAGCAGGCCAGCCGATGCGCCGCGTCGGCCACCAGCGGCGGCATGTCCGTCGCGCAGACAGCGTCGCGGCTCGGGCAGCGCGGCTGAAACGGGCAACCCGCCGGCATGCGGCCGAGACGCGGCGGCGCGCCCTCGATTGTGGCAAGCGGGCCGACCGGTCCGTCAAGACGCGGCACGCAGGAGCGCAGCAGCCTAGTATAGGGATGGCGCGCGGTGAGCTCGATGGTTTCGACGGGCCCGTCCTCGACAACCTTGCCGCCATACATGACGACGACGCGATCAACGATCTCCGCCACGAGTTGCAGGTTGTGGGAGATGAAGACGACCGCCAAGCCGAGATCCCGGCGCAGTTCCGCGATCAGGTCGACGATCTGGGCCTGCACCGTCACGTCAAGCGCCGTGGTCGGCTCGTCCGCGATCAGCAGGCGGGGACGGCAGGCGATCGCCATGGCGATCAGCGCGCGCTGGCGCATGCCCCCCGAGAATTCGTGGGGATAGGCATCAAGGCGCCTCCCCGCATCGCGGATGCCGACCCGCTCCAGGGCGTCGGCCGCCACCCGCCGGGCTTCGGTCTGGCCGACGCCGCGATGGGCGCGGACCACGTCCGTGATCTGCCGGCCGATGGTGAGCGCCGGATTGAGCGAACTTTGCGGATCCTGGAACACCATCGCCATGTCGCGACCCCGCAGGCTGCGCATCTCCGCCTCGCTCGCTGCCGTCAGGTCGCGCCCGTCGAACATGATGCGCCCGCCGGTAATACGGGCCGTGCTGCCGAGCAGGCGCATCGCGGCCAGCATGCTGAGGCTCTTGCCGGAGCCGGATTCCCCGACGATGCCGACGGCCTCGCCGGGCGCTACAGTGAGGTCCACACCGCGCACGGCTTCGATCACGCCACCGCCAGCGGCCCGGAAGCCGACACGAAGGCCTTCCATGGCGAGAAGCGGCGAGCCCATGCCAACCGTATTCATGCCAACCGCACTCATGCGACCAACGTCCTTGCTTCACTGCGCGGATCGAACAGATCACGCACCGCATCGCCCAGCAGGTTGAAACCGACGACCGTGATGGAGATCGCGAGCCCTGGGAAAACCGGCAGCCACCACTCGCCGGAGTAGATGGCGCTGCGGGCATCCGACAGCATGGTGCCCCAGCTCGGACTCGGCGGCTGCACCCCCAGCCCCACGAAGCTGACAGATGCTTCAATGACGATGCCGATGGCGACGAGCAGCGTCGCCTGGACGATGATCGGCGACAGGCAATTGGGCAGGATGTCGCCCAGCACGATTTCCCTGTGGCTCGCGCCCTGAAGAAGGCGCGCCTTGACGAAATCCGCGCGCACCACACGCTGCGCGACGGCATAGGTGACCCGGCCGAACACCGGCGAGAAGAGCACGCCCACGAGCAGCACGATCTTCGCCTCGTTCGGCAGGGAGACAGGGCCGAGGTGCGAGGGCCCCACCCCCAGAATGCCCACGATGGCGATGGCCCAGACGAGCAGCGGGATGGCCGCGATGCCATCGATGATGCGCATCACGAGCTGATCGCCAAGGCCGCCCTTGTAGGCCGCGAAGAGGCCCGCGGACACGCCGATGAGCGCGCCGATGAGCACCGCGCCGATCCCCACGGTGAGCGAAGCGCGCGCGCCAAAGATGATGCGGCTGAGCACATCCCGGCCCGCCTGATCCGTGCCCAGCCAATGCACGGCGTCCGGCGGTGTCAGCCTGTCCTCCAGGCTGACCTCCACGGGATCGAACGGCGCGATGACGGGCGCGAGCAGCGCGCTGCCCAGCATCAGCGCCACGAAGGCGGCGCCGAGCCAACCCGTCCAATCCACACTGCGCAGAGCCTGGGACCAGCGGTTCATGCCGCGCTCCTCTGGCGCGGGTCCAGCGTGCGGTTGACGAGATCAGCCGCGAGATTGGCCATGACGAAAATGACTGTGAACAGGAAGACGATGCCCTGCAGCAGCAGGAAATCGCGCTGCGAGATCGCGTTCAGCAGCGCCCGCGACAGGCCGGGTATGTTGAAGACCTGCTCGATGATCAAGGCCCAGCCGAACATGTAACCGAAGGAGAGGGCCGCCAGATTGATGACCGGCGGCAGCGCATTGACCAGCGCATAGGCGACGACTTTCCAGGATGGCAGGCCCATGGCGCGCGCCGTGCGCACATAGTCTCCCCGCAGCGCCTCCTGCAGGCTCGCCTGCGTCATGCGCGCGAGGACCGCGATATAATAGACCGCCAGCGAGACCGCGGGCATCAGGATGGTCTGCAGGTGCAACACGAGACCTGCCGAGGGCGGAGCATAGCCGCCGGGAGGCAGCAGGCGAAGATCCACCGCGATGAAGCGGATCAGGATAATCCCCAGCCAAAAGGCTGGTATTGACAGGCCGACGACAGCCCCCAGCCGTGCCAGCCTGTCGAACACGCCCCCCGGTCGCAAGGCGGCCGCGATGCCGATGGCAAGGCCGAAGACCAGTGCGATAAGGAAGGCAAACAGAACAATTGATAAAGTCACGGGGAGAGACGCCATGATTTCCCCAGCCACATCCCGCCCGGTGACAAAGGACTTTCCGAAGTCTCCACGCGTGATGACGTCGGCAAGCCAGTCGCCGTATTGCACGAGCACCGGCCTATCAAGGCCGTGGCTCTGCTCGAACTGGGCTATTTGCTGCGCGGTGGCGTCCGCTCCCAGCACGACCCGGGCCGGTGAGCCCGGCCCGGAGCGCGTCAGGAGAAACAACGCCAGCCCGACGAACAGCAGGGTGCCAATGGAAGAGAATATCCGGCCGGCAATCAGGCGAAACATTGATCCAGACCGCGTTTATACCTTGGTCTCGCCGACATACATCGTCAAACCCTGGTTGACCTTGAAGTCTTTCACCCGGTCGCGCCAGAGGTTCGACGCGTGCACGTAGCCGAGCACACCGATTGGCGCGTCGCGCGCGACGATAGACTGGATCTTTCCATAGATCTCCTTGAGCTTGGCCTCATCCGTTTCGGCGAAGGCTGCAGCCAGCAGGCCGGTCAGTTCCGGATTGTCGTAGCCCGTACTCTTGGACAGGACCTGCCCCGGCGTCAGGGTCACCTGCACGATATAGCTCGCCTCGCCTGGCGACATGAAGACCTGCAGCGCCATCTGATGCTCGCCGCGCACGATCTGCTGGATGAGCACCGAGAATTCGTAGACCTTGAGGTTGACCTTGATGCCGATCTTGGCGAGCTGCGACTGCACGAAGATCGCCGCATCCTTGGTATCGAGCAGATAAGGCTCCGCCTGGATGCTGAGATCAACCTCGGCGCCGTTCGGATACTTGGACTTCGCGAGGAATTCCTTGGCGCGCTCCAGGTTGAACCCGAGCTCCTTGTCCGCCTCCGCATTGTACCACCAGCCGCGCGGCGGCGCCGGCACGGAGGTCGGGTCCAGGAGCCCGTAGTAAACCTTGTCACCGATGACCTTGCGATCCAGCGCGGCCGAAATAGCCCTTCGGAAATTCACATCGTCGAGCGGCGGCTTGAGGTTGTTCGTGAACATGAGGAGGGCGCCGCCCAGGGTGGGCCGCGAAGCGCCCGTGATGCCCGGCATGTCCTTGAGCTTGCTGAATTCGCGCGGCGGCGGGGCGCTGATGATATCGACCTGCCCCGTCAGCAGATAGGCCACGCGCGTCGCATCTTCGGGGATCATCTTGACGACGAGCCTGTCCCAATGCGGCAGCCCCTTGCGCCAATAATTCGGGTTTTTCTTGAAGCTGATATAGTCGTTCGGCTTCCATTCCTCGAAGATGCCGAAACCTGTCCCGACGCCCGCCGGTCGCGACTTGAAGTAATCGTCGCCGTGTTCCCTGCGGGAGCCTGCCGGGAATATACCCATGTACTTCGTCAGGAAGTAGAGCCACGGCCCGTAGGGCTCGCTGAGATCGAACTGCACCTTGTCCGGCGCCAGCGCCGTTACCTTGGCGATACGCGTGAAGAGCGAACGCCGCGCGGCCTTGTTCTCCGGGTCGAGCAGATAGTCGAAGCTGTATTTCACGTCCTCGGCGGTCATCTTCTTGCCGTTCTGGAACGTGACGTCATCGCGCAGCTCGAAGACATAGGTCTTCTTGTCCGCGGAAATCGTCGGCAGGGCCTTGGCGAGCTGCGGCTTCAAAACCCCGTCGACATCATACTCGACGAGGTTCTCGAAAACGGTCTGGCCGAGCACCATGGCATCATGATTGAGCTGGTTGATCGGATCCATGGTGATCGGATTGCTCGGCAGCACGATCGTCAGCGTCTTGCCTTCGTTGGGCTGCGCATGGAGCAGACTGGCCGGAAGGAAGGATGCCAATGCGCCCGCGGCACCGCCGGCAAGCAAGCGGCGACGGTCTGTCTGAAAACGATCCATCGAAGTCCCCCTCTTTTTTGGACGTTGGCCGCGCGGGACATGAGAGCGCGGCGGATCGAGCGAGCGTAGCACCGAGACGCCATCGAATTAAAATAAGAAGCCTTGGCCACTTGATTGATTTTTGCTATCATCTTCGATGCTGACATATGTCGCTCGCAATGGAGCGTCGCTACTCCCATGCGCTATACCTTCGGTCAGGCCGAAGCCTTCTACTGGGTCGCCCGCCTTGGCGGCTTCCGTTCGGCGGCGGCGCATCTCAACCTCTCCCAGCCGACGGTCAGCCTGCGGGTGAAGGAGCTGGAGCGTATTCTCGGCGGTGAGCTGTTCGATCGCTCTTTGTATCGTCCCGTGCCGACTTCACTCGGCGCGAGCATCTACGGCGACGTGGAGCGCATGCTCGCTCATGCCGAGCTGGTGCAACGCCGCTCGCGTGAGGACATGCCGGGCCACGGGCTCCTGCGCATCGGCGCGGCCGATTCCTTCGCCGCGCGCATCCTGCCGGATCTCCTGGCCGCACTCGCCGCCAGGCACCCAAGCCTGCAAGTGGACGTGACGGTTGATTTCAGCACCCGGCTGGAGCAGCTCCTGCTCGACCGGGCCATCGACATCGCCTTCCTGTCACAGCCGCGCGCCCACGAAAAGATCGCGATCACCCCGCTGTGGCAGATCGATCTGGTCTGGGTTATCGGGCGCAACCTCGCCTTCGATGGCGATGTCGCCACGCCGGAAAAGCTCGTCGGCCTGCCCATCTTCACCAACAGCCCGCCTTCCGGCCTGTTCACCACCATCCAGATGTGGTTCGGCACCCGCGGCCTGAAGCCGTTGAGGCTGAATACATGCAATCCGTTGACGGTGATTGCGCGGCTCGCGAATGCCGGTACGGGCGCGGCGCTGTTGCCGCGCGAGATTCTCGGCTTCTCGGGCGAAGGGCTGGATCTCAGGGTGCTGGAGGCGGACCCGCCGGTGGCGGGCCATCACCTCTGCGCCATGTGGTGGGAATCGGAAACATCAGGCGAATATGCCTATCTGGCTGACATGGCCCGGCAGATCGCTCTCAACCGGTAGAGCTGTCGCCATACGGCGCATTCAGCAAGCCCGCGCAGCGGCTCGCGCGCGACCCTGCCACGCCCGCCGTTAGGACGGGGTCACGAATTCGGGCGCTGGTTGGCGGCTGTCTTGACGATCTTCTGCACCGTCCGGAAGGACATGCCTGAGGTGCGCGCGAGCTTGCGGATGGACCAGCTTGTGCCGGGCTCGCCGGGACTGCGATGGGCGAAGCGCAGGCTGACGACCTGCTCGACCGTATCCGCGCCGAACTTCGGCAAACGGCCCCGGCGTGGCTCCTTGATGCCCTCAAGCCCCATGTCCGCATAGCGCTTGCGCCATTTCCCAACGGCCTGCTGGGAGAGGTTCATCGTTTCGCTGATGGCATTGTTACGCGCGCCGGCAGCCGCGAGGAGAATGCACTGCGCCCTCACCTGTTCATCAGGCGAGGCAGTCTGCATCCATTGTTCGAGTTCCAGGCGGGCGGCTTCAGACAGCGTGATCGGCTGTGCCTTCATGACTTCCTCCGGTGCGGGGATCGCCTGCGGCGACCGGTGCGGCCTCAGATCGGAAAGTCGCATGCATGGTAATGAAAAATAGGACCCGGCGCGTGCGCCGGGTCCCGAAAAGCGGTCATCCAAGGGTCCTTGGACGACTTGGCTGGAAATTACGCCGTGAAGAGCAGGTCGTCCTGGGAGATGCCCGAGACGCCGGTCAGTTCGACAACATCAACGATGTTGAAGTTGAAGGCCTGAACGGGGCCTGCCGACTCAGTGGCAATCTTGGCCAAGGAGACGTGGAAGTCACCGTCCGTGTCACGCCAGCCGATCAAGAAGGCATCATTCACATCCGCACCCGTACCGGCGATGATCGCCTGCATGCTGCCGATGTTCAGAGCCGACGCAACCGCGTTGTGATTGGCGAAGGTGCCGGTCACATCGATGAAGGAAGGCGTGGACACGAGGCTGCCGAGGTTGCTGAGCACATTGTCCAGGGTCAGGAAGTCGGCCTGGAGGTAGGACTCATTTGCCGCCACGATGTCGAAGCCACGGGTGTTGACGAGCTCACCACCGCCGGACAGCTGGCTGTTGATGCCGCTGATGTCGATGACGATCTTGTCGTTACCGTCGTAGTTGAAGTCGGTAACGATGTTATTGGACACCGTCTTGCCACCGACATTCGACTGACCGGCGTTGTTGAAGATGACATAGTCGTCACCCGCGCCGAGCGTGATGGTGTTCGAGCCCTTGGTGGCCGTCACCACAACGTCGTTCCCCGAGCCGGCATCGATGGTATTCTTGCCGATGCCGCCGTAGATGAAGTCGTTACCGCCAAGAGCTTTGATGACGTCGTTGCCGTCACCAGCCTTGATCCAGTCACCGGTCACCTTGCCTACGAAGGCGTCGTTAGCCCCGAATCCGGACCAATTCTCGTTGTTCAGGTTGTAGAAATTGTCCTGACCACCGTTGTTGTTGCCGACATCACCGTAGCTCACGAAGCTCTTGTCTAAGTTCTGGCTGACCTCGGCGATATCATTGTTGGTGCCGGTGAAGTTCACGCCCTGAGTGTCGTTCTCGAAGTCCACATGGACTGTATCAAACGTGAGGCCCGAATAGTCCTGAGTCTTGATCGCCTGGTGGGCGAAAGTGAACCAGTGGCCACCAGAGCCGTGCAAGCTGCTCTGGAAATCGCCCTCCTGCAGGACGCCGGCGCCGGACGCTGTCAAGGTACCGAGGCTGGAACCGACCTTGAGGTCGTTAGCGAGGATCCAGGTGTTGACGCCGACCGAGGCGCCGTTGGCAACCGTGATCGTGGTCTTCTCGACATCACCGGCACCGAGGTACCAGAGGTTGGTCTCGGAGTCGTTCTGGGCGTCCAGGGTGATCTCGGAGATCGTCGCGCCGTTCGACAGAACCGGGCTCGTCAGATCACCAAGGGCATTGATGACGTTGACGTTGGTGGTGGAGCCCTGCGCCGACGACAGGTGCACTTCATCAAGGTAACGGGCTGCATCGAACGGAGCCGGGTTGTTGAAGCCCAGAGCCAGGCCGAGGCCGACCGAGTTGATGAAGATGTCGCCGCTCGCCGTCGCATGGGCGTCGAAACGCTCCAGTGCATCGACGTTGCGGATGTCGCGCAGCATGATGTCACCGGTGTCCTTGGTCTGGAAGGACATGTCGGTGACCGCATTGGTGCCGCCGATATCGTTGAAGCCGCCCATATAGTAGTAATAGTCAGGCGTCGAGAAGTACGGGTTTGCACCCTTGTTGCCAAGAACGAGATCGCCCTTGCCGCTGTTCACCACATCGAGAACGCGGGTCACGGGGTGCGTGGCATCCGAGATATCGAACTGCCAGGCATCGCCGGAGAGATCCGGGCCCTTGTTGGTGAAGTAGGTGTCGAACTGGCCCTTCGACTCGAAGTGGAACTCGCCAGCGCGCTTGACGCCGAGAGCACCCGCCTCGTCATTGGCCTTGTTGTTGGTCCAGGTGACCTTCAGGTTGCTGTCGGTGACGCCGGGAGCGTATTCAATGTTGTGGTAGGCATCGGCCTGCGTGCCGAACACGTTCAGGTTCGCGACCGTCGAGTCCATGTTGATCAGCGCGAACTTGTTCGTGCTTTCCTGGACGTTCACGGTCTTGACGTCGTCGACCTTGGCGAAGTTGAGCGTCGCATTGGCCTTGAAGGTGAGGTCGAAGGTCTCGATCTCGGTGCTCGTCGGCGCGCGCGTGCCACCCGTGGTGAAGGTCGCATAGAGCGTGTCGCTGCCAGCGCCGCCCTTGAACACGTCGCCGTTGGAGAGCGTGTCGCCGGTGTAGAGCTTGTCGTTGCCCGAGCCGAGCTTGACATTGATGTCAGTGGTCGAGTCGGAGATGTTCAGCGACAGGTTCGACTTGGCAGCCGAAGCGTCGATGCTGGTGAGGCCGGCATCGAGGGCGTTCTTGATGCGGAAGTCGAGGCCGGCAGTGCCGCCGTCGATCGTCAGCTTCGTGGTGCCCTGCGAGTGGAACGAGTTGACGTCCGAGGTGAAGCCGGCCGTGTCGTTGATGGTCAGCGCGACAGTCTCGATCTTGGCACCGACGTCAGCCGTCAGTTCGACATCGCCACGGACTTCCTTCAGGCCGAGCTTCACAACCTTGCCGGCGCCGACAGCCTGGGCGTCGAAGTCGAGCGTGGTGTGGAGAAGACCGTTCGAGGAGACATCGTCATCGATGCTGTAGACCGTGTCCGAGCTCTGCAGGTTGCTGAGCTTGGTGTCGACGCGCAGCGTGTCGAGAGCGATCGCGTCGATCTCGGTCCAGCGGCGGGTGTCAACGGTCACCGGGCCCGTGCCAGCGGCGTCGCTGGTGCCAACCTGGATGAGGTCGACGTTCTTGATCGTCTGGCCGTCATAGCCACCCGACGTGAACTCGAGCTCGACCGAGCCGGAATGGCCGGTGATGATGTCGCCAGCGGTCAGCGTGCCCGTGCCACCACGGACGACGTCGCCGTCATGGATGTTGAGGATGTCCACGCCAGAGGTCAGCGGGATCGTGACCGGCTCGGGCTGCGGATCCGGCGGCAGGAAGTCCGGGTTGAACAGCGTGCCGGTGTAAACAGGCTGGCCATCGGCAGCGGCTTCGAGGAAGCCAGCGATGTATTCCTGCGAAGCGCTGGTGAATTCCGGCGACTGCGAGAACGACAGGACGAGGCGGGCGAGAGCTTCCTCGCGACCAACTTCCTGGGTCCACTGGCCGAGGGCCGCGGTCCAGAACTGAACGCCAGCCGGCTCACCCTCACGGCCGAGCACGTTGACATACATCTTCGCGACGACGGCTGCGTCGGGAAGCGAGTCGTACTGGTCCTGGAACTCTTGACTGACGGCGAAGGCGGTCGACAGATTGCCGAGCGTGAGCGCGCCGCCGACATTGGCCTGCGTGTAGCTCTGCACCCAGAAGTCAAGACCGGCGCTGTCCGGCACGCGACCGAAAACAGCCTGGTACAGCTGGACGACAGGGTTGACGCTGCCGCGAGCGGCGGTGATCAGAATATCCTGCAGCTCCTGCACGGTATCATAACTACCGGCAAGGGCGTTCACTTGGGACTGGGTGGGCGTAACGCGAAGAATAGCTTTGTAGTTAGCGGCAACTACTAAGGGATCAAGAGCCATGGACGGATCCTCTCGAGACACAAGGGGCAGGCCACGCTGTTAGCCGAGGCATCTACCGTGGTCCGGGGTATACAGCGTTCTTCATACCCCGACAAGCGCATAGTAAGCGTTTTTTATACCCATAGAGACGCGCCAACCCGCCCTCAAATCGCAAAAACTGCATATATATCAATATGGTAGATATCGTTAACCGCAAGAATGCAACACCTCGCCTTGAATTATAAGAAAAATCATTATGTTTGGCGTACAGCAAATATTGCACCCCACGCGTAAGTGCAGTAGCCTTGCGAGAGGTTGGAAACGTCGCATTTCGGGGCGCGTCATGTATGGAAATCCACAAAGACTTGATGATTCGGACGTTCAGTCACTCAGACGCGACGCCGGGCGGTGGCTGAAAGAGCGGCGCGAGACCGTGGGCCTTTCGCAGCGCGAGCTGGCGGGCCTCGTGGGCACGCAGTATTATACTTTCATATCCCAGCTCGAATTGGGGCGTGGCCGCATTCCCCCGGACCGCTATCGCGCCTGGTCCAAGGCGCTCAAGGTCGACTTGAAGCTTTTTGTACAAACAATGCTCAAGTTCTACGACCCCGTCACCTATGACATTCTCTTCGAGGGCGAAGGCGCTTAGCCGCCTACCGACCCGCGCTTGGCTGGGCCGACCATGGCAAGCAATCCCATAACAAATCTCTATTTCTTCAGGCGCAAATCCAAGGCTTGGTCTCCCCAGGACCTGGCGGATCTTGCGCGCCTCGAAGCCGCGTTGCGACGTTGTGGTCTCAATATCGAATCGGAGCACGGATGCTCGGATGAGGGAGACCCCTGGTTCATTTTCACAAGCGTCGACACAGAAGACCCGATTATTCACATCGCCTACATCGATGGGGTCTTTGTCATCGCGAGCGGCTTTGGTGAAGCGCTTCATGACCGGGCGCTCGGAACGGTCGTTGAGAGCTTCCTGACGCGGCACGTCTCTCGCTTGCCGGTGGCGCAGACTCCCGACGAGAAGTCCAACGTCGTCGCGCATCCAGCCGCGCTGCTGCCGGGACTCGTCGCGCCTCTGTTCGTGAATAATCTCAGTGAGAATCTCAATAATTCCTACAGCACCGGCGTCCCGATCGCCGCCACGAGCAAGCACGCCTGGGTTGCGACCGCCGCCTCGCGATTGAAGGATCAGGGGTCCTTCCCTGCGGCGGCCGTTCTTCTGGCCGCACTCGCAGCCGCGCTCCATCAGCGCGGATTCGTCGATGGATCTGATGTTTCCTCGCATGCGGTCGAAGCCGCGGTTGTCCATGATCCTTCACGTCCGGCCATGGACGTGGCGTTGGCGGACACATCCCACGCGGTCTCTGACGTAGAGAGAAGCGCAACCGGAGCGGATGTCGCCCCGGGGGGGAGAGCGCGGCACGTCATTCCCCCCCACGCGT
This sequence comes from Hyphomicrobiales bacterium, assembly GCA_930633525.1. NCBI lineage: Bacteria > Pseudomonadati > Pseudomonadota > Alphaproteobacteria > Hyphomicrobiales > Hyphomicrobiales bacterium. The sequence continues at coordinate 4,271,667 of CAKNFP010000001.1, forward strand.
CGTCGTCCGGCGCGCTTGAGGGCATCGACACTGCTGAAAGCACTGGCGATAAAGCTTCGATGCTGGCCACAGCTGGAATTGGCAAGCTGGTCAGCAAGATCTTGGCGGCAGGCGAGACGAGCTTAGCTATGGCCGCCGATTCGTTGGCGGATGCCCACGCCAGTACAGACGATATCAGTGACGCGGTAAAACAGGCGATCGACCAGATGCTCGCTGGCGGACGCGGCAGCAACATCGCGCCCGACGCCGAACCAAGGGTGCAGCTCGCCAGTCTGGCCGTCGTGAGCGACCATTTCCCGGAGTACTCGGTTGCGGATGATCGCATGTCGGATTCCGCTGGGGCTGAATGGACCATCACTGCCGCGCGTCCGAGTGCCGCGCCCCTGGATAGCGATCATTCCGGCGCAAGCGGCCGCTTTCCTGTCGTCTCCCCCACGCTCCCCGAGGATACCGCCCTATTAGCGCCAGACCGCTCGGCCGGTTCGCCATCCATTGAAAACTCGGCTCCACCGCCGTCCACTCTCATGCCGCCTTCCACGCAGAGGCCAACCACTGCAGCCGACAAGCCCTTATCAAACGACAAGATCATTCAGCTTGTCGAGAACTTCATAGACAACAATAGCAGCTATCATCGGCGTGATGGCGAGGGAAACACCCCTTTTCAGGGCGATGGTGATATCACTTACACCGCCGTTGTTTCCGCTTCCGATCATACTCCTACCGAGGATAAGAGCTTCGTCTTCGCGACCCTTACAGCTGACGACGGCACGCACATCAGGTTGATTGGCTACCTGAGTAATGACGTTTGGTTCGGGTGAACGGCCCCCACATCTTCTCTGGTTCAGTTCAAACTTCAACATTGGCGGCTATCAGCAGATCTGTCTCATAATTTCGTTTCACCTTAGCCGAAGCTGCCAGACGAGCATAAAGAGCGGGGAGTGGAAGCGAAGAAAATGAAATACTGCCGGCGATGGCACAGGCCAAGCTTACGCCGACATGGATATGAAACATTTACGTGAGATCAGCAGGTTTAGCAAAGTTGGACTGAAGGCTCAATCATGCGGCGCTCCGCACCATTTCGCCCGGCTGGGCTAATTGTTGCTACTCCCGGACCGTCAGCATTCCGGCGCCTGCAGACCTAAGGTATCGGCAACGGAGGTGACGTTTTTGGAAGCATCGCAGTGATTTGGGGTCTTGCCGCAGGCCAAGCGCAATCGCACCCCGACGATCGGGGAGTGCAATCCATCCGCTACCAATTATGACATCGCGAATCGAGGCTGATTTCTCGCTACGTCCAACATTGCGAGAAGACCTTACAGCTTCACCGCGCAAGCATCGCCTCGTTGTTCCAGATGGTTGCCGTTGGGATTCCGAGGTAATAGGTAACGCCATCTCTATGCATACTCATCAGAGATAAGGCGCCTGAAAATCCACCTGAACGTAACGCATTATATGAAGTTGGAATTTTCCGAATAGCAGAATGCATCATGTTGACGCTCGATGATAAGGTCTTGTTTTTCCGTGTGAATTTGGAAAATTCGGTATGCGTCGCGTAGATTCATGATTGAGGGGAGTATGAACTATCTTCACTTGAAGTCTGCGGGCAAGCAGGATCTTACCGATCTACTTTGGCTTGAGAAGGTGTTGAATAGAGTCGGGCCGCGATTCGAAATATCATCATCAGTCAGCGAAGACGGAAGCGAATGGGTCGCCGTTATCGATGCGGAATATGCAGAGACTATTGTCCATATCGCCTGGATCGATGGTATGGCGCTCGTCGCGTCATCTCCGTTACGGGCGGCCAGCAGCGGCCCTCGCCTTCGTCCTCTCTTGAAGAACGCGCTTGAAGAGAACGGCATCAATGCTCGCGGCTAGACCGCTCCATTGGCCTCGCACAGACGTCAACAGATCATCGAGGTATGCAGCTCCTCCATCTGGGCGCGGCGTCCGTCTCGGCAACTGCTGTGGGGCGCGCTTCCGGTAAGAACTGGTTGCCACATATCCAGCATTCGGTTGATTTGAACCGGGAAGCGCTCCTCTGTGGCGCCAAAGCTTCCTCTGCGAGTGTTCACGATAGATCGCGCGACACTTTGCCCCGCCACCGCGGCATAAGCCACGGCATGTTGCCGGCAAACGAATAGTCAACACTTGCCAATGGTATGCAAAAATAATACACCCTTGCATGCAAGGCTGAGACAATGAATTGCATGGCAGAAACTCGTGCAGATGAAAGTCCGTCATGCGCGCGCCACGGCGTTCGCGCCACGTGCATCCTCGTCATCCGAAGCTAGGCAAATGTGCAGATCATCCGACATTGCCACAATTGATGGCGTCGTGGAGACAGTACCCTGCAAGAAGTGTTCGATATCGGTAACAATCGCGGGTGGTGTCGTCAGTTTATCAAAGGGTGAGTGTTGCATTTGGACACATCTCTTCCTGCGCGACGGCGGTCTTCCGGGTTCCCTGTCCCGCACCTGCCCGATTGTGGAGATTCTTAGAAAGCTGGAACTGGCCAAGAACAAGGATATCGTTTTGAAGCTGTAGCATCTTGGCGCCTCTCGATGGGTGAGAGTTTTGTGCGTGCATCATGCGGGATGGGAATTAGCCAGTAAGCGACGCTCCGCAGGCGCTACGAAGAACTGAGGCGTTTGAAAACCCTGGTGATCTTACCCGGTATGAGGCTGCGCCGGGATGGTGCAGCTCCTGGGATTGGAGCTTTGATTGATGTCGCAGGCGGGGATGATGGGTGGGGGTAAGAAGGCGCCGACGGCGCTGAACGCGGCGATCCGAGCGACGCGTCCTGCCTTTGTGACGGCGATCATTTTTTCGTTTTTCATCAATCTTCTGGGTTTGACGGGTTCGTTGTACATGATGCAGGTCTATGACCGCGTCCTGTCGAGCCGGAACCTGACGACGCTTGTCGTGCTGACGATCCTGATCGCGATTTTGTATCTTGTTTCGGCCTCGCTGGAGAGTCTGCGGACGCGGCTTCTGGTGCGGGCGGGGGTGCGGTTTGACGAGGAGGTGAACGCGGATGCGTTCAACGCGGTGCAGCGCGCCTCGCTGCGCCAGCCCGGGCCTGGCCATGTCCAGGCCCTGCGCGACGTCGACAGCATCCGGGAGTTTTTCACGGGCCAGGGGCTGATCACCTTCTGCGACGTGCCGTGGGTGCCGATCTACATCATCGCGGCGACACTGCTGCATCCGTGGTACGGGGTTTTGGCGATCATCACGGCCTTGATCTCGGCGGCGCTGGCTTTCGCCAACGACCGGGCGACGCGGCCGGTGCTGGACCAGGCGACGAAGGCCAATATCACGGCGCAGAACCAGGCGCTGACCACCTTCCGCAACGCGGAGGTGCTGCAGGCGATGGGGATGGTGGGACGGCTGCGCGAGAAGTGGGTGAAGCACCACTACGACGCGCTCGGCCACCAGGCACAGGCGTCCGACCGGGCCGGCGGGCTGATGGCCGGCATCAAGTTCAACCGCGCCTTCATGCAGAGCCTGATCCTGGGGGTCGGGGCGTATCTGGCGATCAAGCGGGAGATCTCGCCGGGCATGATGATCGCGGCGTCGATCATCGTGGGGCGCTGCGTGCAGCCGATCGAGATGGCGATCAGCAACTGGAAGTCGCTGGTCAACATGCGCTCGGCCTATGAGCGTGTGCAGGGCCTGCTGCGGGCCCTGCCGCCCCCTGGCGCGCGCATGCGGCTGCCGGATCCGAAGGGCGACATCGCGGTCGAGAACCTGATCGTGCGGGTGCCGACGCGGGACATGCCGGTCCTGAAGGGCGTTTCCTTCTCGGTCACGGCGGGCACGGTGCTGGGTGTCATCGGGCCGAGTGCGGCGGGCAAATCGAGCCTGGCGCGGGCGCTTGTCGGGGTCTGGCCGGCGGCGGCGGGCTGCGTGCGGCTCGACGGGTCGGACCTGACCCATTGGGATCCCGAGCAGCTCGGGCGCTTCCTCGGCTATCTGCCGCAGGACGTGGAGCTGTTCTCCGGCTCGATCGCCGAGAACATCGCGCGCTTCGGCGACATGGACGAGGCGGGAATCGTGGGGGCGGCGCAGCTGGCCGGCGTGCATGAGATGATCCAGCGGCTGCCGGATGGCTACAACACGCAGATCGGCGAAGGTGGGCAGGCCCTGTCGGGCGGCCAGCGCCAGCGCGTCGGTCTGGCGCGGGCGCTTTACGGTTCGCCGCCGATCCTGGTGCTGGACGAGCCGAACGCGAGCCTCGACGCGGCCGGCGAGCAGGCGCTGATGGCGGCGATCCGGCAGTTGAAGATGGCCGGATGCACGGTCATCCTGATCAGCCACAAGACCAATTCGCTGGCCTTGTGCGATGCCATCCTGGTGCTGGCGGAAGGCGGCGTGCAGGCCTTCGGGCCGCGCGACGAGGTGCTGGCCAAGGTACTCGGGCCGCGCATCGTCGGGCCGCAGGGCGCAGGACCGATGACGGCGGCTCCCGGCCAGCCCGGCATCGCCGCGGCGGCCGCGCCGGGCTGAGACGACAGAACGGCGATACCGCATCGATGCCGAAGCCGGTCGTCGAAGCCGAAAGCCGGTAGCGGATGCCCGAGACTAACACCGATGTGATCGGAGCCGGCGGGCTTCCTCTGGCGAGCGGCGGCGCCGGTGTCTATTTGATCGCTGTCCCGGCCGCCATCGTGGTCCGTACAGCTGTGGTCCCTGTTGTTTCTCCGGCGCTGTCTCCCGGCCGGAGCCTGTGTGTGACGCTGGAGCGTGGTTGATGTCCGAGCAGAAGATCCCCCCGGTGAATGCCCAGCCGGTCAATGCCCAGACAGGGCAGGCTCCCCATCAGCCCGCCCCCGGCGGCGTCCCGGCCGGCGCCGACAGCGAGAGCGCCCGCTTTCCACGGCCGCTGACCTTCGGCAAGCCCATTCCGCCGGGCCAGGCTGCAAGCCAGCCAGCGATGAACCAGCCCATGATGAGCCAGCCCGCGATGAGCCAGCCGGCCCCTCCCCTTGCGGCCGGCGCGCAACCCGCCGCCAGCCACGCGCCAGAAGGGGGATTGGCAAGGGATCCACAGACGAGCGGTTCCGGTGCCAGCGGCTCGGTCCCCTTCGCCGCCATCACCCCGGTGAAGGTGCCGGCGCATGAGGCCATCCAAGGTAATCCAGGACAAGGCAACCCCGGACAGGGTGGAGCCGGCGCCCTCGCCAACGCCCAGCCGGACAAGGCCGGGCGCAGGCTGCCCTTCCTCGAAAAGGCCCTCGATGCCGCCCTCAGCCTGGGCAGGGGCAAGCGCGACAAGGCGGAAGGCGGCAACGGCGGCACCAGCTCCCCCGGCAAGCCCGACAGCGACTTCCGCCGCATCGCGCTGACCGGCTATGCCATCATCATCTTCACCTTCGGTGTCATGGGCGGCTGGGCGGCGCTCGCCAATATCGACGCCGGCGTCGTGGCGCCGGGCGTCATCTCCGTGGAGAGCAAGCGCCAGGTCGTGCAGCATCTGGAAGGCGGCATCATCAAGGAGATCAAGGTCCGCGAAGGCCAGAAGGTCGAGGAGGGCGACCTCCTGTTCCGCCTCGAGGACACCACAGCGCTCGCCAACCGCGACGCGGTCCGCAACCAGGTCTATGCCGGCCTGGCGCTCGAGGCCCGCCTCGTCGCCGAGCGCGACGACGCTCCGAAGATCACCTTCCCTCCCCTCCTCGCCAGCCATCCCGACGACCCGGTGGTCAAGCGCGTCATCACCGACGAGACCGCCCAGTTCACCGACCGCCGCGCCTCCATCACCGGCCAGCTCAATATCATCAACGGCCGCGTCGACCAGCTCAAGGCCGAGATCGACGGCCTCGACCGCGAACGCAAATCCGCCGAGCAGCAGCTCTACTTCATCAACGACGAACTCGTCGGCATCCGCGAACTCGCCCTCAAGGGCCTCGTCCCGAAGACCCGCCAGTCGGCGCTGGAGCGCGAGAAGGCCCGCCTCGACGGCGTCGTCGGCCGCAACCTCGCCGATGCCGCCAAGGCCCAGAACAACATCGGCGAGATGAACCTGCAGGCGACCCAGACCCGCCAGAAATTCATCGAGGAGGTCGGCGCCCAGCTCCTCGATGTCCGCCAGAAGCTCGGCGACATGCGCGAGAAGCTCAACGTCACCGAGGATGTCCTGCGCCGTACCGAAATCCGCGCGCCGCGCGGCGGCGAGGCCCAGAACATCAACCAGCGCATCTTCACCGTCGGCGCCGTCGCGCGCCCCGGCGATACCCTCGTCGAAATCGTCCCCCAGGACGACGAGCTCGTCATCGAGGCCCGCGTCCAGGTCACCGACATCGACAACCTCAGGACCGAAACCTCAACGGAAGTCCGCTTCCCGGCCTTCCACTCGCGCACCACACCCCTCATCCTCGGCACCCTGCGCAACGTCTCCCGCGACCGCCTCGTCGACGAGCAAACCCGCGAGCCCTACTACCTCGCCCTCATCTCCGTCGCCGATACCGATATCCCCCCCGAACTCAAGGGACGCCTCAGACCCGGAATGCCCGCCGAAATCATCTTCAATACCGGCGAGCGAACCGTCATGAGCTACCTCATGAGACCCCTCACTGACGCAATGTCCGGCGCATTCAGAGAACATTAGGGATATTCATGGCGAGGCGGTGTCACGCTTTCTTGCGCCCGCGCGGCCGAGGGGCCTTGCCCGGATTGGCAGGGGGCTCTTCGGCCGTGGGCTGCATTTCCGCCTCGCTCTGCGCCAGGCGCGCCTGAAGCCGGGCTACCTCAAGCGTCTTCTCACCCAGTAAACGCTGAAGCTCGTGGATCTCCTCCTTCAGTCCATGGGTATCGAGGAGGGATGATTTCGCCGATGGACCGGCCTTGGCGCGTGTGCCCGCGACAGGGAAGAGTAGGTCGTAGAGAAATGGGTTATAATATTTTATTATATTGATCGCGAACTCATACGGATCGACCTTGAGGGCTGTGCTCCAGAGCAAATACTTCTCCGGGGGAATGCGCCCCTTGCCAATCTCGACCTGGGAAACAAACGTATAAAAATCGATATCAATGAGCTTGGCCAAATCGCGCTGCGACAAGCCTGCATCCTCGCGCAGGCGCCGCAACCACACTCCCCCTTGTTGGCGCGCCTTCTTGGTCTTCTCATCAAGCTGAATTCTACCCACCATAATGGCCGCTATATCCTAACTGATTGTGTGGAGCCTGATCCCTGATGCTTCAGAAATCCACGTATCTCCCGATTCACTGTGTCGTGCCTGTACCCATTAGTCCATAGTCGAACCCGCGCAAGCTCGACAGAGATTATTGCGTTTTCTCACCTGGAAGCCGCGATGGGACTGCAATTGGACCGGGCGAGCGCGTCAATGCCCCGGGGCTGATTGCGATGGCAATACCTCCGGTGAAAGACCCTGCGCGTCGCGGGCGGCTTGCGGCAATCCCGCCAGCCGCCCGCGTATCAGCTGAGCCGCTGCCTCGCCCGCAGCCTCCATATAGGTAGGGTCGCGGTGGAGGAGGACGACAGAAAAGGCGCCGTCGAGCAGCAGGATGATCTGGCGCGCGAGCTGCCCTGCCTGTTCTCCGAGGCCTTCCGCGAGGAAAGTCGCGCAGAGCCAGTCCTCCACCCGCTTCTTGTGAGCCCGGCCGATGACAAGAGCCGGATGCCCCGGCAGGTTGACGAGCTCGACAGATGTGCGCAGGAAGCCACATCCCTTCCATTTCGGATGCCGTGCGGAACGGGCGAGATTGAGAAACAGTCCCTCGATCTTGTCCGCCACGTCACCCGGCGTTTCCGAAAACCAGCGCTTGAAGACAACGAGATTGGGCTGGTCGCGAATGTCGAGATAGGCGGCGATCAGATCGTCCTTGCTGCGGAAATGATAGTAGAGGGTCCGTTTGGTCACCGCGGCCTTTTCCGCCACCGCATCGACGCTCACGGCGCGAACGCCCTCGGCGTGGAATAGCTTCGCGGCCGCATCGATGATGCGCTCGCGCGTGGGTCGGGTTTCTCGAGCCATCCTCAAGTATACTGACCAGTGAATATACACGCCACCGGCGATTTCCTATCGTCTCCCGCATGAACGAGATCGTGTCGGACGAGACCGCGTTGCCCGAGACAGTATCACCCAGCACCGCGATTTCCATGGCGATCGCCGCTGGAGAGGCCGTTACCATCACCTGTCGCGATGGTGTACGGCTCGGCGGCCATTTCTGGCCGGCGTCGGCTACGGGCTTGGCGAATCAGCCCTTGGCCAGTCAGTCCTTGGCCAGTCAGCCCCTAGCCAATGTCGTCATCAATCCGGCGACCGGGGTTCTGGCACGCTACTACCACCGCTACGCGTCGTTCCTGGCGAGCCATGGATTCGACGTCCTCACCTATGACTATCGCGGCATCGGCGCATCGCGCCCGGGCAGGCTGCGCGGCAGCGGGTATCGTTGGCGCGACTGGGGCGAGCGTGATTGCGACGCCGCCTTGCGCTTCATGCAGGAGCGCGCGAGCGGCGCGCCATTGCGCGTGGTGGGCCATAGCATCGGTGGTTTTCTGCCCGGCCTCGCCGAAAGCGCATCGACGATCGACAGGATGCTCACCGTCGGCGCCCAATATGCCTGGTGGGGAGACTATGCCGCGCGCCGGCGGCTCGGCCTTTTTCTCAAGTGGCATGTCGCCATGCCCGCCGCCACGGCACTCCATGGCTATTTCCCCGGCCGCTGGCTGGGCTGGCTGGAGGACCTGCCCGCCGGGGTGGCGAACGAATGGAGCTTTCGCGGACCACGGTTCGAACGCAGCCATCCACGCGGTGAGAGGAAGGCCGTGCTCGCCCGGATGGCCGCCGTGAAAGCGCCGATCCTCGCCGTGTCGGTCACCGATGATGAACTCGGGACCCGCGCCGCGGTTCGCCGCACGCTCGGCTACTACACCGGTGCATCGCGAACGATGGTCTCGCTGACGCCGGCCGATTATGGACGGGAGGCGATCGGCCACTTCAAGCTGTTCCATGACAGCCATGCCGGCGACTTCTGGATCGATACGCTGCTTTGGCTCAGGGATGGCGTGAATCCGTGGCCGCAGAAAGTCGTTGACCTATAACAGCCTCAAGTTCCGGCGGGGGCCACGGAGAGGATGGTCGAGACCGTTTCCGATCGGATCGGGCAATGGTCAGAACAGGCTGAGCTGACGCGCGGTCTTCCGTTTTCTCCCGCCGCCTGCATCGCTGACTGTCAGGTCCACGGCTATGTCCTTCAGGAAAGGCGAAGGTGGCAGTGAGCGAATCGCGCCGCGCCAGAAGCGCTCCGCGGTGCGGCTGAGAAACAGCCGGTCCTTGGCGCGCGTCATGGCGACGTAGAACAGGCGTCGCTCCTCAGCCGTGGCGGGATCGTCCGCGACGGAAGACGTCCCCCAGGAGAACGGCATCAAACCCGCCTCCATGCCAACGACGAAGACCACCGGAAATTCCAGCCCCTTCGCCGCATGCATCGTGAGCAGGGAGACCCGATGGGCCCGCGCATCGTGAAAATCGGCCTCGGTCGACAGGGCGACCGCCTCGAAGAAGCGATCTGCCTCACCCCCGACGGCATCGGAAATGGCGAGCGCGTCGAGCCAACTCTTCGCCTCGGCAAGAGCCGCGTGATCGGCCCCGCCGGCGCGGCGCACTGTCCCCGCCGCTTCCGTGAGGCGGTGAGACAGGTCGCCTTCCGCTCCCTCCAGAGCTTCAAGAATGGCCCGCACGCCAGGATGTCCGGCGATTGGTGCCGGCGAGCTCTTGGCGAACGGGATGCCGGCACGCTCGAAAGCCGCGCGGAGGGTGAGCGACTGGGCATCCGTGCGATACAGCACCGCGCAGTCACCGAAGCCGAGGGCCTTGGCAGCCGCGCGCCCACCGTCGCCGCGGTTGGCCGTCAGCATGTCATGCCCGCCCATCAGCGCCTCAATCGTCGCGACGATGAATGCGGCCTCCGCTGTTTCGTCATCCGCGACATGAACCGCGATCTTAGGTCCCTCCGGGCGGAGGATGCCGTCGTCTGGCGCGCCGATGAAGCCGGTCGCTGCCCGCACGATCGTTCCGCTGGAGCGGTAGTTGCGGCCGAGCCGCATTGTGCTCGCGGAGGGAAAGTCGGACAGGAAGCGATCGAAACAGCCGGCATCCGCGCCACGGAAACCGTAGATCGCCTGGTCGGGATCCCCGATCACGCAGAGATTGCCGTTCTCGCCCGCGATCAGTCGCAACAGGCGATATTGCTGCGCGTCGACGTCCTGAAACTCGTCCGCGACGATATGCGAAAAGCGCGCGCGCCACAGGTCCGCGATATCGTCATACCGCTCCAGGAGATCGGCCGACAGGACCACGAGATCGTCGAAATCGACCCAGTTGCGCTCGCGCCCAATCCGCTCGAGCACGGGCCGCGCCTGCGCTTCAGCACCTTGGCCTGAAGCATCCGCTTCGCCGCGCTTGAGCACCGAGACGGCCTTGAGGAGGCGCGTGGCCTTGGCATCGCCGATGTCGAAGGCCGCGGCCAGAGCCTCTTGCCATTCCTTGTCTGTGGCGATGCGGAGGTCCGGACTGAACCCGGCCCGCTCGGCATGGGCACGCAGGATGGCCAGTCCCAGCGAATGGAAGCTGTGCACGGCGACGTCGCGCGCCGCCCCGGCGAGAAGCACGGCGAGGCGTGTCCGCAACTCCTCCGTCGCCTTCCGTGTGAAGGTGATCGCGAGGCAGGACGCGGCCGGTACGTCACAGTCCAGAACGAGATGCGCGATACGGTGGGTCAGCATGCGGGTCTTGCCAGAGCCCGGACCGGCGATCACGATCAAGGGACCTGAGATGGCCCGGGCAGCGCGCGTCTGGTCGGGGTCGAGGCCGGCCAGAACGCCCGTCTCGCCGGAGGATGCGGTGGAGGCCGCCTCAGGCATCGGCGCTTCGGGCGGTATGGTCCCGGCAGCGGTCTCTTCCGCCGCCGACGTTGTCCGGGGACGGGTCCGGCGCTGAATCGGGGCATCATCGAAGAGGGGACGGCTGCCCGCGATCCTGTCGATCTCACCCTCTTCGAAGAGTTTGATAACGCCATATTCGCCGTCATAGCCGGCATTGCGGATAACCTTCCCGGCGCGCAGCCGGGTCACCGCCTCACCCAGAAGCGGATGGACCCTTGCGACGTCCCCGGCGGGCAGTTCATCCAGCACGGACAATTCCGCGCCAAGCGCTGCGATGACGCGATCATAGGCTCCCGCCACTTTCTTGGAGGCAACGCCGCTGCCGACGATCTCCGACAGGATTTCCGGCAAAGGCACGAGGCTCGAGGCCTTGCCCGCCGTCGCCGGGATCACCGCGCCCTCCGCGCGATCGGCCAGCGCCTCCACACGATGCGCGACACCCACTGTCACGGGACGACCGCAGGCCGGGCAACGACCGCCGAGCCCGATCGTCTCCTTGGGATCGAGCCGCACACCGCAGGCGCGGTGGCCGTCCATGTGGTATTTGCCCTCCTCCGGAAAGAATTCGACCGTACCGACATAGCCTTCGCCGGTCTCCAGCGCGCGGCGCATGGCGAAATAGTCCGGCGCGCAGGAAAAGCGCGTCGCCTCGCGGCCGAGCTTGCCGGGCGAATGCGCGTCCGAATTGGAGGTCAGCCGGAAGCGGTCGAGCGAGGAGATACGCCAGTTCATCGCGGGATCGGACGACAGGCCGGTCTCGACCGCGAAAATATGCTGGCTGAGGTCGCGATAGCATTCGTCGATCGAGTCGAAGCCGGATTGGGAGCCCATCGCGGCAAACCAGGGCGTCCAGATATGAGCCGGCACCAGGTAGGAATCAGGCCCCGATTCCAGCGTCACCTCCAGCAGATCGCGCGAATCAAGACCAAGGATCGGCCGCCCGTCCGAGGCGATGTTGCCGATGCGGGCGAGGCGCGCGGCCAACCGGTCCGCCGCATCGAGGCCGGCGACATAGATCAGGTGATGGACCTTCCGCGTCTTCTCGCCCTTCTTGTAGATGGTCGAGATTTCGGTGCAGAGCATGAAGGAAACAGGCTGCCGGCAAACAGGCGGCAGGGTTTCAAATAGCGCGGTTTCGATCTCGGGCCGCAACCGGAACAGCCCGTTGCCCTCCGGCAGGAGCTTGTCCTTGATCTCCGCAAGCCAAGCCGGATGAACGCAGTCCCCGGTGCCGACAACCCTTATGCCCTTGCGCGCCGCCCACCAGAACAGATGTTCCAGATCAAGGTCACGACTGGTGGCGCGGGAATATTTGGAATGGATATGCAGGTCGGCGTGGAAGGTCATTGCACCCGGTCGACTGTCTTGCACACATAAGACGTTAAGCCACCATCGACATTAGCGTCTGGAAGAACGTTTCTCCAGCGCCGAACATCACGCGGCCCCGCCGCGAGGCGGAGCGCGCCAAGGCGGCGAGAAACCCCGACAAGGCCCCCGACCGAACCGCGCCGGATCGCCGTCTGGCTTGAAGGACTGTCACCTTGCAAATCTTTACAAGATTGACTGATCCGAGCTTGAAATTGACATCGATTTTCATGTTAACACGTTGATTTACAACAATTTCTTGCGTTGCGAAGGCATCCTGTCAATGTGTGTACAAGCCCATGCTCCAGCAGGAATGAGGAGACAGCCGTGTTGGACCAAGTTCGTCAAGATCGCCCGAGTTTCGCGTCCGCCGGGCGCCTTGAGCGCGGAGCCCTCACCGCAGGTGACCGCCCGCACAGAAGCTATTCCGAGCTGAAGGCCGAGGCTCTCTCCCGCTACCCCTCGGGCGTGGGTCCCGGTGGCATCACAGTGGACGACATCGTGCAGCTTCGCCTGCAGAATACCTTCGACACCCATCTCGACATCGCCCGCGCCATGGCCACGGTCGTCCGCTGGGATATGGCGCTGTATGATGCGGATACCTCGCGGTTCACCCAGTCGCTCGGCTGCTGGTCCGGCTTCCATGCGCAGCAGATGATCAAGTCGGTCAAGCGGCTGCGCGGCACTGCGCGTGGCGCCTATGTCTATCTGTCGGGGTGGATGGTCGCGGGGCTGCGCAATCGCTTTGGTCACCTGCCCGACCAGTCGATGCATGAAAAAACCGCCGTCGCCGACCTGATCGAAGAGATCTACGTCTCGTTGCGCCAGGCTGACGAGGTGGCTCTGAACGACCTGTTCCGTGCGCTCAAGGCGGCTCGCGCCACCGGCGACGCAAAGGCCGAAGCCGACGCGATCGCGGCGATCGATGGCTTCGAGACCCATGTCGTGCCGATCATCGCCGATATCGACGCCGGCTTTGGCAATGAGCATGCGACCTATCTGCTCGCCAAGGAGCTCATCAAGGCCGGGGCCTGTTGTCTGCAGATCGAGAATCAAGTCTCCGACGCGAAGCAATGCGGCCATCAGGACGGGAAGGTCACCGTCCCGCGCGAGGATTTCATCGAGAAACTGCGGGCGTGCCGGCTCGCCTTCGAGGAACTCGGCGTCACCGACGGCATCGTCGTCGCCCGCACGGATAGCCTGGGCGCCGGGCTGACCCAGAAAATACCGGTCAGCCAGCGGCCCGGCGACCTGGCTGCCGAATATACCAAATGGCTCAGAACGGAGCCTGTCACCAAGGAGAAGCCACTGCGCGAGGGCGATGTCGCTCTGTGGCAGGAGGGCCAGCTGGTCCGGCCTGAGCGGCTGGCGAACGGCCTCTTCCAGTTCCGCGAAGGCTCGGGACGGGCGCGTGTCATCGAGGACTGCATTGCTTTCATCAATGACGGCGGCGCGGACCTCCTGTGGATCGAGACAGACACGCCCAACGTCTCCGACATCGCATCGATCGTGGCCGAGATTCGCAAAGCGGCACCGGGCGCCAAGCTCGCGTACAATAACTCGCCGTCGTTCAACTGGACCTTGAACATCCGCAAACAAGTGCGGGCGGAATGGCTGGCCGCGGGCCGGATCTCCGCTGATGCCTATCCGGACGGAAACGCCCTTATGAAGGCCGACCTGGACGACAGCGAGCTTGGCCACGAGGCCGATGCCCGACTCGCCCGCTTCCAGGCCGACATCGCGGCGCAAGCCGGCGTGTTCCACAATCTCATCACCCTGCCGACCTTCCACCTGACCGCCAAGAGCGTCGACGAACTGGCCCAGGGTTACTTCGGCGCGGACCGGATGAAGGCCTATGTCAACACGGTGCAGCGTGAGGAAATCCGACGCGGCATCTCGGCGGTGAAGCATCAGCACGAGGTGGGTTCCGATCTCGGCGACAGCTTCAAGGAGATGGTCGCGGGCGAGCGCGCCCTGAAGGCCGGCGGCCACGCCAACACCATGAACCAGTTCGCGGCGGCCTGATCCGTCGCCGCGGCGGCGGCGCGGTCCGGCGGAAGCAAAGGCCCGGTCGACCGAGATTTCGGAGGCCGGCGCCGCAAGCCTCCCCTCCCCGCCCTAATTTCCAGGAATGAAGCAGGAGAATGAACATGACCTCCTATGAAAGACCAAAGCAGATCATCGGATATTGCCTTGAACCGCTTGACCTGGATGAAGATGCGCCGGCCACGCGCGAAACGGTCAGCCGGCTCGTCCATGTGATCCGCACATTGCAGCTTGCCATTGGCCCGACCGGCCCTGTCGCCGTCGATTTCTCGAAGATGCCCACACTCGTCATCAACGAAGCAGCCCATGGAGATGGCGTCTAGGACCGCATGTTGGGCGCGGATCCCTTCCTTTCAGGGGAGGGATCCGTGCTAATTCGATATTTTATCAAATCTGTTGACGCTCCATATTTTATCAAATACTGAACTCCCAAGGCTGCTCAAGCGGCTCAGGGAGGATTTCACATGTTCAACAAGCCGGCTCTCAAGGGAGCGATCGCGGCCGCGGTGTTGGTCTGCATGGCATGGCCGCAAATCACATCGGCCAAGGACACGGCGACGGAGTTGATCCTGGCGCAAGGCGCGGATCCTTTGGGCTTCAATCCCACACGCTTCTCCGCGCCCAACACGTCCTATCTGCACCAGCTCTATGACACGCTCGTCGAGATCGGGCCTGACGGCCAACCGCGCCCCGCGCTGGCGGAAAGCTGGGAGCGTTCGGCGGACGGACTGTCAGTCACCTTCAAGCTGCGCCCGGCGAAGTTCCATTCCGGACGTCCGCTGACCGCCCAGGACGTGGTCTACAGCGTGCGCTATCACCTCGATCCGGCCAACGCCGCGAACCTGATGGCGCGCCTCAGCGCGGTGAAGGATGTCGAGGCGCTCGATGATCGCACCGTCAAGCTCACCCTGTCGTCGCTGGCGCCGGGCCTCTACGATCTCCTCAGCGCGCTGTTCATACTCGACGAAAAGACGGTCGGGAACATCGCCCAGCAGGACGCCGGCAGCGGACCGTTCGTCGTGAAAAGCTGGACGCCCGGCGTGTCCTACACCATGGAGCGCTTCGCCGACCACTGGAGCAACGATCGCACCAAGCCCGATCGCATCACCGTGCGTATCGTGCCGGATGATGCCGCCGGCGCGGCCCTGCTCCAGACGCGGGCCGTGGATGTTCTCTATACCGCCGGCCCCCTCGCGCTGGCCCAGTTGAAGGATGCCGCCGGCACCAAGATCGAGCGCATCAAGCGCGCGCCGCGCAGCCACTATCTCGCCCTCAATACGTCGCGCGCGCCGCTCGACAACAAGCTGGTGCGCCAGGCGATCTCCCATGCCATCAACCGCGAGATGATCGCGTCAGTGGTCTACAACGACTTCGCGGCGCCGAGTTGCCAGCCCTGGGCGGAAAGCCACTGGGCCTATGCGCCGGCGGTCGACAAGCTCTGCGGCTATGATCTTGAGAAGGCCAAGGCGTTGATGAAGGAATCCGGCGTAGGTCCCTTCACCATGACGGTGAACACCTCCACCGATTCCTACGCGCCTGGCAGTGTCGACACGGCGCAGATCCTGAAGGAGGATCTGGCGGCGCTCGGTATCACCCTGAACATCGCCACCTATGAACCGGCGAAGGCGCGTGAACTCATCCTCGGCGCCAATTTCGACATGCTGCTGCACAACTACATCGAAGGCGGCAACGATCCTCAGTTCATCATCCCGAGCGCGATCTACGGGCCGACCAAGGGGCGCACCAAGTTCACGAGCCCGGCCTTCGAGGCGATCGTGGAGAAGGCGGGCAAAACGCTCGACCTCAACGAGCGCAAGGCGATCTATGCCGATATCTCGAAGCTGATCGCCGATGAAGCCTTCATGCTGCCGTTCGCCCATGAGTTCCGGCCTATCCCGATGGTCGACGGCGTGAAGAACTTCGAGATGGATGGGTCCGGCTTCTCGCTGTTGCAGCAGGTCGACGTCGCGCGCTGACGACTTCCGCACGCGTCAACGACCCGTTCATCCCGGCATCGCGGATCATCCATGTTCGGTTTCATCCTGAAACGGCTCCTCCAGGCCATTCCCGTCCTGCTCATCACGTCGTTGCTCATCTTCGTCGGCATGCGGCTGTCTCCCGGAGACCCCGCGACCATGCTGGCGGGCAATGACGCGACCGCTGAGATGATCGCGGCCGTCAGAAGCCGCCTCGGGCTCGATGAGAGCTATGCGACGCAATATGTGAAGTGGCTCGGGGCGTTGCTCACGGGTGATCTCGGCCGGTCCATGGTCAGCGGGCTACCGGTCTCACGCATCATGAGCGAGCGTATCGCGCCCACGCTCGAACTGGCTGTCGGCGGTCTTCTCGCGAGCCTCCTGCTTGGCGGTGTGCTCGGCACCCTGGCGGGCCTGCGTCCAGACTCGCTGTTGGACCGGCTGATCTCGGCGGTTGCGGCGCTGGGGCTGGCGGCGCCGATGTTCTGGACAGGCATGCTGCTCGTCGCCGTTTTCGGCGTCTCATTGAAATGGCTCCCGCCCGCCGGGAGGGTGCCTTTTTCCCAAGGCGTCGGCGCCGCGCTTGCCAGCCTCGCGATGCCGGTGGCGACACTCGCCATCGCCAACGCGCCGGTGATCATGCGCTTTCTGCGTGACAGCATCCAGGAGACGCGGCGCGCCGAATTTGTGCGCGCCGCCCATGCCAAGGGGCTATCGAGGACTGTGGTGGCGCGAGACTACATCGTGCGCAACTCGCTCATCCCAACCGTGACGGCGGCCGGCATTCTCCTTGGGAATCTCATCGGCGGCGCGGCCCTGGTCGAGATCGTCTTCTCCTGGCCGGGGATGGGCTCCCTGCTCGTCTCGGCCATGGGCAACCGCGACTATTCCGTCATCCAGGCGGTTCTGTTGATCGCGGTGTTCGGCTTTGTCTTCGCCAATCTCATCGTGGACCTGCTCTACGGGCTTCTTAATCCGAGAATTCGTCATGCCCAGCACTGAGCGGAAAAGCCGGGGCAGGCGCGGTTTCCTGATCGCGGTCGCGTTTCTCGTCATCGTCGGAGCCTTGGCGGTTCTGACACCCGCGCTGCCCTTCGCCCCCTACACTAAGATGTCGACGGCGCGCCTCATGCCTCCGTCGTTCCAGGCCTGGTTCGGCACGGACCAGTTCGGTCGCGACATTTTCGTACGGACGCTCTGGGGCTTGCAGGTCTCGCTCGTCATTGCTGGCGCCGCGGTCCTGACGTCACTTGCGATCGGCGTGCCGCTCGGCCTCACCGCCGCCTATTTCGGCCGCTGGAGCGATTCCCTCATCATGCGCGGCCTGGACGCGCTGCTGGCGTTCCCGTCTCTGCTGCTCGCCATCGGCGTGGCGGCGATCATAGGTCCCGGCGCGGTCAGCGCGACGATCGCGCTCGGCATCGTCGGCGTGCCGCAGATGGCACGCATCGCCCGTGGCGCGGCCCTCTCGGAACAGCAGGGGCTTTATGTCGATGCAGCGCGGGTTGTCGGCGTCGGCCCGTTCGGGATTATGGCAAGCCATCTTCTGCCCAACGTCCTGGCGCCGGTCGTGGTGCAGGCGACGCTCTATTTCGCCATCGCCATCCTCACCGAATCCGGGCTGAGCTTCATCGGCCTTGGTGTGCAGGTGCCGCGTCCATCACTTGGCGCGATGCTCAGCGACTCCCGCGCCTATACGGTATCGGCCCCCTGGTACGCGCTGGCGCCGGGTCTCACGATCACCGCCGTGGTGCTCGCGCTGAATATCGCCGCGGACGGCCTGCGCATGCGACTGGATCCGCAGCGATGACGATCATGACCCCAGCGGCAAAGACAGTCCCGGTGTCGACCGGCGCCTCATTCGAGGTCGAAGGCCTCACCGTGCGATTTGGCGGCAAGACCGCCGTCGACAACGTGTCCTTCCGTCTCGCCCCCGGCGAGGCGCTCGGCATCGTCGGCGAATCCGGCAGCGGAAAGAGCACGACCGCCATGGGCGCCGTCGGCCTGCTCGACCCTGAGGTCGCCGAGGTCGAGACGCGCCATGTGCGGCTCGACGCCACGGACCTGAGCGCCTTGAACGGGGCGCGACCCGGCGTTCTCGGCAGACGCATCGGCGTCGTCTTTCAGAACCCCATGGTCGCCCTCAACCCGGTCTTGACCATCGAGCGTCAACTCACGGACCACATGCGCCAACATCTGCGTCTCGACGCGCGGACGGCGCGTGCGCGGGCTCTGCGCCTCCTCGGGGAAGTCGGAATCACCGATGCCGAGCGGCGGCTATCCTTCTATCCCTTCCAGTTCTCTGGCGGCATGCTGCAACGGATCACCATCGCCATGGCACTCGCCTGCGATCCCGAGCTTCTGATCGCCGATGAGCCGACGACGGCCCTCGATGCGACGGTGCAGGCCGAGGTGGTCGACCTCATCCTGTCGATCCGGCGCGCACGCGGCCTCAGCCTCATCTGGATCACCCATGATCTGGCGCTGCTCAACCGTATCGCGGACCGGGTGGCCGTGATGTACGCGGGACGCCTGGTGGAGATCGGTCCGGCGGATGCGCTGCTGGATCACCCCTCGCATCCCTATGCCGCCGGGCTTCTCGCGAGCGTGCAGAGCCTCTGGACGGGCGAGGGCACGGAATTCCACACCATCGAGGGTTCACCGCCGGCCAACGGACCGGACATGCCGGGTTGCGCTTTCGCCCCGCGCTGTCCGCACGCGTTTGAGCGCTGCGCGACGCGGCCGCCGATGGCATCCCTTCCTGGCGCATCCGCACATGACGTCGCCTGCTGGCTGTTCAATTCCGAGGTGACGGCATGAGCATGCTTCTCGAACTCGACGATGTCTCCGTGACATTGCGCGGGCCGCGGCCCCATCCCTTCGCCGCGCCCACGCCGATCCACGCTTTACGCAAGGTGTCCCTCACTCTGGAAGCGGGTGAGACCCTCGCCTTGGTCGGCGAATCCGGGTCCGGCAAGAGCACGCTGGCCCGCGCCATCACGCGGCTCGTGCCGGCTGCGGGAGAAGCACGTTTCGATGGCATCGATATCCTGAGAGCCGACCGGGCCGGAATGCGCCGCGTGCGGCGCGGCCTGCAGATGGTGTTCCAGGATCCCTATTCCTCACTCAACCGTCGCAAGCGGATCTCCGATATCTTGACCGAGCCATTGAAAGTCCATGGCGTTGGCGACAGCCAGGAACGGCGCCGCCGGGTCGAGGCGTTGATCGCGCAGGTAGGACTGAACACCGACATGCTGCAGCGCTTCCCGGCGGCGCTCTCCGGCGGTCAGCGCCAGCGCATCTCCATCGCGCGGGCTCTCGCCCTGCAGCCACAACTGGTCATCTGCGATGAGGCCGTCTCGGCGCTGGACGTGTCGGTGCAGGCGCAGATCCTCAACCTGCTCGGCAGCCTGAAACGCAGCTACAAGCTCGCCTATCTCTTCATCACCCATGATCTCGGGGTGGTCAGGCGCTTCGCCGATCGCATCGCGGTGATGCACGCTGGGCGCATCATCGAAGTGGCACCGGCGGATGTGCTGTTCGCCCGCCCGCTGCATCCCTACACGCGGGCGCTGTTGTCGGCGGCCCCGCATCCGAGCCGAGACCGCCCGGCGCCGCAGCGCATCGTGTTGCGTGGTGAGCCGGTCAGCCCGCTGACCGAGCCGCCGGGCTGCCTGTTCGCCGGGCGTTGCCTGCATTTCCGCCCGGGTCTATGCGGAACGAGCGATCCCGCCCTGGCCGTACAGGGAGCTGGGCACCAGGTCGCTTGTCACCGGGTACGGGGTGGCCTGCCAGCCTGGATGGACGATGAGGCAACCGGAGGAGCGACACCATGACGATGGTTGCGACCGCGGCGACCGGCGGAGAAGACGACCGTCCGCTCAGCGAGACGATCGTGGCGCGGCTTGCGCAGCGCCTGCGCGATGAGATCCTGAGCGGAAACCTTCCCTCCGGAACGCGCCTCAAGCTGCGTGAACTGTCCGATCGCTTCGGCGTCAGCCAGATGCCGATCCGCGACGCGCTGGTGAAGCTGAGTTCGGAGGGGCTCGTCGAATTGCAGCCCAACCGGGGTGCGGCGGTGCGCAAGATCGACCATCAGTTCATCGAGAACATGTTCGATATCCGCATGATGCTCGAAGAACTCTTGGTCCGGCGGGCCATCGAACGGTCGAGCGATGCCGAACTCTCCGGCCTGCGTCCCCTCGCCGTCAAACATGCGGAGATGGCGGCGAGCGGCGACTTTCGCGCCCTCATGGCCGCGAATCTGGCGTTTCACGGGCGCATCACCGACCTTGCGCGCAATGCCGAGGCGGCGCGCATTCTCGATCAAGGCTGGGAGCTGATCTACTCCCTGCGCGGGCAGACCGGCTATGCCGAAGGGCGCCTGGACGAAATCATCGATGAACACAACCAGCTTGTCGCCGCCATCGAGGCCCGCGACGTCGAGACCGCCGGCCGGTTGGCCCGTCAGCACGTGCAGCGCTCGCGCGATGACGCGCTGGCGCGATTCAAGCTTCGATGACCGCCCATCGGCCCCGTCCATCCAGCAGAGAGTAAGATTGTGAAGATCAAGGCAATCCGCAGCTTTCCCGTCCGCATTGGCGATCGCAATCAGCTCCTCGTCAAGGTGGAGACGGACGCCGGCATCCATGGCTGGGGCGAATCCGGCCTCGCCACGCGGGAGCGTGCCGTCATGGGCGTGATCGAGCACTATGAGAAATTCCTCATCGGGCAGGATGTCTTCGCCATCGGCGCGCTATGGCAGGAGATGTACCGCAGCCAGTATTTCGAGGGCGGCCGCGTGTTGACGGCAGCCATTTCGGCCATCGACATCGCGCTGTACGACATCAAGGGCAAGGCGCTCGGCGTGCCTGTCTATGAATTGCTCGGCGGCCGGCATCGCCACCATGTGCCGACTTTCGCGTCATTGAAGGGCAGCACCCTCGACGTGGTGCTGGAGCGCGGCCGCGCCGTGCGCGAGGCAGGCTGGACCTGCATTCGCCTGCTCGTCGATGTCGGCGCGCCGGGCGCGCGTTTCGAACCCTGGGAAGCCGTTGCGCGCTATGCCGAGTGGTTGCCGCGCCTGCGTCAGGAGCTGGGCATCGGCGTGTGCCTTGGCATAGACCTGCATCATCGGCTGACGGTGGCGGAGACGGCCGCGTTGTGTCAGCGGATGCCGGCCGGCACGCTCGATTTCGTCGAGGAGCCGATCCGCGACGAGGATCCGGCGTCCTATGCGGCTCTGCGCCGGCTGACGCCCGTGCCCTTCGCCGTCGGTGAGGAGTTTTCCTCGAAATGGCAGTTCCTGCCTTATATCGAGCAGCGTTTGACCGAATACGCCCGGCTCGACGTCTGCAATGTCGGCGGCTTCACCGAGGCGATGAAGGTGGCCGGCTGGTGCGAGGCGCACTACATCGACCTGATGCCGCATAACCCGCTCGGGCCGATCTGTATCGCCGCGAGCGTGCATCTCGCCGCAGCCGTCCCGAATTTCGCATGGCTCGAATGCCGCGAGACGCCCGGCGAGGAGTATCGCCGGTATGACAGCGGCATCTTCCGCAGCCGCCCGCAGCTGGAAGGCACGATGTATCCCGTGCCCTCCACGCCTGGCCTCGGCATCGAGATCGATGAGGAAGCCCTGGCGAAAGCCGGCGCGTTCCAGTTCGTCGAAATGCCACATCTGAAACGCGACGACGGCTCCCATACCAACTGGTAGGGTCGGCACGAGAGCGCGAACGACACCCGCCGGACCATGCCGCCGGCGATCCCACAAATGGGCAAGCCGGGCCAACAAGCCCATCCAGGGGACATCAGCGGTTCCCCCCATGCCCTACGAAACGCGTGACTGGACAATTGCCCGTCTTCGGTCAACTTTGGCGCCGCCCCGCGTCGCGTGGACGGGAAAGACGCCTCAAGCTCTTCCCTTCCGCCTGCGTCCGGTGGCATCCGGCGTAAGGGTTGACGGAGAGGCTTCTGGCCAGGGACGATCACATCGTAGCTCCCGCGCATGCAACGCGCGTTCAGGCGTTGCTCGCGGCGTGCATTTCGCTGGGCCTCGTGTTGGCCCTGACCGTTTCCATGCCATTCGCGCGCCATCCCACCCATGGCACCGAGGCCCTGCTTCCGGCCTATGCCGCGGCCACCTTCATCCTGGAATTGATAACAGCGGCGCTCCTTTTCGCGCTGTTCAACGCCCAACGCACGGGCGCGCTCCTGCTCCTGGCCTCGGGCTATCTGTTCTCCGCCCTCACTGTGCCAGCCTGGGCGCTTTCGTTTCCGGGCGTGTTCGGCAGCATCGGAATCGATTTTGGCCTGCAGGCGACGGCGGCCGTTGCGGCCTTGCGGCGCCTGGCCTTTCCGCTTTTCATTCTGGCTTATGTCCTGGCCCCGGTCTGCGACCGGATGAGCATGTCGCCCGGGCGCGCTATCGCGGCCAGCATCTTCGGCGTTTGTCTGGCCGCGGGGCTGCTGACAGGGGCGATCCTTGCCAACCAACGGATGCTCCCCGCGCTCATGCTGGATGCGCGGCAAGTCCATTCGCTATGGTTCTACGTGCCCGGGATCGCTCTCTTCCTCTACGGCGTCAATATCGTCCTTCTGCTCTGGCGCCGCCGTGCGCCCCTGGACATCTGGGTCTGCCTCGTTCTCTTCTCGCTCTTCATCGAGTTGCTGACGATCTCCTATCTCGGCGGCGCCATCCGGCTCAGCGTCGGTTGGTGGACAGGGCGAATCTACGGGCTTGTTGCCGCCAGCGTCATATTGCTCGTTCTCCTGTCCGAGAGCGCACGCGTCCAGGGAAGGCTGGTGGAGACGATCGCGGCGGAGCGGCGCGCCCGTCAAAACCGCCTGACCGCCATGGAAGCCCTGTCGGCATCAATCGCCCACGAGGTCAACCAGCCTCTTACGAGCATGATCACCAATGCCTCGGCCGCCCTGCGCTGGCTGGCGAGGCAGGAGCCGCAGGTTGAGAAGGCCGATGCCGCCTTGCGGCGCATCGTGGATGACGGGCATCGCGCCAACAAGGTCGTCTCCGGTATCCGGGCCATGTTCAGCAAGGGCACGCAGGAGCGCACCGAAATTGACCTGGGCGCGCTGGTGTTCGAGGCTGTACGAACGGCGTCCGCCGAGGCGAGCCACGGCGGCATCGATCTCGAGGTCGATCTGGAAGCGGAATTGCCCCCCATGAACGGCAATGGCGTTCAGCTACATCACGTTCTGCGCAATCTCATCGAGAACGCCATCGATGCGGTCAAGGCGAGCGGCGAACGCTCCCGGCGCGTCATTCTGCGCGGGCAACGCGGCGCGCATGGCGTGGTCACGGTCAGCGTGGAGGACAACGGCACCGGCGTCGCGCATGAAATCGTGGACCGCGTGTTCGATCCATTCGTGTCGACGAAACCGGGCGGCATGGGGATGGGGCTGATGTTCTGCCGGTCCGTCATCGAGGCCCATGGCGGGCGCATCTGGGTCACGCCGAATGTCCCGCGCGGGGCCGTCTTCCATTTCTCCCTGCCTGCAGCCATTTTGTCGACGGCGGGGGCCGAGATTGTCGAGAGGGACGCGCAGGTGGAGCGATGACGGATTCCGTTGTCTATGTCGTCGACGATGACCAGTCCGTGAGAGCTTCTCTCGAAAGCCTCCTGGCATCCGAAGGCCACGCGGTTCGGACGTTCGATTCCGCGCAAGCGTTCCTGGAGGCCCCACGGCCGACGCTGCCGGCGTGCCTTGTCCTCGATGTCCGGCTGCGGGGGGTGAGCGGGCTGGAGTTCCAGCGGGAACTCGCACGCAACGGCATCCTGACGCCGATCGTCTTCATCACCGGCCATGGCGATGTACCCATGTCGGTGGCCGCGATGAAAGCCGGTGCGATCGAGTTCCTGATGAAGCCTTTCCGGGATCAGGACTTGCTCGACGCGGTCCACAACGGGATCGACATGGACCGCCGCCGTCTCGCCCAGGACCGGCAGATCACGGAATTGCGTGATCGATATGCATCGATGACGCCGCGGGAGCGGGAAATCATGCCCCTCGTGGCAAGCGGCTTGATGAACAAGCAGATCGCGATGGATCTCAGGCTCAGCGAAGTGACCGTGAAGGTTCATCGCGCCCAGATCATGACAAAGATGCAGGCGAGAACGCTCCCGGACCTCGTGCGCATCGTCGACCGCCTCGCGACCGATCCAGCCAAGGCGTAGCGGATCGCGCCCGCCGGGCTCGATCCCGCTGCCACCCTATACTCAAGTTCAATGGCACCTACATGAGTGGACAATTGCCGCCTTGTCGTGAAATTTCTTAAAACGAAGCTGCCCGCTCGCAGAGGACAGCCATGCCGACCGCTACGCCCACTCCTGGTAAGCGCCTGCTCGACCCCAGCAATCACGCGCTCATTCTCATCGACTTCCAGTCGCAGATGGCTTTTGCGACGAAATCCATCGACGCCGTCGCGTTGCGCAATAACGCGGCGCTGGTTTCCCGTGCGGCCGCCGGCTTCAAGGTTCCGACGATCCTGACGACGGTGGCGGAAAAAAGCTTCTCGGGTCCTATGTTCGACGAGATCGCCGAGGCCTTCGCCGGGCAGCCCATGCTCGACCGGACATCGATGAATACTTGGGAAGACGCCGCGGTCATTGCGCGTGTCAACGAGATCGGGTCATCGAGGATCGTCCTCGCCGGTCTCTGGACAAGCGTCTGCATCGTCGGGCCGGCGCTATCCGCCCTCGAGCAGGGTTACGAAGTCGCCGTGATTGCGGACGCATGCGGTGATGTCTCCACGGAAGCGCATGAGCGCGCGATGGAACGCATGATCCAGGCCGGTGCGGTGCCGATGACGGCCCTGCAATATCTGCTCGAACTCCAGCGCGACTGGGCCCGGGCGGAGACTTATGATCTGACCACGGGCATCGCCAAGAAATTCGGCGGGGCATATGGTCTTGGCATTATCTACGCCAAGTCTATGTTTGATGCGTCCGAGGGACACTAAGCATCCGATCGGACCGTATCAAAATTCGATGAAGTTCACAGCTTCGGGGCTGTGATCAGGCAAGAGACAGGTTTTGCAAGCCGGTGCCTTGAGCGTTGTCCGATCAGGGCGCATGGTCTCATGGCAGGGCCGGATCGATTGCCTTGGAACAGGCCTCTCGTACCTTCCGTCACAGCCCGCAGGGGCGGGCCGTGGGAACCTCCATCACTACAGTGAAGGATTGACCTCCATGCCAAGCGTCACCACCAAAGACGGCGTCGAAATTTTCTTCAAGGACTGGGGTCCCAAGGACGCGCAGCCCATCATGTTCCACCACGGCTGGCCGTTGAGCTCCGATGATTGGGACGCGCAGATGCTGTTCTTCCTCGCCAAGGGCTATCGTGTCGTGGCCCATGACAGACGCGGTCACGGCCGCTCCACGCAGGTTTGGGATGGTCACGACATGGACCACTATGCCGCCGACGCCGCGGCGGTGGTCGAGCATCTGGACCTGAAGAACTCGGTCCACGTCGGCCATT
Source organism: Hyphomicrobiales bacterium (assembly GCA_930633525.1). NCBI lineage: Bacteria > Pseudomonadati > Pseudomonadota > Alphaproteobacteria > Hyphomicrobiales > Hyphomicrobiales bacterium. Next base: position 4,297,458 of record CAKNFP010000001.1, read on the forward strand.
CGACAGGGGGTGGGGAAGCGCTGCATTTCACCGTCCGCCGCGGCAAGGGCCGCGCTGCCAAGCTCGTGCTCATCGGCGCCGTGCCGCCCCTCATGCTCAAGACGGACGCCAATCCCGGCGGGTTGCCGATCGAGGTCTTCGATGGATTTCGCAAGGCGCTGGCCGACAACCGCGCCCAGTTCTTCCTCGATGTTCCCGCCGGTCCGTTCTACGGTTTCAACCGTCCAGGCGCGAAGGTCTCCCAGGGTGTGATCGAGAACTGGTGGCGCCAGGGCATGGCCGGTGGCGCCAAGGCCCACTACGACGGCATCAAGGCCTTTTCGGAGACCGATTTCACGGACGATCTCAAGGCCGTCGAAGTTCCCACATTGGTGATGCACGGCGACGATGACCAGATCGTCCCCTTCGCCGATTCCGCGCCGTTGTCGGCCAAGCTCGTGAAGGGCGCCACGCTGAAAGTCTATCCAGGCTTCCCGCATGGCATGTGCACGACGCATGCCGATGTGATCAACGCGGATCTCCTCGCCTTCATCGCGCAATAAGGCGGAAAAGCCGGTCCATCCGGCCGCCGTGCGCGTCTCCGGACACCGGCCGATCGTTGGGCGTCGTCTGCTTGAGCATGGCGGCGCCCTAGCCGCGCAATGGCCAAGTCTCGCGGTGACCGATGCGCGCCAGTGCTTGTCTCCACGCATCGTCTTCACGCGAGCCGGTGTCACTTCGCTTGAAAAATGCTCCACGTCATCGGCGCCGCCGTCGCCGCCCGCTCCCGCTTGCCTGAGGTTGCCCCATGACGACAGCCGCCGATCTCATCCTGCTCAACGGCAAGGTTACGACGCTGGATCGGTCCAACCCGCAGGCACAAGCCGTTGCGATCCAGGACGGACGGATTCTTCTGGCCGGGACGGATGCAGATGCGATGGCGCATGCCGGCGCCGGAACGGCTGTTGTGGACGTCGCGGGACGTCGCGTTGTGCCTGGGCTGATCGACAGCCACATGCACGTCATTCGCGGTGGATTGAACTACAATATGGAATTGCGCTGGGATGGCGTGCGCTCCCTGGCGCAGGCCATGGGCATGCTCAAGGCGCAGGTTGCGGTCACGCCGCCACCGCAATGGGTGCGCGTGGTCGGTGGTTTCTCGGAGCATCAGTTCGCCGAAAAGCGCCTGCCAACGCTCGAGGAGATCAACGCCGTCGCTCCCGACACGCCCGTCCTCATCCTCCATCTCTATGATCGGGCCCTGCTCAACGGTGCGGCTCTGCGCGCTATCGGCTATACCAGGGACACGCCGAACCCTCCCGGCGGGGAGATCGTTCGGGGCTCACGGGGAAACCCGACGGGGCTTCTCATCGCGCAGCCGAATGCCACGATACTGTACGCGACGCTTGCGAAGGGGCCACGCCTCCCGGCGGAATATCAGAAGAACTCGACCCGCCATTTCATGCGCGAGGTCAATCGTCTCGGCGTGACGGGTGTGATCGACGCCGGAGGTGGCTTCCAGAACTATCCCGATGACTACGCGATCATCGAGGAGTTGCATCGTGAGGGTCTTCTCACGGTGCGCATCGCCTACAACCTCTTCACCCAAAAGCCGAAAGAAGAACTGCGGGACTTCGAAAGCTGGGCCAAGCAGGTGCGTCCCGGCCAGGGTGACGATCTCTACCGTCATAACGGTGCCGGCGAGATGCTTGTCTACAGTGCCGCCGACTTCGAAGACTTCCAGATGCCGCGCCCGGAGATGCCCCCGAACATGGAGGCGGATCTCGAGCCGGTCGTCCGTCTTCTCGCCGAGAACCGGTGGCCCTGGCGCCTGCATGCGACCTATGACGAGACCATCTCACGCGCGCTCGATGTCTTCGAGAAAGTGGACCGGGATATCCCGCTTCGTGGTCTCAACTGGTTCTTCGACCACGCCGAAACGATCTCCGACCGCAACATCGAGCGTATCGCCAGACTGGGCGGCGGCATCGCCGTGCAGCATCGCATGGCTTACCAGGGCGAGTATTTCGTCGAGCGCTACGGCCATCGGTCCGCGGAACGCACGCCGCCGATCCGGCGGATGCTCGACATGGGCGTGCCCGTGGGGGCGGGCACAGACGCCACCCGTGTCGCCTCGTATAATCCCTGGGTTTCGCTTCACTGGCTCGTGACGGGCAGGACTGTCGGAGGGCTTTCCCTTTATCCAGCCTCGAATTGTCTCGACCGGGAAACCGCCTTGCAGTTGTGGACGCAAGCCAATGGCTGGTTCTCCAACGAGAGTGGCAAGAAAGGTCAGATCAAGGCTGGACAGCTCGCCGATATCGCCGTCCTGTCCGCCGACTTCTTCAGCGTTCCCGAGGACGCCATCCAGGACATAACCGCCGTCCTGACATTGCTGGGTGGGAAGCCGGTCCACGGCGATGGTGAGTTCCGGCATTTGGCACCCGACCTCCCGCCCCCCATGCCCGACTGGTCCCCCGTGCGCCGTTTCGGGGGCTACCATCAACGCGCCGAGGCGCCGGCCGCCACCGCTGCCGTCGCCTCGCTGTGCGGCTGCGCCAACAGCTGCAATGTCCACGGCCATGGTCATGCAACCGCGTGGGGCGCCGATGTTCCTGTGTCCGATGCCCGCTCCTTCTGGGGGGCGCTCGGCTGCGCATGTTGGGCAGTCTGAGCTTTTCCGTGCCCTGGGTTGTCGGTGGCAGGGCCGCCGTATTTCATGATGATCCGAACAGCGTTGAGGTAACAGGGTGAGCCCATCCGAGAAACCAGCCGCCATCCCGACCGGCTCCAGTGGCTTCGCACCGCTGCGTCGCTCAGTTTTCGCCGTCCTGTGGGTTGCCACCGTCCTCGGCAATACCGGCAGTTTCATGCGCGATGTCGCCAGTGCCTGGCTGGTGACCGATCTTTCGGCCTCTCCGGCCGCGGTCGCGGCTGTGCAGGCCGCTGGGATGCTGCCGGTTTTCCTGCTCGCCATTCCCGCCGGGGTTCTGTCGGACATTCTCGATCGCCGCCGCTTTCTCATCGCCATCCAGATCATGCTGGGATGCGTCAGCGCGACCCTGATGATTCTGGCACAGAGCGGGCTGATGAGCGTGTCATTGCTGATCACCCTGACGTTCGTCGGCGGTATAGGCGCCGCGCTGATGGGCCCAACCTGGCAATCGATCGTGCCGGAACTCGTGCCAAGGGCGGAACTCAAGGCCGCCGTCGCCCTCAATTCATTGGGCATCAACATCGCTCGGTCGATCGGGCCGGCGGTCGGCGGGTTCTTGCTCGCGGCCTTTGGCGCGGCGGTGACCTATGGCGCGGACGTGGCGAGCTATCTCATCGTGATTGCGGCGCTCCTCTGGTGGAAACGACCAAAAAGCGCGGAGGACGAACTCGGCGAACATTTCGCCGGCGCCTTTCGCGCGGGCCTGCGCTACGCGCGCGCCAGCCGCGAACTGCATGTCGTTCTGTTTCGGGCGCTGGTGTTCTTCGCCTTTGCCAGCGCTGTCTGGGCGCTGTTGCCACTGATTACCCGCGAACTGCTCCGCGGCGACGCGGCGTTCTATGGCGTTCTGCTGGGCTCGGTCGGCCTCGGCGCGATCGGCGGCGCGCTGGTCTTGCCCGCTTTGCGCGACCGCCTCGGCGTCGACGGCCTCCTGCTGACTGCGGCAATCGTTACGGGCGGCGCAGCGCTTGCCCTGGCCATGGCGCCGCCGCGCTGGGGGGCGGTGGCGATCCTTCTCGCCATGGGCGGGGCCTGGATCATCGCGCTCACGACGCTCAACGCCACCGCGCAGGCCATCCTCCCCAACTGGGTGCGGGGGCGGGCTCTGGCCGTCTATCTGACGGTGTTCAATGGCGCGATGGCTGGCGGAAGCCTTACATGGGGGCTCATCGCCCAGGAAATCGGGCTTTCTGCGACGTTGATCGTGTCCGCGGCTGGCCTCATCGCGAGCGGGTTCCTCGTTCATCGTGTCCGGCTGCCCAGGGGTTAGGCGGACCTGACCCCTTCGCATCACTGGCCAGAGCCTTCGCTTGCCGAACCGGTGGCGGATGACCGGGGGCCGGTTCTCATCCTCATCGAGTACCGGATCGCCCAGCGGGATCGCGCGGCGTTCCTTTCCGCCCTTGAAAGACTATCCCACGCGCGCCGTCGTGACGGCGCCTATAGCTGGGGGGTGACGGAGGATGCCGCTGATCCGGAAATCATTGTCGAGTGGTTCATGGTGGAGTCGTGGGCGGAACATCTGCGCCAGCACCGGCGCGTTTCCCATGCCGATGCGGATGTCCAGGGCGAGGTCCGGCGTTTCCATCTGAGCGACGACGGGCCCACGGTGCGCCACTTCCTTGCCGTGCACGCGCGGCATGGCCAGACTGACCGGTGACAGGCACATCGGCCGGGCTGCGGAACGCGCGGCCGTTCGTGGACCGGGATCTCGACCCGCCGACAAGGATGGTGGAAGCAAACCTTCGTATAAGGCGCCTCACTCCGCGAAACTGATACTGTCAAGGACATCTGTTCACGCACGAGATGATCAGCGCCACCTGACGGCAATCGGACCATGTTTATCGCCGTCCGCCCAGTATTGAGGGATCGAAGATCTCCGTTTGACCACGAGAGCCCGTTGGCAGATCATCTCCACATACGCCGGTCGGGCGAGCGGTCGACCACACTGCCTGTGTTGGCCATCCTTCTGGGCGTCGCCATTTTCGCGATCGACACCCTGACGCCGCTCGATATGGCCGTTGCCGTTCTCTATGTCGCGGTCGTGATGCTGCTGGCCGAGTCTGTAGATCGGCGCGGCATTATCGTCGTCGGTCTCATCTGCATCAGCCTGACGACGATCAGCTTTTTCGCCATGCACGATGCCCGGGACGAGCCCGAAGCGGTGATGCGGGCTTTGGTCAGCATTGCCGCCATTGTCGTGACGACGCTGCTGTCGTTGCGCGACCACCGCTCGAACGCGTCCTTGCGCGGACAGGCGGCTCTGCTTGATCTGACCCATGACGCGATCATCGTTCGCGACCAGTCAGATACGATCATCTACTGGAACAGCGGCGCCGAAGAGCTCTATGGGTGGCGGGCGGATGAAGCGCAGGGCCGGAAAACCGCGGAGCTTCTGCACACACGCTTTCCGGGCACCCGCGAAGAAGCCAACGCCAGCCTTCTCGCGCAGGCACGCTGGGAGGGAGAGCTACGCCACACATGCAAGGACGGATCGCAGGTGCTGGTCGCCAGCCGATGGTCGCTTCGGCATAACGAACGGGGCCAACCCGTTACGATCATGGAAACGAACAACGACATCACCGCCCGGAAACGATCAGAGGAAAGGCTGCATACCGCGCAGGCCGAGCTGGCGCATGTGAACCGGGTCGCGACGCTCGGACAGCTGACGGCTTCGATCGCGCATGAAGTGAACCAGCCGCTGGCTGCCGTCGTCACCAACGGGGAAGCATGCCTGCGATGGCTGCGTCGCCCCGCCCCCGTCGTTACCGAGGCCGTCGATTCGGTCGAGCGCATGATCGCCAACGCGCGTCGGGCCAGTGATGTCGTCGCGCGCCTGCGCGCCCTAGCGCGACGTGATTCGCCATCGCTCGAACCGATCGGCCTCAACGAGGTGATCCTGCAGGCGCTCGATCTCATCGAGCGCGAACTGTCCGGCCTGGGCGTCCGGCTGGAGCGGCGGCTGGCGGCGAACCTGCCCTCGGTGATGGGCGACAGAGTCCAACTCCAGCAGGTCGTGATCAATCTCGCGATGAATGCCGCCCAGGCCATGGCTGAAAGCGGGCCGGTGCGGGCATTGACGGTATCGACGCGATCCCTGCAGAGCGAGGCGGGGATCTATGGCATCGAAGTCGACCTGCGCGATAGCGGCGCGGGGATAGCGCCGGAAGCTCTGCTGCGGCTGTTTGAGCCCTTTTACAGTACCAAGCCGAATGGCATGGGTCTTGGCCTCTCCATCTCACGGTCGATCATCGAGGCGCACCGCGGTCGGATCGAGGCGATCGCCCATACTGAAGGTGGTATGACGTTCCGGATTACTTTGCCCTTGCCGATGAAGGATTTGCCGTTGTGATTGCGACCGGGAACCCACCACGCGTCGCCGCTGAGGCGAACGAGCCCCTCGTTATCGTCGTGGACGATGACGAGGCCCTTCGGGCGGCGCTCTCAAGCCTTTTCCGGTCGATTGGCCTGGACGTCGTGCTTTTCGCCTCGGCCGCGGAGTTCCTGGCGGCCCCTATTCCCGACGTCCCGCGCTGCCTGGTGCTCGACATCCGGTTACCTGGTGTCAGTGGGCTGGAATTCCAGTCACAATTAGCCCGGTCGGCCTTCAACATGCCGATCATTTTCATGACGGGATATGGCGATATCCCGATGACTGTCCGTGCCATGAAGGCCGGAGCCGTCGATTTTCTCACCAAGCCGTTCCGTGACCAGGATATCCTCGATGCCGTGGCGACAGCCCTCGATCAGGACCGATCCCGGCGCAAATCCGATCAGGCCGTCGCGGATGTGCAGGCACTCTACGATACGCTGACAGAGCGCGAGAAGGAGATCATGGCCTTTGTAACGGCCGGCCTGATGAACAAGCAGGTCGCCGCCGAAGTCGGGCTGAGCGAGATTACCGTCAAGATTCATCGCGGTCATGCGATGAAGAAGATGGAGGCGCGGTCCCTTGCCGATCTCGTGCGCATGGCGGAGCTTCTACAGCTGCCGAAGCCCAAGATCGCCTCCCGCCGCTAGCTCCCTGACGAACCTCACGGGTGACAGGCGACAGGGGGTACCAAGCATCAAGGGAGAACCAGCGCCAAAAGATGGTCGCTGTAAACCTTGATATGATACCGCTGCGGCGAGCAACGGCCTATATCTCGGGCATTGGGGGCGTGCGGCCTGCACGCGTGCGGGCGATCGGGAAGGATTTTTTGAAGTGCGCCAATCTGCGATGGTCTCGATCATCGACGACGACGAATCCGTGAGAACCGCAACGGCGAGCCTCGTGCGCTCGCTGGGGTTGGCGACCAGCCTCTTCGCATCCGCTGAAGACTTTCTCAACTCCAGTCAGCTGAGTCACTCGGACTGCGTGATCACGGATGTGCAGATGCCGGGCATGAGTGGCATGGAGCTGCAAGGCCGTCTCAAGGCCAGCGGCAACCCTGTGCCCGTCATCGTTATTACCGCCTTCCCCGAGGAACGGCTGCGCCGGCAGGCGATGTCCGCGGGTGCGGTCGGGTTCTTGAGCAAGCCCTTCGACGGCAGTGAGATGGTGGCTTGCCTGGATCGCGCATTGCAGGACCGGGGCCGGCAAGCGTCCACATAGCATCGTCGTGCGCTGATGGGGGTGCAGCGAGGCACGCATCTTTCAGTATAAGGCATCACGGGATTCCAATTAACACCTGATATTCGGGTGAAAATCGCGCAATGCACCGCGCAAGACGGCACGGTTATTTTATATTGTCATCGCCATACAATATAAACTGATGTATAATCCAAGCATCCCGGCGAACAATTTCCAGAGAATATAACACACCGTAAGTTGCCCATGTGGTTCAGCGCAAGGCGGACAGGCAGCGGTTCACGAGAATTGAATGGCCGAAGGCAGGTCCTGAAGCTGACGCGCGTTGACCTTTCTCAGAGCTATGGAGCCCTATGATGACGACCGTTCCCGCCAAAATGCGACAGATAGCCCCCCTGCGCACCCCGACGGATCTCGGGGCCGATGCAACGCGTGACATCGCCGCCGCCTTGACCGGACTGTTGGCCGATGTCTTTGCTCTCTACATCAAGACGAAGAATTTTCATTGGCATATGTCCGGTCCGCATTTCCGCGATTATCATCTTCTGCTTGATGATCAGGGCGACCAGATCTTCGCGATGACCGATGCCATCGCCGAGCGCGCCCGCAAGGTCGGCGGTACGACGCTGCGCTCGATTGGCCATATCCATCGGCTGCAGCGCCTTGCCGACAACGATGCGCCCTATGTGACGGCGGCGGACATGCTCTCCGAATTGGGCGAGGACAACAGGCAGCTGACCGCATTCCTGCGCGCTGCCCATGGCGTCTGCGAGGAATATAATGATGTGGCAACGACCAGCCTGATCGAGGTGTGGATCGATGAAACGGAGCGGCGCACGTGGTTCCTCTACGAGGCCACGCGTTCCAACGTCTGAGCAGCGCTTATACGCTCACCGATGAGCCATACGCGCCTGAGTGGCGCGGACTTGCTGCGGAGAAACATCATGTCTCAAGCGGGAACTTCGGCAGCTGGCGCGCTGCAGCCCGGTCAGCCCGCGCCGGCCTTCACCCTACCGGCGACGCCGGATCAGCAGTTGTCGCTCGGCGATCTGCGCGGGCAGCCGGTGATCCTCGCCTTCTATCCAGCCGACTGGAGCCCGGTATGCGGCGACCAGATGACCCTCTACAATCAGGTCTTGCCCGAATTTCATCGCTTCGGCGCGCATCTCGTCGGCATCTCGACGGACGGGGTCTGGTGCCACGCGGCCTTTTCCGAACAGCGCAAGCTTCACTTCCCGCTCCTGGCCGACTTCGAGCCCAAGGGCGAGGTCGCCAGGAGCTACGGCGTCTATCGCGCCGCGGAAGGGACGGCCGCGCGCGCCCTGTTCGTCATCGATCCGGCGGGGATCATACGCTGGAGTTATGTCTCGCCCGTTGGCCTCAATCCAGGGGCTGACGGAATTCTCAGCGCATTGGAAGACCTCGTGCAAGATCCACAACGACCGGGAGTCCAGCCATGAGCCACCTCACATTGCCTGTCGGTGCCGACGACCATATCCAGGGACGCCACGACGCCCCCGTCACGCTTCTCGAATATGGAGACTATGAGTGTCCCTACTGCGGGGAGGCCTATCCGGTCATCAAGGCAGCCCAAGAAGCCCTGGGAGATCAGCTCCGGTTTGTCTTCCGCAATTTCCCCATCACGGAAGCCCATCCCCATGCCGGCCGCGCCGCTGAATTTGCGGAGGCCGCCGCAACGGCCGGCCGCTTCTGGGAGGCTCACGACCTTCTCTATGAGCACCAGGACGCGCTGGATGACGTTGACCTCATCGCCTACGGTGAGACGATAGGTCTGGACCGTTCGACGGTTCTCAAAGCCTTCGACGGGCGCTACGACGGCAAGATCCGCCAGGACTTCATGGGAGGCCTGCGCAGCGGCGTGAATGGCACGCCGACGCTTTTCATCAATGGTGAGCGTTACGACGGCCCGCGCGACGTGGCCAGCTTGGTCGCGGCGCTCGAGCGCGCCGTTCCGGGCCGCGTCTGACGCCGGCGCCCGCTTCAGCCATCCTGACCTGTACCTGGGGGTGGGGACCTATACCTGGGGTGGGGAGAGACTCTACCTTTAGCTAATGACATGGCGCTCGCCGATCTGCTTATGATCCGCCATCCTCGGCCTTCATAAGTGAACATGCCCGCATGCGACGAGATGCTGCTTCGACTTCGCTCACCTTGACGTGGCGTTATAGTGGAGCCGCCTTCCTTGCCGCAGCCGTGTTTGCGATCGACAGCTTCACGACCCTCGGCAGTGCCGTCGCCGTCCTTTATGTACTCGTACTGCTGATCGTAGGGGATACGTCGACACGGCGCGGCCTGTATGCGGTAGCGGGCGCCTGTATCACGCTCACGCTGTTCGGCTACTTCTATGGACACGGTCTTACCGGTGATATCGACGTATTGTTGCGCCTGGTCTTCAGCATCGCGGCGATTCTGGCGACGGCATTCATACTCCTTGAGCGACTCGACGATCGAAAGACTGTCGAGGCGCAGGCCGAACTTCTTGAAGTTACCAGCGACGCCATTTTTCTCACCAATGCCTCAGGGCTGATAACCTATTGGAACAGCGGCGCGGAGAGGCTGTATGGCTGGGCTTCTGACGAGGCCCTGGGCCGCGACCCTCACCAACTCCTGCGCAGCCAGCTGCCCCTTCCGCGCGCCGCGATCGATGACAGCCTTCGCGACCATGGAAATTGGGAGGGCGAGATCGCGCAGTCGACCCGGGATGGGCGGACCGTCCATGTCTTTAGCCGCTGGCGGCAGCGCAGCAGCGGCAATCCCAGGCTCCGCACAGTTCTCGAAAGTAATACGGACGTCACGGACCGCAAGGCCGCGATCGAAGCTCTCGCAGAGAGCGAAGAGCGCTTCCGGACGATCTTCGAGACGCTGGCGGTGGCGATCTGGGAGCACGACCTCCGGCCCGTCAAGGACGCCCTCGACGCGCTGAGGGCGAGCGGCGTCACCGACATGCCTTCCTATCTCGCCGGGCATCCGGAGTTCGTGCAGAGCCTGCGCCGCACGGTCCGGGTGACAGATGTCAACACGACCGGCCTCAAGCTCATGGGCATCGCCACCAAGCAGGAATTCTTCACGCATCTCGACGATTTTCTCGCCGAGGCGGATGACAGCTTCGTGGCCTTTCTCGTCGCTCTGGATGCCGGGGTCTCATCGTTTGAGAACGAAGCCATCATCAAAACCAGGCGCGGTGAGATCCTGCGGGTGATCGTCGCCTTCAATTTCCCGCCGCACGATATGCTCGACCGGGTGCAGGCATGCATTCTGAACGTCACGGAGCGCGTGAGGGCACAGGAGGCGCTGCAGCAGGCCCGCAATCAGCTCGACCATGCCCTGCGCGCCGCGACCGTCGGCGAAGTGTCGGCTTCGATCGCCCATGAGATCAACCAACCGCTCGCGGCCATCACCACCCATGCGGCTGCCGCGCGTCGCTGGATGGACCGCGATCCGCCCAATCTCGGTGAAGTCCGCGCCTCGCTTGAAGAGGCGAGCGCGGCGGCCCACAGGGTCTCGGAAGTGGTGCGCCGCATTCGCATGTTCATGACACGCGTCGAGCCGGAGAGGATGTCCCTGCCGGTGGACGCGCTGGTCGATGAGGCCATTCATCTCCTCCAGAACGAACTCGGCGCCAACAGCGTCAAACTGACAACGGCTCTGGAAGCCGAGGGCGCCGCAATCCTGGGGGATAGAGTTCTGCTTCAGCAGGTCGTCATCAATCTGATGAACAATGCGATCCAGGCCATGCAAGTCATGGCGCCCGACAAGCGCGCCTTGTCTGTTCGCACGGCGATGAGTGGCGAGGCCGTAATCATCGCGGTGGCGGACAGCGGGCCGGGCTTCTCGGAAGAGGCGGCGCAGAAAGCCTTTGAGCCCTTCTACACCACCAAGGCTGGCGGCATGGGTCTTGGCCTTGCCATGTGCCGGACGATCCTGGCGGCCCATGATGGCGATATCCGCGTCAGAACATCGCCGGCGCTGGTGGGCGGCGATGTCACGATTCGCTTGCCCCGTCTTGTCACGGCTTGTCCCGGGTCGCTGGAGCCCGGTCGAAGCGCGTAAGTCAGCCGCGCGATTTCAGATGATCTGACAACGCGTCGATAAAGAGCCGCACCTTGGCCGGGACCATGCGCCGCGACGGATAGACAGCCCAGATCGATAGGGGCTCAGGACGGGCATCGGCGAGGGAGACCTTAACAAGCGCGCCCTCCTCGAGATCCTGCCGCACGTCCCAATGCGACAGATTCGCGATCCCCAGTCCGCCTCGGCAGGCTTCATGAATCGCATCAATCGAATTGGCCGTGAACCGCCCGAGCACCTTCACCCGCCGCGACATGTCGCCTGAACGGAAGTCCCAGTGCGAAGACCCGCTGACCGTCAGACATTCATGCCGCTGCAGACTGGCGAGTTCCGTCGCTGTACCGAAACCCTCGATATAGGCTGGAGACGCGACCAGAAGGCGAGGATTGTCCGCCAGGCGTTTCGCGATGAGACTGCTGTCGGCGAGATCGGCGATGCGCACGGCGAGATCGATACCCTCCGCGACGATGTCAACAAGGCTGTCGGTCAGCAGGAGGTCGATCTTGACCTCCGGGTTGGCCTTCATGAACTCGACCACCAGGGGCGCCACGACCTGCCGGCCAAAAGCCAGGGAGGCAGTCAGGCGAAGAAGGCCGCTTGCGCCGGCGGCGGTACCGCGCAGGCTGGCCAGTGCCACCGCCTCCCCTTCGACCAGCGCCTGCGCATGGGGCAGAAAGGCCTGCCCTTCGGCTGTCAGCGACAGCGAGCGGGTCGTCCGCTGCACGAGCCGAACGCCCAATTCGTGTTCAAGGGCCGCCAGAAGCCGCGTCGCCGTCATGGGCGCGATGCGCAGCCTGCGGGCGGCGCCCGCCAGACTGCCTGCGGACGCCGTTTCCACCAGAACTGCTAGCGCCGCGAGATCCATAATAACAGAATACGATACAACCGTGCATCACGGGAAGACACTATAACCGCGACCGCTGCAATCCTATCTTCCAAGCCAATTCAGCGGCCCGTCGGAATCGCGCGGGCTTGCGTGCCGCAGCTCCACATACAGGGGCCTTGGCGCCGAGGAGACCAGCATGACGACCCAAGAAACAGCTCACAGCGGCGCTCCCAAGGACGACGCCCGCCTTGAAGCCCCGCCAGGTTCCGGCACCATCTTCGCAATGGCGGCCGCAGCGGGACTGGCGGTCGCCAATATCTACTACAACCAGCCCATGCTGGCGCTTATCGAGCAGGATTTGCCCGGAGCCGCGAGCGCCGCCATCCCCACCGCGACGCAGCTCGGCTACGCTGTCGGTCTGTTTTTTCTCGTGCCGCTCGGCGATTTGGTGGAGCGTCGGCGGCTGATCGTCGTGCAGCTCGTCGTATTGGCCGCTGCATTGGTTCTGGCGGCCATCGCGCCGACCGCGGCGCTTGTCGTCGCCGCTTCATTCGCGGTCGGCCTGTCGTCGACGGTCGCGCAGCAGATCGTGCCGTTCGCCGCCCATCTCGCGCTGCCTGAAAAGCGTGGAGCCACGGTCGGCACCGTGATGGCGGGGCTCCTGACAGGCATATTGCTCAGCCGGACCCTTGCGGGCTTTGTGGCGACCCATGGCGGTTGGCGCGAGATGTTCTGGCTGGCGGTGCCGATGGCCCTCGCGGCTGCGGCGCTGATGGCTGCGGTCCTCCCGCGCAGCGCGCCCGACTCCCGCATGAAATACCGTCCGCTGCTCCATTCGATCCTGCATCTGTGGCTGGAATTTCCAGCCCTTCGCATCGCCGCCCTGACTCAGGCGGCCCTGTTTGCCGCCTTCACGGCATTCTGGACAATTCTTGCCTTCCGGCTTGAAGAGCCGCGTTTCGGATTGGGCGCCGACGTCGCCGGATTGTTCGGGCTGGTCGGTGCCGTCGGCATCCTGGCCGCGCCGCTCGCTGGCCGCTTCGCTGACAGAAGCGGGCCGCATCGTGCGGTGATGCTTGGCGCGGTCGCGACCCTGGCGTCCTGGATCATCCTGGGCGCATGGGGCTCTATCGCCGGGCTCGTTGTCGGGGTGATCCTGCTCGACTTCGGCATACAGACCGCCCTGATTTCGAACCAGCACATAACTTTCTCGCTGCGGCCCAGCGCTCGCTCGCGGCTGAACACCATCTTCATGGGCGCGATGTTCCTCGGCGGTGCCTTTGGCTCGGCAATCGCGACGGTGGCGTGGGACTTCGGTGGATGGTCCGCTGTCAGCGCGCTCGGCCTGACACTCAGTGCACTCGCAACGGCGCTGCAGGCGCGCACCCGACGGAGCGAGGGCACGCCCTAGGCCATTTCAGGCCGCTGCCAGACCTGCAAATTGAGCGCCGGCATGGAAGCGTAGGCGCGGCGCGGGTCGGGGAGATCCGCCCCGGCCCGCCTCAGCTCACATCCTTATCCAATGGCACGCTCCAAACGCGGCGCGGTGGTTTCCCGAAAGCGCCGCCAACCGGGCGCGCCTAGTCTGGCGGCATTGACCCGCAACAAGCCCCCCCCCGCGGGCTACTCCGGGACTGTTTGATCATGTCACATGTGGAAAAGAGCGGTTCCCTGCCCAATACTGACACGCCAGCAACGCCGGCTCCCGCTCAACCTGGATCCCCCGGCCACGCGGCGCAGCGCCGCCTGGCCATACCGATCGCCGCTATCGCTCTGGTGAGTGGGCTTCTTGTCCTGACGAATGATCGATGGGACTCATGGGTGAGCAATCGCGCGACCCAGTCCACGGATGACGCCTATGTCCAGTCCGATGTGTCGATGCTCAGCGCGCGTGTCAGCGGCAACATCAAGCGGGTGCTGGTCAGCGATTATCAATCCGTAAAGGCCGGCCAGCCGCTGGTCGAGATCGACCCTGCGGACTACATCGCAGCCGTCGACGCCGCGAAGGCGGGGGTAGCTGGTGCACGCGCGGCCCTTGCCAATCTGAAAAATCAGGAGGCCCTGCAGCGGGCGCTCGTTGCCAGCGCCGAGGCGCAGCTCGCGTCGGCGCGCGCGGCCGAAACCGAGAGCAGCGAGGAATTCAATCGTCAGCAGGCGCTGGTGAAGGGCGGGCTTGCGGGCACGGAACAGCGCCTGCAGCAGGCCACATCGAATCTCGCCCAGGCCACCGCGAGCGTCCAGCAGGCCAATGCCGCCATCACCGCGCAGAAAAGCCAGCTCGACGTCTTCATCGGCCAGGAGGGGAGCCTGCAAGCCGGCCTGGACGCCGCGAAGGCCGCACTCGAAAGTGCGCAGCTAAAACTTGGATATACGGCCATCGTCGCGCCGTTCGACGGCAATGTGGGAGCGCGGCTCGTGCAAGTGTCCGACTATGTCAATGTCGGCACGAACCTGATCGCCACAGTGCCATTGCCCAGCGTCCACGTTGTCGCCAGCTTCAAGGAAACCCAGCTCACACATGTCGAGCCCGGCCAGTTGGTGGACATCACCGTCGATGCTTTTCCGGGGCAGGTCATCAAGGGGCATGTCGAGCGCATTTCCCCGGCCAGCGGAGCGGTCTTTGCCCTTCTTCCGCCGGACAACGCGACGGGCAACTTCACAAAAGTGGTGCAGCGCATCCCAGTCCGCATCTCCATCGACGACGGCCAGCCGCTCAAGGAGAGGTTGCGCGCGGGCATGTCCGTGGAGGCCGAGATCCACATCCAGCAGCGCCGGTGATGCGATGACGGTGATCAGCCCTGTATCCGGCATGACGGGTGAGGCGACGAGCCCACGGCCTGCCTTCGCCGTCGCGGCTGTTCTGCTCGGCTCGTTCCTTGTCGGCTTCGATACGCGTCTTTTCGCGATGGCTTTGCCCGACCTGCGCGGCGCATTCGGCCTGAGCTTCAACCAGGGCGCGTGGCTCAACACGATAGCCACGGCACCACAGATCGTCGTCGCTCCGGCCGTCGCCTGGCTCGCGGCGACCTTTGGAATCCGCCGCGTGCTGGTCTGGCCCAGCATCGCCTATGCCGGTTTGTCGGCGCTGATACCCGAGGTTCGCGACTGGGACCTTCTTCTAGTCCTGCACGCGATACGCGGATTACTGCTGGGTGTCTTCATTCCCGCGACGATCATGATCATATTGCGGACCCTGCCTATCCGGTGGTGGGCGCCGGCTCTGGCCATCTATGCTTTCCGGCTTGCGTTCTCGCAGAGCGTCGGCGTTGCGATCGTCGGCTTTTATGAGCAATACCTCGGCTGGGAATGGGTCTACTGGCAGGATGTCATCCTGGCGCCCATGATCGGCTTGCTCGTGGTGCTCGGAACGAAACGCGAGACAGTGAACGCCGATCTATGGGCCGGCGGGGACTGGGGAGGAATGGCGCTGCTCGGGGCGAGCTGGGCCCTGATCTACATCGCACTGGACCAGGGAAACCGGCTGGACTGGTTCGAATCCGGTCTGGTGCTGTCGCTTCTTCTTGCCGGTGGAGCGCTGCTCATCGGCTTTATTGTCAATGAAGCTGTCGTTCAACAGCCATGGGCGACACACAAAGTCATTTCATCACCCAATATCATCCTCGCCTTCATCAGCATTCTCTGTTTCGACATCGCGAGCATTTCCAACAGCCTGTTGGTTCCCAATTTTCTCACCACTGTCGTCGGGCTCCGGCCCGAGCAGATCGGGCTGCCAATCGTCCTCGGGACAGCGATACCGCTGACGCTGGTGATGCCGATCGCGGTGATCATGATTCGCCGGTTCGATATCCGCCTGTCCCTCCTGATCGGCTTCGTTGCCTTCGCCATCGCCGGGCAGATGGGCACCATGATCACGCGGGAATGGTCGCCCTGGACGTTCATTCCCATGCTGATGATTCAGGCTGTCGGCCAGGGTTTCACCTTTCTCGCGGCCGTCGTCTATATTCTCGCGAACTCCGACCCCAAATTCGCGACCGCATCGGCCGCTTACGTTCAGGTCCTTCGCCTGGGCGGCGCGGAAATGGCGATCAGCCTGATGGCGACTTGGCTGCGGCAGCGCGAGCAACTTCACTCCTATCTCCTTGGGCTCCACGTACCCGCCTCGAGCGCGGCCGTTACAGCACGCGTCGAACGCCTCGCGTCCCATTTCGCCGGGGCTGGCAGTTCCGCTGAGCTCAGTCACGAGCGCGGGGTGGCGACGCTGGCGGACATCGTAAGCCACAACGCCAATGTCCTCGCCTATATCGACGGATTTCGCATCAGCTTCTGGGGCGCGCTCGCCGGGATCGTGGTGGTGGCGATGCTGGGTGCTGCTCCCTATGGTCCCCTGAACCCCAGCGGTCGGCGCGATTGATCGGCAATCGCCGTCATTGCAGCCCTCATCCGATCAAAGGCCGCCACACTGCCCTGGCTTTCGCCCGGTGACCTTACTTCGGGCGATATCAGACTCCGGCCGTGACAGCGCCGTATGCGGTGCCCGGAAAGCTGGACAAGGCCACGATCCAGAGCACCGCGCTCATACGAAGGTATGGCCGCGCTACACTCCCCAGATATGCAGTCAAACCTAGGTAGAATGGCGGGAATTGCAGGACAGGTTATTCTAACACACATCGACGGCGTGCAGACAGCCGAAGAAGCGGTGTGAATGCTTCGCTGTACACGTGGGTCTACATCAGCACAGTAGCCGCAGTCCCATCGATCAGTTCGAGATCCACAGGCCAGGAGCTCACGCTATGTCGTTTCATGTCTTGCCGCTTGCTGAACCCATCTCCAGATATACAGAAAATGACGGCTATAGCGCATCGGAACCCCTGTCAGGGCATCATCTCTCTTCGTTGGACCTCAAGGATTTCTCGTTCGCCGCGGGCCCGTCCCAGTCGCCCGCCGGCAAAAAAGGGATCAGCCTAGCTGCTCTCGGGCTGCAGATCGCCCTTTCAAGGGCGGGCGACGCGTCCGATGCCGTAACGGTTCGTGCCAGGGGGCAGGTCTCCGGCCAAGACACACAGTCCGAGGCGGGCGATGATGACGCTCACTCCAGGACGACGGGCGTGATCGCCGACCCGGTCATCAAGCGGATGTCCGGAGCGCTCGCCACGGTTGGCCGGCATGACGACGAACTGTCCAGCGTAATGGCGGACGCGTTACGCCTCGCCATCGTCACGCGCGTATTGAGCCTTCGCGCGCCGGTGACGGCGCATCGCACGGAGGATGACCGGCGGAAGCCAAGGGCGGTAAAATCCGGGCTTCAGAAATGGCGCTTCAAGCGCGTCGCGGACTATGTCAGCGCCAATCTGGCGGAACCGATCACGTTGAAGGACATGGCATCCGTCGCGGGTCTCAGCCGCATGCATTTTGCAGCGCAGTTTCGCATCGCAACCGGCACGCGGCCGCATGAATTCCTTCTCCGCCAGCGTGTCGAACGGGCGCAGGAATTGATGGCGACCCGCGACACACCCCTGGTCGCGATCGCCCTTGATGTCGGCTTCCAGACCCAGGCCCATTTCACCAGTGTCTTCAAGAAGGTCACCGGCGAGACGCCTCACCGGTGGCGCGAGCGCCAGCGGTTCGACCAGGGATATGAGGCCGCTCGGGCCTAGCTTCCGCCTTGGCCGGATAACGACGCGCACCGAGCGCGACCGCCAGATCCACCTCCCGCCATTCCGGAATCTGCCATGACACAGACGCCTGGCGCGCGACGTCCCGGCAGCGACGTCCATGAGCCTGGCACGAAACGGCGCGGGCTTGTGTTCATGACGACCCTTACGGCGCTTGCCGGCTACATGGACGCTGTCGGCTATGCGCAGCTCTCCGGTCTCTATGTGTCGTTCATGAGCGGAAACAGCGCCCGTTTCGGCCTTCAATTGGCCGATCATGAAAGTGACGGCGCCGTCAGGAGTCTCACCATTATCAGCGCCTTCGTCTGCGGAACGGCGATCGCAACGTCGTTTACCCTGCGCTGGGGCGGCATGCATTCCGCCCGCATCCTCTGGATGGAGGCCGTGCTTGTCTTGTTGGGGATCGGGCTCATGCAGGGAGGCCAGGGCACGGCCGGTTTCGCTCTCGTCGCCGTGGGCATGGGTATGCAAAATATACTCCATCGCGCCGTTTCGGGTGTCGATGCGGGCAAGACCTTCATCACCGGGATGCTTTTCGACACTGGCCGTGCCCTTGCCTTGCTGCTCGCGCATCGCGCGGAGGCCAACGAACTTCTGGTTCCGCTCGCGGGATGGGGGGCCTTTGTGTCGGGCGTATTCGCCGGGGGGCTGATGTTGCAGGCGGTGCCTGCAAGCTTCGCGCTCCTGCCCGCCTGCGCGGTCCTGGTTGGCGCGGCTCTTGCTGCAGGCCTTTCACGCTAGTCGAATACTTGTATATGCTCGTCACTATCGGGAATGACGTGTCGTAAATTGCACAAAATTCGCAACGATGTGCTCGCTTTACGATCGCGCCGAGCGGCCGGATTTATCTGCATCTCAGTTCAACCTCACGAAGGAGAAAGCCATGACGTCTCAGCCCATTTCATTCCGGTATCGTCTGGAGCAGGAAGAGCCGCGGCTTGGCCCGGGCGGCATCACCCGCGGCGCATCCGTGAAGCAGTTTCCAGCCAGCCAGGGCATTGCCGGCGTGTCGATGCGCCTGGCGCCCGGCGGGATGCGCGAACTCCATTGGCATGCCAATGCGGCCGAATGGGCCTATGTAATCTCCGGGAACTGCCGCACCACCCTTCTCAATCCGGATGGCGGCGCGGAGATCGACACGTTTGGTCCCGGCGATGTCTGGTATTTCCCGCGGGGATGGGGCCATTCTATTCAGGGCATCGGCCCGGACGAGTGCCATTTCATCCTGATATTCGACAATGGCGATTTTTCCGAGGACCACACCTTCAGCATCACGGATTGGCTGTCACGGACGCCGCAGGATGTTGTCGCGACAAGCCTTGGCCTTGATTCAGCCGATGTCGCCCTCCTGCCGAAGGGCGAGGCCTATTTCGCCAAGGGCCCGGCACCCGACGATCAGTCTGCGGACGCGACATATCGCAAGGATGCGCAACTGGTGACGACGCATCGCTACCCTCTGCTCGCGCAGCAGCCGAGGCGCGTTCCCGGCGGGGGAACACAGCGGACCGTGACGGTCGATGAATTCCCCATTTCGACATCGATGGCG
Organism: Hyphomicrobiales bacterium; assembly: GCA_930633525.1. Lineage (NCBI taxonomy): Bacteria > Pseudomonadati > Pseudomonadota > Alphaproteobacteria > Hyphomicrobiales > Hyphomicrobiales bacterium. Next base: position 4,316,817 of record CAKNFP010000001.1, read on the forward strand.
GGCTCGCTTCTCGAGATTCAACCCGGCGCCATGCGCGAGCTCCACTGGCATCCCAACGCCGATGAGTGGCAATACTATATCGAGGGCAGCGCGGAGATGGCCGTCTTCCTGGCGGAAGGCAACGTGGTCACCGAACAGTTCGAAGCCGGTGATGTCGGATATGCGCCGATGGGGTCCGGCCACTATATCAAGAATACCGGACAATCGGTCCTGCGCGTCCTTGTCGGCTTCAACAACGGCCATTACCAGGCCAACGATCTATCCGCATGGCTTTCAACAAATCCCGTCGACGTGCTGGCGACCAATCTGGGGCTGCCGCGCGAGAAAGCGGCGCATCTGCCGCGTCGCCAGGAGTTCTTCGTCAGGCGTTCGTCATGAAGCGCTAGCCGCAATCCGACGTCGGGCCCGTTACCAGAGGCTGCGGTCCCGATGCCGGGCGTTGGTGTCATGGCGCACAGGGCGAGCCAACCAATACTTGAGGTGGCGGTTGCGACTATACGCTGTAAGCCGCAGAAAATAGCCTTGGCGGCGATCATTCCAGCCGCAAAGGTAAAGTCCGATGGCCACATCGCCGGAGTTGACCTTTACCGCCCGGAATGCTTTGAGTGTTATAGTTTCCCAAACTTCAGTGTATCAGCATGGCTCGCGATGCCGACCTTGTCAATTTACTCAACACGGCGATCCGAAACGGCGGCGGCACCGTCAACGAGCTGATTGCGAAGGGCATTCGAGCTGCCGTCGCTGAGGGGCTGCTCCATGGCGGCGACAGACTTCCCTCGACAAGAACACTCGCGACGCTCATCGGGGTCAGCCCGGTTACGGTGTCAGCGGCATTTGGCCGACTGCTGGCCGAGGGACTGCTGAAGACACAGATCGGACGAGGCACATTCATTGACGACGATGTCACCTCGTCCTTGTCGCCGGCATCGACCTCCGACGCGCAGCCGTTGCCGTCGCAGCAGTCCTTTGCGGTGGCGGAACGTCCGGGCTCTCGTATACGCCTTGTGGCTCGCTGGATGTCGGCTGTCGATCCAGCATCGGGGATCAATCTGGTTGGCGGCTATGCTGATGGGCGGCTACAACCCGGACGTAGTTACGTTCGGGAGCTGCAAAAATTCCTTCGGCGGCAGCCTGATCTTGCAATCGACTTTGCGCGCGGTGTCGGAGACAGCCTCGCCCGCGAGGCTATCGCGCGATTTGCCATCGGTGCCTTGGGCACAGACATTCGACCTGAGCACGTGTTCGTAGGGACCAGCGCCCATCAGTTCCTCGATGTCATCGTGCGATCATTTCTCGATCCTGGGGATGTCGTCGTAATTGATACACCGACATACTACGGCGCGCTCGACCTGTTTGCTCTCGCACGTCTGAAGGTCGTCACCGTTCCTTCCGACGAAGACGGTCCGATCCCGGAGCTGTTGGAACAGGTACTTATCGCCCACAGGCCGCGAATGCTTTACCTGAACGGCTCTCCAAGCAACCCTCTCGGGCGTGTCGCATCGCTGGCGCGGCAAAGACAGCTACTGCAGCTCAGCCGCGCCTACCAACTATTAATTGTAGAAGATTCCTCCGTATTTCCCTATTACTTCAACCAAAAGCCGATTCATCTCAAGACACTGGACAGTAGCGGCCAGGTCATATTCTTGTGCAGCTTCTCCAAGATGCTGTTTGCGGGATTGCGCGTTGCAACCGCTATCGCATCGCCCGCGACGGCCCGACGGCTGGGGAATGCCATGCAGTCTCTCGTTCGGATGAGTGCGAGTTTGCCGCAACGCGCGTTGGCCCGATATCTCTTGTCCGACCGTTTTCAAAGCGACACGAATGCAGCCAGAACCATCTATCGCCAGCGATATGACGCCCTCCAGCAAGGTATTGTTGAAGGCAGCTGCGGGGCAGTGCAACCTCGCGCGTCCGGCGGTCTGTCGCTTTGGTTGAACCTGCCCGGGGGGCATTCAGGCGAGATGGCCTGCGAGCGACTGGCGGCCTCGCATATCTTTGCCCTGCCCGGCGACATCTTTAATCCATTCCCGGAGGGCCAGCCGGCCATCAGAGTGTCTTTCGCACAGACTCAAGCCAGCGACCTCAAGCTCGCAGGCCGCGAAATCGGACGTGTCCTGACGTCCTTTGATCTTCCCGCAGGCAGCGCTTTGCCTCTGGCCTAGCCAGTGTATCAAGCGATACAGCCATCCCCGCAAAACGAACGCGTGTCATTGACGGAACTGTACTGACCTCCTAGCCATCGTCCTAACGGAACAACGATGCACTCAAGCATTGAACGCCGGCGGTCGATTGATGCCGGCCAGGAGGAGACAATGCAGGATCGTAAGCTTTCTCGCCGCATGGTTTTGTCTGGCTTCGCCGCTGGCGCAGCCTCCGTGTCGATGGTGTGGGGCATTGGACGCGCGCAGGCACAGGCGGCCCCGGCTGTTCTCACCAACAAGAAGATCCGGCTGCGTTACGGACACAGCCAGCCCGCGAACCATTCCACTGGCCAGGCAGCCAGCCGCTTCGTCAAGCTCGTCAGCGATCGGACTAACGGAGCGGTGACGATCAGCCTTTTTCCGAATAACCAGCTCGGCACCGATCGCGAACTTCAGATGATGATCGAGACCGACCAGCTCGATTTCACGCATTCGAATTCCGCCACGATGGGCAATTTCCTGCCTCAGATCGGTGTGATGGACCTGCCATTTATCTGGCGGAGCCCTCAGCACTATTTCACGGTGGTCGATGGTCCATTTCACCAGGAGATCAATAAGCTACTCGCCGCAAAGACAGGCCATCGATACCTCAACTGGTGGTTTGACGGCACGAGGAACGTCTATACTGGCAAGCGCGTCGTCAATGAACTGGCCGATTTGCGTGGCCTGAAGATCAGAGCCCCTGAAGCCAAAGTCTTTATTGATACGTTTACCGCTCTCGGTGCTAATCCAACTCCCCTGCCGTTCCCCGAGATCTATACCGCTATCGAGGCCGGCGTAATCGATGGCTTCGAGGGATCGAATGGCATCGTCGATGATTCCAAACTTTACGAGGTCGCCAAGCATCGCGCGGCAACCGGCCACATCATGGTCGGCTTCGGCATGACGACGGCGGGGCGGCGCTTCGATGCCCTGCCGAAAGATATCCGCGAGATCATCGCCACAGCGGCGCTTGAGGTGCAGGCGTTTCAGCGTGAGCTCCAGCTCGGCGCCGAGGACACAATTGTCAAGCGGATGATCTCGGAGCGCGGTGTCGCCAACACTCAGCCCGATCTCGCACCCTTCCGCCAAGCGGTACAGCCTGTGCACGAGGCCTTCCACGCCACGCACCACACCCAGGCGCTGCGCGATCTCATTCTCAAGGCTACGTAGCCACAGACTCAATGGACAGTGTGATGCTGGTGCAGAAGCTGATCGACGTGGTCGATCGAATTCTTGCGTGGTTACTGCATATCGCGCTCGCTGCGATGTTCAGTCTTGCGCTACTGCAGGTTACTTCACGTTATGTTTTTAACAGTTCCTTCGCGTGGACGGAGGAGCTTACCCGGTTGATCCTCATTTGCTATGTATTGGTGGGATCGGCCTGCGCTGTCCTCAGTAATCGCCATCCGCGAATGGACGACCTGGTGCTGAAGTTGCCGCCCAGGTTTCGGACGCTCGTGGAGCTCCTGGCTGACGCGATCGTCACGCTGAGCACTGTCACGTTGGCCGTTCACGGCCTGAAGGTGGCGCAACGAACAGTCTCCGTTGCGTCAGCCTTCGACATCCCCATGAAGCTCCTTTTCCTCGTGCTCGTGGGAGCGTCCGTGCTGATCACGCTGTTTCAATGGGCTGTGGTTGCCAAGCGGAGTGGCGTTCTCAACGCGACGGCGAGCGTATTGCTCGGCGTTGGCCTTTATCTTCTCATGGCCAACGTCGATGGACCTGCCTTTGATGGAGCATCCAGCAGCGTTATCGTCACGATCATGCTGCTCTTTTTCCTGGCTATTGGCGTTCCCGTAGCCTTTGCGCTGGTTTCAGCGGCCCTGGTCGGATTGTGGTTCGATCCGGTAACGACCTTCGAGATGCTACCTCAACGCATCGTCGGCGGCATAGACTCCTTCATGCTCATCGCCATTCCTTTCTTCCTCGTGGCCGGCGAAATCATGAACCACAGCGGTGTCACCGCGCATATCGTTGCCATTGCTCGCAGCCTCGTTGGCCATCTGCGCGGAGGGCTGGGGCAGACCAACGTGATCACCAACATGCTACTCGGGGGCGTATCAGGATCATCGAGCGCCGATTGCGCGGCGGTGGGCAAGCTGCTCATCCCCTCCATGAAAGAGCGGGGGTATGGCGGGCCTTTCGCAGCCGCGACGACAGCGGCAGGATCCATTCTGGCCAACATGCTGCCACCCAGCATCAACCTGTTGATCTATGGCAGCCTGGCCTCGGTTTCCATCGGGGCGCTATTCATCGCGACGATTATTCCGGGGTTCCTCATCGTCTTGTGCCTGATGGTGGTTGTTTGGCTCTACGCCAGGCGTCACAATATTCCCCGCGAAGAGGGTGGCTTCTCGCTTTCCGCTGTTGGTCACGCGTTGCGCACCGGAATCTGGTCGTTGGGGTTGCCAGCCATCATCATCATCGGCCTGCGCAATGGCATTTTCACAGCGACCGAGGCGGCGGCCGTTGCCGCGGCCTATGCTGCGGTCATCGCCTTTGTCGTCTACAGGGGGCTGGAATGGAGAGATCTGTTCAAGATCTCCCGGGCGGTGGCCGAGGACAGCGCGGTGATTTTGCTCATCATCGCTGCCTCCTCCCCCTTCGCGTGGATGTTGACGGTCGAGCAAGTCCCACAAAATCTGGCCGAGGCGATGGGGCCGTTGGTGCAATCCCCCTGGCTGCTGCTGCTTGCCGTGAATCTCCTGTTGCTGATCGTCGGCTTGCCGCTCGAACCAGCTCCCGCGATGGTGATCCTGGTGCCTATTCTGATGCCAATACTGGAGATGGCCGGCATTGATCCAGTCCATTTCGGCATCATCATGGTTTTCAACCTTTTCATCGGCGCCCTGACTCCGCCGATCGGGAACCTGGCGTTCATCGCCGCGATGGTCGGCAAGGAACGATCTTCGGCTGTTTTTGTGGCGCTCAATCCTTATTTTGTCGCGCTGATCGCGGCTCTGCTCGTCATCACTTTCGTGCCGGCCTTGTCGCTATGGCTGCCGCACCTGCTGCGCTCATAGCCGGGACACCAGTAATGCAACAGTATGACTACATCATCGTCGGCGCTGGTTCCGCGGGCTGCGTGTTGGCCAACCGATTGAGCGCAAGGACCGCGAACCGCGTCCTGCTGCTTGAAGCCGGCGCGGATACGCCGCCGGGTGCGGTGCCGCCAGAGCTGCTCGACAGCTACTCGTTCCGTTCCGCGTTCGAGCCCCGCTTTCAATGGCCGGGAGTACGCGTTTTCTTCGACCCGGTGCCGCACAATCGCGGGCACCTCCCGAGCGGAAGACCTTACGAACTGGCGCGCGTCATGGGCGGCGGATCGAGCATCAACGGCCAGCAGGCCAATCGCGGTCTGCCGGCGGACTACGAAGAGTGGAGTGCTTGTGGCGCCGCTGGATGGGGTTGGGAGGGCGTCCTGCCCTATTTCCGGCGACTTGAATCTGACCGTGACTTCTCAGGCCCATTGCATGGCACGGACGGACCCATTCCGGTCACGCGCGTCCCGGTGGAGCGGTGGCCCGGATATACTCTGGCCGCCGCTGAGGCATTCACCGCAGCAGGGTGGAACAATATCGGCGACCAGAACGCCGTCTTCACAGACGGCTGGTTCCCGATGTCTCTGTCCAACAACGGCACCCAGCGTGTATCCGCCGCGACGGCTTACCTGGCTGCGGAGGTGCGTGCACGTCCGAATCTCGTCATCAGAACTGACAGCGAGGTCGTGGAGCTGCTGGTGGAAGACGGACGCGTGACGGGCGTCAACCTCGGGGGAAACACGCCGAAAGCAATTCGCGGCGCCGAGGTCATTCTGGCTGCCGGCGCGCTCGGCTCACCGGATTTCCTGCTGCGCGCGGGGATCGGTGCCGCCGCATCGACACGCGCCTTGGGGCTTGAAGTTCTGGCGGACCATCCCGGCGTGGGACGGAACTTGCAGGAGCATCCCACGGTCTCGCTGTCCGCCTACATCCGGGCGCCGGCGCGGCTGGGCACGATCACACGCCGGCATATCCAGCTCGGCCTGCGCTATTCATCGGGCAAAGAAGCCTGTGATCCCTCGGATATGTATATGGTCGCAGTCTCGAAATCCGCTTGGCATCCACTGGGAAAGCGCCTGGGTTCCCTGGTGAGTTGGGTGAACAAACCCTTCTCGCGGGGGGCTGTGACCCTGCAGCCCGAAAAAGACCAGCTAAAAAGGCAAGTGGCATTCGAACTGCTCTCAGATCGGCGCGATCTCACGCGCTTGATGGACGCCATGAGGCGCATGGCCATCCTTTTCGACTCGCCGCAAATGGCGGCCGCCACGAGCGACCCTTTTGCTTCTGCCTTCGGCACCTTGGCGCGGGCAGTCCGGCAGGAGAACACGCGCAACCTCCTGGCGACCTTGGGGCCAGCTCTGGCACTCGATGGGCCGGCACAGCTGCGACGTGGCGTCATCCGCAGGCTCCTTGCTCCCGGACACCCGCTTGCAGAGCTGCTCGGCAACGACGAACTGCTCGAAGCGCATGTGCGCAAATATGTGATCGGCGGCTGGCACGCGTGCGGGACCTGCCGCATGGGCAGTCCCGAGGACCGGGACGCCGTGGTCGATGCGCGGACGGGCCGCGTCATCGGCGTACCGGGGCTCAGCGTGGTCGACGCTTCGCTTATGCCCGTGTTGCCGCGCGCCAATACCAATCTTCCGGTGATCATGATCGCAGAGAAAATGTCCGAGCAAATTCTGGCCCGAGGCGCAGCACGATGAGATACCCAGATGATGTAGCGGCGATGATCGCCGCTGTGGAGAACCACTTGTGGATCGACGGGGAGCCGCAAGCCTCGCCCAGCGACACCATGGAGGTTTCCGATCCGGGGCTCGGCCAGCCTATCGCCGTGGTTGCGATAGCTAACGGCGATGAGGTCGATCGCGCCGTCATGGCCGCAAGGCGGGCCTTAAGTGGTTCGTGGTCCGAAATAACGCCGGTGGCACGCGGCGAGATCTTGGCCCGCGCCGCGCGAATATTACGCCAGCGCGCCGAAAGTATTGGAGCTCTGGAAACAATCAACAGTGGAAAGCCGTTGCGAGATGGCATCGGCGAGGTGAATGCGGCGGCTGCCTATCTCGACTACTATGCAGGTGCCGCGGATAAGCTGCAGGGCGAGACCATTCCACAGGGGCGAGATGTCCTCTCCATTGTGACGCGCGAACCGATTGGCGTGTCAGCACAAGTCCTGCCCTCGAACTATCCGCTGGGGACGGCGGCGCGCGGTGTGGGGCCGGCGCTCGCAGCCGGATGCACGGTCGTCGCCAAACCCGCAGATGAGACCCCGCTCACGACACTCATACTGGCGAGAATCTTGGAGGAGGCAGGGCTTCCAGCCGGCGTTCTTAATGTGGTCACAGGTGATGGAGCAACAACGGGTGAGGCTCTCGTGCGCCATCCCGGAATCGACCAGATCACCTTCACAGGTTCGCTCACGACAGGGCGGCGCCTTATGGCCAGCGCAGCGAGCCACGTGGCGCCGGTGACGCTGGAGCTCGGCGGCAAGTCTCCGCTCATTGTCCTCGCCGATGCAGATCTCGAGAGCGCCGCGGCAGCAGCCGCCAAGTATATTTTCACGCATGCTGGGCAAGTGTGCTCCGCGTCGTCGCGGCTCATTGTCGAGCGCCCGGTGGCGGAGACGCTGATTAGCATGGTCGTCGCACACGCCAAACGGCTTACGGTGGGGCATGGGCTGGACAATGCTGATCTCGGCGCAATCGTCAGCAAGCGGCAGCTCCAGCGGATCGAGATGGCCGTCTCCACCGCGCGAGCGCACGGCGCCGATGTTCTGACCGGTGGCCATATCATCGAAATGCCCGGCGCACCCGGTGGGCACTACTACGCTCCGACCGTCATGCGGCTTGCTGATCTGTCGCAACCGGCGGCGCGAGAGGAGCTTTTCGGGCCAGTGTTGACCGTTCTGGTCGCCGACGATGAAGCTGATGCGCTGACTTTGGCGAATGACAGTCCCTATGGCCTTGTCGCTGGTGTCTTCACGCGCAACATCGACATGGCGCTCCGCTTGGCCCGCGATATCGATGCCGGCCAAATTTACATCAATGACTGGCATTTGGGGGGCGTCCAGGCGCCGTTTGGGGGCGTCAAGCAGAGCGGCATTGGGCGGGAACGTGGACTAGCGGCCCTCGCCAACTATCTGCGTCAGAAATCCATCAACGTCCGCATCCGTCCGAGTAACGAGCTTTCGTCATGATCGAAGCCCTTGATCCGCTGACGCCCGCGGGCGTCACCCCCATCCCCTTCCGCGACGTGTCAAGCCAAGCGACCAATCTTCGGATCACCGATCTCACGGTGACGTTGTTTGCATGGGATGGCATTCCAGCCATCCAGTACGGCGACCGCAACCCGGTGACCACCGGAGCCAGCGAGCTCGGCCTCGTGACGCTGCATACCAACGAAGGCATTTCCGGCTATGCCTTTCTTGGTTCATCGATCCGTGGCGCGCGCCTGGACGTGGTTTCACTCATGCGAAATCTCAAGCCAATTGTATTGGGGCGCAATCCGCTAGATCGTGAGCAGCTTTGGGTGGATCTCCATCGGGTCCAGCGCGCCACCACAATGCGTTGCATCGGCGCGATCGATATCGCGTTGTGGGATATTGCCGGCAAAGTCGCCGGTCTTCCCATTGCAAGACTCATCGGCGCCGCGCGGGACCGCGTTCCGGCCTATGCCAGCTCCGCAAGCCTGCAATCGGCGCAAGACTATGTCGACGAGGCGCTTGCGGTTCAGCGGAGTGGATATCACGGCTACAAGCTGCATCCGCCCAAGACGGTCGAGGCGGCCGTGGCCGCCTGCCGAGCCGTGCGCGCCGCCGTTGGATCCGACATGCGGCTCATGGTTGACACGGGGGGCTGCCACAGCTTCACGGAAGCTGTGCGGCTGGGTAGAGCCCTGGAGGAACTCGATTTCTTTTGGTTTGAAGACCCATTGGCTGAGGATGATATCTACAACTATACAAAGCTGCGGGAAAAATTGACCATCTCGCTTATGGCGACGGAATATTCGCCTGGCGGTTTCTATTCCTATCCGATTTGGATCTCTTCCAAGGCCACCGATTATCTGCGGGGGGATGTGGCGGTGAAGGGCGGCCTCACCGGCATCCTGAAGGCAGCGGTGCTCGCAGACGCCTTTCGCATGAACTTCGAAATTCATCATGGTGGAAACTCGCTCAACAATATTGCCCAACTTCATGCCGCGCTTTCCATCGTCAACACCGGGTTGTTCGAGGTGTTGCTTCCTTCCGAGGCCCAGAAATATGGAATTCTCGATGATCTCGTTGTGGATTCTGATGGCTATATCAATGCCATCAACAAGCCGGGCCTCGGTGTCGAGATCGATTTTGATTTGATCAAAGCCAAGACAATCAACATTCTTCGGTAGATTGAGGAAATGCACCTCGCGGAGCGAAGCTCACCGGGTCGTCCATCTCGTACAAGCGAGCCATGAACCGGACCGCACTGCGCAATCTTCCGAGGTCGCGCTGATCGGAAACAAATTCCAGCGCGACCACAGGAGCCCGGGAAGCATCCTGCGATGTGAGCGACACGGACCCCTTGGAGTAGGATTTGTTCACCCATGTAACCAGTGACCCGATCCTCAGTCCGATCGGATGCCAGGCCGATTTTGAGACGACTGCCATCGACATGTCATTGTCGGGGCAACCGGCATAACCTGACGAGTAACGCAGCCCGATATGTACGTGCCGTCGCGGCGTACGGCCCATCCGGGCTTCGCGCGGCAACGACACGGACAGTGCTATCGTTGGATGATCCTGAAGGTTTTAGCCAACGCCCGCAGGTTCGTGACCGGGCCCATTCCAAGCTTCTTGAGGTGCTTGGCATCACCAATGCCGGACCGCATCAGGATCGCAGGCGTGTTGATCGCGCCGGCGCTGAGCACAATCTCCCGGCCGCTGTAGACAGTGTCGCCAAGCTGGACGCCCTTCGCGGCTCCTTCCGAGAACAGAACCCGTTCCACATTGGTCTCTGCTATTATTCTTAGATTGGCTCTCCGGCGCGTTGCACTATCCAGATAGGCTGTCGCCGCCGAAACACGCCGGCGGCGATCCGTGTTGACTGCGATCGGAAACCATCCATCGTCGAAACAGCCGTTCTGATCCTGGATATTCTTGTAGCCGGCCTCGGTAAAAGCCTGGCTTGCGGCACGCGTGAAGCCGGGCCAGTCCCGCTCCGAGATACGTGAAATTGGAATAGGTCCGCCTGCTCCGTGCAACGGCCCGGAGAAATCGAGATCGTTTTCGAGCTTTCGGAAATAAGGGAGAACGTCCGCCCATCCCCAGCCCGCCGCACCCAGGGAAGACCATTCGTCGTAGTCGGCGGGCGTTCCCCGATTAGCCATCTGGCCGTTGATGCTCGAGCCGCCTCCCATGATCCGCGCCTGGATATAGCTCTTCGGCTTGACGGCGCCGGGATTGTTGTGCGGGACGGGAGCGAAAGTCGATTTCAGGTCCTCCCAGGCATTCTTCCTGTTGAGCGCCGCAGCATAGGGATAAAGATCGTTTATCTCGGACGGCTCCTGGCCGGGCGGCAGATCTCGCCCTGCCTCCAGAAGCAAAACCTTGACATTCGAGTCCGCCGACAACCGGTTTGCAAGAACGCAACCGGCTGTCCCGCCGCCAACGACGATGTAATCCCAGATCATACTGCACCGCGAATAGATTGTGCGAACGTCCCGACCACTTACTGTGCTCGGTTCCGACCTTCCTCGACGACTTCGGCTAGGGCGGCGGCCGCGGTTGCGTCTCCCCTTACCACCTTCTGAACCCCAGGTTCAGATCTCCGTAGAAGGCACCGACATTGCACTGGGGCGGAAGGAAGGTCGCGTTCGTTCCCCAACCCTCTGCGACAGCCTTCATCCATGCCAGTTCGGGACTAGCGAGTTCGGGCAATTTCAAAACGGGCTTTCTAAAGGGAACCTGCCCCCCTCAACGGTCCATTTTGCAGAGGCTTCGGCACCGACCCTAGCCGGGGGCAATTTAGGGAGACTGTCATGCCGCTGACCTTCAGAGTTGCCGTGGGGCAATTCAAGGAACTCATACCGGACGACCTTGCCTTCTGCAGCCAACTCGGCGTCTCCGGCATCACCGTCAACCGTCCGGATTTCTCCGCTCCCTCATGTCGGAACTTCCTGGCAAAGCACTATCCCTACGGCCCCGCCGATTTTACCAAATCGTCGAAATGGGACTTCATGGATCTCGTCAATCTGCGTCGGCGCGTCGAGAATTTCGGATTGAGGCTCGAGTCGATCGAGAACGTTCCGTACCACTTCTACGACAAGGTTCTAACGGGTGCGCCTGGTCGCGACGAACAGATCGACAACTATTGCGAGACCCTGCTCAATCTCGCGCGTGCAGGCATCAGGATCCTTGGATATCATTTTGCACCGAATCTGGTCTGGCGCACCTCGACCGCCAGGCCGGCGAGAGGTCGCGCAGGCGTCACCGCGTTCGACATGGATGAGGCCCACCTCGCCCCCAACACGCATGGCCGCGTCTTCGAAGAAGCCGAGATGTAGGAGAATTATGAATACTTCATCACGCGCGTTCTTCCCGCGGCCCAGGAAGCGGGCGTCAGCCTAGCCCTGCATCCGGATGACCCGCCCGTCTCGGCCCTTGGTGGCGTGGCGCGCATCATGAACGGTCTGGACGGCTTCCGTAAGGCCCTGCGCATCGGGCCCAGCCCAAATCACGGTCTCACATTCTGCGTCGGAACCTGGGGACAGATGGGGGGAGTATCGTTTACGACGCGCTGGAGGAATTCGTCGGTCAGGATCGGGTCAAGTACCTTCATGTCCGCAACATCAAGGGCGCGGTTCCCAATTTTGCAGAGTGCTTTGTCGACGAGGGAGACATCGACATCGTCCGCATCCTGAAAATACTTCAACGTAACAGGTTCGGAGGCTTCCTGATCGACGATCAGGTCCCCCAAATGACGCATGACACGCCCTGGGGGCATCGTGGCCGCGCTTTTTCCACCGGCTATCTGCGAGGACTGTGCAGGGCGCTGGATTCGCACGAGATCGAAGCGATAAAGCCGGCAGCTACACTTGCCTAGACATCGCCATGCCCTTGCAACCCTAGATTCGGTATCGTACCGATAGGTCGCAACGCCCCATCATCCCACGTCCCCCAAGTAACCCTTACCTGCTGCGATAGTGCATTTCACGTGAAATACACTGAAGCGGGACATCTCAGATCATTCCAGGCAATATTCGGGCGGGGATGCCGTCAGGACGACAGGCCGTGCGCTGCGAGAAGATCCGGCAATGCGCCTCCGACGAGACCCACCCACTGGGTCGAATCAACCAGTTTATGTGCGGATTCGGTAAACTCAGCACTGAGGACGAACGCGGTTTCGATCTCGTGCCGGGCGAGCCCCGCGTCGAGTTGCGCCAGCCAGTAGGCTTGCCCCTCGTTGTCGGCTGCCCGGTGCAGCACGTTGTCGTAGAGGGCCGCGAGCCAGGCGCTGGCGTCGAGCGTGGACCGGGCGGCATATTCGGCCGAATCCAAGAAGGCCGAAACCATCGCGTCGAAGTCAACGCCGGAGAAGCTCCGGGAAGCCCAATAGGCGACGCCGGCGCTGTCGGCGTGCCGGCCGAGCATCGCCTCATAGAGCGCGGCGATATGGGTCTGGTCCGTGGCGAACAGCGCCTGGCTGCCATCGGCGAATTCGAGCGCCTGAACGTTGCTGACCACGTCGGTAGAGTTGGTCATCAGGTCCGTCACCAGCGCCACCGCGCCGCTCAGGGCGACGGTATAGCGCGCGCTGTTGCCGCCCAGCGCGAGGATGTCGTGGCCGAGGCCGGGATCGACGACGTCGTTGCCCGGCTTGGCGAAGAAGCGCTCGGCCGCTGCCGTTCCGCCGACATAGGTGCTGGTCGCGGTCGTCAGCCAGCTTGGCAGGATCGCGGCAAGCCCGGGCTTGAGGCTGCCGGCATCTGTGTAGATGCCGTAGTATTTCTCCACATCCGGCCAGCGCGTCGGCTGATCGAAGGCGTCGAAGGCAAACAGCGGAACCGTCTTATGGCCGGTGTCCCACTGGCTGTTGAGCCAGTCGAAGATCTGGCTGTAGACGGTGACCTGGCCGGCCTGCCCGTAGAGCGTCGAGAACCCGGTCTCGCCAATGAAGGGGGCAAGCGCCCCGTCGAAGGTGGTCGCTAGCGATTCGAAATAGCTGATGACGGTCGAGTAGTCGGTCGAGGAGCCATTGTCCGGGGTGTACTGGTTGTACAGGACGATCGGCTCGCCACCGTTCCAGGCGGCGCTCCAGTGGCCCTCGATGAACGACGAGACCGACGTCGAGACCACATTGCTCGCGCCATAATTGGCGATCGTCGTTGAAATGGGGATGGAGCCCAGCCCGGCATTCGCAAGCGACGTCTGCAGATTGAGGAATGCTTGGGGGATCCAAACGCTGTAGTAGGTTTCAAACGACGGATCACCCGGCGGCGGACCATTTGCGTCGAGTTCGTTGCCAAGGAGAATCATCTTGAGGTTTTCCTCGACGGCATTGGTGCTGCCGAAGGCCTCAATGATCATGGCGACCCATTTGTCGGTATAGGCGGGATCAACCATCAGCCCGGCAGACCAGGGCGCGCCGAAGCCGCCGCTCGCCAGGGCATTGTTGTTGGTGCCCATGTTCAGTTCCAGCCCGGCGTGGGCTAACACGTAGGAGATGACTTCCTGTTGCGTGGGGTCGATGACCGGGTTGGTCGGATCGGCAGTGCCGACGCCGGCGTCGTGGTAAGTCCTGATCAGCTTGAAGTTCTGGGTGATCGCATCGAGATCGCTGGCTATGACGCGGCCAACGCGACCGCCGTCCCAGCTCTCGTAGTTGATGCCGACGTTGTAACTGAACGGGCTATGAGCCGGAATGAGAGACGAGGACGCTCCCTCTGCCGTGGCCATTCTTCATCTCCCCCCAAGGAATCCTAGTGTTCAACGCCTGCACTACTAGCATACCGCAAAGGCGCGCGATGCCGGAAATCGCGTGATTAGCAATTCTTCATCCGCTTCCGGCGCCCACCGAACATGACAAGGCGATCGCCGCGAGTGGGACTGCCGCGACGAGATTGCAAAGGCCGCTGCTCAGGCCGGGTTACGCGACAGCACCTGGCGAGGACCTTGACGAGGGATCGTCGGAGAGGCGGAGGGCGGAGAGGATGCAGCATATCATCATTACTGAACTGACTTAAGCTGATTGACGCAAAATCAAATGACGTGAAACAGTAAGCATCTCGACCTCCGAATGGCTTAGGCACTCCACTATTTTCCGGCACATTTCCTCAGCTTGACCGCTCAACGAGGATAAGGCCGGCCGGGTGTAGGAACTGAAGCCGAGATCACCGAAGCCGATCAGCGCCACATCATCGGGAACCCGATATCCCGCGTCGCTGATAGCCGCAAGCGCGCCGGCCGCAAGCTCGTCCGTGCCGGCGAGAATCGCGTCGAACTTGATGTTTCGCGCAATTGCCTCTGAAGCGCTACGGAAGCCGCCCTCGAAACGAAAGGCCGGCTCCGACCAAACCAGCGTCTCGTCGAACGCGAGGCCGTAGAGTGCCAAAGCTCTTCTATAGGCCTGAAAGCGCCTTTGCCCTGCTATAGAATGGCTCACCCTGTTCAAATAGGCGATACGTCGGCACCCACGCCCGACAAGATGCGCGATGGCTTGCTCGCCTGCGTTTTGCTCATCATGAATGATGGACATGAATCCAGCCGCAGTAAGATCCTGCCCGGTTGAGATCAGCCTAATCTTTCCTCGTCGCAGATTTGCGATTTCGGAGCGCAGTTCAACGAAATCAAGCGGATCAGAAGACGCTAATACGAGCGCCCGAACATGGAGTGACTGACAGTGACGCAGCGCTTGCGTGAGCCTTTGCTGACTGTGACCAAGGTCGAACAGAAGAAGATCCAGACCAACGGTTCTCAAGGCTAGCTGTAATTGCTTGGCTAACGCCGAATACCAGCCCTGCTCGATGTCGCTGACCAGAAATGCAACAGAATCGATCTGGCCCGATCGGAGAGCCTTGCCTATCGAACTGGGCTGATAGCCAAGCGCCGCGATGGACCGCATCACACGCTCGCGCGTGTCCTCGGCAACGAAAACTTTGCCGCTCAAGACCCGCGATACCGTGGCCTGAGAGACACCCGCGTGCCGAGCGACATCCACAACGCTTACCATTCCGCCCCTTCCTTCGCATGTTCCGCAACCATCGCAGCAACCACTTCCTCGAAGAGGTCTTCGTGGCGAGCCGTTCAGGCCAAGTCTGTATGTGACCTATCGCGAGGAAGCCCGAAAATCCTAACTATCATATCCCATCATGATAACGTTTTCATCAATTTGCTTGCCCGTGTTGACACCCATAATGATCGATGTAAACGTTATCATGAGACAAAACGGAGGGTGGAGACGAATGAAGAAATTTCTCGCAGCGAGCCTATTCGGAGTCATGCTGGTGGGCCCGGCCTGGTCCCAGGGACTGTCGCAGCCGGATCCGTCGGCGCCGCTTTTCAAGCAATTGCCGGCAGAAATCCGGGAAAAGGGCTTTATCGTTTCCGCCACAACCGGACGCTATCCGCCGTTCAATTTCATGAAGGAGGACGGCAAGACTCTTCAGGGCCTGTCGATCGAGCTCGGAGAGGAGATGGAGAAGGTCCTGGGTGTTCCGGTGAAAAACGAGATCGCAGAATCCATTGCGTCGCTGATCACCGGCCTTACCAGCAACCGCTTCGACTTCATTCTCGGCGTGGTTGCCGACACGCCTGAACGACAGAACGTCGTCGACATGGTCGACTGGAAACGGCAGGGCACGGCCTTCCTGATCAACCCCGAAGACGGCACCACAATGAGCAGCATCGATGATGCCTGTGGTCTCGTCGTGGGCATCCAGAAGGCGAGCTTCGTCGAGCCCATCATTCAGAAGCAAAGCGAGCTTTGCGTCGCGGCCGGCAAAAAGCCGGTCACGGTCCAAATCCTGAACGATCAGGCCACACTTCTTCTCGGCCTCAAGTCCAAGAGAATCCAGGCGGTTTTCTCCGAGACCGTGGCGCTGGCCTATCAGAATTCAGTCAATAACAACGCATACAAAGTGGTTCCATCCGGCAAGAACCTCCTGGCCGAACTCTACCAGGCTTCGGCGACCCCTAGGGGCTCCGCGTTGACAAAGGTTGTGATGGCCGCCTGGCAGCAGTTGATTGACAATGGCGCTTACGCACGCCTCATGACCAAGTGGGGGATCGAGGACGACATGCTCCCAGCACCGGGGCTCAACCTCGCCAAGCCGAACAAGTAAGACCATTGCGCGGGCAGCCCGGTCCAAGAGGCGACTGCACGCTCCTTATATGCGCGGAAGGCGTGGAGATATGGGAAGGCCTACGTTCGTTCTGGTCCATGGCTCATGGCATGGCGGATGGTGCTGGTCGCGGGTGGCTCCCATTCTGCGCCAGCATGGGGCCGATGTTCTTGCGCCAACACTGACCGGCCAGGGCGAACGGTCCCACCTCCTGAACCCTGCTGTCGGGCTC
Source organism: Hyphomicrobiales bacterium (assembly GCA_930633525.1). NCBI lineage: Bacteria > Pseudomonadati > Pseudomonadota > Alphaproteobacteria > Hyphomicrobiales > Hyphomicrobiales bacterium. The sequence continues at coordinate 4,333,586 of CAKNFP010000001.1, forward strand.
AAGACCCATATCGACGACGTGGTGCAGACGCTGCGCTTCAACCAGGTGAGACATGCCATCCTCGTAGGGCACAGCTACGGCGGTATGGTAATACGCGGGGTCCACGACGCAGCCCCGGACCTCATCAGCTCACTCGTCTATCTCGATGCCCATGTGCCCATGGATGGCGACAGTATGTGCGCCCTCGCCGGCCCGGAGGTGACGGAGCGCCTGCGCAAGCGCGTGGAGGAAGAAGGCAGCGGCTGGATACTTCCCCCCTCGCCTGCATCCGTGTTCGGAACCGACGACCCTGACGACCAGGCATGGATCAACCGGCTTTCCACGCCCATGGCCTGGAAGGCCTATACGGATCGGTTGCACCTGACCAAGGCGGATGCGGATCGAAAGGCCTACATCCGTTGCACGACGCACAAGCGGACTTATTTCGACCTGGCGGCAGACCGGCATCGCGGCCGCGAAGGATGGACGGTCCACGACCTTGCCGCCGCCCACAACGTTATGATCACCCACCCTCAACTGCTGGCTGAAACTCTGCTTACGCTGATCTAACAGCAAGCGGTTCCACCCTGCTCGCCCGACGGTGCGGGCAATGGAAGCGAACCTCCATTATCGACGAGGCCAACACCATGTCACAGCAACCCATTCCGGTCGCGCTTGTCGGCTCGCGCGGCACCGAAGAGTTTCCCGACGTGGCCCGGGCCGAGAAATCATGGCACCCGTGGAGGTGGGCGCTCGCCATTTTCGTGACCCTGCTCATGCTTCGGCTTCTGCATCTGGTCGCCACCAACCAGAACCTGCAATGGCCAGTCGTGGCCAACTATATGTTCAATCCAGTTGTGTTACGCGGCCTGGGTATGACGCTCTGGCTCACCGTTCTTGCCATGGTGGTCGGGTTTGTGCTGGGAACGGCATTGGCCTTGTTCCGGATGAGCACGATTGCGCCGCTGAGCTACTTTGCCTTGGGCTTCACCTGGCTGTTCCGCTCCGTACCGACACTGGTTCTGCTTATCTTTCTCTATAACATCTCGATCCTGATCCCGACCGTGGAGATAGGAATACCGTTCGGCCCCGTGTTCTGGTCTGAACGCACCAATGATCTCGTCACGCCCTTCGTGGCCGCGACGATCGGGCTGGGCTTTCACAAAGCCGCCTATATGTCGGAAATCATACGGGCGGGCTTGCTGTCGGTGGACGATGGGCAAAAACAGGCCGCAACCTCGCTTGGCATGTCGCCTGCAACAATGCTGCGCCGGGTGATCCTGCCGCAGGCCATGCGGGTGATCATTCCCCCCACCGGCAGCGAGATCATCTCCACCCTGAAGCTCACGTCGCTCGTCAGCGTGATCTCCATGGCCGATCTCCTCTACACGGTGGAAACAATCTATGCGCGTACGTTCCAGACCATTCCGCTGCTGATCGTCGCCTGTCTCTGGTACCTCATTCTTACCTCCATATTGCAGATCGGACAGAGATACACCGAAAACTACTTCGGACGTGGCTACCGCAGCCGCACCGGTGCAGACAACCACGTTGCAGCGCAGGAATAACCGAGCGATGAACATGATGGAAACTAGGAAAAATCCTGTCGTCGTGGCGCGCGACGTACACAAAAGCTTCGGTCAAAACCAGGTTCTGAAGGGAGTCAATCTCTCGGTTCGTGCGTCCGAAGTCGTAGTTATTCTCGGCTCATCCGGATCTGGAAAGTCGACTTTCCTCCGCTGCCTCAATCAACTTGAGGACATTGATGGTGGCTGGATAGAAATCGACGGCGAGAGCATGGGCTATGAATATTCAAACGGCCGCGTCCGCCGCCTGTCCGCGCATCGTCGCGTGCTACAGCGGCGCGCCCTTGGGATGGTTTTTCAGCAGTTCAACTTGTTCCAGCATCTGACTGCGATCGGCAACGTCATGGAAGCGCCCATATCTGTACGCGGCATGGCGAAGTCAGTCGCGCGCGAGCAGGGAATGGCGTTCCTGCAAAAAGTCGGGCTGGTCGATAAGGCCAATCTCTATCCCTACCAGCTCTCGGGTGGTCAGCAACAGCGGGTGGCGATCGCGCGCGCCCTCGCCATGGAACCCAAGGTGATGCTGTTCGACGAGCCGACAAGCGCTCTCGATCCCGAACTGGTCGGCGAGGTGCTGTCGGTCATGAAGGACGTCGCCAAGAGCGGAACAACAATGATCGTGGTCACGCACGAAATGGGCTTTGCAAGCGAAGTCTCGGACCGGGTCGTCTTCATGGATGGCGGTATCGTCATCCAGGATGCGCCCTTTGCAGAGCTGGCCGCCAACCCGGCCAGCCCGAAGGTCGCCAGTTTCGTCCGCAGCGCAAAACACTGATTTGGCGCGGCATATTCCAAAAGGACAGGCAATGCTTATCGACGCCCTTCAATGCGGTGAATTCGACCGCGACGTTCTCCAGATGCTGCAGGCCGGCGGCTTCACCTGCGTAACCCCTACCCTTGGCTTCTGGGAAGGCACGCTTGAATCCATGGACGCCATCGGCAAGTGGAAGGACATGGAGCGGGACAACAGCGACCTGATCCGCATCGTGCGCAAGAGCGATGACATCAGGCAGTGCGCGGCCGACGGCAAGCTGGGCATCCTGCTGGGCTTCCAGAACACCAATTGCCTGGAAGACCGCATCCGTTTCGTCGAGCTGTTCGCGAATATGGACACGCGTGTGATGCAGCTGACCTACAACAATCAGAACGAACTTGGCGGCTCGTGCTACGAGGAGGAAGACAGCGGCCTCACCCGTTTTGGTCGCGAGATCGTCGTGGAGATGGCGCGTTGCGGTATCCTCGTGGATTGCTCGCATGTTGGAGACCGCACGACGCTCCATGCGATAGAGCATAGCCCCAAGCCGATCGCGGTCACCCATGCGAATGCCGCGTCGATCTTCCCGCATAAACGCAACCGCAGTGATGACGTGCTAAAGGCGCTCGCGGAGACCGGCGGAGTCATCGGTTGCGCGGCCTATCGCAACATAACGCCGGACTATGCATGTGCTACCGCGCGTGGGTTTGCGGAAATGGTGGCGCGTACCGTCGAGATAGCCGGCATCGATCATGTCGGCTTGGGAACGGATTTTAGCTACAAATCCAATGACGCGTTCCGGGAATGGATGCGCAAAGGGCGCTGGACACGGTCTGTGCAGTATGGCGCCGGTTCGGCTGCCCGTCCCGGCGCGGTCTCCAAGCCGGACTGGCTGCCGACGGCCGACCGGCTAAAGGATCTCGAACCCTCATTAGCAGAAGTGGGCTTCTCGTCGGAGGAGATCGGGAAGATCACCGGCGGCAACTGGCTCCGCCTCTATGAGGCCGTGTTCGGCTGAGCCGCCGCAATCTCCTGATCAACCTCGACCTGCATCGGGAAAAAGCGTGGCGCGGCGCTTCCACGGTTGTGCCGCGCTCTGCCACTGTCCGCTCATGCCTTCGTTCTCCGAGGGCCTGCTTTCGGAGAAATCATGCCAAACCCGCGCGGAATCCGTATCGCCGTTCAGCTTCAGCCCGTTCATTGCACCTATGATGCCCTGCGCGCTGCGGTTTCATATGTCGACCGGTCTGGCGCTGACATACTGTTCAATTCGGACCATTTCTTTCCCTCGATCGGCGATGACAGCGGAAGCTGCTTCGAAGCATGGACGATGCTCGGCGCATGGGCGGAACAGACACGCCATGTTCAACTCGGCGTTTCCGTGAGTGGCAACACATATCGAAACCCTCATCTCCTCGCGGACATGGCGCGAACGGTCGATCACATCGCACGCGGCCGTGCGATCCTAGGTATTGGCTCCGGCTGGTTCAGAAAAGATCATGACGAATATGGCTATGACCTGTCTGACTCAAAGAGTCGTCTCCATGGCCTCCATCAATCTTTGGAGGCTATCCGATACAGGCTCCCGCGTCTCAATCCGCCCCCGGCCGGCAAGCTGCCTGTTATGATCGGCAACGGTGGCGACCGGAAGCCACCCGAGATGGTCGCGCGCCACGCCGACATTTGGATGGACTTCAAGGCGCCACAGATGGTGCGCGCCTACAATAAAGAATTGGATTCTGTTTGCGAGATAATCGGGCGTGATCCCAATTCTATTGAACGCGGGATCGCTGTTTCGCCTGGCGATATTCCTCATACTCAGGAATTTCTGGATGCAGGATGCACGCTCTTCATGGTGCGCACGGCGGGACCCAGATTCGACTTGTCCTTTTTACCTGAATGGATTGCCTGGCGGGATATGCGCAACGGTCGATAGCCAATGGTCGAGATCCGTCGCGCCATTACTGAACATCGCCTCTGTCGAAGTTTGACCGCGGCAAGGGAGAAAGGCGCCATCCCGATGGTACACCCGGAAAATCCTGAGCTCCGCATCGGGAGAGCTTTGGACCCACTGCATGCTAGTCATGCTTGCGGTAAAGAGTGGACTCCGTCCAGCCGAAAAACTATCAGCGCGAACAAGGCTGCCGATCGCGAGCGTGGAAAAGGTTCTGACGATTGCGGCGACCGCTGGTTTGCTCGCTCCAACTGGCGGGCTAACTGTTCTAGGACGGAGAGAGCTGCGGTGGCAACTGCGGTGGCATGGCGCCGCCGATATTGCTTTGGCCGGTCCCGGCATATACTGTCCCACGCAGTTGACGGCTCGGTGATGACGTCTAGCAATGCACCGCGAGAATGGTGCCGGGCCTTCTGGCCTGGAATGCGGGATTTCCGGCATTCGTCAAGCGGAGCTGATCCTTCGCGCTGCGCCACTACTTCGCAACCGTGGAACTGCAGGCACACCGCAGTAGAAGCTGACGCGTTGAATCGCCCCAGCCTCCGTCAAGATTCCTGCCCGTCGAAATTATTCGATCGCCGTTAGCGGTCGTTCGGATGCCGCTGGCGAAATCCTGGGTGATTGTCTGCTTCGAGCTAGAAGCCGACACAAAACTTGCCGAACGCCAATGACCGCAAAGGGTCGCTTGCAGCACAGCAGGTATCCGGTAGGCTCACGCTAAAAGCGGCCAGTCCGCTCGCGGCCCCCCAAGTATGCCTTTGGAAACGGTTGGCAGAGTCACCTTCAGCTCCCCCTGGAACCGGGCATGATCACCTCAGCCCACCCGCGCGTAGCTCATCCAGACGGTCGGCCCACCAAGCCATCATCCGGACGCGCTCATCCCAATGCTCGCCGCGAGCATAGGCGCGCCGCACACTGTTCTCCTCGACATGCGCAAGCTGCCGCTCAATGGCGTCCGGATGCCAATAGCCACTCTCGTTGAGCATGGAACTGGCGCTCGCTCGGAACCCATGCGAAGTCATCTCTTCTTCGGTGAAGCCCAAGCGACGTGGCGCTCCATTCAATGTGTTCTCGGACATCGGACTCAGGACAGAGCGGATTGAGGGAAAGACGAAGGTGCCATGGCCGGTGAGCTGCTGCACGCCCTTGAGAATGGCAACCGCCTGCTTGGGCAACGGCACCCGATGGGGACGGCGCATCTTCATCCGCGCTTCCAGCACGCCCCCCTGTCCAGATTGAACTCGGACCAATGGGCCGCTCTCAACTCACCCGGCCGAGGGAAGAGCAGCGCCAAGAGCTTCAAGGCGGCTGTCGTTGTGGCCTGGCCCTCGTAACCGTCGATCGCCCGCAAGAGCGCCCGAGGGCCCTTGGCTCGGTCAAGGCGGCCCATGATTTCGTCTGCGGTGCAGTCAGAGCGCCTCGCAGTGCGAAGGTTGGGTCATTATCGGCACGAGCCGTGGCAACAGCATAGCGGAACACGCTGCCGATGATGGAGCGCAGCCTGCGCGCGCTTTCATACCGTCCACGCACTTCGACGCGCCGTAAGGTCTCAAGAATTTCGGGAGCGGTGATCTCGCGGATTGGACGTCGGCAGCCGGCAGCGTCCGAGAATACCCAAACATGAATGTGGTACGAAATGGCAGATACCCATTTCACCGATCTAAATTATTTAATAAAATCAATTACTTATAGAGATGCTTGGCGGAGAGGGGGGGATTCGAACCCCCGATGGGCTTGCACCCATGCCGCATTTCGAGTGCGGTGCATTCAACCGCTCTGCCACCTCTCCGCGTCGGCGCGGCACTTATACGTGACATCGCCGTAAGATCAAGGGCCTCGTGTATATTTTGCACCGTCAACGCGTTGACATGCATGCCCATGGGATGTATCGACCCTCATTCCATGCGAAGTCTCTTCGCGCTCCGTATGTGCGCGTGGCTCCTTCACTCTTGAAGCTGCTGCGGGTGAGTACGGCAACATCTGCCAAAAAGCCGGCCTTGTGGCGATAGCCCAAAGAGCCGGGTGGAACACGGGACAAGAACGATGTTCGCAGTTATCAAGACCGGCGGCAAACAGTACCGCGTCGCCGCCACCGACGTGATCACCATCGAGCGCCTTGTCGGCGAGCCTGGTGATATCATTGCCTTCAGCGACGTGCTGATGCTTGGCAATGGCGAGACGACCGAAGTGGGCGCGCCCTTCGTGGCCGGCGCCACCGTTGCCGGCGAGCTCGTCGAGCAGAGCCGTGGTGACAAGGTCATCGCCTTCAAGAAGCGTCGCCGGCAGAATTCGAAGCGCAAGCGCGGTCACCGTCAGGACCTGACCGTGGTGCGCATCACCGAGATTCTCACGGGTGGCGCGAAGCCGTCGGCGAAGGCCGTGAGCGCGAAGCCCGCACCGAAGGCCAAGGCGGCGGAGGCCGTTGCCGCGGCTGGCGCCTCTGGCGATCACAGCAATCTCTCGTTGATCGCGGGCATCGGCCCGACCATCGAGAAGAAGCTGCGCGCCGCGGGCGTGACGACCTGGGATGAGATCGCTGCCTGGACCGAGGCCGACATCGAGAAGTACGATGCCGAGCTCGCCCTGCGCGGTCGCATTGCACGCGACGAGTGGATCGAGCAGGCCAAGGAACTCCTGGCCGGCAAGCCGCCCCGCGCGAAGATCGATCAGGCCGAGCTGAAGTCCGGTGAGGACTACTGAGCGGCAGGGTTAACGGAAGGTTTAGGCAGTAGCGTTCAGAGTTGCGGAAACAGCGCCTCGCGCTACGCACGATAAGTAATTCAGGAGTTTCATCATGGCTCACAAAAAGGCAGGCGGCTCGTCGCGCAACGGTCGTGACTCGGACGGCCGGCGTCTCGGCGTGAAGAAGTTCGGCGGCGAAAGCGTCATTTCCGGCAACATCATTATCCGTCAACGCGGCACCAAGGTGCATGCGGGCGCTAATGTCGGCATGGGCAAGGACCATACGCTGTTCGCGCTCTGCGGTGGCCGCGTCGACTTTACGAAACGCGCCGGGCGAGCATTTGTATCGGTTGTACCCGCCCAACAGGCGGCAGAGTAAACGGCGCAGCTTAAGACGAGGAGCTCCGCCGGCATCCCAGCGAACCGGCGGATCAAGGGGCTCCTAACGATAGCTTCGGATCCAAGCGACAGGGGAGATGGGATGACCGTCTCCCCTTCGTCGTTTTCGCCGTCGTTGCCGACAATGGCACGCGGCCTTTTGGAACGGAGCGAACGATGTTCACCTGCGGCATCATCGAAGACGCCTTCGTCATCGAGACGGAACGGCTTGCCCTACGCTCGCCGCGCCTCGCCGACGCAGCCGCCATCGCATGCTTGGCCGGTGATAAAGCCGTAGCCGAGATGACGGCTCATATTCCGCATCCTTATCCATCGGGCTTGGCAGAACAATTCATCACGACGGCACGCGCTGGCAACGCGGCCGGGCGACAGCTCACGCTGGTCGCAGCCTACCGGCATGCGCCCGATGAGATCATCGGCGCGCTCGGTGCCGCTCCGGACCGGGAAACATCCTTACCATCGGTCGGTTACTGGCTAGGCACATCGTTCTGGGGCCTGGGGCTGGCGACGGAAGCCCTGCGCGGCCTCATCGATATTCTGTTCGCCCGCAGCGAGAGCAGAGGACTTTCAGCGGCGGTCCGGGTCGTCAATCCCGCGTCCCGCCACGTCTTGGAGAAGTGCGGCTTTCGCCATGACGGTGCGGGCTTCATGGACTTTCCGGCCCGCGGCGGACGGCTTCCCGTTGATCTTTTCACCCTTGAGCGCGGCATCTGGGCCAGCCTCAAGCAGTGGGGACCAGCGGTCGTAGTCGAAGGCGTGCGTAACGACACAGCCTTGACAGCGCCATTAGGATAAGGAGAGGGAGATGCTGGACAACGCGATCGAGACCCAACGCGCTCTTCTCCGCCCCATCGTTGCCGCGGACGCAAAAGCGCTGCATGCGGCTTTGACATGGGGCGTGGTGCGCCAGCTCAGCCGTGTTTCATGGCCCCTTCCGCTCTGCGATGTCGAGAATTTTGCTCGCAGGGCGGAAGAACAGACACGTGCCGGGGTCAGCTGGCATCATACGGTGCTTGTGGATGGGGCGCCGACGGGCGTGATGTCGATCAGGCCGCATCACGGCGCGATGAACCTCGGTTACTGGCTCGCTGAGGCCCACTGGGGCAAGGGCTTGGCGACGGAAGCCGCCGCTGCCTACGTGGCGGGCTTCTTCGCTGGTTCCTCAGACGTGCATCTCACGTCTGGAGCATTCAGTGACAACGAGGCATCGTTGCGCGTCCAGGAAAAGCTGGGCTTCGTCGTGGTTGGCGAAGGGCTCGTTGAATCGCAGGCCTGGGGGCGCCATCGTCCCCATTCTGACACGATGCTCGGACGCACGCGCTGGCGTGAAGGCGCCATGGCGGCCTGAAACGAACTCTCCCCGGCCACCCTCTAGGGCGGCCGGGGTTTCGCGTTCATGCTGCAGCGGACGAGGCAGCAGATCTTGCAGGCTCTTCGCCGCGAAGAGAGGCACGGGGCCAAGCCGCAGATACTCCATCAGAGTAAGAACATATCCGGTCGAATATCCTGGGTCGTCATGCCCGCCAGGGTCACGTAAGCCGTCCCCGCGCCACTGCTGGCGACAAGCTGTAAGGTTACCGAACCGCCATAGGCTGAACTGTCCCACATGGCCACGTCTTCCAGTCGCGCCAGCCGAAAGCACCGAAGGTCGATCAGATTACCTGAACCGCTTTTGAAATCCTCGATCAGGTCATGCCCATCGCCGGGAGCAATAAAGAAGAGGTTTCTTCCGGTGCCCCCCCTCAGGATGTCATCTCCCCGACCGCCCGAAAGCACATCATCGCCCTCGCCGCCGTCCAGCCAGTCCTCACCGCCGCATCCCATAATGCGGTCATGGCCCGCCTGGCCACGAAGATGGTTGGCCCCATCATTGCCCCGCATCATGTCGTTCCCGGTACCGCCGATTGCCGCCTCGATGAAGAAGCGAGGGTCATTCGCGGGTGTTATCGGGGTGCAGACAACTGTTTGCTCAGGGGCCGCGCCGTAACGCGGGAGGCATGGCATGACATGGCTCGCCCCCCCCCGGCCTAAGGTCGATGTTCAAATCCCGCTTGAAGTTCGAGAAATCGAAAGTGTCCCATCCTCCGTCATCGACAATTGTCTCGAAGACATAGTTGCCCGATGCTTTGTTGCGATGTTGGCCGTCGCGAAAACCATGGCCTGTCACCGGATCCCAGGAATACAAGTTATGGGTCCCGGAATTTGGCGAGCGGGCCGCCTGACCATAGAGTGCTTGAAGCGCCAACACATCCAGCGGCATGAAGCTCTGAGGATATTGGTCTCGACTGCAGCCCAAGCTCTGATTATCGCGCTCAGCATCGTAGCTCATGACGGTGAAGCGGCTGCTGTCGTATTCCTGCGGAAGACGCCCAAAGGCACCGTGCTGATGGGGATGCTTGAGCCCCAAGGCGTGGCCGATTTCGTGGTGTATGGCGTGGTGCTCAAAGCTTCCATCGCTAGACGCCCGGTATTCCTCGGTAGTTGGAAACCAGATATCTCCAGCGCAATTGTGGCTATCAGGCATGTAGGCGTGAGGCTTTCTGACAAAAGATTGCGCGATCCGAATTACAGCACGTCCTGGATTGGCTTCGCACTCTATAAATTTTACATCGATGATACTCTCAATTTCTTCGAAAAATTTTCTAACCTTTCTCTTTATGGGTTCGCTCGCCTCCCGAAAATATGAGATCGATTCAGGTGGATAAAACAAGCCATAATCGTCCATTGATTTCGGAAAACTGTAGGTTATATTTTTTGATCCCCATTTTTTAGCATGAATTAATCCATCAATAGCTTTATTTCCGGTCATAATATTATCGATGATGCTCATCACATTCCTCGTATCCTTGCAGGAATGCGTTACTCGCTCTCATCACAGCTTGACATGCGGATTGCGCCGAGAGCCTGGCGGTTCGTGCAGGAATTTGCGTTCTGCACGCACGAAGCCCACATCTTGGGCGACCGCAACGCGTTGCAGCGTTCACCAAGCTCCTGTAGGAACAAGGCTCGTCCCGCAGTGGGCGGGAGTGGTGTCATGAAGTTTCTCGATCAAGCCAAGGTCTATATACGCTCAGGTGATGGTGGCGCGGGATGCGTCTCCTTCCGGCGTGAAAAATTCATCGAATTCGGCGGCCCGAACGGCGGTGACGGCGGGCGCGGTGGCGATGTCGTCGTGGAGTGCACCGATGGGCTCAACACGCTGATCGACTATCGCTATCAGCAGCATTTCAAGGCCCGACCCGGCATGCACGGCATGGGCAAGAACCGCAATGGCCCGCGCGGGGACGATGTGGTTCTCAAGGTCCCTCAGGGCACCGAGATCTACGCGGAGGATGACGAGACCTTGCTCGCCGACATGACCGAGGTCGGCCAGCGCGTCATTCTGGCGCGTGGCGGCAATGGCGGCTTCGGCAACGCCTATTTCAAGTCATCCACCAACCAGGCACCACGCCACGCCAATCCCGGCCAGACCGGCACGGAGATGTGGATCCGGCTTCGGCTGAAGCTTATTGCGGATGCCGGTCTCGTCGGCCTGCCGAATGCCGGAAAGTCGACATTCCTCGCCGCGGTCAGCGCCGCAAAGCCCAAGATCGCGGACTATCCCTTCACGACGCTCCATCCCGGCCTCGGCGTGGTCGGCGTGGATGGTCGGGAATTCGTGCTGGCCGACATTCCCGGCCTCATCGAGGGCGCCCACGAGGGGCATGGTCTGGGCGACCGCTTCCTCGGCCATGTCGAGCGTTGCCGAGTGCTGCTCCATCTCGTGGACGGCACCGGCGAGCACGCAGGCAAAGCCTACAAGACCGTGCGCGCGGAGCTCGAAGCCTATGGCCATGGGCTCAGCGACAAGCCCGAGATCGTGGTGCTGACGAAAGCCGACTCGCTTGATAACGAGACGCGCAAGGATCAGGTCGCGCGGCTGAAGAGGGCGGCCAAGCGCACACCTTATGTGATCTCGGCGGCATCGGGCGCCGGCGTGCGCGACGTGCTCCGGGCTGTCATGGCGACGCTCGACGGTGTTGACGCCGCCGAAGCCGAGAGTGCGGACGACGCCCCCTGGCAGCCGTAACCGGCCGAGAGTTCCAAACTATTGCTATCACGTATCACGCCGTCATTCCGAATGCCGCGCCTTGGGGAGGCGCTCGGAATGACGGCGTGATACGTGTGAATCAGCGTGCTCTAACGCCAGCGATCAGCAAGCCGCCGAGACCGAAGAAGCCGATGAGAACGGCGAGGCCGGCGCTTTGGCTGTTGAAGAGATAAGTCGCCGTGGCGACCAGCGTCGGGCCTAGAAACGACGTGACTTTGCCCGACAGCGCGAAGAGGCCAAAGAACTGCCCGGCCTGTCCAGGCGGCGCGAGACGGACGAGCAGGCTGCGTGAGGAGGCCTGCAGTGGCCCTGCGACAAGGCCGATGGCGAGGCCAAGCGCGAGATAGACCTTTTCGGGCAGATGCGCATAAAGCCCCGCCCCCGGCGCCATGGGACCAGTCGGCCAGACGAACAGGATATGGTCACGGCCCAGCGAGAGGATCCCGAGGCAGCACAGGACGAGGATCGTCAGCGAGCCGAGGATGACCCGCTTGCCGCCGATGGCATCGTCGAGGCGGCCGCCGATGAAGGCACCGATCGTCCCCGTCAGGGTCAGGAGGATGCCGAAAACGCCGATCTCGATCATGCCCCAGCCGAAGACACCGGCGGCGTAGATGCCGCCGAAGGCAAACAGCGCCACGAGGCCGTCCTGATAGATCATGTTGGCGAGGAGGAACCGCCCTATGTCCCCGAGGCTCCTGGCCTGTCGCACGGTCTCCTTCAACGCGTGGAAGCCTGCGTGCATGGCGACCTTGAGGGGAATGCCGCTGGTCTTCACATCCGGCGTCAAGAGCAGCATCGGGGTAACGAAGACAACGAACCACAGAGCGGTCAGTGGACCGACCAGCCGGTCACCGGCGAAGGTCGCGGGATCGAGCCCGAAGAGCGGCGTGAGTCCGGCCAGCGTCCTGCCCGTCTCCGGTGACGCTGCGAAGAGGGCCAGCGTCAGGGCCAGCGAGATCAATCCCCCCACGTAGCCCGTCGCCCAGCCGGCACCGGACAGCCGGCCGATGCGCTCCGGCGGCACCAGATGCGGCATCATGGAATTGTTGAAGACGGTGGCGAATTCAGCGCCGATTGTCGCAACCGCGAAGGCAAAGAGTGCCAGCGCGATCGCCCCCGGCACGCCCGGCGCCGCCCACCACAAGGCCGCCGAGCCAACGGCCAGAAGCAGGCCAAAGAGAATAATCCAGGGCTTCTTGGGGCCTGTCGTGTCAGCCACCGCGCCGAGGAACGGCGAGGTCAGGGCGATCGCAAGCCCGGCGATACCCGTCGCGTAGCCCCACAGGCTTTGCCCGCTCACCGGATCGGGCGCGAGGCGGGCCGCGAAATAAGGCGCGAACACAAAGGTGGTGATCAAGGTGAAGAACGGCTGCGTGGCCCAGTCAAAGAAGATCCAGGCAACGACCGCGCGCTTGGGTGGATAGTCTGGCGCTACCGGTTCGGCGGGAAGCGACTCATGCCGCAATTGGAGTGATGACAATGGAGCCTTGCACGGTCAGCGGCTGTGAAGAACGGCTTCGATCGGCAAGGTCTCCTGCCAGCCGTGGCGGACGAGCTCCGGATCGAGATGTTCTTCACAGGGCTCGCCGATGCATAGATAGGCGATAAACGACCATGTGGGCGGCACGTCAAGGGCCGCCTTGACGCGTTCGGGATCGAGGATGGACACCCATCCCATGCCGAGCCCCTCGGCGCGGGCTGCGAGCCACAGCGTATGGATCGCCATCAGGGTGGAATAATGCAGGGTCTCCGGCATGGTTCGCCGGCCGAGACCATATCCGGCCTCTGGCTTGTCTTCGTTAAAGACGGCGACATGGGCCGGCGCATCCCGCAGGCCCGCAAGCTTCAGCGTGGCATAGGACGAGGCGCGATCACCCGTATAGCTCGTCAAGGCCTCGGCATTGCAGCGCTCGAATTCGGCGATGATAGCCTGCCGCCGCGCCGGTGTAAGCACCTCGACGAAGCGCCACGGCTGGCTGTTGCCGACCGAGGGGGCCAGCACCGCGAGATCGATGAGATGCCGCAGCGTGCCCTCGGGCATGGGCGCGCCGGTGAAGCGGCGCACATCGCGCCGCCATGCCAGGAGTTCCTCCAGCTGCTTGCGAAACGTCGGGCCGAATACCGGCGGATCGACGGGTTGGCACGGTCGCGCTGTCATGACTTCACCAGATCCCCTATGAGGCCTGCCGCCACCGTCAGACGCGACAGCGTCAGCCCCGAAGCCGCAATGCTGTCCACGGTCGAGCGGATGCGTTCCACCTCGCCGCCACGGGCTTCCGCCCAGAGGCTCACGGCCTCGCGGGCCGCGGCTGCATCCCGGGCGGGCGCCCCGGTTGCGACGATCGCGGCTGTCAGGCGGCGATGTGCACTGGCGATACCGCCAAGCGCGCGGCCAAGCGCCAGCCGGTCGTAGTAGTCCGTCACCGGCAGGCCGCGCGCGGCCGCCACGAGCTCACGAAGGCGGAAGCTGCTCTCCACCGCGAAGTGGATGGCGGCCACCTCGTCGGCATCGCGATCACTCGCCTGGGAAATACGCACGATGTCCGGCGCGGCGCCCAGCTCCGACAAGGCGGCGAGCCGCCGTGCCAGCGGCGCGGGGATTCCCGCCTCCTCCAGGCTCGTGCTCCGTGCTTCGAGCCCCTCGCGGACATCCGCGGACAGCGCAACTGGCAGCGCCGCCTCGACAGTCGCGATGCCGCGACGATAGCGCGCGACGATCTTCTGGATTCCCTCGGCATGGAAATCCGCATTGCGAATGAACCAGGAGAGCCCGTCGATCAGGAGATCCTGCAAGCCGGCGTAGAGATCCAGCTGCATGGCTGCGTTGATGTCGTCAGCGGAATGCCCGATACGCTCGTCCAAGGCATCGATGCCTGCATTCAGCTCGATCAGCCCATAAGCGTCCCGGACGGCCGCGTAGGCAGCGGCGATCGTGGGCGCGTCCGCACCCGTCTCATCCGCGAGGCGCGTGACGATCGTCGGCCCGCCGCGATTGATGATGGCGTTGGCGAGCTGCGTCGCAATGATTTCCCGCCGCAGCCGATGCGCCGTTACCGCATCGGGGAAGCGCTCCCGCAGGGGTTTCGGCATATAGCGCATCAGCTCGCCCGCCAGATACGGGTCATCCGGCACCGAGCTTTCGAGGATCGCGTCGTAGAGCGCGAGCTTGGCATAGGCGAGGATGACCGCGATCTCCGGCCGCGTCAGGTTTTCACCGCGCTGCTGGCGCTGGGCGAGCGTCGCGTCGTCCGGCAGGAATTCCACCGCGCGGTCGAGACGTCCTTCCGCTTCCAGCACACGCATGAGGCGACGGGCAAAGCCGAGCTCCTCGGTCCCGCGCCGCTCCGCGAGCGAAATAGCCAGCGTCTGGAGATAGTTGTTCGTCAGGACGAGACGGGCGACCTCGTCCGTCATCTCGACAAGCAGGCCGTCACGGCCGGCTTCATCAAGGCGCCCCTCCTTCACCGGTGGCGCCAGCGCAATCTTGATGTTCACCTCGACGTCGGAGGAATTGACGCCCGCCGAATTGTCGATCGCGTCGGTGTTGAGCCGAACGCCAGCCTCCGCCGCCTCGATACGCCCGCGCTGGGTCATGCCGAGATTGGCGCCCTCGCCGATCACCTTGGCACGGACGGCCTGGCCGGTGATGCGTATGGCGTCGTTGTTGCGATCGCCCGCCTCCGCATCGGTCTCCGTGCTGGCGCGAATATAGGTGCCGATGCCGCCGAACCACAGGAGATCAACCGGGGCCTTGAGGATAGCGGTAATCACTTCCTGTGGTGAGGCGTGATTCTGCGCAAGGCCTATGGCAACTTGCGCGGCCGGCGACAGCGGTATGGATTTGGCGGATCGCGAGAAGACCCCGCCCCCTTCCGAAATCAGCGCGGTGTCATAGTCCTGCCAGCTCGATCGCGGCAGCGCGAACAGCCGCTGCCGTTCCGCATAGCCCACGGCGGGATCGGGATTCGGATCGAGGAAGATGTCGCGATGGTCGAAGGCGGCCACGAGCTTCAGTTTTTCCGACAGCAGCATGCCGTTGCCGAACACGTCTCCCGACATATCCCCGACGCCCGTCACCGTCACAGGCGTCGACTGGATATCGATGTCGAGCTCGCGGAAATGCCGCTTAACGGCTTCCCAGCCACCCCGGGCGGTGATGCCCATTTTCTTGTGGTCGTAACCGTGGCTGCCACCGGAGGCGAAGGCATCGCCGAGCCAGAAGCCATGATCGGCCGAGATGCTGTTGGCGAGGTCCGAGAAGGTGGCCGTGCCCTTGTCGGCGGCGACGACCAGATAGGGATCCTCATCGTCATAGCGCACCGTCAGCGGCGGATGGACGATGGCCTCGCCCTCGCGATTGTCGGTGATGTCCAGCATCGACGACACGAAAATGCGGTAGGCCTCGGCGCCCTCGGCCATGAAGGCCTGGCGGTCGCCCGGGGCCGGCAGGCGCTTCGGGAGGAACCCGCCTTTCGCGCCGACCGGCACGATGACTGCGTTCTTCACCTGCTGTGCCTTGACGAGGCCAAGCACCTCGGTGCGGAAATCCTGCGCCCGGTCGGACCAGCGCAGTCCGCCGCGCGCCACCTTGCCGAAGCGCATATGCACGCCGTCTACCCGCGGCGAATGCACGAAGATCTCGTAGAGAGGCTTCGGCATCGGCAAGCCGTCTACCTTCGCGCAGGCGTATTTGACGGCGATGGTGCGGCGCGGATTGCCGTCCCGGTCGACCTGGAAGAAGTTGGTGCGGATGGCCGCGTCGATGAGATTGACGAAACGCCGGAGAATGCGGTCGTCATCGAGGCTGGCCACGCCCTGGAGCAGTTCCTCGATACGGGTATGGATTTCGGCCTGACGCGCCAGCCGCGTGGCCTCGTCCAGGCGCGGGTCGAAGCGGGCATAGAAGAGCGCGACGACCTCCTCGGCCATGGCGGCATGGCGTGTCACGGCGCCCGCGAGATAGCCCATGCTGAAATGCACGCCGATCTGGCGCAGATAGATGGCAAGCGAGCGCAGGAGCGCAACGTCGCGCCAGCCCAGCCCCGCCTCCAGGACAAGGGCGTTGAAGCCGTCCGACTCCGCCAGGTCCCGGAACAGCGCCATCAACGCCGCTTCGATGGCGGGTTGCAGCGCCTCGACGTCGATGTTCCCTCCCGCGGCGCGCTCCAGCCGCATGTCGTGCAGCCAGACCCGTGCGTCCTCGCTCGCCCCCGCGGGGAAGATGCGGTGGGTGCGCTCGTTCACGACGCGGAAACCGAGGTTCTCGAGCAACGGAACCCGCTCGGACAGAGGCATCGGCCGCCCGCGCGAAAACACCTTGAGATTGGCGCTGGTGTCGTCCTCGCCCTCACGGCGATAGATATCCACCGCCCACGGCCGCTCGGCGCTCAGCTGTTCGAGGATGCCGATGTCCGTGACGACGGCGGCGCCGCTGTAGAATTCGCGATAGGCCGCTCCGAAGGCATCGCCGTAGCGCTCGGCAAGCACACGGCCGCGCCGGCCTCCGATTGCCGTATCGAGCAATTCGCCGAGCGCGTCCCGCCATGTGCGCACAATGGCACGAACGCCGGCCTCCAGCGCCTCCTGGCCGATCGCCGGGATCTTGCCCTCATGATGGCCGATGATGAAATGCGTGCGCGACAACGGTCCTTCCGGATAGGCCGGATAGGCTGCGGAGACGTGACCGTCGAAAGTTCGCGCCAGAAACTCGCCGACACGCCGCCGGACCTCGGTATCGTAACGGTCCTTCGGGATATAGACGAGGACGGAGACGAAGCGGTCGAAAGCGTCCCGGCGGGCCAGCACGCGCACGCGCGGCCGTTCGGTCAGTTTCAGGATCTCCAGGCAGAAGCGGTAGAGTGTCTCGACATCAACCTGGAACAGCTCGTCGCGCGGATAGTCCTCAAGCACGTAGAGCAGCGCGCGGCCGGAATAGCTCGCCGGATCGAAGCCGGCGCGGGCGATAACCTGCGCCACCTTGTGCCGGAGGTAGGGGACGTCCCGCGTCGTGCCCGTATAGGCATCGGCGGTGAAGAGGCCGACAATGCGCAGCTCGCCTTCCAGCCGGCCTTCCCGTGAAAACAGCTTCACGCCGATATAGTCGAGATAGGCCCGACGATGGACACGCGACTTGACATTGGCCTTGGTCACGATCAGCGGCACCGGCTGGGCCAGGAAGGCCCGCATTTCCGGCGTCATGACGACCATGTCCCGTCCGCGCCGCAGGATCCGGACGGAGGGATCCCGCAGGATGCCAAGGCCCGAACCCTCGACGAGATCGGCGCTCGTGTCGCCGTCCGCGAAGCTGTATTCACGGATTCCGAGAATGGTGAAATTGCCATCCGCGAGCCACGAGAGGAAATCGCCCGCTTCCTCCACTGCCTCCGCCGGCATGCTCGCGGGCGATGACCTGACGACATCGGTGGCTCCACGCAGCCGATCGCGCATCGCGCTCCAGTCATCGGTCGCCTGCCGCACCTCCGCATAGGTCCGCGATAATTCCCCGACGAGGGCTGCGCGCACGGCCTCATCGTCGATGCGATCGAGATGAATATGGATGAGACTTTCGCGCGGAACGGAGCTGTCGGCCTCCGCATCGGGAATGATCCTGGCAAGGTGGCCGTCCCCGTCACGCTCCACGGCGATGATGGGATGCGCAACCAGCGCCAGCTCCGCCTCGAAGCCCTGGGCGATCAGTGCCGCCAGGGTGGAGTCGAGGAGAAAAGCCATATTGTCATTGACGACTTCGAGCAGCGTGATCTGGCGTTGCTGACCATTGCCGTTGATGTCGCGATCGATCAGCTTGACGACAGGCGCCTGGCCTCGCCGCCGTGGCTCCGCGAGATGGGCGAAAGCGTCGGCTGCAAGGGCTGCGATCTCATCGGTGGTGTAGCGCTCGAGATCCTCGATCGCCGTCGCGCCGAAAAGCTTGGCCGCGAAACCTTCCGGAACGGAGGGAGCACGGTCGCGAAGCGCCGTGTCGATCGATGCGATCAGGTGGGTTCTCACCGTGTCGCTCGCCGCATCAAGAAGCCCCGGAGACGCACCCAAAGAATCGGTTCTCCTGTAATTGTTGGGCTTCGCAAGATCCGGCTTCGCCGACGTCATACCAGTCTCCCTAAAAATCGTACTCGTGGTTGCGCGTATTGATCGTTCGCGCTGTTGAAGGCTTAGTTCAAGGTTGTGGATCATTCATGACCGGGATCCGCCGATGTCGTTGAATCATTGCGGGACCGGGGCATGCCGCTTCTGCGAGGCTTCATCAACGCCCTCCCCCGTTGTCCGCCGAACGCCGGTGTCACCAGCTTTTCCTGCCTGAGCCTGATCGCATATCGCAGGACCGACGCCGTTGCTGACGGAGTGCACTTTAGCAGGAATCGGCTGCAAATCTCTCAGTTCCGAAACGGACGATCGCGTTATGCATTTCAGTGATCTCGGGGTTACCCGGAGCGATTTCAGCGAGCTATTTGGCAGCGTCATGTCGTCCTCCTTGTATCGGGCTGCCCGGATGAAGGCGCAGCAAAAAAGCAGGAGCCCTGCCTGGCGCCCTGTGGTGCGGATTGCGTCCAAGCCCCACACACTGCTCTTAATGCTGATCACAGCCTCACTGGCCTGCGGACCGATGGCAACCCGTCCCGAAAGCGATGCAGACCGCGCATCCGCGGACTTTTTGCAAGGATCCCGTGCCGACAAAAGAAAAGGCCGGCGCTGAACGCCGGCCTTTTTTAAGTCAGGTACTCGTTACGCGTTGCCAAGTGGCCCGGCATTCCCCTGACACCGGGGGGCTGGGGGGCTGACGTATTCCGGCACCAAGAGATACCGAGCCACCAAGGCAACATGAACTTTATCGCTGCGCAGTTGGGCCGCCGCTGGGCCTCTCTGCGGCGGAAATGTGGATTTTGCGATTTATAATCGCCGCCCCGCAGGCGGCCGAAACGGCATGCGCAGCGGGCACCGCCATCGCGCAGCTCATGACGCTTGCATGACAGGACAACGCGCCCCATCATGAAAGGCAGCAGCGCGAGGCGTTTTTCGCGCTCTCGGTACGGCGGCCGCCGTGGCCGCCGCTTCGGTGAGTTGGCGTTCGCCGGCCGCGGAAGGCAGGAACAGGGTTACGGAATGAGCGAGGAGGGCAGCTCGGACATCGAGCCAAACCTGTCCGAGCCGTCAGCGTATCGCATCGAGGCGATTACAACGGCGGCGGCCAGCAAACCATCGCCAGGCCGGTCATCGAGCCAGTCCGTCCTTTCCTTCGCGGCAGCACAAGGCCGCCCCTCTCCCTCCGCTCCGCCCAATGCGCTTTCTTCCACCGGCCCCCAGCCGAGCGCGTCGCCGGTCGTGTCGTTCGACCGGCTGGAGCTTCGGGAGATCCTCAATCTCTACGGCCGCAAGGTCGCGGCGGGCGAATGGCGGGACTACGCCATCGATTGTCTGAAGGACCGCGCCGTCTTCTCCGTGTTCCGCCGGACATCGGAAGTGCCGATGTATCGCATCGAGAAAGACCCGAAGCTTGCGCGGCGGCAGGGTGCCTACAGCGTCATCGCGGCTTCGGGCCTCATCCTCAAACGCGGCCACGACCTCGCCCGCGTGATCAGCGTTCTCGACCGGTCCCTGCGCGTGGTGGGTTAAAGCGGATCGTTATCGGAAGCACCCGCAGCGTCGCGTCAGCGATGGAGCAACGCAGGACGTTTCTGACCAGACCGGCCTTACATCTGCTGGCATCGCTTATGATCGGCCGATACGTCAGCAATAGCCCGCCATGACGCCCCAGCCTCATCCTGACCGATGTTGGGCGCCGCGACGGTGATCAGCGCTTTCCATAGCGCCCAGCCTCGGGCGCGGCGCCATGTGTTCTCGTCGAGGGAAAGCGCCCCTCGAAAAATCTTGCGGCTTTCGCCAGAAAACAGCGTCCACGCAATGACGAGGTCACATGCGGGGTCGCCGACCGCCGAACTGCCGAAATCGATGACAGCACTGAGATCGCCATCGCGAACCAACAGGTTGCCGCCCGATACGTCCCCATGGACCCAGACCGGCGACCGCTCCCATTGCGATGCGAGCGCATTGGCCCACACATCCCCCAGCACGCCCGTCTCGGTTTTATCCTGAAGGATTGCCAGCGCCGCGTGAACGTCCCCCGCATATGTCGCAAGCCGACCACCGCGATGAAAATTATGCTGTCCCGGCACAGGCCCATCACGGGCATCAATCCGGTGCAGCGCGCCAAGAAAGTCGGCCAGCGCACGCGCAACGCGGTTGGGATCCGCGAGCGGTTCTCTCGCTACGGGATTGCCGGGGAGCCAGCGATAGATGGACCAGGGCCAGGGATATCCCCGGCTTGGCTCGCCTTTGGCTAGAGGGAGCGGGATCGGCAATGGCAGATGGGACGCCAGCACAGGAAGCCAGCGGTGCTCTTTCGCGACCTGCGCGACATAACGATCAGCACTCGGTAACCGCACGAGCATGCTGTCGCCCAGACGGAAGGTGCGGTTATCCCACCCTCCGGGCACCACCGGCGATATCGCCAGATGCGCCAGTTCGGGGAACTGCTCGGCGACAAGCCGTTGAACCAAGGCGACATCGATCGTGATAGTCAAAACGTCCCCCGGTTGCTGTGCCCGCGCCGAGCAAGGATCGGCAAGCGCCGCCCATAAAAAAGCCCCGGCGAACCGGGGCTTTTCGTTTGACCTAACGGCGTGATCAGCTGCTGCGCTGCTGGCCGAAGAGCTGCATCAGCATGACGAACATGTTGATGAAGTCCAGATAGAGCATCAGCGCGCCGAGCACCGACTTGCGGGCCGCCGAGGCGCTGTCGTCCATCTCGTAGTACATCTCCTTGATCCGCTGGGTATCCCAGGCGGTCAGGCCGGCGAAGACCAGCACACCCGCCACCGAGATGGCGAACTGCAGCGCGCTCGACGCCAGGAAGATGTTGACCAGCGAGGCGATGATGACGCCGAACAGGCCCATGATCAGGAACGAGCCCATCGCCGACAGGTTACGCTTCGTCGTGTAGCCATAGAGGCTGAGCGCGCCGAAGGTCGCCGCGGTGATGAAGAACACCCGCGTGATCGATGCTTGCGTGTAGACGAGGAAGATCGACGACAGCGACAGGCCGACCAGCGCCGCGTAGGCGAAGAAGAGCAGGCGCGCCGTGGCGGGCTGAAGTCGCGCGATCCGGAAGCTCAGGAAGAAGACCAGCGCCAACGGGGCGAAGATCACCACCCACTTCAAAGGCGAGCCGAACAGCGCGACGCCGACGCTTGTCAGCATCAGGCCATTGCTGAACTGGCCAGCCGCAGCCGCCGGGTCAGTGGTGACGGCCGCCATGGAGGTTCCGAGCGCGGCCAGACCCGTGATGGCCAGGCCCAGAACCATGTTGTTGTAGACGCCGAGCATGAAGGCCCGCAGACCCTGGTCGAGCTCTGCGGTTCCGGCCCGGGCGACACCACTGCCGTAGGCGTAGGTGTTGCGGTTCAGATCCGACATGATTCCCTCTCGAAACTCCAAAAAACGTTGTGCTGCGACATATTGGCAGCAAACGAAATATGGAACATCGCCGCCCGCGATACAAGGGCCGCTTGCTCATTCCGTGCCTTGCCGCAAGACATACGTCCCAACATGAACGTTTCGTAAAGATTAGAGGGGAGGAAACGCCCGGCTGGATGCGCCCGTTGCTACAGATCTCTCAAATAAGGCGCGGGCTTCTGGCCAAGTATTCTCCATGTCCCTGCAAGCCCGATCCCTACGGCGACCACAACTGCAACTAGCGCAGCCAATATCGCGCTCGTTGGCGACAAGTCGAAACTCAACCTCATGACGCGCGTTATTATCGCCCACCCGGCAATGGAGCCTGCAATGAAACCGAAAATGGCCGTCGACAGGGCAATCACCCCATACTCGATTATATAGGCCGTCAGCAGATGCGCGCGGGTCGCGCCGATGGTCTTCAGCACCACCGCATCATAAAGCCGCGCCTGATGCGACGCCGCCATGGCGCCCGCCAGGACGAGCACACTCGCCGCGAGCGCGATGGAAGCGGCCGCCCGCACGGCGAGCGCCAGTTGCGACACCATGTCGTCGACCGCCTGCAGCGCGTCACGCACACGCACGCTCGTCACGATGGGAAAGGTTTCCGCGGCCTTGCGCAGGAGTGCCGCCTCCCGCGTGATCAGCGCGTTGTCAGCAATCTCGCCGCGTGGCCAGCTCAACGTCGCAAGGTCGGTATGGGGGGCCCCCGCGAAGGTATTCGGCGTGAACACCATTACGAAATTGATGCCGAGCGAACGCCATTCCAGCTTGCGCAGATTGGCGATCCGCGCCTCGATCCGACGCCCGAGCACATTGACGGTGACAACATCTCCGATGCCGAGGCGGAGCTTCTCGGCAACCTCGCTTTCGAAGGAGACGAGGGGTGGGCCGGCATAGTCGGCCGGCCACCATTGCCCGGCCACGACTTTCGAGTTCTCCGGGACGGTGGCGGAATAGGTAATACCTCGGTCACCGTCGAGCACCCACTGCACGTCCTCAGGAGCCTTGTATCCCTCGGCGGGCTCGCCCTTCAGGGTCAACAGGCGCCCGCGCATCATCGGCACCTGCTCGATCTTGGCGTTGGGCGCCTCGTTTGCCAGAAACGCGCGAAACTCCTGCGCCTGGTTGCCCGGCACATCAAGGAAGAAGAAGCTCGGCGCCTGCGCGGGCAGGCTGCCGGTGAGCTGGTTACGCAGGTTTGTCTCGATGAGGGCGAGCGTGACGATCAGCGTGATGCCAAGCCCCAATGACAGCACCAGAGACGGCGTCGGCGCCGCCGGCCGGTGGATATTGGCGATAGCGAGCCGCATCGCGGGGCGCTGCACGCGCGGCAGCGCCCGAGCGAGGCGCATGAGGCCACTCGCCACCAGGCGCAGCAGCAGGAAGACGGCGGCGGCCGCCGCCACGAACATCAGCGCGAGCCAGCGGTCGTAGGAAAAGACCACGGCGATAGTCACCAAAGCGGCGACGGCGAGTGCAAGCGCAACAAGATAGCGACGGCGCGGCAGGCGCCGGTCGAGTTGCACGGCCGAGCGGAACAAGGCCGTCACCGGCACATCATGGGCGCGGCCGAGCGGCAGCAGGGCAAAGACGAAGGCGGTGAGCAGGCCGTAAAGGGCGGCCAGCGCCAGTTCCAGCGGCGCGAAGCTCGGTTCGAGCGGCAGCGGAATAAGCGTGCGTCCCATCGTCGAGAGCAGGAAGGGCACCGTCGCCCCCAGCGCCATGCCGATAGCGACGCCGATCAACGCCATCAGCATGACCTGTATGAGGTAGATCGCCACGACCTGCCCGCCCGGGGCGCCAATGCTCTTCAGCGTCGCGATCGAGGGCCGCTTGCGATCGACGAAGGCATTGACCGCGTTCGCCACGCCGACGCCGCCGACAAGCAACGCCGTCAGGCCGACGAGGGTAAGAAACTGGGTAAAGCGCTCGATCTCGCGGGCCAGGCGCGGCGCGGCCTCAAGACGGCTGCGCACCTCCCAGCCGGTGTCGGGAAAGGCCCGCTTCACCGCGCTCTGGGCCGTGACCAGTGCCGCGTCATCGTCGGCGCCCGGCGGCAGGACAAGGCGATAGGTCCAGCGGACGAGGCTGCCTGGCTGGAGAAGCCCCGAGGCTTTCAAAGCCTCCTGCGAGATCATGAGCCGCGGACCGAAGCCCGCCCCGGCCACCACCTTGTCGGGTTCGGTGACAACCGCCGCCTTGAGCACCAATGGCAGGTGGCCCAGCGTCACGCGGTCACCCACCTTCAGGCCGAGGCGCGCGAGCAGCACGGGATCGGCGAAGGCCCCATAGGCCCCGTCCGTTACACCGAGCGCGTCGCGCGCCAGCGGCGGATCGGTCTCAAGTGTTCCCAGCGAGGGGTAGCGATCATCGACGGCCTTGACCTCGACCAGCGCCGAGCCCTTGTCGCCCGCCACAACCATCGCGCGAAGCGTCGCGACGCTCGACAGGTCGCCCCGGCCGGCTAGAAAAGCTTGCTCACCCTCTGTCGCCTCGCGCTGAACCAGCGAGTAGCTGAGGTCGCCGCCGAGGATGAGGCGGCCCTGCGAGGCCAGACCATCCGTGAGGCTGCGCCCGACGGAGCCCACCGCCGCGATGGCGGCAACGCCAAGCGCCACGCAGGCCAGGAAAATACCGAAGCCGCGCAGGCCGCCGCGCATCTCCCTCAGCGCCAGCCTGACGACGAGAGCAAGGCCGGCCCAGCCGGATCGATCAGCAACGAATCCCGGCACGGGGTCGTCCCTCAATGGTTGATGGATGCATGGTCCGCCTCAACCAGACCGGACCGGAGATGCACGACACGATCACAGCGCGCCGCGAGGCTCGGATCATGGGTGACGAGTATAAGCGTCGCATGGCGATCGCGCTTCAGCTCGAACAGCAGTTCGACGATGCCGCGCCCCGTGGCCTCGTCGAGGTTACCGGTGGGTTCGTCTGCCACCAGGATCGGGGGCTGGCCGACAGTCGCCCTGGCGATGGCGACGCGCTGCTGCTCGCCGCCGGAGAGCTGAGACGGATAATGGTTGAGGCGATGGCCGAGCCCCACGCGCTCAAGGGAGGCGGCAGCCCGCTCGAAGGCATCGCGCCCACCGGCCAACTCGATCGGCAGGGCAACATTCTCCAGCGCCGTCATGGTGGGCACGAGATGGAACGACTGGAAAACGATGCCGATATTGCGGCCGCGGAAGCGCGCCAGCGCATCCTCGTCCAGGCTCCCGAGCTCCTGGCCCGCGACGATAACCGAACCCTTGTCCGCGCGTTCAAGCCCGGCCAGCGTCATCAAGAGCGTCGATTTGCCGGAACCGGAAGGACCGACCAGACCGATCGCCTCGCCCGGACGCACGGCCAGCGATATGCCCTTTAGAATATGCACGCGAGCCGCAGCATGACCGAGACTGAGATGGACGTCCGCGAGCTGGATAGCCATATCGGTGGGTGCGGCCGTCGCGGCGGCATTGGCCTGGAGTTGTCCTTGAGGCAAAGTCTGCACCGACCTGGTCTGCGAAGCGGAAGACGTCAGCCTGTCCTGGAGAGCATTGTGAACAGTACGCTGATCCGCTTCCACCGTAGGTTCCATACCCTCTGCTCCGCTTCTGCCCATCCGGCCGTGTCACCTTCGTCCGCCTTACAGCAAAGGCCCACCCGGCTATCATCACAATCCATCGATCATATCGGGCCCGCCATGTGCCGGACATTCCGGGCGGCTCCTGTGGGACGGAGTGACTGGCCACAGGACGCGCGGGACTAATACTGCCGAACATGCCGTTATTCAGACAGCCAACGTCATATGGGAGAGATCGCGTCGTGATCCAATGTTTGTCTCACCTGGCTTCCCACTTTCGAGGTGTGACAACGCACCTGATGACCATCTCCCTCGCGCTGACAGTGTCCGTATCCCTGATGCTTCTCCCCGCTCGTGCCGCTGAAACGCCGAAGATCGTGGTTTTCGGAGACAGTCTCGTCGCTGGTTACGGCCTGCCGGCCAGCCAGGCCTTCCCGCCCGTCCTGCAAGCGATGCTGGCGGAGAAGGGCATCAAGGCGGAACTGGTCAATGCCGGCGTCTCGGGTGATACCGCGACGGCCGGCCTTGCCCGGCTTGACTGGTCGATCCCCGATGACACGCAAGGGGTGATCCTCGAGCTCGGCGCCAATGACATGTTGCGCGGCCTCGATCCCGCGGTGACGAAAACCACGCTCGACAGCATCATCAAGCGGCTGAAGGAGCGCAATATTCCCGTCTTGCTCGCCGGTATGCAGGCCGCCCCCAATCTCGGCGCCGACTACGTCCAGCGCTTCAACGCCATCTACCCGGAGCTTGCCAAGGCGCATGGCGTGACGCTTTATCCCTTCTTCCTCGACGGCGTTGCAGGCAACGCCTCGCTCAACCTTCCCGATGGGCTCCATCCGACGGCCGAAGGCGTACGGCGCATTGCAACCGCCATATTGCCGACGGTCGAACAGTTCATCGTCTCTCTGCCCAAACGCTGACGGCGGCCTGCCTTCGGCCCTTTCCACACCAAGATCCACGCGATTCGGACACCGTCTCTCCATGCGCTACACCAAACTCGGCCGCACCGGCCTCGACGTCAGCCGCATCTGCCTCGGCACGATGACCTTCGGAGATCAGAACACCAAGGCCGAGGGCTTCGCCCAGATGGATTACGCCATCGAGCGCGGCATCAATTTCTTCGACACCGCCGAGCTTTATTCGGTGCCGCCCAAGCCGGAGACACAAGGCTCCACAGAGCGCGTCGTCGGCGACTGGTTCATGGAGCGCGGGCAGCGCGACAAGGTCATCCTCGCCACCAAGATCGTCGGGCGCACGCCCAATACCTGGTTCCGGGACGGCGGCCTTCCCGGCGAACTCAACCGCGCCCAGATCCACGAGGCGGTCGACAAGAGCCTCAAACGCCTGAAGACGGATTACATCGATCTGTACCAGCTGCATTGGCCAGACCGCCCCGTCAGCCAGTTCGGCTCCAACGCCACCATCTTCAAGGCAGCGGACGGGCCCGAAAATCCGATCCCGGAAATTCTCGACGCCCTCGACGACGTCGTCAAAGCCGGCAAGGTGCGCTTCATCGGTCTTTCCAACGAGAGCCCATGGGGCACGATGAGCTTCCTCCACGCCGCCGAGACGGGTGGCAAGCCGCGCGTGCAGTCGATCCAGAATGCGTATTCGCTGGTCAACCGGACCTTCGAGCTCGGCCTTGCCGAGATCGCGCTGCGGGAGAATACGGGCCTTCTCGCCTATTCCCCGCTGGCGCAGGGCTACCTCACCGGCAAGTATCAGAATGGCGCCCTGCCCAAGGGAAGCCGCAAGCAGCTTTACAACAGGCTGCAGCGCTACGAGACCCCCGGTGCGCAGGTAGCCCTCGATGCCTATCTCGCCCTCGCAGCCACAATGGGCCTCGATCCCGCACAGATGGCGCTCGCCTTCGTGCTGTCGCGGCCTTTCGTGACCGCCGCCATTGTCGGCGCCAGCAACCTCGACCAACTCAAGACGAATGTCGACGCCATCGACCTCGCGCTCACGGAGGAAGTCGAACAGCAGATCAACAATATCCATCTGCTGCATCAGAACCCCTGCCCCTAGCGGGATCAGGGTTCATGTCCACGGGCCGCAGAGCGCCGGGAGGCGTTCTGCCGGCAGCTGTAGATTTGAGGAGATGACCATGCCGCGCTTGTTTTCCGCCCTCTCCATCCCGGAGGATGTCGCCGGCGCGCTGTCACTTCTGCGCGGCGGGCTGCCGGGCGCGCGCTGGATGGAACCGAACGACTACCACATCACCTTGCGCTTCATCGGCGATATCGACGATGCGATGGCGCGCGACATCGATGAGACGCTTGCGGAAATCCACCGACGTCCGTTCGATGTCACCATCGAGGGCCTCGACAGCTTCGGCGGCGCCCGCCCCCGCGCGATCATCGCGCGCGCGGCGCCGACCGCGCCGCTGATGGAACTGCAAGCAGACCATGAACGGCGCTGCCGGCGCGCCGGCCTCGATCCCGAAACCCGCAAGTTCACGCCCCATGTCACTTTGGCGCGGCTGCGCGACGCCTCGCCGCTCGATGTCGCGGATTATCTCTCGACCCGCAGCGCACCCCAGTCCATCACCTTCCCAGTCGATCATTTCGTGCTCATGTCGGCGCGCGCCTCCGTCGGGGGCGGGCCCTATATCACCGAGGCGGTCTATCCGCTGCTATGACCATCCCGTTTTGGCCGCCTCCCCTTGGCGGTTCACTCCTGGATGCGCTTGCACCCGCGCCTTTCTGATCCCATCTTTCAGGGCGATGTGACCGTGGGCCAGGACGCCCGCCACAAGGAAGGATGCATAAGGCAATGGCTACTGGCGATTTCGCTGGTTCCGGTTTCGATCGGCTGACGCCGGAGGAAATGGCCGAAATCCGACGTCGGGCCAAGGTCGACGACGGTGAAGCCGAGGCGCGCGTGAAGCGCCGCTTCTGGCCGGCCCTGAAACGCGTGGCGCGCAACGTGCCATTCGCCAATGATCTCGTCGCCGCTTACTACTGCGCGCTCGATCCCAAGACGCCACGCCGCGTGAAGGTGGTGCTCTACGGCGCGCTCGCCTATTTCATCCTGCCCCTCGACGCGGTTCCCGACATCATTCCGCTGCTCGGCTATGGAGACGACATGGCGCTTCTTGCGGCGGCGATCACAGGCGTTGCCACATCGATCACCGATGATCATCGTCGCCGTGCTCACGAAACTTTGTCCGAGATGGACAACTGAGCGGCAAAAGCCATTAACGTTCGCGCGTTACGCATCCCCCGTTCAGGGAAAATTATGCCTAAGTTTCTATATCATGGTACAGGACAAGGTTAAGGGAACGCGCCCGCTTTTCCTGCGGGCTGCGGGGAGTAACATGCGTTCATGATTCGGCATCTCTCCTTCCAGCCCCTACGGGGCTTCTCCGTGGTCGCGCTGCTCTTGTGCGGTTACGGAGCAACAGCGACCAGCGCGACGGCGCAGGGCGCCGGCCAAGGTCAGGCGGTTCTCCTCGCCTCCTCAGGTGACTGGGGCGCCTATGCCTCGGGTCAGGGACGCAACAAGGTCTGTTATGCGTTGTCGCAGCCCAAGACCCGTTTGCCTCAGGGACTGAACCGCGACCCTGCCTATCTCTTCATTTCCACGCGACCGGCTGAGAACGTCCGCAACGAGATCAGCATCGTGATGGGCTTCCCCACGAAGGAAGGCGCGGAGGCCACGGCAACGGTGGGCGATGCGAAATTTGCGCTCGTGACGAAAGATACCAACGCCTGGGTCAAGAATCCCGCTGAGGAGGCGCGCGTGCTCGCGGCCTTTCGCGGTGGCTCCAAGCTCATCGTGAAGTCACAGTCACGGCGCGGCAGCAACCTCACAGATGAATATTCGCTGGCCGGCTTCACTCAGGCATTGGAACGCGCCGCCGCGGAATGCAAGAAGTAGCGCCATAAGCCCAAGTTGAGCTTATATTCGCCACGATTATCCATGTAGATGAGAATATGGCTTCTCTATTGCGCCAACGCTTCCATGGAGCGTTGGCGTATGTGTTCGTAAACCACAAGGAGAAGCCTGTGTCGCATATCAAAACAGCGCTCGTTGCCCTCGCCCTTTCCGCCGCTTTCACGGCGCAGGCGCGCGCTGACATACCCGGGCCGGATTGGCTGCCCATGGAAGTCATAATCACCAAGCTCAAGGATGCCGGCTACTCCAACATTCACGCGTTGGAAGCCGACGACGGCCGTTGGGAAGGCGAGGGCATGAAAGGCCAACGCATCATGGATTTCGCGGTCGATCCCCGCACCGGCAATATCATTCTGGAATATATCGACGGTTAGAACCGTGCCACATCCCGCAGCAGGTCCGCGCGCAAGATGGCCCGGCGGCATGCTCCAGAGCGGCGTCCTTCCTTGCATCTTCGGCATGGTCGTTGCGCGACGACCATGCTATAGGGGCTCATTCCATAAGCCTTGGAGCGCCTGTCGGGCAGGTGGCCATCACCTGAGCGGCGGGCCACAACTCCAGACCGATAACCTTATGCATGTTCCATCGGACCGCCGGAATGCGGCGCAGGCCGTTGGGATCATGTGTCGATAGACGAGATGATCACCGATGGCCGAGGTTTCGCTCGACTTTGCCAGACGCAGCAGCGCCCCCGTGGCGGCCGTTGCGCATGCGCCTGTCGGCGCCGCCCAGCCCATTGACGAGCGGGCCCCCTCCTTGCTCGGTGCGACACGCGTGGAATTGAAGACGGCGCTGTCGTCGATCGGCGTGCCGGATCGTGACCTCAAGATGCGCACGGCCCAGCTCTGGAGCTGGATCTACCAGCGCGGGGCCACCGATTTCGGTGCCATGACGACGATCAGCAAGGACCTGCGCGCGAGGCTGGGAGACGCCTTCACGCTCGCCCGCCCCGAAGTCGTCACCGAGCAGGTGTCGCGCGACGGCACGCGCAAATGGCTGATGCGCATGGCACCCGTCGCGGCTCACGAGAAGGTGAAAGGCGTCGGCCCGGAGATCGAATGCGTCTACATTCCGGAAGCGGACCGCGCGACCCTTTGCATCTCAAGCCAGGTGGGCTGCACCCTGAACTGCTCCTTCTGCCACACCGGAACGCAGAAGCTGGTGCGCAACCTCACCACCGCCGAGATCGTCGCGCAGCTCGTCGTCGCCCGTGACCGGCTGGGCGACTGGCCCGGCCAATCGCCGCCGCCCGGAGCGCGTGAGCAGGGCCTCCTGCCCGGCGACGGCAACCGCTTCGTCACCAATGTCGTGCTGATGGGCATGGGCGAGCCGCTTTACAATTTCGAGAATGTCCGTGATGCCATGGGCGTGGTCGCCGATGGCGACGGCCTCTCGCTTGGCAAGCGCCGGATTACCCTGTCGACATCCGGTGTCGTCCCGATGATCCCGCGCGCCGGCGAGGAAATCAGCTCGATGCTCGCCATCTCGCTGCATGCCGTGCGGGACGACCTGCGCAACACGCTCGTTCCGTTGAACAAGAAATATCCGATCGCCGAGCTTCTGGACGCCTGCCGCAACTACCCCGGCGTGTCGAATGCGCGCCGCATCACCTTCGAATATGTGATGCTGAAGGGCATCAACGACAGCCCGGCCGACGCGCGTGAGCTCGTGCGCCTCCTCAAGGGCATTCCAGCCAAGATCAACCTCATCCCGTTCAATCCCTGGCCGGGAACGCAATATGAGTGCTCGGACTGGGACACGATCGAGACATTCTCCGACATCGTGTTCAGGGCCGGCTACGCGAGCCCGGTGCGTACACCGCGCGGCCGCGATATTCTGGCCGCCTGCGGCCAGCTGAAGAGCGAGACGGAAAAGCTCCGGGCGCGGGCGCGCCTGATGGCGGAGACCGGTATCGGCGCCGAAGGCCTGTTCACCGCCGGAGACTGACCGATGCGCCTTCTCGCGCGCCTTATCCTCGTGCCGCTCGGCATCGGCTGCGCGGTGACGGCCGGCCTCCTCTTCCTGATGCTGGCGGCCACCTTCCAACCCGCGCTCGCCCAGCTCTTCGCCGGGCTCAGCCTCGCAGGTCTCCTTGCCTTTTTCGATGCGCTGACGGCCACCGGTGATGCCGAGGCGGCGCCGCGCGGGGCGCTTCTGGCGCTCTGGATGCTGACCGTCGGTGTCGTGGCTCTGCCGCCCGCCGTCATCGCCCTCGTCGGCGAATTCGCTGGCTGGCGCTCCTTCGTCTGGTATTCCGGCGCGACGGCGCTCCTCACGGCCTCTCTTCCCTGGATCGCGCGCGGTTCGGCCGAGGGCACGCGAGGAGAGGCCGACATCACCCTTGTGCTGTTCCTCACGGGCGCGCTTGCCGGGCTCGTCCATTGGGCGATAGCCGGCCGTACCGCGGGCGGCCAGCCATGAGGGTAACCCGGCTGTGCCGGCGAGCATTCCGCCTCGCAACCACTTCATCTACACTTTTGACGATCGGGGAAATCTGACCATGGGGTCACGGGCGCTCATCAGCGTTGTCGCTGTTGTGACGGCAGTGTGTTTTGGCGCTGCAACAGTTGTATTCGCCAGAAATAGCGCCGCAGATATCCCCATACGCGCAGAGAATGCCGTCGCGGCCTGGGGTAACGTCGAAAAAGAGTTCAAGGCGCGCACGGCCGTCGCGCCGGCGATGGTTGCGCTCGCCATCCGCGTGGAGGCCGACGACAAACTGCGCGAACGCATCGTGACCGCGAGCGAGGATGTCGCGGAGCTGCCGTTGGACCCCAGCACGCCGTATTCGCCCGACAAGCTGCGCGCTTTCATGGCGACACAGGATGCCCTCTCGGACGCATTGGGCGAAGTGCTGGATCTCGTCAACACCCATCCGACCGATGCGGCCGACCCCAAGGTCAAGGCGCTCCTCGCGCAGCTGGCCGAGCACGAGCAGCGTATGGTCGTGGCGCGCAGCGACTATGTCGACGGCGCCAAGGCTTACAACGAGGAACTCGAAACGCTGCCGAACCGCTGGACGGTATCCTATTTCCATCCCGACGCGTCGCCGATGGTGGCAAGCTTCGACTTCAGAAAAAAATAGGGAGCGCCCGAAGGCGCTCCCGAAACATCTGACAGTCCCGCCGGCTTGTTAGCGCGCGAGGCTCTTCAGTTCCGTCAGGATGGCATCGCCCATTTCGCCGGTGCTCGTCGCATTGGTACCCGGTGCTGCGATATCCCGCGTGCGCAGCCCGCTGCCGAGCACATTGGCAACCGCCTTCTCCAGGAGATCGGCCTCCTCGACGAGGTTGCAGGAATAGCGCAACGCCATGGCGAAGGAGCCGATCATGGCGATTGGATTGGCAAGGCTCTGGCCGGCGATATCGGGCGCCGAGCCGTGCACGGGCTCATACATGGCCCGGCGCTTGCCGGTCACGGGATCGACCGCGCCGAGCGCCGCCGACGGCAACATGCCGAGCGACCCCGTCAGCATCGCCGCCACATCCGAGAGAATA
Source organism: Hyphomicrobiales bacterium (assembly GCA_930633525.1). Classification (NCBI taxonomy): domain Bacteria; kingdom Pseudomonadati; phylum Pseudomonadota; class Alphaproteobacteria; order Hyphomicrobiales; species Hyphomicrobiales bacterium. The sequence goes on from CAKNFP010000001.1 coordinate 4,366,528, forward strand.
TCGCCGAACAGATTGTCCGTGACGATGACGTCGTACTGCTTGGGATTGCGCACGAGCTGCATGGCGCAGTTGTCGGCGAGCACATGCTCCAGCGCGATACCGGGGTAGTCGCCATGCACGCGGGTGACGACCTCGTTCCACAGCACGCCGGACTTCATGACGTTGCGCTTCTCGGCGGAGGCCACCTTGCTGCGGCGCTTGCCGGCGAGATCGAAGGCGATGCGGGCGATGCGGTCAATTTCGTGGGTTGTGTAGAGCTGGGTATCCACGGCGCGCTTCTCGCCGTTCTCCAGCGTGACGATTTCCTTCGGCTCACCGAAATAGACACCACCGGTCAACTCGCGCACGATGAGGATGTCGAGCCCCTCGACCAGCTCACGCTTCAGGGACGAGGCGTCGGCAAGCGCCGGGTAGCAGATGGCCGGGCGCAGGTTGGCGAACAGCCCGAGGTCCTTCCGGAGACGGAGCAGGCCTGCTTCGGGGCGATGCTCGTAGGGCACCTTGTCCCACTTTGGTCCGCCAACAGCGCCGAACAGCACCGCGTCGGACGCCATGGCGAGCCCCATCGCCTCGTCGGTAATGGCAACGCCGTGCGCGTCATAGGCGGAGCCGCCCACGAGCTGGCGCTCAGTCTCGAAACGGTTGCCGCTTTCCTTGTCGAACCAGCGAACGAGCTTCTCCACTTCGCTCATGACTTCGGGGCCGATCCCGTCACCGGGCAGGAGAAGGAAATTGAAGGATGCCATGATGCCTCGCGAGAACTACGCCGAGATGGATTATGCTGGAGGTTTAAGACGTTCGGCGGGGACTTGGCAAGGGACCCTCATTGGCAAGGGACCCTCATTGGCAAGGATCCTCATTGGCAAGCTATCGCCGCATCGGCAGACGTCCGCCTCATTCAGAGATCAACACCACCAAAGGCGTGATACTGCGCGATCACGCCTTCAGAGTAACGCAGACCGAACACCAGGCCGGTGAAGACCTCTGCGACGAACTCCAGCGGGTTGATGGTGGCATAGCCGCTCACCTGCATGCCGATGTCCGGCGCGACGAATGCTGTGTTGGATACCATCTTCAAGCTCCAGAACAGGGCCGGCCTGTTCGCCTCATGCAGGAAATGGCCAAATTCATGGACAACGGCGGCAATCCCGCGCATCGCCTCCGAGGGGCTACGGTCGGGCACCGGCGCCAGTCCGCGTATCTCGTTTACGATACCCGCGTCCCGCAACTGATCGGGAATGCCGCGCTTGCCCTTGGGGCCTTCCCCGAAGATCGGGCTCTGGCCGGGGTAATGATCATTGGTGTGAAAAATCTTGTCGCCCACAAACATGATGCGCTCGCCGCCCGGCCCTTCCGGCCGCCAGCAAGCCTCGCAGGCAATGCGAGGATGCATCATGACATTCAGCGGTGAGATGCGCGGGAGATGGTCGGGCAATCGCTCCATGATGAAGCGAACAGCGTTTTGTACGCAACCCATCTTGTCATTATGAAAGCCTGCGGTCCGGTTAAAACTGGAATGAACAACGACCCCGCCAATAAAAAAATGGCTCATATAAGCGCTAAATGTACCAATTTCCGCAACACTGTTACTGTATGGCATTTCTCTGTCACAGAACTAACACTTATAATACATTTGCGATATGAATAAATATATTCGCCGTCGAGAACAACAACGGCGGGAAACCTCTTGGAGGCTCCCGCCGCATTTCAAGTCGCAAATTGCGAGCCTGTCTACCGAGTAGCGAAACCTGCGCGATCAAAGCCAGGGATGCGTCTCTTTCGTCTTGGTCTCATAGGTCGAGATCGCATCCCGCTTTTCCATGGTCAGGCCTACGCCATCTAGACCATTCAGCATGCAGTGCTTGCGGAAGGGGTCGAGGTCGAAGCTGATGCTGCCGCCATCGGGACCCTTGATGGTCTGGCTCTCCAGATCGACCGTGAGCGTGGCATTGGCGCCGCGGCGTGCATCGTCCATCAGCTTGTCGAGGTCCTCCGGCGAGACCTTGATCGGCAGGATGCCGTTCTGGAAGCAGTTGTTGTAAAAAATATCCGCGAAGGACGTCGAGATCACGCAGCGGATGCCGTAGTCGAGCAGCGCCCACGGGGCATGCTCGCGCGAGGAGCCACAGCCGAAATTGTCGCCGGCGACGAGGATCTGGGCGTTGCGATAGGCGGGCTTGTTCAGGATGAAGTCGGGGTTTTCCGAGCCATCTTCCTTGAAGCGCATCTCCGCGAAGAGACCGGCGCCGAGACCTGTGCGCTTGATCGTCTTCAGATACTGCTTCGGGATGATCATGTCGGTGTCGACATTGACGATCTCCAGCGGCGCCGCGACACCCGTCAGGGTTGTGAATTTGTCCATCCGTCCAGTCCTTCCACCCAAATTCTCAAGCAACAGGAGCTCTCAGGCCCCGCAGATTTCTTCAACCGGCGTCCCGCTCGATCGCCTCGATATCCTCGTCGGACAAACCGAAATGGTGCCCGATCTCATGCACGAGCACATGCGTCACAATCGCACCCAGCGTCTCCTCATGCTCGGCCCAATAGTCGAGGATCGGCCGGCGGTAGAGGAAAACCATATTCGGCATCTGCCCGCTTGACGGGCCGGCCCCCTGTTGAGCCAGGCCATGCCCGCGGAACAGGCCGAGCAGGTCGAAAGGACTTTCGAGGTCCATTTCCTCGATCGTCTCTTCGTCGGGAAAGTCCTCGATCGTCAGCACCACCCCGCTGCAAAGCGAGCGGAAGGCGTCGGGCAACTGCGCCAAGGCACGCTCGGCCAGAACCTCGACTTCGGCCAAGGTGGGGGCCATCCGCCTGCCCCAGGCAAGCGGCAGTTCACCCGCAAGATTGTGCACCGATGCCACGCCGTCACTCTCCGTTCAGAGCCTGGAGCGATGGATGATTCCACGGGAATCGTCCACTGCTCTATCTCCCTGTTTGAGCATCGGATCAGCCCGAGAACCGCATACACCCTTCGGTCCGATGCTCTGTCCCGAAACGCCGTTCGATTCAGCCCCGCAGCTGCGTGAACAGCGACACCGCGAGGTAGATGACGATCACCACCCCGATTGCCCGCCCGATGCGCCGTCCCCAGACCTCGATGGGATCGCGACGTCCATCCGGCAACACGGGCGCATCAGCGCCAGTCATGTGGCGAACGACACGTGCGACGCCGGAATCCGCGATCGCCTCGCTGTCACGGGAAACTCGTTCCAGCGTTTCCTTGGCCTCCCGACCCCGCTCGTCGTCATCCTTCGTCATGACCCACCACGATGGCCCGCCACAAGCCCGGCACTACTGGAGTTTGAGCCGCCCCTCACCAGGAAATGCCCGGCTCAAGCCAGATCACATAGTTCTTCCAGGGTGCCGCCTCGGCTATGCGGTCATAGAGCCGCTGCGCACCAAGATTGTCGCGAGGAACCATCCAGCGCAACTGGATCCAGCCGCGCCTGCGTCCCTCGGCGACGATATCGGCGATCAGCGCCCTGGCAATCCCCTGGCCCCGCGCCTGCGGAAGCACATAGAGGTCATCGATCTGTCCCGCTCGCCGCCGCGAGATAGCCTCCGGCAGGTCGTAGAACAACGCGAAGCCAACGAGCTTGCGGCTCGCATCATCACCTGCGAAAGCACCGCGGATGATGACGCCCGACTCGGCCAACAGCCGCTCGACATAGGCGAGGTCAGGCCTGTCGCCACTGTCCTCGCCATGGCTGAGTGCCTCGCCGTAGGCTGCGATCAGCGGCAGCAGGTCGGAGGCATCAGCCGGGTCAAGCTTTCGAAGCACGAGGCTGGGCGTTGCGGCAGAAGCGGCCGCGCCAACCGGCGACGGCCGCCCGTCCACGGTCATTTCCAGTCCCGGATGTCAACGAAGCGCCCGGCGATCGCCGCCGCCGCCGCCATGGCCGGCGAGACGAGATGCGTGCGCCCCTTGAAGCCCTGGCGGCCTTCGAAATTGCGGTTCGAAGTCGACGCGCAACGCTCACCCGGCTTCAGCTTGTCGGCGTTCATGGCAAGGCACATGGAGCAGCCCGGCTCACGCCAGTCGAAGCCCGCTTCGCGGAAGATGACATCCAGGCCCTCTTCCTCGGCTTGGAGTTTCACCAGACCCGAGCCAGGGACGACCATCGCGCTGACGCTCGGATGGACCTTCTTGCCCTGCACCACGGCAGCCGCGGCGCGCATGTCCTCGATACGGCCGTTGGTGCAGGAGCCGATGAAGACACGGTCGATGGTCACGTCCGTGAGCTTTGTGCCGGGCTTCAGGCCGATATATTCAAGCGCGCGCCACTTCGAGTTGCGCTTGTTCTCGTCCTGGATATCGTCCGGGTTGGGTACGACGCCGGTCACCGCCACGACGTCCTCGGGGCTCGTGCCCCAGGTCACGATCGGCGGCAGGCTGGCGGCATCAAGCCGGATCTCGCTGTCGAAGACCGCGCCTTCGTCCGTCTTCAAACTGTTCCAGAAGCGCACGGCCTCATCCCAGGCGGCGCCCGTCGGCGCCTTCGGCCGGCCCTTCAGGTACTCGTAGGTCTTCTCGTCCGGCGCGACGAGACCGGCGCGCGCGCCACCCTCGATCGACATGTTGCAGACCGTCATGCGGCCTTCCATGGACAGGGCGCGGATCGCCTCGCCGGCATATTCGATGACATGGCCGGTGCCACCAGCCGTGCCGATCTCACCGATGATCGCCAGCACGATATCCTTGGCGGTGACGCCGGGCGGCAGCTGGCCGTCCACCGTCACGCGCATGTTCTTGGCCTTTTTCTGGATCAGCGTCTGGGTGGCGAGCACATGCTCCACCTCAGACGTGCCGATGCCATGGGCCAAGGCGCCGAAGGCACCATGGGTCGAGGTGTGGCTGTCGCCGCAGACGATGGTGGTGCCCGGCAGCGTGAAGCCCTGCTCCGGCCCGATGACGTGGACGATGCCCTGGCGAACGTCGCGCTCGTTATAGTATTCGACGCCGAAATCGCGGGCGTTCTCGGCCAGCGCCGCCACCTGCGTCGCCGCCTCCGGATCATCGATGCCCTTCGAGCGGTCGCTGGTCGGGACGTTGTGATCGACGACGGCGAGCGTCTTCTGCGGTGCGCGCAACTTGCGACCGGCGACGCGCAGGCCTTCGAAGGCCTGAGGGCTCGTCACCTCGTGCACGAGATGGCGGTCGATATAGAGCAGGCAAGTGCCGTCGGGCTGTTCGTCGACCAGGTGGTCGTCCCAAATCTTGTCGTAGAGAGTGCGAGGCTTCATGGCGTGATGATCTCAACTGCGAGGGATGGCTGTTATTGGAGCCATCGATAACGGCCGCACGTGCGGAGAACTTCCACACGCGACATAAGAGCCGGCGAAGCCGGCGTCAGATCACCGTAAGTTGCGCGTTCGCGGCCGTGGTCAGGCGTCCGAAGAAACGTCCCGGCAGACGCGCGTGATCATGCAGCGCAGCAAACTCATGGGTCGTCACCACCGGTCGCGCCCTCAAGGCGCGCGACAAGGCCGGTAACAGCCGATCCTGTGGGCATTGCATGGTCATAATGTCTAGTTTTTAGCAGATCCAAAAAGATCCGACAATCAATACCGCGACAGAGAGCCTCGACAGCAGCATCCCAGCCGCGTCTCCGCGGCCGCTCGCGGCCCGCCGCCCAAGAAAAAAGGCGGGTTTCGCATACCTTCCAAATCGCCAGGGTGTGGCCATCAACGGAAGGTAGGCGAGCCCGCCTCGATCACCGGCGTAAAGCCGGATCGGATACGCGCGATTATTCGGCGGCGGTCGCCGCGGCGCCCTTGGTCTTCGTCGTACGATCGGTGCGCTCGGCGATACGGGCGGACTTACCACGACGGTCACGCAGGTAGTAGAGCTTGGCGCGACGCACCTTGCCGCGGCGGATAACCTTGATGGAATCGATGTTCGGCGAGAAGAGCGGGAATACGCGCTCGACGCCTTCGCCGTAGGAAATCTTGCGGACCGTGAAGCTCTGGTTGATACCGCCGCCGTCACGGGCGATGCATACACCCTCATAGGCCTGGACGCGGCTACGCTCGCCTTCCTTGACCTTCACGTTGACCTGCACGGTGTCGCCGGCATCGAAATCGGGGATCTCGCGACCTTCGGTCAGCTTGGCGATCTGCTCTTTGTCAAGGGCTTCAATGATGTTCATCGGTTCAACTCCTGCCGAGACGCCCCTGCGGGCGCCAGCGTTTCGGCGACGCTGTTTTGAATTGGGTTTCCGCAGCGAACCAAACGGGCAGCCGAGGATGGCGCGCTATACACCAGCCAGACAGCCCTGTCGAGGCGCAAGGCACGCCAGGCGTTCATTTTGCGGCAATTGGACCGCGCTGCGCGCCGCCCTGGATTGGCCTCAGCGCGCGCCGAGCAGATCCGGCCGGCGCTCGGCCGTCAACCGCTCCGCTTCCTGGCGCCGCCAGCGCGCGATGGCGCCATGGTCACCGGACAAAAGCACATCAGGAATGGGTTGCCCCTCCCATTCACGCGGCCGCGTATATTGCGGATATTCGAGCAGCCCGTTCTCGAAGCTCTCGTCATCTCCGGACGCGTCGGCGCCCATCACGCCCGGCAACAGCCGCACGCATGCGTCGGTCAGCACCATCGCCGGAATCTCGCCGCCCGAGAGCACATAGTCGCCGATGGACACCTCGGTGAGATGGCGCCCCGCGATCACGCGCTCATCGACGCCCTCGAAGCGGCCGCAGATGATGACGAGGCCCGGTCCCGCCGCCAAGCGCCGCGCATCCGCCTGCGAAAAGGGGCGTCCGCGCGGGCTCATCAGCAGGCGGGGCCTGAGGTCGCCCTCTTCCGCCGCCGCATCGATGGCGGCGGCCAGAACGTCGGCCCTGAGCACCATGCCCGGGCCGCCGCCGGCGGGAGTATCATCCACCTTGGCGTGGCGGCCGATGCCATGCTCGCGAATCTGACGCGCCTCAAGGCTCCAGAGCCCGCGCGACAGCGCGTCGCCCGACAGGCTGGAGCCAAGCGGGCCGGGAAACATCTCGGTATAGAGGGTGAGAATCGTGGCGCGCCAGGTCATAGGCATCGATTCATCGCCCTCAATCCCGCCCACTCCGGCCACGCTCGTCGGGATCATTCGGCTCCGCCGGATCGAAAAGGCCCTTGTCAGCCACGACGACATGCCCGTCCTTCATTGAGACGACGGGAACCGCGGCCTTGCTGAAGGGCACCATTGCGGTGACGGGACTGTTGGCCTTGCGGACCTCGATGATGTCACCCGCCCCGAAATCGTGGAAGCCGACGAGCGTGCCAAGACGCGAGCCGTCCTCGGCCAGCACGGCAAAGCCGATGAGATCGGCCTGGAGGAACTCTTCTTCCTCGAGCTCGCTCGCCAGCCGCTCCCGCGGAATATAGAGGGCGATACGGTTCAGCGCCTCGGCGGCATCGCGATTGTCGATGCCGGCGACGCGCGCCACCAGCATGTCTCCCGCCGGGCCGGCGGCCGGCCGTACATGGTTCAGGACGAAGCTGCGCGCGCCATCCGCCGTCTCAAGCGGCGAGTAGCCCTTGATCGCCTCAGGTTCGCCAGTAAAGGACTTGAGCCGGACCTCGCCACGCACGCCATGCGCACGGCCGAATTCACCGACGATCACCAGCCCCGGGCGCGGCTTTTCCCGCCCTTTCGGGGCGGGAGATCCGCGCGTGATGGGCGTACGCTTTTCATCCTCGCCCCGCGGACGGGAAGAGGCCGGACGCGACGGGGCCGGACGAGAGGGCTTTCTTGCCATTCAGGATCCTTGCCCCTTGCGTTGTACGGCTTACGCCTCAGCAGCCTCGGCGCCAGCAGCAGCAGCGCGTTCGGCCGCGCGCTCCTGGGCCTTCTTGCCCGGCTCGGCCTTCTTGGGGTTGTTGCGGGCCGGACGCTTGGCGACGCCGGCGGCATCGAGGAAGCGCAGCACGCGGTCTGTGGGCTGGGCGCCCTTGGCGAGCCAGGACTTGGCCTTCTCGACGTCGAGCACGACGCGGGCCGCATCATCCTTCGACTTCATCGGATCATAGACGCCGATCTTCTCGATGAAGCGGCCGTCACGCGGGGCGCGGGCGTCGGCCACCACGATGCGGTAGTAAGGACGCTTCTTGGCGCCGCCACGGGTCAGACGGATCTTCAGGGACATAAAAGACTACTCCTCAGGTCTAACGATAGCAGGCGCCTCAGGCGCCCTGGTTCTGCCGGCTCTTGATGGTTTCGTGATGCCGGATCACTTCCTTGACGATGAAGTTCAAGAACTTCTCGGCGAAGTCTGGGTCGAGATGAGCGTCGGCGGCGAGCGCCCTCAAGCGGGCGATCTGCCTGGCCTCGCGGCTGGGATCCGCGGGCGGCAAATCATGGGCCGCCTTGTATTCGCCGACCGCCTGGGTGCATTTGAAGCGCTCTGCCAGAAGATGCACCAGCGCCGCGTCGATATTGTCGATGCTGCCGCGCAGCCGCAGCAATTCGGGATGCGCGCTCATCACTTCTTCTTCCCCAATCCGGGAAACCCGCCGAGCCCGGGCAGTTTCGGCCCGAGGCCGGAAAGCCCGCCACCCATGCCGGGAAGCTTGGGGCCACCGCCGAAGCCGCCGGGCGGCAGAGCAGGCAATCCGCCCCCGCCAAGCCCGCCGGGCAGTTGCGATTTCATCTGCTCCAACATCTCCGGCGTCACCTTGGACGGATCGATATTCGGCATGCCGCCGCCGCCAAGGCCAAACATGTTGCCGAGCGCGCCCGCGATACCGCCCCGGCCGCCCTTGCCCATGGACTTCATGACGTCGGCCATGGTCCTGTGCATCTTCAGGAGCTTGTTGACGTCCTCGACCTTGGTGCCGGAACCGGCGGCGATGCGTTTCTTGCGGCTGGCCTTGAGGATGTCCGGATTGCGGCGCTCCTTCACTGTCATCGAATCGATGATGGCGGTCTGGCGCTTCACCACCTTGTCGTCGAGATTGGCGCTGGCGATCTGGGACTTCATCTTGGCGACGCCCGGGAGCATGCCGAGCAGGCCCCCCATGCCGCCGAGCTTTTCCATCTGGGCCAATTGATCACGCAGGTCCTCCAGATCGAAGGAGCCCTTGCGCATCTTCTCGGCCATGCGCTGGGCGCGCTCGGCGTCGAAGCTCTCCGCCGCCTTCTCCACCAGCGAGACGATGTCGCCCATACCGAGGATGCGGTTGGCGACACGTGCCGGATGGAAGTCCTCCAGCGCGTCGACCTTCTCGCCGGTGCCGACGAGCTTGATCGGCTTGCCGGTGACGGCGCGCATCGAGAGCGCCGCGCCGCCACGGCCGTCACCGTCCATGCGGGTCAGCACGATGCCGGTGAGCCCGAGCCGGCCGTCGAAGGCCTTGGCCGTATTTACAGCGTCCTGGCCGGTGAGGCTGTCGGCGACCAGCAGCACCTCGTGCGGCTGCGCGACGGCCTTCACCTCCGCCGCCTCCAGCATCAGCGCCTCGTCGAGGGTGACGCGGCCGGCAGTATCGAGCATGACGACGTCGAAGCCACCGAGGCGCGCGGCCTCCATGGCACGGCGGGCGATCTGCACGGCGGACTGGCCGGCGATGATCGGCAAAGTCTCGACGCCGACCTGCTTGCCGAGCACGGCGAGCTGTTCCATGGCGGCGGGACGGCGCGTATCGAGCGACGCCAGCAGGACGCGGCGCTTGGCCTTGTCGGTGAGGCGCTTGGCGATCTTCGCAGTCGTCGTGGTCTTGCCCGAACCCTGCAAGCCGACCATCAGAATGCCGACCGGCGCCGGCGCCTCGAGATCGATGCTTTCGGCTTCCGCGCCGAGCATCGCAACCAGCTCGTCGTGGACGATCTTCACGACCATCTGGCCGGGGGTCACCGATTTGATGACCTCGGCGCCAACGGCGCGGCTGCGCACCTTGTCGATGAAGCTGCGCGCGACTTCCAGCGCCACATCAGCCTCGAGAAGGGCGCGACGCACCTCCCGCAGCGCGGCGTTGACGTCCTCCTCGGAGAGCGCGCCGCGCTTGGTCAGCGCATTGAAAATGCCGGAGAGCTTATCGGAGAGATTGTCGAACACAGTTCACTCCTCGACGTGTCCGGCCCGCGTCGCCCGGCGGACGACCAGCGCGGCCTCGAAATGCTTGATGGCCGTTTCGAATTTGTCCCGGCATCCGGGGGTGCAGAAGCCGACGACCGCCCCTTCGTAACGCGTGAGGCTGTCAGCCGCGATCGGCTGCCCAGACCATGGGCAGAGCTCGTTGATCGCGTCTTCAATCCTCAATGGCGTGTCAGCCAATGCCATGTCCGCTCCTGCTATGCCCACCCATGCACGTCGTCTTCAAGCGCGAACACGCCCGAGGGCGCACAGCGCTGTCGGACGTTGACCTCCGGTCTCTCGGACCAGTCGGCGGCTCTCGAACACGGCAGGGTTCGGGCAAATATCCGCGCCTTATGAGCCACAGGGCTTGATGAGTCAAGGTTTGCCACGCGCCCTGGTTCTGCCCAGATCTCAGTTGCGCCCTCTCAGGGCACCCTGCGCGCGGTCCATGTCGATTGTTACACCCGCCACTTCAGCGCTTCGCCCAGGCTATAGGCAATCGCAGAGATCGCTTGCGCGACGTCATCGTCGAGGCGCCAACTCTCTTTGGCGGCAAGGCTACGCTTACGGGAGGCGACCCGAGGGCACAAGGCTTGTATATACAAAAATAGAAGCTAAGAAGGGACAATATCCCGCGTATGGGCAAGTTATATCGGACCTTCGTGGAAAAGCCCGCATGGCTAATCTCACAAAAGATGGCGAAATTGCGTCCAATTCCACATGAGATCTTATTCTGTACAGGCAGCGTCATCGCAGTCGCCGCGCTGTCAATCAATCGCCTCAAGACCTGCAACCGACGCCAGGATTTGCCGCCGTTACATTGACCCTTCTTCCAATTCACGTTAGATCGCGCGAAGTGCCACGTTCCTGGCACAAACGACAGCGCTGGGGGGAGCGTCGAAGTGGAAGTGCCGCAGACTTTTCACGCATCCATTGTTCTCAATGTACATCGCGAGGCGGTCTTCCTGAAGCGCACGCTCCTCTCCCTGGATGCGGCACACGCAGTGGCCCGCGCCGATGGCCTGGTCATTGAACTCGTGGCGGTGCTTGACCGCAGTGACGATGCGACCCGGGCTGTCCTGGCGGGACACGACCTCAGCGGCTATGGCCATGTGGAAGTCCTGGAGGTCGATAACGGCTCACTCGGCTTGTCTCGCAATGACGGGATTGCGAAGGCGCGAGGTGAGTTCATCCTGACCGCCGACGCGGACGATCTCGTTTCGACCAACTTCCTGAAAGAGACCATCCGGGCAGCGCACCGCGCCGGTCCGGACTGCCTGCTGTTTCCTGAATATCTCTTTGCCTTCGGCGCGAGCTATCATATCTGGGCCTATCGCGATCTCGCTACGGTGACGCCGCTCGCCTTCATCGACATGCATCCGTTCATTTCCCGGGTCTGCGGACACCGCCAGATTTTCGACAATCTGCCTTTCGCGGATGTGCCACTCTCCAGCGGCTACGCCTATGAGGACTGGCATTTCAACAGCCGCGCGGCAGCAGCCGGCTTCGACATGAGCATTGTGCCGGGTACAATCCTTTTCTACCGGCAAAGGCCGGGCAGCCTGCTCAAGCAGTCCGATTCCGGCTCCACGCGCCAGATTCCGCCGAGCCCACTGTTCGATCCCAAAACGTATATCGAGATCTGCGCGCCCTATTACGATGTTGTCGCGGATGCACCCGGCGCCCGCAAACCCGGGGATCCGCCGAGCCGCAGTGTTGTCACCCGCGCCGACGTCGTCAAGGAAATCAATAGTGCCAACGCAATCGAGCCTCTGATTGCGATGCCACATTTCGACTACTGCCCGATCGGCTCCAACTCCCTCCACGACCTGTCGGCAGGCGTCGCGTACTATGACCTATGCCAGGCGATCGGCGACACGCTTTTCGACGAGGTTTTCCTTCTGCCATTCATGGCGCGTGGCGGTGCGGAAAAATACTTCCTCGAACTTCTCGATGCGATGTACGCGAGCGATCCGCTCACAAATATGTTGTTGATCTTCGGTGAGAATTGTTCAGGGCCTTCCTGGGAAGATCGCGTGCCGCCCAATGCGACGATCCTGGACCTTGGAAGTCTTTGCAGCAAATTATCCCTGGATCAACGCTGCCTTCTGACACTCAAGCTGTTGCAGTCGCGGACACCGAATGCGCGCATTCACATGCGCGACTCCGCATTCGTGGGACACTTTCTCAAATCCTTCGGGCGTCTAGCACGTGACTTCAACTGTATATACTACCATTTTTCCGAGACCTATCAGACGCGAAATGGCGAAAAATTCATTTATCACAGTCCACTAGGCCTGATTACAGACAATTTCGACGCCTTTTCGATGATTGTCTGCGATAGTATGACGATGATCAACAGCGATCGCCGCCGCATAGGCTTTTGCGAGGAAAAATGGCAATGTCTTTATGCGCCCGTCAGTGGGCCGGCCGTTGCTATTCCGCGGATGCCGGACGCGTCCCGGCATATTCTCTGGGCATCGCGGCTTGATTCCGAGAAGCGTCCAGAACTTCTCCCGCTGATCGCCAGACGTTTGGAGCGCCAGCTTCCCTCCGCGCATATCCACGTCCATGGCGGTACTGTCTTCAGCGGCTTCCAGGTGTCACAGCTTGAGGGGCTTAAGAACCTGACATTTCATGGAGCCTACAACGGCTTCGATTCGCTGCCCACGAACAACTATTCTATACTTATGTATACGAGTTATTTCGACGGAATTCCCAACACGATACTTGAGGCCATGAGCCATGGCCTTGCTGTGGTTGCGCCCGATATAGGCGGCATTCCCGAAGTGGTGATAGATGGCGAAACCGGGCTTCTGCTGCCTAATCTTGAGGACAGCGAGGCCATGGCCGAGGCCTATGTCAGGGCATTGCTCCGTCTTCACCGTGATCCATCGTTGATCGAATCGTTCAGCGAGGCCGCTCTTGCGCTGATCGAGCGCCAACACTCCTACAGGACGCACCGCGCTCGCGTGGCCGAATTGTTCGGCCTCGCGCCGCACCACGCGATGAGTCCACCGATATCCGTCGTTCCTGAGGCTCTTTGTTATGGCTGAGCGTATAAGCTTCACACCCGGAGCGACCCCCTACAACACCATGCTCGCCGCGGAGCACATGGCGCGCTACCTCCTTGCACAGCCGCTGTGCGTAGGAAAACGCGTGCTCGACATCGCCTGTGGCGAAGGTTACGGGACGAGCTTCCTCAAGGAGAGCGGCGCTGCCACCGTCGTCGGAATCGACATTGCACAAGAGGCAATCGATGCCGCGAACGCGCGCTTCGCCGGCCCCGGCATCACATTCCTCGCGGGCGATGCGCTCTCCCCCGCGACTTTCCAGGGGCGCGGGCCGTTCGATCTCATCACCTGTTTCGAGACGATCGAACATGTATCAGACCCCAGCCGGTTGCTGGGAAATCTCCGCGACATGCTGGCACCCGGCGGCGCGATCATCGTCAGTTGCCCGAATGATGCGATCGATGAGAGCCGCGGCATCCAAAATCCCTACCACCAGCGTATGTACACGCTGCAGGAGTTCAAGGAGACGACGGAGGCGGTCTTGGGCCCCGCCACCCAGTGGCTCCTTGGGACGCCCCTGACGGGATTGACCATCATTCCGTGCGACAGCCCAAAATTGCAGAACGGCAACACCGCGATGGAGCTCGCACTCCAGACCGATGCCGTCGAGCGCTCCTTCATGATTCCCGCTCAGAAGAACCAGAGCGTGGAAGCCGAAACCGCGACCTTCTTTGTCGGCCTCTGGAACGCGTCGGCCCAGGCGACACAGGTCATCGCTCCGATGTCCCGACCGAGTTATCTGGAATATTGGTTCGAGATCGAACGTCTGAAAAGCGTCGCCGCCGACCAGGCAGCCGATATCGCCCACTACCGCGAGCTCGCCCGCGTGTCGGAGACGCGCGCCCGGGAAATCAGACGCATCGCGGCCTTTGAAAAAGATACGCTCGTCGCGGAAGTCACCGAGTTGCGGTACTTCCACGACGTCGCCTACCAATCCCGCGCTCATCGCGTGGCAGCCGCCTATATCCGCCATGCAAGCGGCGGCGGCTTCGTGGCGCGGGTGCTGCGGCTGTTCCGCAGGATCGCGGGGGGGGGCCTGCGTGTTGTGCGCAAGTTGGTGCGATAAGCCGACAGTAGTCTCTATTTGGGCTGCACGTAGACGTTGATCTCGAGTTCCGGGTCATCCGGGTCCATCGTGCGCGATGGATATTCCTCGATGAAGGTGTCCTTCGCGACCATATTCTTGGAGTCGAGATAGGCGGTGATCGCCTCGTAAGTCGTGTCGATTTCGTCGTAGGGCGCCTTGTGCACGAAGCGCAATGCCCGCCCGGACGGGGTCACGCCGGCCGTAATTCCAGGCGCGATCTCACCGCCGCCCGGAAACGGCGCGGCGAGCGGAACCATCGCTTCGAAACGGAAATGGGTGTCATCCGCTGACAGGAAGACGGCGAGCGGCCGCCCGGCTGGTTTCAGACCCGCCTTCGCCAGGGCGTCCTGGATGCGGGTGAAGCTCTCTGTCAGGTTCTTGAAGCCATCGTCCCATGAGCTCTCACCGCCCTTCAAAACCGCTGCCGGCTTCTCGGGAAGGGTCACGGCCTCAGCATCGCCGCTGTTGCCGGTGGAAGGCACGAGAGCTGGCAATTCCTCCACCACCCGGGGCGGGGCCTGCACCCCTTCGGCAGGAGCCGGTGCGGGGGAAGAGGTCGCCGGGGGTTGCGCGGCCTCCTGCGCCAAAGCGGTGGGCGCCAGGACAGGGCCTGCGGCAAACAAGGCGGCCATGACGAGCGCAGAGACGACCAGCGCCGCGACCGGCCGCGATGCCCAAGGTCCATGGTGGTCGCGCGCTTTGCGGCGCGCGCCCGGACGAGGCACGATTTGCAGGATTGCAACTTCACCCAACGCCCGGCTCTCCATCATTGCCTGGCTCCTCGCCACAGCCGCGAATCGCTACCTTTTCGCTGTCGCGACGATACGATTCTCGGCGTCCGTGAGCGAGAGATGCTTTAGGCGATGTTCATCGCGATTTGGTGCTTATTTGCGGCAGAGTGCGCCCTAGCGCGCAAATAACTGAAAACTGTGATGTCTTTGACGGATTGGCACCCTCTCGCAATCATTCTACAAGACCCCCATCTTTCCAGACGTTTGCACCAACGGCCAAAACCATGAGCACGCTCGCCAATCACCCCTTCGCCAAGATGAACGGCATCGGCAACGAGATCGTCGTGCTCGACCTGCGCGGCTCCGAGCATGTCGTGACGCCGGCGGAAGCGCGTGCCATCGCCGGCGATCCGCGTTCCCGTTTCGACCAGTTGATGGTGCTGCATGCCCCCGTCACGCCGGGCACCGATGCCTTCATGCGCATCTACAACACCGATGGCTCGGAATCGGCCGCATGCGGCAACGGCACGCGCTGCGTGGCCTGGCACCTGATGCAGGATGGCGATCGCGACAGCCTGACGCTCGAAACGGCCGCCGGCCTCCTGCCCTCGACCCGCGTCGACGCACTCACCTTCACCGTCGACATGGGCACGCCGCGCTTCAACTGGGACCAGATCCCGCTGGCGGAGGAATTCCGCGACACCCGCGCCATCGAGCTGCAGATCGGCCCGATCGACGCGCCGATCCTGCATTCGCCGTCCGCCGTCAACATAGGCAACCCTCATGCCATCTTCTGGGTGGACGACGTGAAGGCCTACGACCTGCCGACCATCGGTCCGCTGCTCGAGAACCACCCCATCTTTCCCGAACGCGCCAATATCTCGCTCGCGGCCGTGAAGGATCGCCGGCACATCGATCTATGGGTATGGGAGCGTGGCGCCGGCATCACGCGCGCCTGTGGATCGGCCGCCTGTGCCGCGGCTGTCGCGGCCGCGCGCAAGAATCTCACCGATCGCGAGGTGGTCGTCAGCCTGCCGGGCGGCGACCTCACCATCACCTGGCGGGAAAGCGACGGTCATGTGCTGATGACGGGCGCGGTGGCCTTCGAATGGGAAGACCGCTTCCCGCCCCAGCTCTTCACGGGCGCCGCCTGATGGCGATCGACGTCGTCACCTTCGGCTGCCGGCTGAACATCTACGAATCGGAGGCGATGAAACGCCATGCCGATGCAGCCGGCGCCGACGACCTCGTCATCATCAACACCTGCGCTGTGACCGCCGAGGCCAGCCGGCAAGCCCGCCAGACCATCCGCAGACTTCGCCGCGAGCGGCCGCAGGCGCGCATCGTCGTTACCGGCTGCGCCGCCCAGATCGAAGCGGCCAGCTTCTCCGCCATGGCCGAGGTCGACCACGTCATCGGCAACACCGAGAAGATGCAGGCCGCCACCTGGAGCGCGCTCTCGGGCTCCGCCCCCACGGAGCGCATCCTCGTCGGCGACATCATGGCGGTGAAGGAAACCGCGAGCCATCTGGTCGATGGCTATGGCGGGCTGCCCCGCGCCTTCGTGCAGGTGCAGAACGGCTGTGACCACCGTTGCACCTTCTGCATTATCCCGTATGGCCGCGGCAATTCGCGCTCCGTGGCCATGGGCGCCGTCGTCGATCAGGTGCGGAGTCTCACGGAAAACGGCTGCGGAGAGGTTGTCGTCACGGGGGTCGACATCACGAGCTACGGCCGCGACCTGCCGGGCACGCCGACGCTCGGCCGCCTCGTCAAGCAGATCCTCAGGCATGTGCCCGAGTTGCCGCGCCTGCGCATCTCATCGATCGACTCCGTCGAGGCCGACGACGATCTGCTCGACGCGCTGGCCACGGAGCCGCGCCTGATGCCGCACCTGCAACTCTCGCTGCAGGCGGGCGATGATCTCATCCTGAAGCGCATGAAGCGCCGCCACCTGCGCGACGACGCCATCCGCTTCTGCGAGGATATGCGCAAGCTCCGGCCGGACGTGGTGTTCGGCGCCGACATCATCGCCGGTTTTCCGACAGAGACCGAGGAGATGTTCGCGCGCTCGCTCGCCATCGTCGACGAATGCGACCTCACCCATCTCCATGTCTTCCCCTTCTCGCCGCGCCCCGGCACGCCGGCCGCGCGCATGCCGCAGGTCGATCGCGCGCTCGTTAAAGACCGCGCCCGTCGCCTGCGCGAGAAAGGTGAGGAAGCGCTCGTCCGGCATCTCGCGCGGGAAGTCGGCCGTCATGTGCCGGTGCTCACCGAAAACGCCGAGCTTGGCCGCACCGAGGGTTTCACACTGGTGCGCCTGGCCTCCGCCGCCGTCCCCGGCCGCATCCTGAACGTCACCATCGCCGGCCACGACGGGCACGAGCTGCTGGCGGCCTGAAACCAATCAGGATCTCCGGCGCAAGGCCAGGAATCACGCGCGACGGTTTCAACCGCTCACCTCTCCCTGAAGGGAGAGGTCGCGCCGAAGGCTCGGGTGAGGGGAGCGCCCGCTCCGGAAACATCCCCCTCACCCCGGCCCTCTCCCCGCCGGGGAGAGGGAGAAACGCTGGTGGCCGCGCCTCCGTGGCCATCCCGGCCGTCACCATAGCCGGCCAAGACGGCGGGGATCGCACGAGGGAGCCGGCGCGTTGATCCCTCCCCTCGGGGGAGGGTGGCCTCGCGTCAGCGACGTCGAGCGGGGCACGCGGCAGGAGACCGGGCTCTCCTCGGCCAGTACGCATCTTCTTCTTCCAGTCGGGTCAGCGTCAGGTGGACCCCACCCGGCGCCTGCGGCGCCACCCTCCCCTGAGGGGAGGGATCGGCCCGTCGCGACTGACTTGGTGACACCCCGTTTCCGGCCACAAACCATCACATTGAAGTCGGTTCAGACTGACGGATGCCCCTCTCTTCGTTTGAGCAGCGCCAGCGTTTCCTGCAGGCCCGCCGGCGCGGGCGCCTCCACCGTGATCGGATCGCGTTTTGGGTAAAGCGGGACTGTCACGGCGCGCGCATGCAGATGAAGGCCCTGCCAGGCTCCGCCGCGCCCGTAGATGCGATCACCCAGGATCGGCCAGCCCATGCTGGCACAGTGGACCCGGAGCTGGTGGGTGCGGCCTGTCACGGGTTCGAGCGCAAGCCAGGTAAGGCCCTCGCCACGGCCGAGAACCTGCCAGCGCGTCAAGGCTGGCAGGCCGGCGGGATCCACCTGCATGCGCCACCCCTGCGCGGGATCGCGCGGGCTGAGCGCCAGCATGATCTCTCCGGCGTCGGCCTCCGGTCCACCGGCGACGACGGCCCAATAGGTCTTCGCCACCTTGTTCTCAGCGAACAGACGGCTCAGGCGTTCCAGCGCCTTACGGTGGCGACCGAGCACGAGGCACCCTGACGTATCGCGATCCAGACGATGCGCCAGTTCCGGCCGGCGCGGCAGGCCGAAGCGCAGGGCATCGAGGTGGTCTGCGAGCGTCTCGCCGCCCTTCGCGTCCGGATGCACCGGCAGTCCGGCCGGTTTGTCGATGACGAGCATGAGCGCATCGCGGTAGAGAAGGCGCGTCAGAATATCCGACCTGGAGATATGGCCCTTCGGCCTGTCCTGTGTCATGCCCTCATCCTGCCGACGCGATAAAGCCGCTCTATGCCTTGCGGGATCGGGCGGCAAGGCTCATGTGCGGCTGGTCATCCAGAGTGGCTGAGGCAAAGCAGTGTTTGAACGCATGATCTTCTCCGAAAAGTCGAGCGCCTTTTCGGGATTGTGCTCGGGGATTGAAGGCAACGATGGCTGAGAACGAGAAACGGACGATGCTGGACCGGCTGTTCGGCCGTCGCAGGGACAACACCGAACCAGCGCCTTCCCCAGCACCTCCCCTCCCGGCCGAACCTGCTACCCCCCCGCTCGAAGCCCCGGCCACGCCGACCCCGGAGGCGACCCCTGCCACGCCTGCGGTGGAAGAGGATGCCGCCGCGCATGTGTCTGTCACATCGCCCACGGCCGAGGAAATGCCCCCATCCGTCGACGACTCCGACGGTACCCACGCCGCTCCGATCGCATCCGCGGTTCCGGAGCCTGAACCGCAATCGCCCGCCCCGTCCGCGCAGAAACCTCAAAGCTGGTGGCAGCGGCTGACGGCGGGCCTGAAACGCACCTCGTCGTCGATCGGCACGGGCATCACCGATCTTTTCACCAAGCGGAAGTTCGACGCCGCGACCCTGGAAGAGCTGGAGGACATTCTCATCCAGGCCGACCTCGGGGTCGCGATGGCGGCGCGGGTGACCGAGGCCGTGGGCAAGGGCCGGCATGACCGCTCGATCGATCCGGAAGAGGTGAAGGCCGTGCTCGCCCAGGAGGTCGAGGCGGTGCTGGCGCCTGTTGCCAAGCCCCTCGTCGTCGCGGTGGACAAGAAGCCTTTCGTGATCCTGATGGTCGGCGTCAACGGCTCCGGCAAGACCACCACCATCGGCAAGCTCGCCGCCAAATATCGCGCCGAGGGCCGCTCCGTGATGCTCGCCGCCGGCGACACCTTCCGCGCCGCCGCCGTGGAGCAGCTCAAGGTCTGGGGCACACGCACGGGCGCAGCAGTCGTGGCGCGCGACCAGGGCGCGGATGCCGCGGGTCTTGCCTTCGACGCCTTGCAGGCCGCCCGTGACGCGGGAACCGACGTGCTGATCGTCGATACCGCCGGCCGGCTGCAGAACAAGGCGGGCCTCATGGCGGAACTCGAGAAGATCGTTCGCGTCATGCGCAAGCTCGATGCGGAGGCGCCGCATGCTGTCCTCCTGGTGCTCGACGCGACGACGGGCCAGAACGCGCTCAGCCAGGCCGAGATCTTCGGCAAGACCGCCGGCGTCACCGGCCTCGTCATGACCAAGCTCGACGGCACGGCACGCGGCGGCATCCTTGTGGCGCTAGCCGACAAGACCGGCCTGCCGGTGCATTTCATCGGCGTCGGCGAGGGCGTGGACGACCTCGAACCCTTCACCGCGCGCGATTTCGCACGGGCCATCGCCGGCCTCGACGCCTGAGCCGCCGACCGGTCAGGCGGCCCGCGGTCCCAGCAGGATGACGGCCGCCCCGGCGAGGCAGATGGCGCCCCCAGCCAGGTCCCAGCGATCGGGGGTGACACCCTCGGCTCGCCACAGCCAGATCAGCGACATCACGATATAGATGCCGCCATAGGCCGCGTAAGCGCGCCCGGCCGCCGCCGCGTCGACCAGCGTGAGCAGATAGGCGAAGGCGGCCAGCGAGACAAAGCCCGGGATGAGCCACAGCACGCTCTGGCCAAGGCGCAGCCACGCCCAGAAGGCGAAGCAGCCGGCGATTTCCGCGAGCGCGGCGAGACTATAGATCGCGAGGGCAGGAATGAGCATCGGCGGCGTTGGATGATGGCGGGACTCTCGGATCCCGCCTTCGTGGCACCGGTTATGGGCCAATGTCAAAGGGCGCCGGCTGTTTCCCACGCGGGGAGTGATCGTGAGCTTGGCTGCGGGCCTCAGGGATCGATCGACATTCGGTGCTCCTGGCAGGGCGTGGGCTCAGGAAGCTCTGGATCCCGGAAGCCGCAAAGCGGCTGTGCGGGGTCCAGAAACGTGCCGCTTCAGCAAAGGGGCGGCTTGCGCAAAGGCCGATGGCCGCTCATGCACCGGTTCGGTATGGATCCCAGGCCCGAGCTTATGCTCGTCCCGGGATGACCGGCGCGTATTATCCTTGAATGTCGATTGATCTCAGGAAGCAAACGGCGACAGCCCCTCGACGATATGGGCGAGCTTGTCCGGATTGCGGACCACATAGATCGCCGTGATCCGCCCGTTGTCTATCGCAAGGGCGGTCGTCTGCAGATGGCCATGGCCGTCGACCGTCACAAAGCCTGGCAAGCCATCGATGACGCAGCGCCTGAGCACTGTTGCCGGCTTGTAGTCCTTCTTGCGGCTCAGGCCCCAGAAGAAGCGGGACACCTTGTCGTGACCGAAGATGGGATTGAACGTCGCGGCGACCTTGCCGCCGCCATCGCCATAGAGCACGACGTCTTCGGCCAGCAGCGCCTGCAGGCCGGCCATGTTGCCGGTCGCGGAGGCCGCGAGGAAGGCCTCCGCCAGGTCGCGGCCTTTCTCCGGCGAAACCGGGAAGCGCGGGCGGGCCGCCTGCACATGCGCGCGAGCACGGCGAGCGAGCTGCCGGCAGGCGGCCGGATCGCGCTGCAGGGACGTCGCGATCTCGTCAAAGCCGACGCCGAACACGTCATGCAGGAGGAAGGCGGCCCGTTCGAGCGGTGACAGACGCTCCAGCGCCATCATCAGCGCAGTCGTGATGTCGTCACTCTCGTCGTCCTCGAGCGGATCGACCACCGGTTCGGGCAGCCAGGGGCCGACATAACTCTCCCGCTTGACGCGGGCGGACTTGAGCTGGTCGAGGCAGAGATTGGTGACGACCCGCGACAGGAAGGCGGCCGGCTCCCGGATGGCAGCGGCGTCGGCGCGGTGCAGGCGGATGAAGGCCTCCTGCACCATGTCCTCGGCCTCCGCGATCGACCCGAGCATGCGATAGGCCAGGCGGATCAGGCGTGGGCGCGCCGCCGTGAAGGCGTCGGCGCGCATGGCGTCCTGATTGGAACCGTCGTCACTCACGGTCTTGCCGCCTCGACACGGGATGGATGGCCCGGAAGCCGATGGCAAAACGGTTCCAGGCATTGATCGTGGCGATCATCAGCGTGAGTTTCACCTGCTCCTCATCGGAAAACTCGCGCTTCAGCGCCTCGTAGTCCTCATCGGGCGCATGGGTCTTGGACACCAGCGTCAAGGCCTCGGTCCAGGCCAGCGCGGCACGCTCGCGGTCCGTATAGAGGGGCGACTCCCGCCAGGCGTCCAGCAGATAAAGCCGCTCTTCCGTCTCACCGGCGGCGCGAGCATCGCGGGTGTGCATGTGAATGCAGAACGCGCAGCCGTTGATCTGCGAGGCCCGTGTCTTCACCAGTTCGAGCAGGCTGTGCTCAAGCCCGCTGCCGAAGGCCCGCTTCTCCAGATCAAACATGGCGCTCATGGTATCGGGAGCGGCTGTATAGGGGTTCAATCTCGGCTTCATGTCTCACTCCGTTTCCAACTTTGGGAACATCTCGGTGCGTTGACGAGCGAGCTCCCTGGACTGTGACATGAACCGGGAAAAAATCCGAGCCGATGATCCCGGTGTCGTGATAGGCGGCTCCAGCCACCGGAGTTGACGGCTTGTGGCGGAACAGGCAGACATCATCCCATGACCGATACCAAGCGACAGCCGCTCAACCCCATGCTCAAGCTGGTCCTTGAGCTTGGGCCCCTCGTCCTGTTCTTTTTCGCGAACCAGCGCGAGGGCCTCTTCACGGCAACGGCCGTCTTCATGGTCGCGACCGCCATCGCGCTCGCGGTCCACTATGCGCTGGTCCGGCATCTGCCCATCATGCCGATCGTCTCCGGCGTTGTGGTGCTCGTGTTCGGCGGCCTGACGCTCGTCCTGCACGATGAGCTGTTCATCAAGCTGAAGCCCACCATCGTGAACTGCCTGTTCGGCGGCGTGCTCCTCGGCGGGCTGGCCTTCAACAAGCCGCTCTTGCCCATCGTCTTCGACAGCGTGTTTCACCTGGATGATGAGGGCTGGCGGAAGCTGACGCTACGCTGGGGGCTGTTCTTCTTCTTCCTGGCGGTCATGAACGAGGTGGTCTGGCGGACCCAGTCCACCGACTTCTGGGTGAACTTCAAGGTCTTCGCGACGATGCCGATAACCATCGTCTTTGCCCTGGCACAGACGCCGCTGATCATGCGCCATTCCCTGCCCGAGAAAGACCAGCCCGAGACATAGGGAGCGTTCGGCAACCGCCGCCGGCGCAGCCGGACAGTTACAGTCAGGATGCCTGGCTGGCGGGCTCGGCTTCAGCCTTCTCCCAGCTCGCGAGATCGGCGGGCGTGAACAGCTCGATGGGTTCCGCCCGGCCTCGCAGGGATTGCTCGCCGATATGGCGCCATCCGGACCGGTCGGCATGGGCGGCGTCGAGCGCTTCCTCCGACACGAGGTAGGCGACCTGATGGAGCTTCGTCGCCTGCTCCAGCCGGCAGGCAACGTTGACCGCGTCGCCCAGCACCGTGAAGTCAAGACGCATGTCGTTGCCGATGGCGCCGATGAAAGCCTCGCCGCTATGCACGCCGATGCCGATGCGGATGGGATCGAAACCATTCCGGCCGCGTTCCAGGTTCCATTTGTCCATCCGGTCGAGAATGGCGCGTCCGCACGCCAGCGCCCGCGCCGCGTCATCCTCGCCGGGCTCCGGCATGCCGAACACGAGGAAGGCACCATCACCGATGAACTTGTCGATGACGCCTTCGTGCGCGGCCGCCGCTGCCATCACATGCTCGCGGAAGGTGCCGATCAGTTCCACGACGGCTGACGGCGACAGGCTCTCCTCCATGGCGGTCGAGCCGCGGATATCGACGAACATCAGCGTCACGACGCTACGGCGGCCGGCTTTCAGCTCGCTGATGCGCCCTTCGGCAAGCACCGGCGCGAGTTCCGCCGGCAGATAGCGGCCGAGATTGAGGCGGATCGTCGTTTCCTCCACCGCGCGCACCAGGAGCTTGCGGCCGCGCGCCGCCGCCAGGATGAGGATCCCGCCGGTGAGAAGGAGAATGACGACACGCGCGAAATTCGGCTGCCAACCGAATTGGTCCTGCACCATGAGTTCGGGGGGGCGGGGGAATGTCATTTGCGCGGGCGCGGCAAAAATTCCCACGGCGACCAGCGACAAAACGAGCAGAACCGTCGTGTAGATCTGGACGCTCGGCCGCAGGCGCAGCGCATTGCTCGCGAAGACCAGCGGCAGGGCCGCGATGATCGGAAACGACAGGATATACTGGCCTGTCAGCCCAGTGACCCAGACATTGAGCCAGATGTTGAAGGCGACGATGAACATGTCGATCGTCGCCGTGACAAAGCTCATCCACCACCGCCAGAGGCGGATACGCACCAGCCCGTAGCTCAGAAGACCTGACAGGAACAACGTCAGCACTGTGAGCTGGGCGTAGAAGACCTGCTGCTCGCCGATCGGCGAGAAATCGCTCTTGCGATCCACGAAGGCGATCGCCGCCAGCAGGACAAGCCCCGTGACCATACGCACAAGGCTCGCCGTCCGCTCCGCGCTGAGTTCGGCGCTGAGCAGCAGGACGTCACTTTCCTTGGGTAGCTTGAAGGCGCGGGCGATCATGGATGGCCGTGGTCCGGGGGTGGAACCTGCTGGTGCCGATGACCGCTCGCAAGGAACGGCCAGACGGATGGGAAGCGAATCGTCAGGGCTTGGCCGCCTTGTCGATCGCTGCGTTGATACTCGTTTGCAGCGCCTCGGGGGTTAACGGCCCGATGTGCTTATGCTGAATGCGTCCGTCGCGGCTGACGATAAAGGTTTCAGGCACGCCATACACACCCCAGTCGATGGAGGCGCGGCCAGCCCCATCCACGCCGACCGCCGCGAAGGGATTGCCGAGGGCACCCAGAAAGCGCCGGGCATTCTCTGGGTTGTCCTTGTAGTTGATGCCGACGACCTTGACGCGCGGGTCCTGCGCAAGGCTCATCAGGAGGGGATGTTCCTCGCGACACGGCGCGCACCAGGACGCCCAGATATTCACGACGGTCACCTGATTCGGGCCAGACGCCAACAAGCTCTCGTTGGTCAGCCCCGGCACGGGCTGGCCATCGCGCACAAGGCCCTCGAGCGGCGGCAGGGAAAAGGCGGGAACCGGCCGGCCTATGAGGGCTGACGGAATCCGGGCCGGATCGCCGGCAAACAACCGCACCATGAACAGCACAGCCAGGGCCAGAAAAAGGACGAGCGGCACCGCAAGCAGGATACGGCGCCTGCGCAGCGACGCGTCCTCAGGGACGATCGCTCCGTCCGTCGTTGTGGGATCGCGCAGCACCACGCTCTTTGCCCTCGTCTGAATCCTGGTCAGAGGCACCCCGTGCCGATGATATGGTTCCGGCCACGCCGCCGACACCGCTGGTATTTCTAACGGCACTTGCACCCAGAGCATGGCCGGACGATGGCATGCCGTTGCGAGCCACTCCGCGCGCAGCCAGGGCGTCAAGGGCCCTCTGCCGCATCCGGCTGTCAATGACGGCACGCAGCACGAGACCAGCCACGATGAGGGCAGCCGCGCCATAGGCGGCCAGCACGAAGCCGATGTGGGGAGCATCGAGCGCGATCATCGCCCCAGCCTCATGCCGACCCAGCGCCAGCAGAACCGGCACCGAGCGAGAGCGGGCGGCGGCGTTCCGCGGACTGATCAGCGGCCTTCAGGGTCAGGCTCCGGATCCGACGCGCAAGAATCTCGCTGCGCATGCCGGACATGTGCAGCGTCAGGGCGAGCAGCGTCAGGCCGATCGCCATCATGAACAGCGGCCACAGCATGCTGGCATCGATCGTCGCGCCATCCATGCGGATGACGGAGGCTGGCTGGTGCAGGGTATTCCACCAATCCACCGAGAACTTGACGATGGGGATGTTCACGAAGCCAACCAGGGTCAGGATGGCAACGGCGCGCGCAGCCTGTCCCGGCTCCTCGATGGCGCGCCAGAGCGCGAGGATGCCGAGATAGATGAGGAAGAGCACGAGCACCGAGGTCAGCCGCGCGTCCCAGACCCACCAGGTGCCCCACATCGGCTTGCCCCAGAGGGAGCCGGTGATGAGGCACAGCAGCGTGAAGGCCGCCCCGATCGGCGCCGCCGCCTTCTGCGAGACATCGGCCAGGGGATGGCGCCAGACCAGCGTGCCGAGCGCCGACGCGCTCATGATGGTGTAGAGAGCAAGCGCCAGCCACGCCGCCGGCACATGGATATACATGATGCGGACGGTTTCGCCCTGCTGGTAGTCAGTCGGAGACGAAAACAGCGCGAGATAGAGCCCCGCGGCGGTCACAACGGCGCTCAATCCCGCCATCCAGGGGAGGATGCGGGCCGAGAGGGCCATGAAACGCGTGGGATTGGCGAGCCCCCATAGAAGGCTGGTCGGCATGGTGCTCCTCCGCATCATCGTGATGTAGCGGCCGACAGGGTCGCCCGCAACGGTCTCCTGCTATCCGCCGCCGCGTAACGCTGCCGCGGACGCGACAGCACCGGTCACGATCGCGACAAGGCTGAGCGCCGCGAGCACGAGGAAGGGCGTGAGGAACGGCACCGTTCCCCCGAGGGCCGCCTGCGCTGCCGAGACACCGAAGATCAGGGTGGGGATCATCAGCGGCAGGACGAGAACGGCCAGGATGAGCCCGCCGCGCGGAAGGCTCGCCGTCAGCGCCGCCCCGATGCCGCCGATGAACGTCAGGGCTGGCGTGCCGACCATCAGCGTCGCCATGACGGCCAGCATCGCATCGGGCTCCTGGGCCAGAAGCAGGCCAAACAGCGGCGAGAGCAGCGCCAGTGGAAAGCCCGTCGTCAGCCAGTGGGCGAGGCCCTTCACGATAACGGTGAGCTCGAGCGGCACCTGCGACATGCGCATGAGATCGAGTGAGCCGTCCTCCTCGTCGCCCTGGAACAGCCTGTCCAGGCCGATGAGGGTGGCAAGCACCGCCGCGATCCACAGGATGGCCGGGCCGATGCGGCGCAGCAGATTGAGATCCGGCCCCAAAGCGAAAGGGATCAGCGTGACGAGCATCAGGAAGAAGACGACGCCGAGCAGCCCGGAACCGCCGACACGCGCCGCGAGCTTCAGGTCCCGGACGAGGAGAGCGCCGAGAGCGGCCATCATGTGCCGAACTCCCAGACGTCCATATCGCCGGGATGCTGATCGGGGCCATCTCGTCCGCCACCGAGGGTGAGCGTCCGCGCGCCATCGAGCCCGAGGGGCAGGTGCGTCGCCGCGACGATGAGGCCGCCGTTTGAGAGATGCCGCTGCATGAGATGAGCGAGATCATCCTGGGCCGAGGCATCCAGCGCCGCGGTGGGCTCGTCGAGCAGCCACACGGGCCGATCGACCAGGATGAGCCGCGCCAATGCCACGCGGCGCCGCTGGCCCGCCGAGAGATACCCGATGGGGATATCGGACACATGAATGAGGCCGAGACCGTCGAGCGCCATGGCTGCCTGCGGCGGTGTCACTGGAGCCCCGAGCATCGCAGCCGCGAAAACCAGGTTCTCCGTCGCCGTCAGCGCGGTTTTCAGGCCGTCGCGATGCCCGACCATGACCGCCTGTTCGGCGAGCGGCGTGTCCGCCTCTTCGCGCCGCTCCGTCGCGCCGCGGTCCCTTATCAGGCGGATCGTGCCGCCAGCCGGCTTGAGGCGCCCGGCCAGGGTCGCGAGCAGCGTCGACTTTCCCGCGCCATTGGGTCCCTTCACCACCAGCGCCTCGCCACCGGCGACCGTGAGCGTGAGGTCCTCGACCAGCAGCCGTCCGGAACGGCGGCAGGAGAGACGATCGATCTCAAGGCGCAAGATGGGCAAACCTCTGTGGCGGAGAGTGAGGGCGGGACGGCAAGATAAGGCTTCACGGACAGTTTAGAACGACTATGATTCGTCTAGCAGTCCGACACGAAACTCTCTATATAGAGCGCAGGCTGCGCCGCGCGCGTGACGCGCGGGGACCTGGGCACCCCCGGGGCGGCGCGCGCTGTTGCGCAACAGGCCGGCATTTCTGTCTCACCAGGACATCTGTGCCGTCCGTCCCCGAAGGATCACGCGATGACCAAATCCGTTGACAGCTTCTCCTCTCGCCGCACCATTGTCGCGGGTGGCAAGACTTACACCTACTATTCTCTGCCGGAAGCCGAAAAGAACGGCCTGGAGGGAATTTCCCGCCTGCCCTTCTCCATGAAAGTCCTTCTGGAGAACCTGCTGCGCTTCGAGGACGGCCGCTCCGTCACCAAGAAGGACATCATCGCCATCAAGGATTGGCTGGTGAACCGCGGAACGGCCGAGCGCGAAATCGCCTACCGCCCGTCACGCGTGCTGATGCAGGACTTCACCGGCGTTCCCGCGGTCGTCGACCTCGCCGCGATGCGCGACGCGATGGTCAATCTCGGCGGCGATCCCAAGCGCATCAACCCGCTGGTGCCGGTCGACCTCGTCATCGACCACTCGGTGATCGTCAACTTCTTCGGCAACAACGCCGCTTTCGGCAAGAACGTCGAGGAAGAATACAAGCAGAACCAGGAGCGCTACCGCTTCCTGAAATGGGGCCAGTCGGCCTTCGATAATTTCCGCGTCGTGCCCCCCGGCACCGGCATCTGCCACCAGGTCAACCTCGAGTACCTCGCGCAGACCGTATGGACCAAGACCGAGGACGGTGAGACCGTCGCCTATCCCGACACCTGCGTCGGCACGGACAGCCACACCACCATGGTCAACGGCCTCGGCGTGCTCGGCTGGGGCGTCGGCGGCATTGAGGCCGAGGCGGCCATGCTCGGCCAGCCCGTCTCCATGCTCATCCCCGAGGTCATCGGCTTCAAGCTCACCGGCAGGCTCAACGAGGGCATCACGGCGACCGACCTCGTGCTGACGGTCACCCAGATGCTCCGCAAGAAGGGCGTGGTCGGCAAGTTCGTCGAATTCTTCGGCGACGGCCTCGACCATCTCTCGCTCGCCGACCGCGCCACCATCGGCAACATGGCGCCGGAATATGGCGCGACCTGCGGCTTCTTCCCCGTCGATGGCGAGACCATCGCCTATCTCGACGAGACCGGCCGTACCGACGACCGCATCGCGCTGGTCGAGGCCTATTCCAAGGCACAGGGCATGTGGCGCGAAGTGGGCACGCCGGATCCGGTCTTCACCGACATCCTCGAGCTCGACATCAGCTCCGTGCTGCCATCGCTCGCCGGCCCCAAGCGCCCGCAGGACCGCGTGCTGCTCTCAGGCACCAAGGATGGCTTCCTCGCGGCCCTCGAAGGCGAATTCAAGAAGCCCGGCGAAGCGGCCAAGCGCTTCGCCGTTGCCGATGCCGACTTCACCCTCGGCCATGGCGACGTCACCATCGCCGCCATCACGTCCTGCACCAACACCTCGAACCCGAGCGTGCTGATCGCGGCCGGGCTTCTGGCGCGTAACGCCGCCGCCCGAGGCCTGAAGTCGAAGCCGTGGGTGAAGACCTCGCTGGCACCGGGATCGCAGGTGGTCGAAGGCTATCTCAATGCCTCCGGCTTGCAGACGGATCTCGACGCCCTCGGGTTCAACCTCGTCGGCTTCGGCTGCACCACCTGCATCGGCAACTCCGGTCCGCTGCCCGAGAACATCTCCGAGGCGATCAACAAGAACGACCTCGTCGCGGGCGCCGTCATCTCCGGCAACCGCAACTTCGAAGGCCGCGTGAATCCGGACGTGAAGGCGAACTACCTCGCTTCGCCGCCGCTGGTCGTGGCCTATGCCATCGCCGGCTCGCTGCAGATCGACCTTACGACCGAGCCGCTCGGCACCGGTTCGGATGGCAAGCCCGTCTATCTCAAGGACATCTGGCCCTCCAACCAGGAGATCGCGAAGTTCATCCGCGAGAACGTCACCAAAAAGATGTTCCAGGAGAAATACGCGGACGTCTTCAAGGGCGACGAGAACTGGCAGAAGATCGCGGTCCCCACCGGCGAGACCTATGCCTGGGACAACGGCTCCACCTATGTGCAGAACCCGCCTTACTTCGAAGGCATGGAGATGAAGCCGGAGCCGGTCACCGACATCGTCGACGCGCGGGTGATGGGCCTGTTCCTCGATTCGATCACCACCGACCACATCTCGCCGGCCGGTTCGATCAAGGAGGCGAGCCCCGCCGGGCACTACCTGCGTGACCACCAGGTGCGCCCGCAGGACTTCAACCAGTACGGCACGCGCCGCGGCAACCACGAAGTCATGATGCGCGGCACCTTCGCCAATATCCGCATCAAGAACCAGATGCTCGGCGGCAAGGAAGGCGGCTTCACCAAGCATTGGCCCGACGGCACCGAGATGCCGATCTACGACGCGGCCATGCAATACAAGGCGGAGGGCGTTCCGCTCGTGGTGTTCGCCGGCAAGGAATACGGCACCGGTTCCTCCCGTGACTGGGCGGCCAAGGGCACCAAGCTGCTCGGCATCCGCGCCGTCATCGCCCAGAGCTTCGAGCGCATCCACCGCTCCAACCTCGTGGGCATGGGCATCGTCCCTCTGGTCTTCCAGGGCGAGGATTCCTGGCAGTCGCTGGGGCTCAAGGGCGACGAAATCGTCACCATCCGCGGCATCGAGGGTGATCTCAAGCCCCGCCAGACGCTGGTTGCCGAGGTCACGCTGAGCGATGGCTCGGTGAAGAACGTGCCCCTGACCTGCCGGATCGATACGCTCGACGAACTGGATTATTTCCGCAACGGCGGCATCCTGCAGTACGTCCTGCGCAATCTCGCAGCCTGATGATGAATGAGGCGGCCCCAGAGGCCGCCTCATCCTTCCGCCTTCCGCGCCGGTAAGGCGGTACGCTGGTCCGCTTTCTGAAGAACGGCCTGGCTTTCAACGGTCGGACGATTGCGCCGATAGCGTGCGCTGTCGCACAATCTGCGATTTTGCGGCGAAGATCGGTCACCGAACCGTCACCCGCGCTTGGACAAGAGCCGGCGCTCATGTATAGGGAAACGCATCAAGGCCCCGCGCACGCCCCACGTGCCTGGGCATTTTTTCTGTTGCGCCCTGCACGGGTTGCACACTTCACGGACAGGAGAGCCAAGCGATGGCATCTACCTTCGAGACCGTCGCCGATATCATCGCCGAAACCGCTGACATTCCGCGTGATCAGATCACGCCGGAAAGCCATGCCATCGACGATCTCGGAATTGATTCGCTGGCATTCCTCGACATCGCCTTCGCGATCGACAAGGCTTTCGGTATCAAGTTGCCTCTTGAGACCTGGACGCAGGAGGTCAATGACGGGAAGGTCCCAGCTGACCAGTATTTCGTTCTGAAGAACCTCTGCGCCCGTATCGACGATCTCGTGGCGGCGAAAACCGCGTGATGCGCCCCGACAACGGGCCTTCGAGCCCGTCCGGGCGTGACGAAACGACAGGCGCCGGTCAGTCCGGCGCAGCTGTCCGGCTCCGGTAGCTCACCGTATGCGCCTCGAATATTTTCAGATGATCGACCGCGTCGTCGCTTTCGACGAGGCGGCTTTGCGGCTTGAGGCCCGCTCCACCGTTCCTGCGGAGAGCCCGGTTTTCGAAGGCCATTTCCCCGGTCATCCCTTGATGCCGGGCGTCCTTCTCACCGAGACGATGGCTCAGGCATCCGGCTATCTCATTCTCGGTCTCTGCCGCTTCTCGCATATGCCGTTTCTCTGCGGAGTCGAGAAGGCGAAGTTCCGCACCTTCGTCGGCCCCGGCGCGCCGCTCGACATCACCGCCACTCGCATCCATGAGGGCTCCGGCTACGCCGTGACAAAGGCGCGCATTGCCTCGGGCGGCAAGGCCATCTGTGATGCAGAATTGATGTTCCGCACAATGCCGTTCCCCGACGGCCTCGGGGCCCGCATGCGCGAACAGGCAGCATCCCTCGGCCTTGAAGTGGAGGAAGCGCAGAATGACGCGTGAGGTCTGGATTACCGGCCTCGGGCTCGTCTCCAGCCTGGGTGAAGGCGCAAAAGCCCATCTCGGCATTTTCGACGGAGACACGGACCCGGTCATCGACAACGAGCGCTTCGCGCCGTTTTCCGTCCATCCCGCCATTCCCCTGGAACTGGACCGGCAGATTCCCAAGAAGGCCGACCAGCGCCAGATGGAACCCTGGCAACGCCTCGGCGTCTATGCCGCGGGTCTGGCGCTTGAAGACGCCGACCTCAAAGGCGACGCCGAAAGGCTCGCCGCCATGCAGCTCATCGTCGCGGCGGGCGGCGGGGAGCGCGACTATGCGGTCGATGGCCAGATCCTGACCGGGCTGCGCACGGCCGAAAAGCCCGGTGTGTTTCTCAACGAACATCTGATGGGCGACATCCGGCCGACCTTGTTCCTCGCCCAGCTGTCCAACCTTCTGGCCGGCAATATCTCCATCGTCCACGGCGTCACGGGCGCCACCCGCACCTTCATGGGCGAAGAGCAGTCCGGCGTCGACGCCCTGCGCATCGCTCACGCGCGTATCGCGGCGGGACAGGGTGATACCTTCCTTGTCGGTGGTGCCTACAATGCCGAGCGGCCGGACGTCCTGCTGATCTACGAAATGGGGCAGCTTCTCTGGAAGAAGCCCTATGCCTCGGTCTGGGACAGGCCCGGCGAGGGCGGCGGTTTCATCCCCGGCAGCGCCGCCGGCTTCCTGGTGCTCGAAGCGCGGGAAACCGCCGAGGCGCGTGGAGCCACGCCGGTTGCGGCCTTGCAGGCTGTCGCGGCGGACCAGGTGACGCGCGGCATCGGCGCGGTGGGCGCCAGCGTCGAGAACCTGTGGCAGCAGGCGGCGAGCGACTTCAGGCCGACGGGCGGCGCCATTCTCTCCGGCGCGACGGGCATAACCGGCATCACCGAGGAAGAGCGCGGCGCGCTCGCCAAGCTTATGCCGGGCACGACGGTGCATGCCATGGGCGACTTCATCGGCCACACGATCGAGGCGCAGTTCCCCCTGAGCGTGGCCATCGCGGCGGCAGCGATCCGCGACAGCTATCTCAGGCAGGCCGCGGTCACCAGCGTCGGTCACATGCGCGGCGAAGGCCTGGCCTTCCTGACGTCGGTCTGAGGCGGGAGCACGATGGCACAGCAACACCGCGACAGTCATGAACACCGCGACAGCCATGGACGGCCGATCGTTGCCGTCACCGGAATGGGCGTCGTCACCTCTCTCGGCGCCGGCAAGGACGAGAACTGGGCCGCCCTGACGGCGGGCCGGTCCGGCATCCACACGATCAGCCGCTTCCCGATCGAGGGCCTGCGCACAACCATCGCGGGCACAGTCGATTTCATTCCCGTCGAGCCGTTTTGCGCACCGCTCCTCTCCGAGCAGCTCGCAACGCTCGCCGCCGAGGAGGCCGTGAGCCAGGCGGCCATCGGTTCGGTCGGCGATTTTCCCGGCAGCCTTTTCATCGCCGTACCCCCCGTGGAGATGGAGTGGCCGCAGCGCGAGGCGCTGGCCAAGGCGTCCGGCCAGCAAGGCGACATCACCTATGCCGATTTGCTCAAGGCGGCCGGCTCCGGCGATTTCAAGGCCTGGCACAACCTCTTTCTCTTCGGAACCGTCGCGGACCGCATCCGCGAGCGTTTCGGCACCAAGGGTTCGCCGATCTCGCTGTCGACCGCCTGTTCCTCCGGCGCGACAGCCATTCAGCTCGGCGTCGAGGCAATCCGTCGCGGCGAGAGCAAGGCCGTGCTCGCCATCGGCACTGATGGCTCGGTGCACGCGGAAGCCTTGATCCGTTTCTCGCTGCTCTCGGCTCTCTCGACCCAGAACGACCCGGCCGAGGAGGCCGCGAAGCCCTTCTCCAAGAACCGTGACGGCTTTGTCATGGGCGAAGGCGCCGCGGCACTCGTCCTCGAGGATTACGACCAAGCCATCGCGCGCGGCGCGACGATCCTGGGCGTCGTCGCCGGCGTCGGCGAGAAGGGCGACGGCTTCCACCGCACCCGTTCCAGCCCGGGCGGGGCACCGATCATCGCCGCCATTCGCGAGGCGATTGCCGACGCAGGGCTGACGCCCGATGACGTGGACTACATCAATGCCCACGGCACGGCGACGCCGGAGAACGACAGGATGGAGGCGCTCGGCCTGACGACGGTGCTCGGCGAGCGCATGGCGCAGGTGCCGATCTCCTCCAACAAGTCGATGATTGGCCATACCTTGACGGCGGCCGGCGCCATTGAGGCGGTCGTGTCGCTGATGACGATCGCCAATGGCCGTCTGCCGCCCACGATCAACTATCAGGTGCCCGATCCCGCGATCCCGCTCGATGTGGTGCCCAACGAGGCGCGCGACGCGCAAGTGACCCGCGTGCTTTCCAACTCCTTCGGCTTCGGCGGTCAGAACACCTGCCTGCTGTTCACGGCCGAACCGGTGACCTGACGCAGATACGATGACAGCCTCCGTCGAACCGCAACGCATTCTCGTCACCGGCGGGGCCAAGGGCGTCGGCGCCGCCATCGTGCGGACGCTCGTCGCCGGCGGCTATGCCGTCGATTTCACCTATCGCAGCTCCGGCGACGCCGCGGTCGCGCTGGCGCGTGAGTTGACGGACGCCCATGGCGTGGCTGTCAACGCACTGGCGCTCGACCTGGCCGATACCGCCGCGATCGAGGCCTTCTGCGCGGCGCAGGAAGATACCGTCTACTACGGCCTCGTGCACAACGCCGGCCAGCCCTATGACGCCTTGACCGCCGTGATGTCGCAGGACAAGGCGGAGGCGGCCATGCAGGTCAATTTCTGGTCGGTGACGCGGCTCGTGAAAACCTTCATCCGGCCGATGATCCGCGCCCGCGCGGGTCGCATCGCGGTCATCGGCTCGGTGACCGCGCTTCAGGCGAATGCCGGGAACGCGGCCTATGCCGCATCCAAGGGCGCGCTGCTCAGCTACCTCAAGACGCTCGCGATCGAGAGCGCCAAGCGCGGTGTCACCGCGAACTACATCGCGCCGGGCTTCATCGATACCGACATGATGACCCCCTATGCGGCCTACCGCCCGCAGATGGAGAAGCAGATCCCCGCCGGCCGTTTCGCGGCGCCGGACGAGATCGCTGGGCTTGTCGCCTTCCTGATGAGCCCGCCGGCCGCCTATATCACCGGCGCGGTCATTCCGATCGACGGCGGCCTGACGGCACAGCTCGGCGTCCATCGCTAGGCCCCGACAGCGTCGGCCCCGGTATCGTGGCCGATGCCCTAATCCGGCGGTGGCGGTTGATGCCGGCGGTGTGCCCTGCTACGGATCGCGTCACTCAAAAATCAGGTAGATTGTGACGATGCATTCCATGCGCGCGCTGCAACTTTTTGGTGACCGTGACCTGCGACTGGAAGAGGTGGCCGCGCCGCCGCCTCCCGGCCCGGGCGAAGTCCAGGTGCGTGTTCACGCCGTCGGCCTCAACCACATCGATGTCTGGGGCTTCCGGGGCATGGCCTTCGCCAAGCGCAAGCTGCCGCTCGCCGTGGGGGCTGAGGCCTCCGGCGCCGTGGTTGCGGTGGGCGAGGACGTCACCCATGTGGACATCGGGGATCGCGTCGCCATGTATGGCGCGATGACCTGCGGGCATTGCAAGGCCTGCCGGGAAGGCCGCGACAATCTCTGTGAGAATGTCGGCGGGGTGCTCGGCTTCCATATCGACGGCTTCGCCCGCGACTTCGTCAACATGCCCCAGCGGCTTCTCGTCAAGATTCCCGATGGCGTGAGTTTCCAGGAAGCCGCCTGCGCGCCGGTTGCCTTCGGCACCGTCCAGCACATGCTTTTCGACAACGCCAAGCTTGAACCCGGCGAATCGATTCTCGTCCATGCCGGGGGCTCGGGCATCGGCACCGCGGCGATCAAGATGGCGAAGGCCATCGGCTGCCATGTCATCACCACGGTCGGCGACGACGACAAGGGCGCCAAGGCCAAGCTGCTCGGCGCCGACCATGTGATCAACTACCGCACCGACCGCTTCGAGGGCGTGGTGCGCAAGCTCACCGGCCGCAAGGGCGTCGACGTGGTGTTCGAGCATGTGGGCGTCGATACCTGGAACGGCTCCCTGCTCTGCCTGAAGCGTGGCGGCCGCCTGGTGACCTGCGGGTCGACCTCCGGCGTATCGACCACGATGAACCTGATGCAGCTCTTCCAGCAGCAGTACAAGATCTTCGGGTCCTTCGGCTGCACGCTGGGTAACATCGATCAATCGTTGCACAAGATGGCGACCGGCATCACGCCGGTGATCGACACCGTCTTCGATGTCGCCGACTACGCCCTGGGCCTGGAACGGCTGGAGAGCCGCAAGGTCTTCGGCAAGGTGATCGTGACCTTGTAACGCGGTCCCGCTCTTGACCCGGCCGCCTGCTTCGGGGAAGTAGGCAGGCAAGAGCTGGTTGGACGGTCTATGCGTCCTGCCGCATAGAGCATCATGCGCAAAAGTGTGGGCGGTTTTGCGCGGGAACGATGCTCTATCTCATAGAATCTGGAGCATTTTGCTCCAGCCAGATGATTCTATCTGGCTGCAAAATGCTCTAAGGGCTGGAGCAGCACGACTTTGACAGCACGACGTCAGACCTCGCTTGGCGGGATCGTTCGGCGATTGGCCTCGCGGGTCGCGGAAGTGACCATGATCGGGCTCGTCCGCGCTGTCTTCGCGCTGTTCCGTGCGCTGGGTCCGGACCGCTCGAGCGCCTTGGGCGGCGCCGTCGCCCGCGCCATCGGGCCACTCTTTCCCGCCCATCGCACGGCGATGACCAACCTGCGCGAAGCCTTCCCCGACAAGAGCGAGGCGGAACGGCGCGCGATCGCCCGAAGCGCCTGGGACAATCTTGGCCGCACCGGCGCGGAATATGCCCATCTGTCGGTCCTGTTCGACTATGATCACGACAACCCGCAACTTGATGCGCGTGTGGAAGTCGATGGCATCGAGCATTTCATGGCACTGCGCGACGATGGCAAGCCCGGGATTATCTTCTCGGCCCATCTCGGCAACTGGGAGCTGCCGGCGATCTGTGCGGCGCGCTATGGGCTGGCGGCGACGGCGGTTTTCCGCGCGCCCAACGATCCCGGCATCGCGCATGTGGTACACGAAGTGCGCAGCCAGACCATGGGCGGGCTTGAAGCCGCGCGCCAAGGAGCGGCCTTCGCCATGGCCCGCGTCCTGGAAGACGGCGGGCATCTCGGCATGTTGATCGACCAGCACTTCACGCGCGGCGTGACCGTGCCGTTCTTCGGGCGGCCGGCGCGGACAAACCCGATCCTCGGCAAGTTCGCCCGGCGGTTCGACTGTCCGGTGCATGGTGTCCGGGTGCAGCGGTTGCCCGGAGGGCGCTTTCGCCTGCAGCTCACGCCTCCGCTCGATCTGCCGCGCGACAGCGAAGGACTGATCGATGTCGAGGGCGCCATGGCCGCCATGACGGCCGTCGTCGAGACATGGGTGCGAGAGGATCCGGGCCAATGGCTGTGGATGCATCGCCGCTGGCGCCCGCCTGTCGCCGCGCTCAAGGCAACGTGAGTATCGCCGGCGGCAAATTTGCGTTTCAGTGATGGTGGAAACAGCCTCCATGACAAAAAGATTTGCCCTCTTACCCACCCTAGCCACCCTGTTGGCGATTTCATTCCCTGCTCTCGCCGGGAATGCGCCGCGTGGGGTCGTTGAACTCTTCACCAGCCAGGGCTGTTCGTCCTGCCCGCCGGCCGATGCCCTTTTGCGCGAGCTCGCGAAGGACACGAGCATCGTGGCGATCAGCCTTCCCGTGACCTACTGGGACTATCTCGGCTGGAAGGATACGCTCGCCGAGAAGGCTTTCAGCAAACGTCAGCGCGCCTATGCCGAGACGCGCGGCGATGGCCAGATCTACACGCCGCAAGCGGTGATCAACGGATCGCGACACGCCCTCGGATCGGATCGCAAGAGCATCGAGGCCGCCATCGCCAATAAAGGCGAGGGCGAGAAGGGCAATATCGACAAGAGCCTTGCCAAGACCGCGCTGACAATCCCCCTCGACGTCGCCGACAATGCGGGGACGCTGAAGATAGCGGTGCCGCAGGGTCAGCCTGGCCAAACCGCGGCGCTGTGGATTCTGGCGATCTCCCGCAGCCACAACGTGGCCATCGGACGCGGCGAGAACACGGGGCGCAACGTCGTCTACACGAATGTCGTGAGGCGCATCACGAAGCTCGGTGACTGGTCCGGGCAAGCGATGACCGTCGACGTTTCATCGGAGACGGCCAAGCCTCCGGGCACCGACGGTTACGTCGTCCTGCTGCAAGCAGTTGACAATGGCCGCCCAAGCGTGATTCTCGGCGCGGCCAAAAGCGACGGCCTTTAGCGGACAGGGGGGCTGCGGCCTCCTTCTCACAGGGCCGTTCCAGTGCGGATCCCGCGACGATGATGACGTTTCTGCCGTCCACCACGATCATCCTGACCTATACGCTTGCCTGCATCGTCCTGTTCGTGACGCCAGGGCCCGACATGAGCCTGATGCTCGCCAAGACCTTGTCCGGCGGCCGCCGCCAGGGCTTCGCGGCGCTATTCGGCACGACGGCCGGCTGCTGCGTTCAGACCATGCTCGCCGCGCTCGGCGTGACCGCCCTGCTCGCGGCATCGGTCACGGCCTTCACGATCCTGAAGGTCGTCGGCGCGCTTTACCTGTTGTGGCTCGCGTTCGAAGCAATCCGCCATGGATCCGCGCTGAGTGTCGACGCAACGCGGCAGGCGAAGCCGATGCCCCTGTGGCGCACGGCTCTCGTGGGCCTCGGCATCAATCTCACCAACCCGAAGGTCGTCCTGTTCTTTGTGACGTTCCTTCCGCAATTCGTAGAGGCGAGCGACCCCCATGCCTCGGGCAAGCTGTGGTTCCTGGGGCTTTATTTCGTTGTGGTCGCCACGCCCCTGTCGATCGCGCTGGTGCTGGCTGCGGACAAGGTCGTCGGAGCGCTGAAGCGCCGTCCCCGCGTCATGCGGGCGATCGACTACGGCTTTGCAAGCCTGTTCGGCGCGTTCGCCCTCAAGATGCTGACCGTTCAGGCGCGTTAGCGCGTTTGACATTCTGGCTTGACGCATGAGGGAACCTTCTCAGGAAGCGATCCCCCCTCGCCCCAACCCTCAGTCGCTCCAGCCTCATCCCCGTCG
The DNA here is from genome assembly GCA_930633525.1 of Hyphomicrobiales bacterium. Taxonomy (NCBI): domain Bacteria; kingdom Pseudomonadati; phylum Pseudomonadota; class Alphaproteobacteria; order Hyphomicrobiales; species Hyphomicrobiales bacterium. Next base: position 4,405,188 of record CAKNFP010000001.1, read on the forward strand.
GGACGAAAAAAGCCTGTCTGAACGGACAGGCTTTCACTCCAGCGCGAACCGGAGACCAGATGATCCCCGGATGAGGCTTCAGGCCAGATCAGCGGGCAGCCGGATCAGCCAGCGGCGGCGTCAGATAGACCTTGGGGAACGGGTTGCGGCCAGCGCCGATGCGCGGCGGCAGCGCTTCATACTGGGGCTGCGCGGCGAGCGTGGGGGCTGGGGAGCTGAGAATGCTGCCGGCTGTGACATAGCCGGAGAGCGAGCCGACCGGCACGACCGTGCCTGGATCGAGGAAGCTGCGCGGCTGGACGCGGATAGTCCGCGGCTGGCGGTTTTGAGCCTCGGCTGCAGCCGATACGACGAGACTCGTCGCGAGTGTGATTGCCGTCAAGGCGAGTGCCTGGGAGCGCATGGCTTGCATCCTGCGGTTCATTTGAACGTGCAGATATTATCTTATACGCCGCGATGCAATCCAAAGACGAATATTGTTCATACGGCTTGGAAAACGTCACATTAACGTTGACGCGCCTTGAGCCTTGACCGGACGCCCCTGGGTCGTCGCCAAACGAATGCCGAAGGCGACGGCGACGAGGCCGACGACAAGATTCCAGGTCACCGCCTCGTCGAGAACAAGGGCGGCGAGAAGGCCGGCGACCACGGGATTGAGCGTCACCGTGACGACGACGCGGGTCGGGGTCGTGCGCGCAAGGGCATAGGCCCAGAGAATAAACATGAGCGCGCCGCACACGACGCCGAGATACGCGAGCGTCCAGATCTGCGAGGTTGATGCCTGCAGAAGGCCCGCGCGCATGTCAGCAGCCGAAGTAAGGGACAAAACAAGGGCGAGGGCGAGAACGCCGGCACCCATGCCCATCGTGCAGAATGATAAAGTGCCGGAACGCCTCACATAGGGGCGTGACCACACCGTATAGAGGGCCATCCCCAGAGCCGCGCCCACCATGAGCAGATCACCTCGCCACGCGCCGGGTGGCGCGTCCGACAGGCCAGAGAACAGCGACACCGCGACACCCGCGGTCGCCACCAGGACGCCCGCCGTCTTGCGGGTGGTCAGCGGCTCGACCTTCAGGAGCGCACTCACAGCCATCGTCAGAAGCGGCGCGGTCGCCAGTGCGAGAGCCGCTCGTCCCGCGGTGGTATAGACGACCGAATAGTTGAAAAGAATGGGGAAGACGCAGAAAAACAGCACGCCAAGGCCTATCACGGCGGACCAGTCCCGCAGCGGCGGCCAGCGCTCCTGGCGCAGAACGGCGACTGGAAGAAGCACGGCAAAGCCGACCCCGAAACGGATGATCCCGAGCATCAGCGCGCCAACGTCAGCCGCCGTATGGCGGGACGCGACAATCGCCGTCCCGCCGAGAGCGCTCGACAGAAGAGCCGCCCCCACGCCAGTCGCTTCCTTCACGTAGCCTGCCCCCCGGCAACCGTTTCACGTCATAAAGACGGTAAAGACTTCACCGCCTCATGACTTCTCCGCCTGTTTTTGCACGCCGCGGAGAACAGGCGTCCAGATGAATCGTGAGCTGACCCGTTGGAAAACGGCCATATGCCGCGGATTGGCTTCAGCAGCACGATCTGCCAGCGCCTATTCGGCCGCCTGCATATTGATGGTGCCGACGGCCAGCTTTGTCAGCTTCCGGTCCGTCGCCTTCTCTTCATCAAGGTTCTGCTGGAGAACCTTCGCGCAATCGTCACGGCCGAGTTCCTTCGCCCAAGCCACGAGCGTACCATAGCGTGTCATCTCGTAATGTTCGACAGCCTGCCCCGCCGCGATCAGCGCGGCATCGAGAACGCGCGGGTCATCGACGTCACCGGCGATTTCCTCAGTCTCCTCGATGATTCCGTCAATCGCCGGACACTCCACGGGCTTTGCCTTGGCGCCATGCATGCGGAAGACTTCCTCCACGCGGGCAATGTGATTCTTTGTTTCATCAAGGTGGGTCTCGAAGCCCTTCTTGAGTTCAGCGTTAGTCGCCTTCTTCACCATCTTCGGCAAAGCTTTGGCGATTTTCTTCTCAGCATAATAGATGTCCTGGAGCGTATGAACAAACAGATCATCCATCGTCTTTATGTCTTTCCCGAACATACTCATTCCATCCTCCATATTACGAGAAATTGACAAGTTCGAGCTGTTGATGCTTGGGCAAGATTTATTTTTCGAAGCTCCAGCAAATAACGTTCGCAATGAAGGCCTGTTCCGAAATAATTTCAGATGATGGTGACAAATACTGCCGCGCTTACGTTGCGTGGGCGTTGATTCAAAGCCGGATGGCGGGCCGCGATCGACGCGGAGCCCGTCCGGTGTGGCCTCATGACATCGCGTTCCTCGATCCGCGGATGCGCCCGGCAAGCGCTTCACGGCGCGCGTCCGGTCGTGGGCGACGCTTTTCATCTGGCCTCACGTCTTTCCCGTCGACATTCGTCCGACCTCCTTGCACAATGGAGAAGCTGGCCAGTTGGCGAGGCAGGTATTCCGTCAGACATGCCGTGACCGGGCGTTGAGACCCGGATCGGTTTGACCGTTGCGCGAAACAGCGGATCTGGAGGGGGAGGAATGGCGCGTACCATCAATCGCGTGCTCATCACCGGCGCGGGCGGCCGCATCGGTGGGATGTTACGGACCGCGCTCAGGGGGCAATATGAGCGCCTTATCTTGTCTGACATCATTCCACTGAAGGACATTGGGGCGCACGAGGACGCCATTGCATGCGACCTCAAGGACAGCGAGGCCATCCGGCGCGCCTGCCGTGATGTGGACGCCATCATCCATTGCGGCGGGAATCCGCGCGAGAGCCCCTGGCCGGAGATCCTGGAGCCCAACATCATCGGCTCGATCAACGTCTGGGAAGCGGCGCGCCACGAAGGTATCGACCGCATCGTCTATGCCAGTTCGAACCACGCCATCGCCTTCACCCGGCGCAGCGAGACGCTGGATCATCGGGGCGCCCATCGGCCTGACTGCCGCTACGGGCTGTCCAAGGCCTTCATGGAGGATCTCGCCTACCTCTATGCGTATAAATACGGCGTGCGCGGCTTCGGCATGCGCATCGGCTCCTTCACACCAACACCGACGGACGCACGTGCCCTCTCGACCTGGATCTCCCACCGGGACATGGCGCAGTTGGTGAGTGTCGGCCTGACGGCTGACTACATGAACGAGATCGTCTTCGGCATTTCGCGCAACAAGCGTGCCTGGTGGGACAACAGCAACGCCTACCGGCTCGGCTACGATCCGCAGGATGAATCGGAAGCCTACGCGGCCGAGGTCGGCCACATCCGGGGTGACGATCCGATTGCGGAAGAGTTCCAGGGATCCCGCTTCGTTTCAACGGAATTCACAGCAGATCCCAATGACGTCCCTTGAGTCTTGGATGTCCCAGGAGTGTCTTGGTTGTCCCTCGAGGCTTGCCCAAGAGGCCGATGGGGCAGCCCGGCCGCCGCCGCGTGACTGAGGAGTGGATAATGTTTGTAGGCACGCAGTTCAAGGCCCGCACGGACGACGACTATCGGGTCATGGCGCAGTTGGGCGTCCGCCATGTCTGCGCCGATCCGCCCGGTAATCCCCATGACTGGACGCTCGATGACCTCGAGCGGCACCGCGCTCATATCGAGAGCTTCGGCCTCGTGCTCGACATGGTCGAACTGCCGTTGAAATCCCATCCCATCGAGGACAGCCGCAGTCCGCATATCCTGCTCGGCAAAAGCCCGGAGCGCGACCGGGAGATCGATTCGATCTGCGCCCTGCTGGACCGCGTGGCGCGCGCCGGCATCCCCGCTGTCAAATACAACATGAACATCATCGGCATTCCGCGCACGGCACCGGAGGCCGGGCGCGGCGGTTCCATCAATGAGGCCTTCCGCTGGGACAAGGCTGATCATGAAGCCGCGCCCGGACGCGCCGGCATTCTCCCGGAGGAAGAGAACTGGGAGCGGATCGACTATTTCCTGGCACGCGTCGTGCCAGCGGCCACCTCCGTGAAGGTGCGGCTAGCCTGCCATCCGCACGATCCCTACACTCCGCCCGGCTATCGCGGTGTCACCCGCGTGCTCGGCACGGTCGAGGGGCTGAAGCGCTTCGTGACGATGCATGAAAGCCCCTATCACGGGCTCAATTTCTGCCAGGGCACCGTCGGCGAGATGCTGGAAGACCCTGCTCGCGAAATCGCCGATGTCATCAGCTGGTTCGGCGAACGCGGCAAGATCTTCAACGTGCATTTCCGTAACATCCGGGGGCGCCGCCTCGATTTCATGGAGACTTTCCCGGACGAGGGCGACATGGACATGGTCGCCGCGCTCAAGCTCTATGCCGATGTCGGCTACAAATACATGGTCATGCCGGATCATGCGCCCAAGGTGTCCAGCCCGGACCCCCAGGGCACGGCCTTCGCCTTTTGCTACGGCTATATCATCGGCGCCATGCAGGCGCTCGGGCTCGATCCTCACGGGCCAAGGACAGTGCCTCGGGATTGAAAGGCGGGGGGCTGTTGGGGCCGCTCATTGAACGCGGCCCGTCATCGTGAGCGTCCCTTCTCCCCGGCGGGGAGAAGGACAGGATGAGGGGGTATGCGCTCCGGGGTCAAAAGCCCCCTCACCCGGTCGCTACGCGCCCGACCTCTCCCCGCCGGGGAGAGGTAAGAAGCGGCCATCGCAGCGCCTCGCCGAATCGAGATGGCCGGGACGAGCCCGGCCATGACTGCTGAGCGAAAGCCCCTCACCCGCCCGTGCGCGTCAGCTTCGCCCGCCGTCGCAGGCGCGCCTGGAAATAGACATTCTCGCTGACTGTGCCCGTCTCATAGGCCCAGCCGTCCTCGGGCGGCATGTCGGCGACGTTGCGCCGGCTCGGGTAGCGCGCCACTTCCTCCTCGACGATATCGACACCGAGACCCGGCGCGGTCGGCACCGGCAGATGCCCATCGACGACCTTCAGCACCGGCTCGACGACCTCGTAGCGACCCGGCCAATCAAACTCGACACGCTCCAGCATGAGCGCGTTGGGAATGGTCGCCATCACATGGAGCGCCGCGAATTCCGCGACCGGTCCGAGCGAACCGGAATGCGGCGCCATCGTGATGAAATGTCCCTCCGCCATGGCCGCCATCTTGCGCATCTGCGTGATGCCGCCGGCGCGGCCGGTATCGGGCTGGATGACATCGACGAGGTCGCGCTCGATATACGGGCGGATTCCCCAGATCGTGCTGACACGCTCACCGGCGGCGAGCGGGATATCCACGGAATCGCGAACCCGCGCCAGCGCGTCGAGGCTCTCAGGTGCCACCGGATCCTCGAAGAACAGGAGGTCGAGCGGCTCCATGGCGCGGCCGACGATGATCGCGTCCTGGGGCGTCATCCACGACGGACCATGCGCGTCGACCATCACGTCCACATCCGGCCCCACGGCGTCGCGCACCGCCGCCACGCTGTCGATATCGACGGCACCCGTGAAACTCACCTTCACGCCGGTGTATCCGCGCCCCATCAGATCGCGCGCGCGCTCCGGGGTCTTGGCATGACCGTAGACGCGGATGCGATCGCGGAAGCGACCGCCGAGCAGGTTCCAGACCGGCTGGCCGAGCGCCTTGCCCTTGATGTCCCACAAAGCCATTTCGATCCCGGTCAACGCGCCGCCGCCGACCGTGCCGAGAACGCCGTGCCCCATCGAGGCCACATAGAGGCGGTGCCACAGCCGGTCGATATCGCCGGCCTCCTCGCCAACGAGGATCGAGGCATAGTCCTTGACCGCCGTCTCGATGACGCGTGGCCAACCGGAACATTCGCCGACGCCGGTGATGCCCTCGTCGGTAAAGATCTTCACGAACAGCCAGTTGCGCGATCCGCGGAAGTCGGCGTCGGCGCCAAGCCCCGCGCTATCCTTTCCTGCGTTATCTTTTCCTGCGTTATCTTGCGCAGCCCCTTCCTGCGACGCGCTGGTCGTGGCCGGGCGCGATCCGACCTGCATCAGATAGGTTTTGACGGCGGTGATCTTCATGGGACTACGTTTTCACCCTTCGAGCGGTTCACGATAACGGAAGCGATGCGTCATGCCGCGCCGGCGCGGGTCGGCGACCGGAACAGCCGAAAGCAGGGACTGCGTATAGGCATGCTGGGGGTTGGAGCAGACGGTCTCCGTCTCGCCCGTCTCGACGATGCGGCCCCGGTGCATGACCGCGATGCGATCACAGAAATAGCGGATCACCGCGATATCGTGGCTGATGAAGATGAAACTGAGGTCGAGCCGCTCCTGCAGGTCGAGCATCAGATCAAGGATCTGCGTCCGAAGGCTCACATCGAGCGCCGACGACGCTTCGTCGGCGATGATGATGCGCGGGTCAGGCGCGATCGCCCTCGCAATCGAGATGCGCTGCCTCTGCCCGCCCGAGAAGGCATGGGGGTAACGCTCCGCAGCCGAGGCCGGCAGGCCGACGAGCCCGAGAAGCTCCGCGACCCGGGCCTTCAGCGCAGCACCGCTCAAGCTGCCGTTGACGAGCAGCGGCTCGCCGATGATCTGCCCGACGGTCATGCGCGGATTGAGCGATGAGAACGGATCCTGGAACACCATGCGAATGTCGCGCCAGGGCTCCTTCAACTGGTTGTCCGACAGCGGCGCCAGATCGATCGTCTTGCCGTGCCGGTCCGTATAGAGGATGCGGCCTGATGTGACGGGATGGACGCGCTGCAGGCAGCGGCCGAGCGTCGTCTTGCCCGACCCGGACTCGCCCACGATGCCGAGGTTCTCGCCGGCCTTCAGCTCGAGGCTCGCATCCTGCACCGCGATGATGGAATCGTGCTTCAACCCCAGGAAGCCCGTGGCGAAGGGAAATTCCTTGCGCATGTCCGCCATAACGAGGATCGGCTTGCCGGGCGACGCCTTCGCCCGCATGGCGAGGCGCCGCTCCGATGGCCGGTCGAGCTCCCGCACGGCATTGAGCAGGTGGCGGGTGTAGTCGTGCTGCGGCTTCTCGAAGATCGAGAACACGTCGCCGCGCTCCACCATCTTGCCGAAACGCATCACGGCGATGTCGTCGGCGATCTCGGCGACAACGCCCATGTCATGGGTGATGAACATCACGGCCATGTCGCTGTCGCGCTGGAGCTGGCGGATCAACGCCAGGATCTCGGCCTGGATCGTCACGTCGAGCGCGGTGGTCGGCTCATCGGCGATCAGGACGGCGGGGTTGCAGGCCAATGCCATGGCAATGACAGCCCGCTGGCGCATCCCGCCGGAATATTCGAAGGGGTAGCGGTCGATCGCCACCTCCGGCCGGGGGATCTCGACCTTGCGCAGGAGCTCGATGGTTCGCGCCCGCGCCTCCTTCTTCGAGACATGCTCGTGCAGGCGGATGACCTCGCCGATCTGGTCGCCGATGCGATGCACCGGCGACAATGAGCTCATCGGCTCCTGGAAGATCATCGCGACGTCACGCCCGCGAATCGAACGGATCGCCGACGAGCGCGGATCGAGGCTGACGAGATCCACCGTGTTCTCCGCGCCGCGCCCGCGCGCCGTGAGATGGCGGTGCAGCAGAACCTGGCCGGAGGCGACTTTGCCGGGCGGGTCGACGATCTGGAGGATCGACCGCGCCGTCACGCTCTTGCCGGAGCCGCTTTCCCCCACGACACACAGCGTGCGGCCGGGATAGAGCGACAATGTCACATCGTCCACCGCCCGGAACACGCCGCGTCGCGTGGCGAATTCGGTGACGAGGTTCCTGACTTCCAGAACCGGCAGGGGCTCACGCCCCGAGCCCGCGGCGCCTTTCGTTGAGCCGGGGAGACGATCGGCATTCCCGCTCATCAGCGGCCCTCCTGCGCATAGGGATCGGCCGCGTCACGCAGGCCGTCGCCGAGGAAATTGAGAGCGAGAACCGCGACACAGACGGCCACGCCCGGCGCGAACAGCCAGGGTGCCTGGGCAATGCTGCGCACGTTCTGCGCTTCCTTGAGAAGCACACCCCAGGAGATCGTGGGCGGCAGGAGGCCGAGGCCGAGGAACGACAGGGACGTCTCGGCGATGATCATGACCGGGATGGCGAGGCTGACGGAGGCGATGATATGGCTGACCATCGACGGCATCATATGGCGGAAGATGACGCGCGCCTTGCTGCCACCATCAAGCCGCGCGGCGACGACGAAATCCTCTGTCCGCAAGGCCAGGAAACGTCCGCGCACCACGCGCGCCAGCTCCGTCCAGCCAACGAGCGACAGGATCAGGGTGATGGCGAAATAGCGGGTCAGCGGCGCCCAGTCCTGCGGCAGGGCCGCGCTCAGCCCCAGCCAGATGGGGATTGTCGGGAGGGAGAGCTTGAGCTCGATAAGCCGCTGCACCCCCGTATCGACCCAGCCACCGTAGTAACCGGAGACCCCGCCGAGCACGAGGCCAAGGAGAAGGCTGACGGCGACGCCGGCGAGGCCGATCGACATCGAGACGCGCGTCCCGGCGATGATGCGGCTCAACATATCGCGACCCAGCCGGTCGGCCCCAAGGAGATAGAAGCGCTCGCCGGGCGTGACCGCGGCGATCAATCGCTTCTCCATCGGGATCAGCCCCCACAGCTTGTAAGGTGTGCCGTTGCCGAACAAGGTGAGATAGATCTTCTTGTCCGGGTCCGGCGCGAAAGTCGTCTTGAGCGTGAAGCGGTCCCGGGACAATTTCATGCCGTTCACATGGGGCCGAAATGCCCAGCTTCCGTCCGCGGTGGTGTCGAACAGATGGATCATCTGCGGCGGATGATAGACATCACGCGATGATGGCGCGTCCGGATCAAACGGCGCCAGGAATTCCGTGAAGAGCGCGACGAGATAGAAGGCTATGACCACCACCGCGCCTGTCATCGCAAGACGATGACGACGGAAGGTGCCCCAAATCAACCGCCATTGCGACGCGCTGTCCTCGCCGGCAATCGCGCGGGGATCAGCATTCGGATCGATATGTGGATCGGCGACGACACTCATCAGCGATCTCCCCTCACCGGTAGCGGATGCGCGGGTCGATGACCGCGAGCAGGATGTCGGAGACGAGCATCCCGACGACCGACAGGCAGCAGAGCAGCAGGATGAACGCACCGGCGAGATACATGTCCTGCGCGAGCAACGCCTGCAGCAGAAGCGGCCCCGATGTCGGCAGGGAGAGCACAAAGGCGGTGATGACCGCCCCGCTGATGAGCTGCGGGAATGCCCAGCCCAGGGTCGATACAAAGGGGTTCAGCGCCATCCGTACGGGATATTTGAGAATGAGCCGGAGTTCTGACAGCCCCTTGGCGCGGGCGGTCGTCACATAGGGCTTGTGCAGTTCATCCAGCAGATTGGCGCGCATGATGCGCGTGAGGCTGGCCGTGGAACCAAGCCCGAGGATGATCACCGGCAGCCAGAGATGGGACAGGAGGTCGCCGATCTTGGCAAAGGACCATGGCGCCTTCTCGAACTCCTCCGAGAACAGGCCCGATACATCGCTGCCAAAGAATACGACGGCGATATACATGAGCACAAGGGCGACGAGGAAGCTCGGCATGGCAAGGCCGATGAAGCCGACCGCCGTGATGACATAGTCACCAAACGTGTACTTCTTGACGGCAGAATAGACGCCGATGGGAAAGGCGACCGCCCAGGTGAACAGCAGCGTCGACATCGCCAGCGTCACGGACAAGGCCATGCGCTCCCAGATGAGATTGGAGACAGGCTGCTGCCACTCGAAGGAAATGCCGAAATCGCCGACGAGAACGCCGGTAATCCATTTCCAGTACTGGACGATGAAGGGCTGATCGAGGCCGTAGCGCTCCCGCAGGAGTTCGAGGCGCTCATGGTCGACGACATCACCCGACTGCGCGAGCGTCGCGGCGAATGTCGTCAAGTAGTCGCCCGGCGGAGCCTGGATGAGGGCAAAGGCAATCAGCGAGACGACGAACAAGAACGGCACGGACCACAAGATGCGGCGAATGATATAGGTGATGAGCATCAGCGATCATCTCCAACGATCATCTTCTGGCGCGCCCGATTGACTGCCGCTATCGGCTGGGGCGTTCCTGTCACAGATCGGGGATGTGCTGGCCCCGAAAGCTGCCTGGCTCCGCGGAGCCAGGGGCATGATCGACACATGGCCAGCACAAACCGTTATGCCACTACGTCATTTCGAGGCGTCACTTGGCCCAGAACCACGTCTGCGGCAGGGTCGGCGCGGGCGTAGGATAGTACCAGGAGCTCGGCATCGTGGCCGGGACGTTCTTGAGGTTCGTCTTGGCAATGCCATAGGTCGGCAGGGCCTTCGTCACCGAGAACACCTCGAACTCGTCAGCGGCGATATCGGCGATCTTAAGCATCAGCGCCCGCCGCTTCTCCGGATCCGTCGTCGCGCGCGCCTCGTCATAGAGCTTCATACGCTCCTTCACCGAAGCCGGCGGCTCCTCGCCCTGCTTGCCACCTGTCTTGTACCACTGCACCCACGGGATGCCCCAGCGCGAGTCGTGGTGCACGGGCACGATCTGCTGCGGGATTTCCCCCGGCACCCAGCTCGCCTGGCCGCCCCAGACCGCCGCGTCATGGTCGTTGCTGTTGGACGTCCGTTCGTAAAAGAACGTGCGCTCCAGCGAGTTCACATCCATGTCGATGCCGATCTTGGCCCACTGCCGCTCGATGAGCTGCAGCATGTCCACCTGCTCGGGCTGCAGCGTGGGGATGACGTCGATCTTGAACTTGATCGGCTTGCCGCTGGGGAGAAGACGCGTGCCATCCGGGCCGCGCTTGGTGAGCCCGAGGCCGTCGAGCAACGCATTCGCCTTGGCTTCGTCATACTCCAGATACTGCGTCGCGATGCGCTTGTGGAAATTGGGGTGATTCTCGAAGGGGCCGTTCTGCCAGGGCTCGCCGTCGCCGAGCAGCGCGGTGTCGATGATTTCCTTGCGGTTCATGCCGTGCGACAGGGCGATGCGGAAATCCTTCTTGTTGAAGAGCTCCCTCAGTTCCTTGTCCTTCGACATCAGGTTGAGATTGATCACCATATTGGTGCCGCCGACGGCGGACGCCTCGAACATCTCGTAACCACCCTTGGTCCGGTTCTCCGCGAGCACGGCGCGGTTGGCCGGGGCGTCGAGATGACGGAGGCCGAAATCGATGCGACCACCGATGGCCGCCAGGATCAGGCTTTCCACATCCTGAGCGATCGGCGCATTCAGCTCATCGATGTAAGGCAGCTGGTTGCCGTCCGTATCGACCTGCCAGAAATAAGGATTGCGCGCCATAACCACCCGGGTCGACCCGCCGGTATAGGGGTCTTTCGCCACCCAGGGATCGAGGGTCGGGCGATCGACATTGCCCCAGCGCGCCGGAATTTCAATGTCGCCGCATTTCTGCAGGAACAAGTTCTTCCAGTCGGAGGCGTTGTTGGCCTTGACCGTATCCGCGATATTGGGGTTGTACTTGGGATGGAACTGCGAACAATAGTGCTTCGCATAGAGCACCGGATGCTGCCCGAGCGGGCTCGCGAGCTCCGCCAGGAAGTCGCCATAGGGCTCTGTGAAGGTGAACTTTACCGTCGCATCGTCGATCTTTTCGACCTTCATAGGCACGCCACCCGTCATGTAGCGGGGTTGTGGCGCGGCAAAATCGGCGTTGAGGATGAGATCGTCGACATTGAAGAGAATGTCATCGGCGGTGAACGGCTTGCCGTCCGACCATTTCATGCCTTTGCGCAAGGTGAAGGTGAAAACCTTGCCATCCGGGCTGACATCCACCTTTTCCGCGACATTCGGCACGATTTTCGTATATTCGGGATCCCAGCGCACCAGGCCCTGGTTCCCGACCATGCGCAGAATGTGGTTGTGGTCCGAGGAGCCCCGGAGACCAAAGCGCAGCTGCCCGCCGTAGGTGCCGATGGCATTCAGCGGCTTCACCACCTCAGGATGCTCGGGCAGACGCTTGTCGACCGATGGCAGTTGGCCACCCTTGACGGCCGCGGCCAGCGCCGGCGCCTCCTTGTAATCAGCCGCAAGGACAGGCAGCGCGGCAACCAAGAATGCCCCCGCCGCGCAAGAACGCAATAATGCTCTCGCCGTAAAGATCATCTCGTATCACTCCCCAGTGAATTATTTTTTATTTACGACAACGATAATTCCTACAGATCTATAGAAAAGTATGGACTTTATTCATCGTCAGAAGCAAACAGCCCCGCACATCTGCAAGCCGTGGCACGAAAACCTTGCCTGGATACCGCTCGACTCTTTGATCGAAAGGTATCGGGCAGCTCTCGATTGTCCGCCGGGCGACCGTTCTCGTCGGTCGTCTCCGGCTCTCGGCCTCACTCACCATCGCCTGAAGGGACAACTTGCCGGCTCAAGGATGATGGCTCGTTCCGCAAGGTCGTTCGGCCGATCAAGCTGCGTCTCAAGTCCTCCGTTCACCACACCGGACAGGAGCCTATCTCGTATGTCATCTTACATCGATACAAGTGGAACGCCAGCGCGACATGCCCATGTTCGACGAAAGCCGTAGAAGCGGCGCGAGCCACAGAGCCTGCGCCCTTCCCGCGTTAGTGGATTTCCGGCTCGGCCGTCGGCGCGCCGGCGTGCAGGAAATCGAAGTCACAGCCCTTGTCGGCTGAGGTTATATGCTTGGCGAACATCGCGCCATAGCCCCGCTCATAGTGGGGTTTCGGCCGCACCCACGCCGCCTTGCGGCGGGCAAGTTCCGCATCGTCCACATGCAGCTCCAGCCGGCGGCCGGGGATGTCGAGGGTGATGAGGTCGTCGTCCTGCACCAGCGCCAGCGGGCCGCCGAGGTAGGATTCCGGCGAGACATGGAGCACGCAGGCGCCGTAGCTCGTGCCGCTCATGCGCGCGTCGGATATCCGCACCATGTCGCGGACGCCCTTGGCGAGGATCTTCTGCGGGATCGGCAGCTGCCCCCATTCCGGCATGCCCGGGGCGCCAAGCGGTCCGGCGTTCTGCAGCACAATCACGCAGGTCTCGTCGATATCGAGCGCCGGATCGTCAATGCGCGTGGCCATATCGTCATAATTGCGGAACACCCGGGCCTTGCCGGTGTGCACATGCAAATGCGGCTCGGCGGCCGGCGGCTTGATGACGGCGCCGTTGGGGGCGAGATTGCCCCGGAGCACGGCAAGGCCGCTCGAGGCCGTGAGCGGATTGTCGCGCGGGCGGATCACCTCGTCGTTGTAGACCTCGGCCTCTTGGAGATTCTCGCCGAGCGTGCGGCCATTGGCCGTGAGCGCGGTCAGGTCGAGGTGGTCGGTAATGCGGCTGAGCAATCCCCTGAGGCCACCGGCATAATAGAAGTCCTCCATCAGGAAGCGGCCGGAGGGGCGCACATCCGCCAGCACCGGCGTGCGCTTGGCGATGGCGTCGAAGCGCTCCAGCGGCAGGTCGATCCCGACGCGGCCGGCCATCGCCACGAGGTGAATAATGGCATTCGTCGAGCCCGACAGCGCGATATCGGCGGTGATGCCATTGTCAAAGGCCGCCGGGGTCAGGATATCACTCGGCTTCAGGTCCTCCAGGATCATATCCACGATCCGGCGACCGCTTTCGGACGCCATGCGGGCATGGCCCGAATCGGGTGCGGGAATGGACGAGGCGCCCGGCAGCGTCATCCCCATCGTCTCGACAATGGCCGTCATCGTCGAGGCGGTGCCCATGGTCATGCAATGGCCGGGCGAACGGGCGATACCTTCCTCGATCTCCTGCCAGGCCTGCTCGCTCAGGTTGCCGGCGCGCTTCTCCGCCCAGTATTTCCAGGTATCGCTGCCGGAGCCCAGCACCTTACCCGCCCAGTTGCCGCGCAGCATCGGCCCGGCGGGCACGAAGATGGCCGGCAGGTTCATGCTGATCGCTCCCATGAGGAGCGCCGGCGTGGTCTTGTCGCAGCCACCGAGCAGCACGACGCCATCCATCGGATGGCTGCGCAGGAGTTCCTCGGTCTCCATGGCGAGGAAATTGCGATAGAGCATCGTCGTCGGCTTGACGAAGGGCTCGCTCAAGGACATCGCCGGCAGTTCGACGGGGAAGCCGCCGGCCTGCCAGATGCCGCGCTTCACCTCTTCCACGCGCTGTTTGAAATGACTGTGACAGGGGTTGATGTCGCTCCAGGTGTTGACGATGGCGACCACCGGCTTGCCCATGAAGTCAGCGCGCGTGTAGCCCATCTGGAAGGTGCGGGAGCGGTGCCCGAAAGCCCTGAGGCCGGGGTCCCCGTACCAGCGCTGGCTCCGGAGCTCTGAAATGGCACGCCGCGGCCGGATCCTGGCTTCGTCCGGCGCGGTCGGAACGTCGTCGTCGGTCGTCTTGCTCACGCGTTTCTCCCTCGCGGGGCGCTACCCAGTCGCAGGGCGCCACGCCTTGTTGTAACGAGCAGGTTATAAAGCCACCGCTCCCCCCGCAAGGATCTAGATTGGAAGCGATACAATGAGCCGCGGCTCCAAACCTGCGTGGGCTTGTTTCGCCGGCAATGAAGACTGGGGGTTGACTGTCTAACGGGACAGACTTGCGCGTTAACAACGATCGCGGCCGGAAATTCACCACGTGAGGCCATAGGCTATTGACAGGACAATGGTGAAAGACGAAGGCTTGGCCGTAAGCAAAATCATCCGCATACGGACAGGGATTCGCTTTAATGGCGCTTGAGCTGAATCGGGCAGGCTGCGCGCGCTGGGGAGCGGTGCTCGCCATCGGCGTATCACTCTTCCTGCCGCCTCTGACGACCACTGCCTATGCCCAGACCGCGCAGGGGACATCACCCGGCTCCTCCGCCGCGCCCGCGGATGGTACAAAGCCCATCGTCGACCAAGCGGTGCTCGACCTCCTGAAGAAAGCAACGGGGCGCATCGCGGACGCCAAATCCTTCTCGGTCGAAACAACGGGTTCGCGGGAGGTTCCCTCCAGCCAGGGCCAGATGCTGACCTTCTTCGACACCGCCGAAGTGGACGTGAAACGGCCCAATAAGCTGAAAGCGGAGATCAAGGGCGGCAATGGCGAAGTCGACGTGTATTACGACGGCAAGTCCGTCACGATCTTCGACGACAAGGCCAAGCTCTATGCGGTCGCCGAGGCGCCGGACACGCTCGATGCCTTCCTGACCGACGTGGCGCAAAAGCGGGGTATCCACTTCCCCATGGCCGACTTCCTCGTGAGCGACCCCTACAGCCAGCTCGCCAGCGGCCTGACGAACGCCTATGACGTGGGCCAGACCATCGTCGATGGGAAGGCCGTCCGGCATCTCGCCTTCGCGAAGCCCGGCGTCGAATACCAGCTCTGGCTCGATGCGAAGACCGACCTGCCGCGCCTCATGACGGTCACTTACCTCGATGTGCCGAAGTCGCCGCGATTCACAGTGTCCTTCAAGGACTGGGAGTTCCGCAACCGTCCTGATTCGGCGTTCCGCTTCTCGCCCGGCAAATCGGATGCGAAGATCGACTTTCTGCCCGTCTCGCAATGACCGACAAACCACGACTTTCTGTTTCAAACGAAGAGAGATGTCCGATGCGGTGTGAAATGACTGGTCAGGACACGATGACGACCAGCGGCGCATCCTCGCGGCGTAAATTGAACCGCCGCTTTGCGCTCGCCGCGGCCGGGGCCGCCGTTGTCGTCCTCGCCGCAACGGCGCCGGCATCGGCTTGGGTTGCCTATCACGGTGGCGGCGCCTGGCGCGGTCCGGCTGGAGGCTTTCACGCCTGGCACGGAGGGGCCGCCTGGGGCGGTCCGGTCGTTCGGCCGGGGTGGGGCTATGGCTGGGGCTATGGCGGTCCGTCACCCGGAGCCGCAGCGGCGGTTGGCGCGGTAGCGGGTCTTGCTGCGGGAGCGGCACTCGGAGCAGCGGCGGCGGCGCCACCGCCTGTCTATTATGCGCCACCGCCTGTCACAACCGCTGCACCGATCGGTGCTATGTTTGCCAGCCTTCCCGGTGGCTGCATCGCGGCCACGGTGAGCGGCGTACGCTACTACCGTTGCGGCTCGACGTTCTACAGGCCTTATTACTCCAACGGCCGGGCCGTTTATCAGGTTGTCGCCAACCCGTTCTAGGTCAAGCTGCGTTTGGACGGGACCGTCCAAGCACAGACAACGTGATCGATTCTGCGAGTTCAGCGCGGGTTCTGGGCCGGCGCGTCACGATCGCGGGCATCGATGGAACAACAGGCCGCGACCAAGTATCCCGGCCTCCTGCACTGTTGGACCTCCGTGACCGCTGAAAAGAGCGGACCCGGAGGCGTTTGGTTTGAGCATTCCGCCCGCGCTGCGGAGATCTGGTGTCGCGGGTATTCTTGGGGGATCGCATGGCGTTTGACGGGCATGTCACACATACCAGCCGGGCTATCGTGAGCTTGGGCTTTCGTGAGATCGCGAGTGCTCGATTCCCGCGCATTGCCGGCCGGAGCGGCGTTGGTGCGGTCGCGCTGATGCTGCTGACGCTGGCAGCCTGCAACGACAAGAACACCTACGTGCCGCCGCCGCCGCCGCAGGTCTTCGTGGCCACGCCCGTCCAGCAGCCGGTCCAGCGCTATCTCTCATTCACCGGCAATACCGCAGCCGTGAACTCGGTTGATCTCGAGGCCCGCGTGCAGGGGTTCCTCGATTCCATCAGCTATAAGGACGGCGCGCTGGTCACAAAGGACACGCTGCTGTTCACCATCCAGCGTGACCAATATCAGGCACAGCTTGACCTGCAGAAGGCCGGGCTTGCCTCGGCGCAGGCGACACAGGCCAATGCGCAGACCGAGTACAACCGACAGCTGCAGCTCGGCAAACAGGACTTCGCCTCCCAGCGCGCCATTGACGACGCCAAGACCAATCTGGACAAGGCGACCGCGCAGATCGCAGCCGACCAGGCCAATATCCAGCTCGCGACGATCACGCTGGGCTATACCCAGGTGAGCGCGCCGTTCGACGGCATCGTAACGCGCCATCTGGTCGACGTCGGAGCGCTCGTCGGCTATTCCGGCCCCACCAAGCTCGCGACGATCGTGCAGGTTGATCCGATCTATACCTATTTCACGGTCAGCGAGCAGATTGTGCTCCAGATCAAGGCGGAACTCGCCCGCCTTGGCCGCAATCTCACTGAGATACATAACGTCCCGATCGAGATCGGCCTCCAGGACCAGTCGGACTTTCCATATCGCGGCACGATCGACTACATCGCCCCTCAGGTCGATCCGAGCACCGGCACCCTCGAAGTCCGTGGCGTCTTCCCCAATAAGGATCTGGCGCTGATACCGGGCCTGTTCGTACGGGTTCGCATTCCCGTCGGGCCGCCGCAGAACGCACTGCTCGTGGATGATACCGCCATCGGCCGGAACCAGCTCGGCAGCTACGTGCTCGTCGTGAGTTCAGACGGCGTCGTCCAGCAACGCCCGGTGACGACGGGCCGCCTGGAAGGCCAGCTCCGCGTGATCGAGAAGGGAATTGAAGCCGGGGACAAGGTGATCATCAACGGTCTCCAGCGCGCCGTGCCTGGCAGCAAGGTCAATCCTCAGACCGGCACCATGGCGACCAATAACCCGGCGCCCGCCACTCCGGCATCGGCGCCTGCCGCCGCGCCTTCCCCCACGAAGCCCTGACGCTCCGGCCAGAAGGCGGTTCCCATGATTTCCCGCTTCTTCATCGAGCGTCCAGTCCTCGCCAACGTCCTGGCGTTGGTCATGGTGTTGATCGGCGCGGTGGCGCTCTTCAATCTTCCGGTCGCGCAATATCCCAATGTCACACCGCCGACCGTGCAGGTGACGACGCGCTATCCCGGCGCCAGCGCCAAGACCGTCGTCGATACGGTTGCCCTGCCCATCGAGCAGCAGGTCAACGGCGTCGACAAGATGATCTACATGCAGTCAACCAGTGCCAGCGACGGCTCCTACACGCTGACGGTGACCTTCGCCATCGGCACGGATCCGGATTTCGCGCAGGTTCTGGTGCAGAACCGTGTAAGCATCGCCATGTCCTCCCTGCCGCAGGCGGTGCAGGTTCAGGGTGTCACGACGCAGAAGAAATCCACCTCGATCCTGCAGTTCGTGACGCTGTCATCGCCTGATGCGCGCTATGACAGCCTGTTCCTGGCGAACTACGGCGTCATCAATCTCCAGAACGAACTGGCCCGACTGCCCGGTGTCGGCAATGTCAACGTGTTCGGCGCCGGCGAATACGCCATGCGCGTATGGATGGATCCGCAGCAGATGCAGGCCCGCGGCTTGACGCCGTCGGACGTTATCAGCGCCATTCAGCAGCAGAGCCAGGAAGTCACGGCGGGCGTGGTCGGCATGCCGCCCGCACCTCCCGGCCAGAATTTCCAGTACACCATCAACATCAACGGCCGCCTCGACAACGCGCCGGACTTTGAAAACATCATCGTCAAGGTCGACAATGCCAATGGCGGCCAGATCACACGTGTCCGGGACATCGGCCGCGTGGAGCTCGGCGCGCAGACCTACAGCCAGTCGTTCACATTGAACGGAAAGCCAGCGGCGGGCATCGGCATCTTCCAGCTTCCGGAAGCCAACGCCATCGCGGTGGCGGAGGAGGTCCGCGGCAAGATGGAGGAGCTGTCGAAGAGTTTCCCGCCGGGCCTCGTCTACGGCGTGCCCTTCGACACCACGATGTTCGTGAACGCCTCCATCACGGAAGTCTACAAGACCCTGTTCGAGGCCGGCATCCTGGTGCTCATCGTCATCCTGCTGTTCCTGCAGGACTGGCGGGCGATGCTCGTGCCGGCGACCACGGTCCCCGTCACCATCATCGGCGCCTTCGCGGCAATGTCGGCGATGGGCTTCACCGTCAATCTGTCGACGCTCTTCGCGATCGTCCTGGCGATCGGCATCGTGGTCGATGACGCCATCGTCATCGTCGAGGGGGTCGCGCGCCACATCGAATCCGGCATGTCGGGCCAGGCGGCCGCCGAAAAGGCCATGGACGAATTGTTCGGCCCGATCATCGGCATCACCCTTGTGTTGATGTCCGTGTTCATCCCGGCCGCGTTCCTGCCGGGGCTGACAGGCCAGCTCTTCCAGCAATTCGCGCTGGTGATCGCCGCGACCGCGCTGATCAGTGCCGTCAACGCGCTGACGCTGAAGCCGACCCAGTGCGCGCTGTGGCTGCGCAAGCCCGTGCCACCCGAGAAGCGCAACGCCTTCTATCGCGGCTTCAATGCCGTCTATGATCGTTGCGAGCGCGCCTATGCCCGGCTGATCGCGCATATGGTGCATCGCAGCGCGACGATGGTGACGATCGCTCTGGTGCTGATCGGCATCGCCGGCTGGGCATTGACGCGGGTGCCCACGGCCTTCCTGCCCACGGAGGACCAAGGCTACGTCCTCATTGGCGCACAGCTCCCCGACGGCGCGTCCCAGGAGCGCACCAACGCCGTTCTCGCCAAGGTGTCCCAGATCGCGCAGGAAACCCCGGGCGTCGAGAATGTCATCGGCATCAGCGGCATCTCGATTCTCGACAACAGCGCCACGCTTGCAAACGCCGGCGTGGCCTATGTCGTCCTGAAGGACTGGGATACACGCGGCAAGGCGAAGGGCGAGGATCTTCTCAGCATCTACGAGCATCTCAACCGCGCACTGCAGGCGGTGCCGGAAGCGACGACATTCGTGCTCGTGCCGCCTCCCATCCAGGGTATCGGCAACGCCAGCGGCTTCACCATGCAGACCCAGGTCAAGGACGGCAGCTTCAACTATCAGCTGCTCGAGGCCGTGACACGCCAGATCGTCGAGGCTGGATCTAGCCAATCAGGGTTGCAGCATCTCAATACCTCCTTCCGCGCGGGTGTGCCCCAGTTCGAGGTGAAGGTTGACCGCGTCAAGGCCGAGACGCTCGGCGTCACCGTGGGCCAGCTCTTCTCCACCATCTCAGGGTATGTCGGATCAAGCTACGTCACCCAGTTCAACGCCTTCGGCATGACCTTCCAAGTCTATACGCAGGCGGAATCGCAGTACCGCGTCAGTCCGCAGGATCTGCTGACCCTGAAAGTTCGCGCCGGCAACGGCACGATGGTGCCGATCGGCACGATGGTCACCGTCGAACCGATGACCGGTCCCGCCCTCATCAGCCTCTACAACCTTTACCCGAGCGCGACGATCGTCGGCACTCCGGCGCCGGGCTTCTCATCCGGCCAGGCGTTGGACCTTATGGGCCAGATCGCCGCCAGCGTCCTGCCGCCTGGAACCGGCTACGAATGGACTGCCATGTCCTATCAGGAGATGGCTGTCGGCTCGCAGATCTATATCGTCTTCGGGCTCGCCATCCTGCTCGTCTATTTCGTTCTCGCCGGACAATACGAGAGCTGGATCCAGCCGCTGTCGGTGCTGCTGGCCGTGCCGCTCGCGCTCCTCGGGACGGTAGGCGCCCTCGTCGGGCTCGGCATCGCCAACAATCTCTATACGCAGATCGGCCTGATACTGCTGATTGCTCTGGCGAGTAAGAACGCGATTCTGATCGTGGAATATGCGCGCGAGAAGCGGGCGGCGGGCATGGAAATTGCCGACGCGGCGGTCGAGGCGGCGCGTCTGCGCTTCCGCCCCATCATCATGACCTCCTTCGCCTTCATTCTGGGTGTCTTGCCCCTGGTGCTGGCGACAGGAGCCGGTGCATCGGCTCGCAAATCCATCGGCATCGCCGTGTTCTCGGGCATGCTGGCATCGACCTGCCTTGCCGTCCTGTTCGTTCCCTCGTTCTTCACCGTCCTGCAGCGGTTCGAGGAATGGCGCGCCGGCCGTTCAGCCAAGCCAGCATCCGAAGCCGGGTCGGCGTCCGAGGCCTAGGCACGATAGCGCCATAGTCCTGGCGCAATTACGGAACCCGTTGCCCAGCCCTTTGCTGGAGCAGCGGGCTCGTGCCAGAGGGAAGTCTGTCGCCCACGCGAATGCCTTCCCGCGGCCCCATACATTCCGGACCCACGTCCGAAGATAGCCTCGCGCACCGTATGCCCCGCAACGTCCGGCTTGATCGACCTATGAGGTCTGCGGAGAGGATTTGCCCGTCTGGAAGGCCGCGGTTGGCGGCTGGAGCAAGTCCGTCTGTCGCCTCCTCGCTCCGCTCAAAAAAAGGCGAAAAAAGCCGCCGACTTGACTGGAATCCGACGATTCCAGTCAAGTTGGATTTCCTCGACAGGAAGGCGGAACCGCCCGAGATGTGCTTGGAAGCCCGCACGATTCAATGGCAAATCATTTTCGTCTCCTGTGGACAGGCCCTGACCAGGCGCAATGCCTTCCTTCCGGAGCCAGCATCAGGGAGAGAGCATGCCGGGCATTCGTTCGGCTCTACTCACAAGATATGCTGAGAAGTGATATATAACTCCGCGCAGGAAGCGCGGGAACGTCCCCCTCCACAAGAATACCGATGGAAAGAACATCATCAGTAAATATATCATCCGGCCACCATGATATTCTCTTGTATAAAAGATACAATTAGAATACCGAATATCAAAATGCCATATCGATCATATATACTTATATTAACGCCGTTTTAACATCTAAAACATACATCTACGAGCACTAAGGCAAGCGGCGTTTCCGTCATTCATGGACATTGGCTGCGAGAACGAGGCCACGGGACAGCGTGTCGCACGGCATTTTTTTCGACCGTACCCCTGGAAAAGCTTGATTTCGCCAACCATTATATCTCTTGCGTATTGGCGGCAGACTTGCTACTCGCTCATTGTCCAATGGCTCTTGCTGAACGCAACGTCGACTTCGATACCTTCGTGCTGGGTTTTCCCGGCTCGAAGAGGAAGAAGGGCTGGGTTCGCGCATGAATATTCGCTATACTTAGGTGGGGAATAGCGAATCAGAGCTAGCTATTGAGCGAGTTTGTGCGGGGGCACCAATTTGTCGTCGATCATTCCGGTGGCTGCGACAACGCATGCCGTGTGAACGCCGGTCAATAGATCGCTGAAACAGTTATAAGACTAAAGACAACACGCAAGAGGACTTATGAGACGACAGTCGCGACCGTTTGTGGTCGAGGTTAAGCGCACCACGCGGAAGGCTCCAACGAATATTTGGGGATCTTCGTCCATTTTTGATGACGCGGAAGCGCCAACCACCCGCGCTGGCGCGGCATCGGCAAGTCTGGAAGGTCTCTTCAAGAAGTCACCGACGCAAGCGCCGGAACAAGCAGGCAATGCCAACGCAGCGCCGCGTATCCTGCCGAGCCTTCTTGCCGAGGAAACACCGGTTCTTGAACGTGTCGCGACAAGCGACCACGTCGAAGAAGATCATCCGGGCATCGAGGACGACGTTTTCTCGCTGCGTACGACCTCACATCCCGCGCGCAAGATCTCTGCGAAGGCTCCGGCCAGATCGCAGAATGTTGCCAAGCGCGATCTCGGCGCACGCGTGACGCCGCCGGCGGAACCCGTGCCCGCCACCGCTGCTGCGCCCTCTACGGCGAGCCTCTGGGATGACCCCCACTCGCGGGAAGTTCTCGCGGAGCCTACGCGTTCACTCAAGGCCGAAGACGCGACGGCTGCTCTCGGCTGGAGCCTGAAGCCAAAGGACGAAGAGCGAGCCGCTTCTCCGGTCGAGCCGAAGCATCCCGCCGATCTCTTTGCCGGCCAGTTGCCATCGGAAGAGGCAGCGCCATCCAAGCCCAAGGCGAATCCCCGGCGCAAGGCACAGGCAACCGTGCCGAAGGCGCCCAAGGCTTCCCTCGCTTTCTCTCTGCCCTTGGACGACGAGGACGAAGATGATGAAGTGCTGGATGCCGCCGACGACGAGCACGACATCCAGCCGTTGGCGGACGCGGCTCCCCGTCGGGATATGAACACCTCCGTCGTGCGCCGGCGCCGGAAGCAGCCAGCCACCGCGCTCCCGCCAGGCCAGCGCTGGAAGCGCCGCCTGCCTACAAGTTTGCGCTGACGCGGCAGCGTTTCCGCCAATCAACGGCCGGATTTCAATCGAGCGGCTGTCCCGTCCACGGGACAGCCGCTTTTTCGTTGCGGCGGCCCTGCACCGGCCAGATACCACGGGCGCCGAGACCAGTCGCCAATTCGTGGCGCCAGTCCGCGGGGCCAATCATAGGCCGAAGTCATGCCGCCAAGACACGCTGATGGCGGCGGCATTTGAGATTCATTAAATCTAATTGCAATTGGTGCACCAGCCAGCCCATCGATCAGCAGTATTTCTGATGGTCTGCAAGGATTGCTTCAGCACCACCCGCGTTGAATGCCGTTCACCGCAAGACTGTGCGTGATGGAACGGGATCATGGGTGGAGAATTTTCGCGGCCGCGCGGCTGGACGCGGCGGTTAGTCCTTGGCCTGCCTGCCCTGGGCTTGCCCGCGGGCGTGGTGACTCTGCCAGCGGATGCGGCGGCGGCGCCCAGTCTCGCGCCACTGGAAGGGCCGCCCCCGGGCACCGTGCTGGTGCGAACACGTGAACGCAGGCTCTATCTGGTCCTTGGAGGCGGGCAGGCTATCCGCTATCCCGTCGCCGTCGCCAAGCCGGGCAAGCAGTGGCATGGCGCGGTCCGCATCGACGGCAAATATGTTGAACCGGCATGGATGCCGCCGCCGGATGTGAAGCGCGACAATCCGCGACTTCCCGACTACATCGCCGGCGGGGCGCGCGACAATCCCATGGGCGCGCGCGCGCTGACGCTCTCAGGCGATCTCTATGCGATCCACGGGACGACGCGCAGCATGCGTCGCAGCATCGGCACATATGCGAGCTATGGCTGCATCCGCATGCTGAACGAGGACATCATCGACCTTTATCAGCGCGTGGGAGTCGGCACGCCCGTCATCGTTGTGCCGTGACATCCGCGCCCGCATAAAGATCGGCCCGTGTCGGCGGCAGGCCGGATAGCCCGCGCGCCCGGCGCGTCGCCACCGTCTGGAAGATGCCGATCGTGCCACGCTCAAATCCGAGCGAAACCCCGGCAAGATAGAGCAGCCACAGCCTGGTCTTCGCTTCCCCAACCTCGCGGACGGCGGTCTCGCGCGCCGCGTAGAGACGCTCGCACCAGCGCCGCGTGGTCAGCGCATAGTGCTCCCGCCAGGCCTCGACGTCGTGGATTTCAAAGCCATGACGCTCCAGGCTGGTGACGGAGCCACCGATATGGTCGAGTTCCGAGCCGGGGAAGATGTAATTGACGATCGCCTGATATTCCGGCCGCTTGCGACGGAAGGCTCGCGCGTCCTTCTTGGCCGGGCGTGTGATCGCGTGGTTGAGCAGGATGCCGCGCGGCTTCAGTAACTCGCGCAGCTTGTTGAAATAGGCCTCGTGGTTGTCGAGCCCCACATGCTCGAACATGCCGATCGAGGCGATCTTGTCGAACGTCCCAGAGATGTCCCGATAATCCCGCAGCTCGACATGGACACGTCCCTCGAGGCCGAGCCGCGCGATCTTCTCCTTGGTGAACGCAAGCTGCGCCTCCGACAGGGTCACGCCATGGGCCTCGACCCCGTAGTGCTGCGCGGCATGACAGACAAGCCCGCCCCAGCCGCAGCCGATGTCCAGGAAGCGCTCG
The DNA here is from genome assembly GCA_930633525.1 of Hyphomicrobiales bacterium. Taxonomy (NCBI): domain Bacteria; kingdom Pseudomonadati; phylum Pseudomonadota; class Alphaproteobacteria; order Hyphomicrobiales; species Hyphomicrobiales bacterium. The sequence goes on from CAKNFP010000001.1 coordinate 4,429,651, forward strand.
CCGGGCTGCAACCTCAGCTTCCGGCAGATCATGTCGAGCTTGGCGCGCTGGGCATCCTCCAGCGAACTGTCCCAGGTTGGGAAATAGGCGCAGGAATACTGCATCTCGGGGTCGAGAAAGAGCTGGTAGAAGGCGTTCGACAGGTCATAGTGGAACTGCACCAGGGCCTTGTTGTCACGCCCGCCCGCGTCCTTGTCGATCTGCTGGCCCTGGTAAGCCTCGCTTTTGAGCGGCATCGCCGCGGCATCGGCCTTGGCGGAAAACACGAAGGGCCAAAGCGCCCGCGCCAGCGACACTTTGCTGATCTTCTTCCAGATGCCCCTGGTGCCGCCGCCGCGCCGTGCCGCGAGATCGAGCAGCGTCCCACCGAGGATATCGACATCGCCCGAGGCGGCGAGGTCGACCAGGGTCGTCAGACGCGGCTGGCGAATGAGACGGCTCAGCACAACTGGGCTGTTGAGGGCGACGAGCAAATCAGTGCGCGCGTCGGGGCCAAGCGGAATCACCTCGCCATCCCACAGCCGGATGCCGAAATCCGCGTTGATATGCTCCGATGCCTGCCGCAGCACGCGTTTCACCGCAGCGAGACGCTTGTCCCCGCCCTGCTCAGTCTTCCCACTCGTCATCACGCTTTCCTATTCCGTTCGCGCGCGACGTTAGAGCATCGGAAGCAAAAGTGGCACCCCGATTGGAGACTATGCATCCGCCGGCGCAGGCCGCCGCCCTCAAAAAGTGTGGCGGCGTACGGGCGAATAGTCTGGTTCGCAAAAAGGCCATAGCGGGCTTCGACAAAAATCGCAGTGGATCGTGCGATAGCAATAACCGTGGCTATGCAGTACCTTGATCAGTGTTGACAGACGTGTGGCTATCTTTGGAATGCGCCGTCTCACCGTGATCACATCCATGGTCCAGACGCCATACCGGGATACGAGGTCCTTGTATTCGGCGACGCTGGAGTTGGCATAAAGCGCAACAGCCTCAGGATGTGGCGACCTCGCCGGTCGTTCCTCTGGCCGCCGGATTGAATAGCGATGGGCGACATGGAGAGGCAAATCACCGAGCATGTCATAAGTCTCATCCGGCCCCTGGTATTTGCTGAGAAAATAGTCGGGGTACCGGCCGCCCCTCATGATCTCGTAAGATGGATAGGTCTCAGTCAGAACGCCGACGATGTCCGTGCTGATCGGCCGCACAAGTGAGGCGCCTTCGGGGCCATAGAAGACAAGTTCAACGCCTGGCCAAGAGAAATACCCACCGGGAAATCTGGCGCCATGCGTTGATATAACACATGTGCGCACCCCAGTTGAAGGCCTCCCCTCGGCAAGGGTCCAAGCATATATATTATGCCCAATATGATTTGTGAAAATATTACGGATACTATGCATAGATCATAAATCTCTCAGTAGTTCCGATATTTTTAGTGAATTTGTTTTTCGAATTTACATTCAATTTCACGACGATATAAACTGAAAAATATTGCGATCGCCGCATATCGGATCAATCTGCGGGCAGAATGGCCGCCTGTATGGAAAGGGAACGATTGGATATCCAGTCCGTTGCCAACCACCGGCATGAGGCACTATGAAACCCAGCGGGCTCATAGCCTTTTCCATAAATGCTCCTGGGAGGATGCCGGATGAAGCGTCGTGATTTCCTGAGAGGTGCCCCCGGCGCTGTCGCAGCCGGCACCGTAGCCGCCGCAAGCGTCGCCATGCCGGCAATCGCACAGTCGTCGCCCGCGATCAGATGGCGTATGACATCGAGCTTCCCGAAGCCGCTCGACGCCCTGTTCGGCAACGCCGAGATGTTCGCGAAATTCGTTGGAGAGGCGACCGACGGACAATTTCAGATCCAGTGCTTCGGTCCCGGCGAGATCGTACCCGCGTTGCAGGCGCTGGACGCCGCCCAGAACGGCACAGTCGAATGCGCCCATACGCCGATCTATTTCTACACGGGCAAGGAGACCGCGCTGGCCTTCGGCACGGGCGTTCCCTTCAGCTTCAATTCGCGCCTCCAGTACGCCTGGCTACTCAATGGCGGCGGCAATGCGCTCATGGACGAGGCCCTGGCTAAGTTCAACGTAGTTGGGTTCCCATGTGGCCAATCCGGAACCCAAATGGGCGGTTGGTTCCGTAAGGAGATCAACACGCCGGACGATTGGAAAGGGCTCAAATTCCGCATCGGCGGTCTGGGCGGCGATGTGCTCGCGCGGCTCGGCGTGGTGCCCCAGCAGATCGCCGGCGGCGACATCTATCCGGCGCTCGAACGCGGCACGATCGATGCCGCCGAATTCGTCAGCCCCTACGATGATGAGAAACTCGGCTTCGCCAAAGTCGCCAAATACTACTACGCGCCCGGCTTCTGGGAGGGCGGCGCGATGCTCCACATGGTCGTCAACCGCGACAAGTGGAACGCGCTGCCGAAACACTACCAGGCCGTCATGCGGCAGGCCGCGGATGCCTCGACCAACTGGATGCTGGCGAAATACGATGCGTTCAACGGTCCTGCCCTGAAGCGCCTAGTCGGCACGGGCACGGAGCTGCGGTTCTTCCCGAACGCGGTGCTCGATTCCGCCTGGAATGCAGCCCACGAGCTCTATGGCGAGATGGCTGCCAAGAACCCCTTGTTCAAGAAGGCGCTGGAATCGATGATCGCCTTCCGCACCGAGAATTATCTCTGGTGGCAGGTCAACGAATATGCCTTCGATACCCTGATGATCCGCAATCGCACCAAGGTGTGACACCCGTCGTCAGAAGTCGCTGGCGATGCCTTTGACTTCCCAATCATCATAGCGCACGGGCTCCGGCCCGTTGCGCCCGTTGATCTCGCGTTGGGCCGTCAACACGGCGGTATGGGCGTCGATCGCCGCGCGACGCTCGGCAGCTTCGGCGAGCGCGCGTTGCGCCGCCGGGGTCAGCGGCTTGCGCGGTGTTTCTGCCACGGATGCGGCGCCTGATATGCTGGAGGGCAGCTGGTCGGGGCTCGGCACAGAAATTGCTCCACTTATGGACGCTCCGTGCTCTTGAACGGAGGGACCATCCTCCTCCACATATAGAGCACGATCCCAAGGATGCCATAACGTTATGGCAGATAGAAACCCGGCTCGACGGAGCTGGCCGGGGATCGGTGGAGGGTGCGGATGAACTACGTGAAGACCGGTATGCTGCTTGCGGCACTGACCGCGCTGTTCGGCGTGGTCGGTTATCTCATCGGCGGCGCCGCTGGCCTTCTCATCGCCCTGGTGCTCGCCGCGGGCATGAATCTCTTCAGCTATTGGAATTCGGACAGGCTGGCCCTCGCCGCCTACAACGCCCAGGAAGTCGACGAGCGCACAGCGCCGGAATATGTCGGCATGGTCCGCCAGCTCGCCGAGCGTGCCGGACTGCCGATGCCGCGCGTCTATATCATCGACAACCCCCAGCCCAACGCCTTTGCGACCGGCCGCAACCCGGAGAATGCAGCCGTGGCCGCCACGACGGGCCTCATGCGCATTCTGAGCCGCGAGGAACTGGCCGGCGTCATGGCCCATGAGCTCGCGCATATCAAGAACCACGACACGCTGACAATGACGATCTCGGCCACGATCGCCGGCGCCATCTCCTCGATCGCCCAGTTCGGCTTGTTTTTCGGCGGCGGAAACCGCAACAACAACGGGATGGGGACGATAGGCACGATCCTGCTCGTCGTCCTGGCGCCGATCGCGGCGATGATCATCCAGATGGCGGTCAGTCGCTCGCGCGAATATGAGGCCGATCGCATGGGAGCCGAATTCTGCGGCAATCCCTTGTGGCTTTCCGCCGCTCTCGCCAAGATTTCCCAGGGTGTCGCCCATATCCCGAACGAGGAGGCCGAGAGCCACCCGGCGACAGCCCCGATGTTCATCATCAATCCTTTGTCCGGACGGGCCATGGACAACCTGTTCTCGACCCATCCGGCCACGGATAACCGTATCGCCGCACTCGAGCAGCTCGCCCGCAGCATGGGCGTGGCGCCATCGCGCTCATCCTCCTTCCTCGGAGGCGCGCAACGCGCCGCCGGGCCTTGGGGCAACGGATCACGCCCGCGCAACGGTCCGTGGGGTTGACCCGACGCCGGATCGGTTGCCCCGGGTGGGCAGCTGTCGCGATCCTTCGTGATTAGATGTCGACAAATGCCATCGCTTCGCGGAAAAGGCGTGCTGATGGCATGTTCTGGTGCACCTGCGGTTTCTTCCGCCCCAAAGTATCGCGCCAGCCCTTGTCGCCCGAGGTTCTCAGAGTTTAAGCCCATGACAGCTCCTGCCACAGGGGATCGGCCCACTTGAAACCCTCCGTTCCGGCACACCGCGGCCGATCACGGCGGGATGATCCACCCGGGCTCGCCGCGCGCCATATGGCGGCGGCCGCGCTTACGCAAATCCTCGGGCATAGCGAGGGCTTGGAGGACCTGTTTGACGGGGCCGCCGGACGCCGTGGCGCTTTGCGTGATAACAAATCCGCCGAGGGCCGGCGGGGCAACAAGCCGGCCGGCACGGAGCTTGATCAGCGCGACAAGGCCTTGGCCCGTGCTATTACGACAGCCGCCCTTCGCCGTCTCGGCACCTTGCGCAAGGCGATAGGCGACCGCCTGCAGAAGGGCCTGCCGCGCAACTCCGGGGCGCTGGAAGCCATCCTGCTCGTCGGGGCGGCCCAGCTGCTGCTGCTCGATGTCCCGGACCACGCGGCAGTGACCACTGCGGTGGATCTCGCCCGCGGCGACAAGCGCGCATTTCCCTATGCCAAGCTGGTCAATGCCGTGCTGCGCCGTATTGCGGCCGACCGTGCCGAGATCCTTGCAGCGACGGACCCCTTCGATGTCGATACGCCAGCCTGGCTGCGCGCCCGTTGGAGCGAGACCTACGGCGAGGCGACGGCGCGGCAGATCGCGGCTGCGCATGGTCGGGAGCCCTCGATCGACGTCACAGTCAAGGCTGATGCGCCGCACTGGGCTGAACAGCTCGGCGGCATCCTCCTGCCGACCGGCTCGATCCGCCTGACGACGCGGACACCTGTGGCCGAGCTGCCTGGCTATGCCGAGGGCGCCTGGTGGGTGCAGGATGCCGCGGCCGCCCTCCCGGCCCGGCTTCTGCGGGTCAAATCCGGCGAGACAGTGATCGATCTCTGCGCCGCGCCGGGTGGCAAGACGGCCCAGCTCGCGGCCGCCGGCGCTGTTGTGACTGCCGTGGACAGAGCTGAAGCCAGGCTGGAGCGCCTCAAGGCCAATATGAAGCGGCTCAAGCTCACGGTGACATGCCTCAGGGCTGACGCCGGCAGCTTCGAGCACCCGCAGGCCGATGCCGTGCTGCTGGATGCTCCGTGCAGCGCGACCGGCACCATTCGCCGCCATCCCGACGTGGCCTGGACGAAGCGCCCGGAGGATGTTCCGGCGCTTGCCGCGATCCAGCGGCAGCTGCTGGACCATGCAGCCGGGCTGGTGAAAGCTGGAGGCGTCCTCGTCTATTGCACCTGCTCGCTCGAGCCCGAGGAAGGCGAGGCACAGACCGATGCCTTCCTTTCCCGACATCCGGAATTCCGCCGCGAAGCCATCACGGCGGCCGAGCTCGGTGGGCTTGACCATCTTGTGACCCGTGATGGCGACTTCCGCAGCCTGCCAAGCGCGGCCATCACATTGGCCGATGGAACCGCCGTCGATGGGTTCGATGGCTTCTATGCCGCGCGCCTGCGGCGCAGCGACACCTGAAATAGAGGGCAACTGAAACGTTAACCTCTGCCCGCTATCGTTTCCGGTTGGTAACGGTGCTGGAGCACCGAGCGGTCATGCGCATCGGCCGGTCGGGTGATACGGGACGGGATGAGTGGACGCAGTCGCCGTGAGGAGAGCTGAAGTACAGAGGACCAAAGCGGTCGCCCCCCAGGGAACCGACCGTTGGCGTCTCTACGGGCTCGCCCTCGGCGAAGGCTGGCGGCGACTGCGCTACTGTGCCGTCAGCGCGTGGCGCAGCGTTTTTTCACTGCACCGCTTTTCCCCGGATCGCATCCTCATCGTGCCCCAGGACCTGCGGACCGCCGATCCGACGGTCGCGGGCGATATCTACTCCGGCTACTACGCGCTCGCCGGCCGGGTCGTGAACACGCGCGGATCATCCCCTTTCAATGAAGACCCGCCGAGCCGCGCCTGGGCCGAGGCTCTCTATGGCTTCGGCTGGCTGAGACATCTCCGGGCCGCGGATTCGGCGCTGTCGCGCGCCAACGCGCGCGCCCTGGTCGATGATTTCTTCAATCATGCATCCTCGCGCCACGGCATCGCAACCAAGCCACGCGTCGCCGCGCGCCGGCTCATCTCGCTGCTCGACCACTCCCCACTCGTGCTCGACGGCGCCGACCGCGGCTTCTACCGGCGTTTCACACGCACCCTCGGCCGCACGGCGGTGCAGCTCCAGCTGTCCGTGGCCGGTGGATTGCGTGGCACCGACAGGCTTATCGCGGCCGTCGCGCTGGCGTATGCCGGGCTCTGCCTGAACGGCCCAAGCCGTGTGCTCCGGCAGGCGAACCGTCTGCTGACCGACGAACTGAACCGCCAGGTTCTGCCCGACGGCGGCCATATCAGCCGCAATCCCCGCCTCGTGGTGGAACTGCTGACCGATCTGCTGCCGCTGAGCCAGACCTATGCCGCGCGCGGAGCCGAACCGCCGCCGGCGCTCATCGGCGCCATCGATCGGATGATGCCGGTGCTGCGCATGTTCCGGCATGGCGAAGGATCGCTCGGCCTGTTCAACGGCATGGGCGTCACCAAGCCGGACCTCATCGCGACCCTCCTCGCCTATGACGACGTCCGCGCCAAGGCGATGGAACATGCGCCCCATTCCGGCTACGAACGTCTCGAAGCCGGACAGGCTGTCGTGCTGATGGATGTCGGGACGCCGCCGCCCGCTGAATTCTCGCGTGAGGCCCATGCCGGCTGCCTGTCCTTCGAGATGTCGGTCGGCGCGTTCCGTCTCGTGGTGAATTGTGGAGCGCCGCGGCCGGGCACCGGGCAGTCGGCATTCGCCGCGCGCTCCACGGCCGCTCACTCGACCGTCACCATCGGCGACGTATCGTCCTGCCATTTTGCAGGCGCCTCCAGCGGCAGCAGCATCGGCTGGTGGCTCGGCCGCTTCATCGGCACGCCCGTGCTGTCAGGCCCCCGTCAGGTCCCTGCGACGCGGGAAACGCTGCCTGACGGAATCAGCATCAAGGCCTCCCACGACGGCTATCTCAACCGCTTCGGGGTAATCCACGAGCGCCGGCTCGACCTCGGCGGGCATGGCGACAGGCTCGAAGGCGAGGACAGCTTCATTTCGGAAGGGCCTGCGCGGCCGGGCGAAACCGATTCAACGCTACGCTTCCATCTGCATCCTTCGGTGCGCGCATCGCGGATCGCCGACGGCCCGGGGATCTTCCTCGTCTTGCCAAACCAGGACTGCTGGAGCTTCGAGGCGGACGCGGGCGAGCTCAGCCTTGAAGAAAGCGTGTTTTTCGCCGCGTCGGACGGCATCAGGCGGACAACACAAATCGTCGTGACGATAGACCCCGGTCTCACGCGAACCGTACGCTGGCGGTTCCTGCACCTCGGCCACAGGCCGCACTCGGAAAGCGAGAGCTGATTCGCGCAGGGCCCTTCACCACCCGCGCACAGGCCCCGCGTCGATCCTGCAGCTTTTGCCGAAGGTCGCTTTCGTGCTAATCGCGACGCATCCACACGTAAGGTGGACCGAAGCGACATTCTCGACGGAAGCCGATGCTTGAACATCCAAAGCCCCTGACACGTGCCCTTCTCTCGGTTTCGGACAAGACCGGCCTCGTCGATTTTGCCCGCGGCCTCGTTGAACACGGCGTCTCGCTGATTTCGACCGGCGGCACATTCAAGGCCATCACCGAAGCGGGCCTGCCAGTCACGGAAGTGTCCGATGTCACGGGCTTCCCCGAGATGATGGATGGCCGCGTGAAAACCCTTCACCCTGCCGTCCACGGTGGTCTTCTCGCGATCCGGGAAAACCCCTCTCACCAAGCCGCACTGCTGGCGCACGGCATCGCGACCATCGATCTGCTCGTCGTCAACCTCTACCCCTTCGAGGCGACACTCGCGCGCGGTGGCTCCTTCGACGATTGCGTCGAGAACATCGACATCGGCGGCCCCGCCATGATCCGCGCCGCCGCCAAGAACCACGCGGATGTCGCCGTGGTCGTCGAACCGTCCGACTATGACGCGGTCCTGAAGGAACTCGCCGCCCACGACGGTTCCACCACGCTGCCGCTGCGCCGCCATCTCGCCCAGAAGGCCTATGCCCGCACCGCCAGCTATGACGCCGCCATCTCCAACTGGCTGGCCCGTGAGATCGGCGAAGAGACGCCGGCATTTCGCGCCTTGGGTGGCTCGCTGATCCAGCCCATGCGCTACGGAGAGAACCCGCATCAGTCGGGGGCCTTCTATCGCACGGCTGAAGCGAGGCCCGGCGTGGCGACCGCCCGTCAGCTCCAGGGCAAGCAACTCTCCTACAACAACATCAACGACACCGACGCGGCCTTCGAATGCGTCGCGGAATTCGACCCCGCGCGCACGTCCGCGGTCGTCATCGTGAAACACGCCAATCCCTGCGGCGTGGCGGAGGGATCCTCCCCGCTCGAGGCCTATGAGAAGGCGCTGGCCTGTGACCCGGTCTCCGCCTTCGGCGGCATCGTCGCCCTCAACCAGACCCTCGATGCCGACGCGGCCGCCAAGATCGTCGAGATCTTCACCGAAGTCATCATTGCGCCCGACGCGAGCGAAGAGGCCATCGCGCTGATCGCCGCGAAGAAGAACCTGCGGCTTCTCCTGACCGGCGGCCTGCCGGATCCGCGCGCGCCGGGTCTCGGTTTCAAAACCGTGGCTGGCGGTTTCCTCGTTCAGTCGCGTGACAACGCCGTCATCGACGACATGCCACTTGAGGTCGTGACGAAGCGCGCGCCGACGGACGCCGAACGCGCCGACCTCATCTTCGCCTTCCGTGTCGCGAAGCATGTGAAGTCGAACGCCATCGTCTATGCCAAGGGCGGCGCAACGGTCGGCGTGGGCGCGGGCCAGATGAGCCGCGTCGATTCCTCGCGCATCGCAGCCTGGAAGGCGGCCGAGGCGGCCCGTACCGCCGGCCTGCCGCGCTCCCTGGCCGAAGGATCCGTGGTCGCGTCCGACGCCTTCTTTCCGTTTGCCGACGGGCTGCTGGCAGCCGCCGAGGCAGGCGCCACCGCGGTCATCCAGCCCGGCGGCTCGATGCGCGACGATGAGGTTATCAAGGCGGCCGACGCGGCCGGGCTCGCGATGGTCTTCACCCGCCATCGCCATTTCAGGCACTGAACCCGGACTATTCCGATGCCGGCCACAGGCCGGCATCGCGGTTTGCGTCACAGGGAGGCCACAATGTTTCCGGAGCAACTCAAGGCAGGCTATCGGGCCTTTCTCGATAGCCGTTTTCCCAGCGAGCGCAGCCGCTATAAGCAGTTGGCGGAAAAGGGCCAGAAGCCGCAGGTCATGGTCATCGGCTGCTGCGATTCACGTGTTTCACCGGAGGTGATCTTCGACGCGAGCCCCGGCGAACTCTTCGTTGCCCGCAATGTCGCCAATCTGGTGCCCCCCTACGAGACCGGAGGCGACTTCCACGGCACCAGCGCCGCGCTCGAATTCGCCGTGCAGGCGCTCCGCGTCAAGCATATCGTCGTGCTCGGCCATGCAAGCTGCGGCGGCATCCGCGCCTTCGCCGATGACGCCGAGCCCTTGTCACCCGGCAACTTCATCGGCAAATGGATGGCGCTGATCGCGCCTGCTGCGGAGAAGCTCGGCAAGCCCGCGGGCAATCGCGCGAGCTATCTGACAAAGCTCGAACATGCCGCGATTGAGATGAGCCTCGCCAATCTCATGACCTTTCCGTGCATCGAGATCCTGGTGAGCCAGGGGCGCCTCCAGCTGCATGGCGCCTATTTTGGCGTGGCGAGCGGGCAGCTTCTCGTGCGGGATCCGGACACCGGCGAATTCGAGGCCGTTTTCCCGGACCATCCCGGCAGGACTTCCCTGTTCGATTGCCGATAGGCGGCGAAGTCCGCGTCATTGAGTCAGTTGAGAAACAGCGTGCCAGATGCTGCTTAAGCGATGACGTTGATCGTATCGCTGCATGGCGCGCGGTCGACGCAGTTCCCACTGCGCCAACCTCCATGGGATCGTGATCCCCGGGCTCGGCGTCGCCGGCACAGGGATGACCGAAGGGATCGCCGGGCTTACGCCGCCTTGGCCTTCGGCGTGATCAGCTTGCGGTTCACGAGGGCCTCGGCGATCTGCACGGCGTTGAGCGCCGCGCCCTTGCGGAGGTTGTCCGCGACCACCCACATCGCGAGGCCGTTTTCCACCGTGCCATCCTCACGAATGCGCGAGATATAGGTGGCGTCTTCGCCGGCAGCCTCATGGGGGGTGATGTAGCCGCCGTCCTCGTGCTTGTCGATGACGACACAGCCGGGCGCCGAACGCAGGATATCACGAGCCTCGTCAGCCGTGATCGGCTTCTCGAACTCGATGTTGACCGCCTCCGAATGGGAGATGAACACCGGCACGCGCACGGCGGTGGCCGTGAGCTTGATCTTCGGGTCGAGGATCTTCTTGGTCTCGGCGACCATCTTCCACTCTTCCTTCGTGTACCCGTCCTCCATGAACACGTCGATGTGGGGGATCAGGTTGAAGGCGATGCGCTTGGTGAACTTGGTGGTCTTGAGCTCGCCGGCGGTGAAAATGGAGCGGGTCTGGTTGAACAGCTCGTCCATGCCGTCCTTGCCGGCGCCCGAGACCGACTGATAGGTCGCCACTACGACACGCTTGATGACAGCATGATCGTGCAGGGGCTTCAGGGCCACCACGAGCTGCGCGGTCGAGCAGTTGGGATTGGCAATGATGTTCTTCTTGGTGAAGCCGGCGACTGCCTCTGCGTTCACCTCGGGCACCACCAGCGGCACATCCGGGTCCATACGCCAGGTCGAGGAATTGTCGATGACGACAGCGCCCTTGGCACCGATCCGGGGCGACCATTCCTTCGACACCGCACCGCCGGCCGACATCAGGCAGATATCGACATCGGAGAAATCGTAGGTCTCGAGATCCTTCACCTTCAGCGTCTTGTCGCCGAAGGAGACCTCCTGACCGATGCTGCGACGGGACGCGAGAGCAACAACCTCGTCGGCGGGAAAGGCCCGATCGGCGAGGATCTCCATCATCTCACGGCCCACGTTGCCCGTGGCGCCGACCACGGCGACCTTGAACCCCATCATCATCTCCTGTTGCGCTTCTCTCCCCGTCACCTATGGCGCCTTGCGGCGCCGTCCTCTCGCCCCGCGGGAGAGAGAACGGGGAACGAGCGGAGGCTCAGCCGGTCGCTTTCGCGACCGTCGTGACGGTTTTCCGTTTCGTCGTGGTGTGAAGCGCCACCATGGCGTGTGTTCCGTCGCAATCCGGCTCAAGTCTGGGAGTGAGCAACATCAGACAGAGGCTTCTGTCAAGAGGGCAGATGCGAGAGCGCCCTGCGGAGCGCATGAAATCACGAGTGGATTGCACAACATGCCACTAGCGCCCGAACCCGGCTCGGCGCCCAATCCGTATCGGAATATCCGCAATCATTTGTTCACCCTCCGCGACAAAAAGCGGGCACCAATAACGGGTGAACAACGTTGGGGGTCCAAAGTCGTGGCGTCGATGTGGCATGAGTGGGCGGTCACGCCCGGCTATCGCGTCCGGACCAACAGCAACGGATTTCGATCACGCTATGAATTCTCGTTACGGCGATACGAATTGGGACGAGGATTCGGAGTTCACCCGACTGGCCGACGCCATCTCCGGCAAACGCACCGCGCCCAAAGGCCCGCCTTTCAAGACTGTGCGCCGACAAGGCGTCGCCACGCACGCGGGCAAGCCTGATCACGCGGGCATCCCGCATCACCGCGTGCATCTGCGCGCGATCCCCGACCGACAGGGCCGCCGCCAGGCCGCCACAAGCAATCGCGTCAATGCCGGGCTGATCGCACTTGGACTTCTGGCCGCCGCCACCGGAGCGTTCCTCACGCACAAGCTGCTCGACCAGCCCGTCATTCCCGACATGCGGGAGGAGCGCAGCGATCCTCTCGACTACACGATAAAGCCGACGCCGGCGGTCGATGCGCTCGGTCAGGCGCTTCCCATATGGGTACGCCTGGCGAAGCCGGCAGTCACCGTCGTTACTCCGGCATCCCCTCTCAAGGCCGTCGATGTCTCTTATGAAACCTGGCAGCACGGGCTCGGTGGGCAACGGGATATCACGGTCTTCGGGCGCTTCGCCGATGGCCTTTATCTCTTCATATCCTTCTATCGGCAGGGTGAAGAGGCGCAGACCGCTCCAACGTTCTTCGTCGATGCCGTGCGCCAGGCGGCCGAGGCCGGCATCGGCGTGATCCGCACGGATGTTCCGGCCGCTCGCTCGACGAAATTCGGTCCCACGGAAATGGCCAACGGTGTTTTGACCAACAACACGCTGCGCCGCGACTGCCTCGTGTTCCGCAACCGCGGCCCCGCCGGCGGCTTGACCATATCCGGCTGGGCTTGCGGGACCGCCGACCGCCCCATCGATGCCGACAGCCTGGCATGCCTGATCGATGGCACGGATTTCACAGCCAGCGACACGGCTCTCAACCAGCATCTGGCGGCATCGGAAGCAAAGAGGCGCCCGGCCTGCATTGCCCGACCGGCCCCGCCCACGAAGCCGCCGCAGCGTCGCTCCTGATCCCCGCTGGACGGGCTGTGCGGTATGTGTTTGGAGGCGCGGAAACGCGCGGCCTGCTCATTTGCAAGCTGCCCGAGCCGGCGAGCCGCACACCCATATCCTGAAATTGCTCCATCGCATGCGAGGGGCCTATGGCGCCGCTTCTGTCGTACTCCGCGTACCGTTTGACAACGATGCGCCAACGGTTACGATTGTACGAGAACAGTTGCGTGGGCAGTAAATCATGCAGCGGATATACTTAGGGAACACGCGTTAGCCTTTAGTATTACGGGACATAGATCAACGTCTCGCTCAAGCGTTGAGAGATGTCGTATTTGCGTATTTTTTTGACAGGATGCCCAAGGACTTTGGCGGAGACAGAAGGATATCATCAGATATCTTCGCCATCTTGCTGGAATGCGCCATGTTTTACGCGCAACAACAAGAGCGGATTGTCCATGATCGTCTTTGACAATCGACGCACACGGCATTGATATTCGATGCAGCGAGGTGATGATCGCCAAAGCGAGGGGAAAATCATGATCACGATGCGCAAGAACTGGAAAGGCACCGCGGTAGCCGGTGCCATGGCGGGCCTCATGGCCGGCCTTCTCGCCAGTACGTCACCCGTTGCGGCCGCAACGCCCAAGGACACGCTGGTGCTGGCCTGGGCGATCGACGACATCATAACGCTCGATCCGGCTGAGTCGTTCGAGATCAGCGCCGGCGAGATCATGGGCAATACCTATGATCGTCTCGTGCGCTTCGATGTCAGCGACCCGTCCAAGCTTTACGGCGACATCGCCGAATCCTGGACAGTCTCCGACGACGGCAAGCTCTATACCTTCAAGCTGAAGCCGAATTTAAAGTTTGCTTCCGGCAATCCGTTGACAGCCGACGACGTCGTCTACTCCTTGCAGCGGGCTGTGAAGCTCGACAAGACGCCGGCCTTCATCCTGACGCAGCTCGGATGGTCGAAGGACAACGCCGACGGCAAGGTCAAGAAGGTCGACGATCTCACTTTGACGCTCGAGACCGACAAGCCCTATGCGCCGAGCTTCGTCCTGAACTGCCTCACGGCCAATGTCGCGGCGATCGTCGACAAGAAGCTGGTCGAGGCGAACGCCAAGGACGGCGACATGGGCTATGGCTGGCTGAAGACGCACTATGCCGGGTCAGGCCCGCTCAAGATCCGCGACTGGCGTGCCAACGAGATCCTCGCCATGGAGCGCAACGACAACTACTACGGCGAGAAGTCCAAGCTGCCGCGCGTCATCTACCGCCACGTGAAGGAAAGCGCCACACAGCGCCTGCTCCTGGAAAAAGGTGATGTCGACGTCGCGCGTAACCTGGAGCCGGGCGATCTGGACGCGGTCGCCAAGAACGCCGATGTGGCTGTCACCAGCACGCCCAAGGGCACGATTTACTACTTCAGCCTCAACCAGAAGAACCCGACGCTGGCCAAGCCCGAGGTTCGCGAGGCGATGAAATATCTCGTCGACTATGACGCGATCGGCCAGACCTTCATCAAGGGCATCGGCGAGATCCACCAGACCTTCCTGCCGAAGGGCCTGCTCGGCGCCTCCGACGAGAAGCCCTACAAGCTCGATGTCGCCAAGGCCAAGGAACTTCTGGCGAAAGCGGGCCTGAAGGACGGCTTCACGATCACCATGGACGTGCGCAACACGCAACCGGTGACGGGCATCGCAGAAGCCGTGCAACGCAGCTTCGCGCAGGCTGGCATCAAGATGGACATCATCCCCGGCGATGGCAAGCAGACGCTGACCAAGTACCGCGCGCGCAACCACGACCTCTATATCGGCCAGTGGGGCGCGGACTATTGGGACCCCCATACCAACGCCGATACCTTCGCCCGCAACCCGGACAATTCCGACAACGCCTCATCGAAAACCCTGGCCTGGCGCAACGATTGGGATATTCCCGAGCTGACGAAGAAGGCCGATGCGGCCGTGCTGGAGCGCGACACCGAGAAGCGCGCGCAGCTCTACAAGGACATGCAGAAGGATGTCCTCGCGACGAGCCCCTATGTCATCATCTTCCAGATGATCGAGACGGCAGGCGTTCGCAAGGACGTCAAGGATTTCAAGCTCGGGCCCACCTCGGACACGACCTATACCTTCAAGGCCACCAAGAGCTGACGGCCCGTCATGGCCGTCATTGAGACGCCCCGGCCGGGTGGCATCAAGCCCACCCGGCCCCGCGCGCGATCCCGTTCATTGGCGGCCGCTTCCAGCATCGGCCGCTTCCTCGTCATCGTCGTCCTGACCTATCTCGGCCTCCTGGCCGTCACGTTCTTCATCGGCCGGGTCATTCCCGTCGATCCCGTGCTCGCCATCGTCGGTGATCGCGCGCCTACCCACGTGGTCGAACGCACGCGGGAGGAGCTTGGCCTCAACAAGCCGCTCATCGAGCAGTTCGTCATTTACGTCCGCAACGTGCTGACCGGAGACCTTGGCACATCGGTGCTGACATCGAACCGCGTCATCGACGACATCCGGCGCGTATTCCCGGCCACGCTTGAGCTCGCGACCCTCGGCACCATCATCGGCGCGGTGTTCGGCATTCCGCTCGGCGTGCTCGCGGCCGTAAAGCGCGGCAGCCTTGCCGACCAGATCGTGCGGGTCATCGGGCTCGTCGGTTATTCCGTGCCCATCTTCTGGCTCGGGCTGATGGCCCTGCTCGTGTTCTACGCCCGCCTTGGCTGGACGGAGGGGCCGGGCCGCTTCGACATCATCTACGAATACACGATCACGCCGGTGACCGGCATCCTGCTCCTCGACACCGCCATGGCGGGAGAATGGGATGCCTTCCGCAATGTCGCGGGCCATCTCATCCTGCCTTCGGCGCTGCTCGGCTATTTCTCGCTGGCCTATATCAGCCGCATGACGCGTTCTTTCATGCTGAACGAGCTCGGCCAGGAATATATCGTCGCGGCCCGCGCCAAGGGCATCTCGGAGACGCGCGTCATCTGGCGCCATGCCCTGCGCAACGCCGCCGTGCCACTCATGACGGTGATCGTCCTGTCCTATGCCGGCCTGCTTGAAGGATCGGTCCTGACGGAATCCGTGTTTGCCTGGCCGGGATTGGGGCTCTACATCACCAATTCCCTGCAGAATGCCGACATGAACGCCGTGCTCGGCGGCACCATCGTGGTCGGCTCGGTCTTCATCGGGCTCAATCTCCTTTCGGACCTGCTCTACCGTTTCCTCGATCCACGGACAAAGCGGCGATGAACGTCAGCGCGCGACAACATCTCATCATGGCGGACGTGCGATGACCGATATGGCTCAGCCCCAGGATTGGCGGGCATGGCTCACCAGCGACCGGCCGGTCTCACGCAGCCAGGCGCGCCTCGGCCGCGCCTACGCCGGCTGGCAGCGCTTCACGGCGAACAAGCTTGCCATGGTCGGCTTTGCGATCGTGCTCGGTCTCGTGCTGGTCGCCGTCTTCGCCAATGTCATCGCCCCCTATTCCCCCGTGGAGGGCGGGGACCTGCGCACGGAAAGACTGTTGCCTCCGAGCGCCGCCCATCTCTTCGGGACCGACGACCAGGCCCGCGACATCTTCTCGCGCGTGGTCTACGGCTCGCGCATCACGCTGTTCGTCGTGGTGCTCGTCGCCATCATCGCAGCGCCCATCGGCCTCGTCGTCGGCACGGTGGCGGGCTATGCCGGCGGCTATGTCGATGCCATTCTGATGCGCATCACCGACATCTTCCTCGCCTTTCCCAAGCTCATCCTGGCGCTCGCCTTCGTGGCCGCGCTCGGGCCGGGCATCGAGAATGCCGTCATCGCCATCGCCATCACCTCATGGCCGCCCTATGCGCGCATCGCACGCGCGGAGACATTGACCATCCGCTCCAGCGAATTCATCGCGGCGGTTGAGCTGATGGGCGCATCCTCCTGGCGCATCGTGCTCCGCCATATCATGCCACTGTGCGTGTCCTCGCTGATCATCCGGGTCACCCTCGACATGGCGGGCATCATCCTCACCGCGGCGGGCCTCGGCTTCCTGGGTCTCGGCGCCCAGCCGCCGCTGCCGGAATGGGGCGCGATGATCGCCTCCGGCCGGCGTTTCGTGCTCGACCAGTGGTGGGTGGCCGCCGCGCCGGGCGCCGCCATCTTCATCGTCAGCCTCGGCTTCAACCTGCTCGGCGATGGCCTGCGCGACGCGCTCGATCCCAAGGCATCCGACCAATGAGCGACAGCCACGCAGCGGATCCGCGCCTGAGCAAGCCTCTTCTCGAGGTCGAGGACCTGCGGGTCAGCTTTCCGAGCCGCAATGGTCCCGTGGAAGCGGTGCGCGGGGTCTCGTTCACGCTCGGGCGCGAAAGATTGGGCATCGTTGGAGAATCCGGCTCGGGCAAATCCCAGACGGGCCGCGCCATCATGGGGCTGACGCCACCGCATGCCGAGATCACCGCCAGACGACTCGCCTTCGCCGGAACAGACCTGATGCAGCTCTCCGCCCGCGAGCGGCGTGCCTTTCGCGGCGAGCGCATCGCCATGATCCTCCAGGACCCGAAATATTCCCTCAACCCGGTGATGACTATCGGTCGGCAGATCACCGAGACCTTGCGCGCCCATAGCGACGTGACACGCGCTGTCGCCCGCGAGCGCGCGCTGGAGATGCTGGCAGCGGTGCAGATCCGCGATCCCGAGCGCATTTTCGGGCTCTATCCGCATGAAGTGTCCGGCGGCATGGGCCAGCGCGCCATGATCGCCATGATGCTGATCGCCGATCCGGAGCTCCTGATCGCCGACGAGCCGACGTCCGCGCTCGATGTCACCGTGCAGCTGCAGGTTCTCGGCATTCTCGACCGGCTGGTGAGCGAGCGCGGCATGGGGTTGATCTTCATCTCCCACGACCTCCGGCTCGTCTCCTCCTTCTGCGACCGCGTGCTCGTGATGTATCGCGGGCGGATCGTCGAGGAAATCGCCGCCAATCGGCTCGGCGAGGCGACCCATCCCTACACGCGCGGCCTCGTCAACTGCCTGCCGAAGATCGGCGACGACCGCCACCCCCTGCCCGTGCTGGACAGACGGCCGGAGTGGGCGCAATGACCGACGCCCTCACCATCAACAACCTCACCGTCTATTTCGCGGATTTCGCCGCCGTGGACGACGTGTCCTTCAGCGTACCGGCCGGCTCGTCCTTTGGTCTTGTCGGTGAGTCGGGCTCCGGCAAATCCACGGTGTTGCGGGCCATCGTGGGCCTCGCACCGGTGAGCGGCGGCGCCATTCTGCTCGACGGCAAGCCTCTCGCCAGCCCACGCGGCAAGGCCTTCTACCGCCATGTCCAGATGGTGTTCCAGGACCCTTATGGCTCGCTGCATCCCCGCCAGACCATAGACAGGGCCCTTGCCGAGCCGCTCGCCATCCACGGTATCGGCGACGGCGAGCGCCGCATCGCCCGCGCGCTCGACGAAGTGGGGCTCGGAAAGGGCTTCCGCTTCCGCTATCCGCACCAGTTGTCCGGCGGCCAGCGCCAGCGCGTTGCCATTGCGCGGGCGCTCCTGCTGGAACCTGAGGTCTTGCTTCTGGACGAGCCGACCTCCGCCCTCGATGCGTCGGTGCAGGCGGAAGTCCTCAACCTGCTGGAGCAGATCAGGCGCGAACGCCGGCTGACCTATGTGCTCGTCAGCCATGACCTCGCCGTGGTCACCCATATGTGCGAACGGCTTCTCGTGATGCAGAAGGGCCAGGCAGTGGAGGAACTCTCCGCCCGGGATCTCGCAGCCCGCCAGATCAGCACCGCCTATACCCACGACCTGATGGTGGCGAGTACGGGATTCAGGCGGGAGTAATCCCGGTGATGTTTTGCCTCCATCTCTTCATTGGCCCGCCACCCCTTACCCCTCCCCGCAAGGGGGAGCGGCAACGTGGCGATTAAAGATTTAAATCGGGCACGCTTTGAAGGGGCCAACGGCTTACCGTCGCGCCGCGCGGCGGGCCGCGAGCGCGACCGACCACAGGCATTTCAGGGCGAGTTCGCTGGCGAGGCCCGCTTGCCGCCGCGTGGAAGCAACGCCCGCGCCGAGGTCGACAACCGCGCCGCGCAACATCGGGGTCGTCCAGACCCGCAACTGCCGCTCGACGGCGCTTTCGCGCTTGAAATAAAGGCCACGCATCGTCTTTACGGCCGCTGCCGTCGGCGCCCCCCGATCGACCCCGACGCGCGCCTGCGCCAGCATGAGCGCATGCCGCAGCGCATAGCCCAGCAATGTCCCGGCGTCCGCCCCTTCGCCCATGAGCCTCGTGAAGGCCCGGTCGAGTTCGGCCAGGTTGCCAGTAAAGGCCGCATCGATGGCCGCATCCATGGCGAGCGCGGACACATCGCCGATCACCGCCTCGATATCCTCGACGGTAATGGCGCCTTTCCCATGGGCATAGAGGACGAGCTTGTCGATCTCGCCCCGCGTCGCCCCGCGATCGGCGCCCAGGAGGCCAAGCAGATGCTCCTTGGCCTCGGCATCGATCGTAAGACCCGCGTCCTTCACGCTCGTATCGATGAGCGCGGCGAGACTGCGGGCGTCGTCCGCATAACAGGCAATGGCGAGCGCGGCCGGCGATTTCTCGCAGAGGACGCGCAGCGGCGAGGATTTCTGGAGTTCACCCGCCTCGATGACGATGATGGCGTCCTCGGGCGGCGTGGCGAGCACCGTCGTGACCGCGGGCGCCAGATTGCGGCTGCCGGCTCTGACGCGAATGGCGCGCTTGCCGCCGAAGAGCCCGATGGTGTTGGCCTCATCGGCCAACCGCAGGGGATCCCCGGCGATGTCGTCGCCGTCCATCTTCACGAGCTGGAAGGGGTCGCCCGGGTCGCTGACGCTGCGTTCCGCGAGCGCCCGCGCCCGCTCGGAAACAAGCCCGCCGTCCGGACCATATAAAAGCACGACGGCGGCGCGGAGATCCTGCCGCCGCAGCACAGTCTCCGCATCGCTGGCCTTGACCGCGACCATCGGCGATCAGAGGCCCGCGGCCTGCCGATTGGCCATCCGCGCCGCGAGCTGCGTCTTGATCTGCTCAGCCAGCTGCTTCGCGACCAGAATCTCCGCATCGCGGGCCGCGCGCAGGGACGCGAAGCGCTGCGGATTGCGGTCATAGGAGGCGGACGCGACAGCCTTGCCGGTAAAGATGGGATCGCCACCCGCGTAGGGCCTGAGTGTATAATTGGCGGTGCCGATCAGCGTTGCGGACTGCGCATTGCCGGTGGACGAGTCGACGATCGCGGTCTGGATGCGCTCTGAAACCGTCATTTCAAGCCGGTAACGCTTGTCGCTGGCCGGTGCCCCCCCGTTCAGCGCGAAGACCGTCTCATTGCGCAGGTAATGGGCCATGCGCTCCTGGCCGACACCCGCACCCATCTGTGCGACATCGATCGCAGCCAGATCAGACCGCACGGATGTGCCGGCGGACGTCGTCCCGTAGAGTGGGCGGAAACATCCGCCCAGCGACAAGGCGACGGCCAGTGTGAGCACAACGGGTAGAAGCGGTGCTCGACGCTTCACGTCAGGCGACGACATTCACGATCCTTTGCGGAACCACGATGATCTTCTTGATCGGCCGCCCCTCAACGGCACGCTGCACGGCCTCCAACGCCAGAACTGCGGACTCGACGGTCGCAGAATCCGCGTCACGAGCGACGGTGACATCGCCCCGGCGCTTGCCGTTGACCTGGACCGGCAACGTGATCTCGTCCTCGACGAGGAGAGAACCGTCGGCCACGGGCCACGGGGTCTCGGCCACAAGGTTGGTATAGCCGAGAACCGACCAGCATTCTTCCGCGAGATGCGGCATCATTGGGGCGGCGAGTTGCACGAGGATGGTCGCCGCCTCGTAGAGCGCGAAGCGCATGTCGGCCGAGATATCCTCGATGCCACCGGCCTCGCCCGCCTGACGCGCACCAACGGCCGCCGCCTGAAGGGCATTGGTGAGTTCATAGAGCTGGGCCACGGCGCGGTTGAAGCGCAGGCGTTCGATATCCTCCCCGGCCGTCGCCAATGCGCGATGCGCGGCCTTGCGCAGCGCGAGCGAGGCTGCGTCGAGCTCAGTGGCCGCCGTATCGTCCTTCACGATGCCCGTGATGGTCGCCACTTCATTCACGAGGCGCCAGACGCGCTGGACGAAGCGATGAGAGCTCTGCACTCCATCTTCCGTCCAGATGACGTCGCGCTCCGGCGGCGAATCCGACAGCATGAAGAAGCGCGCGGTGTCTGCGCCGAAGGTACCGATGATATCGTCAGGGTCGACCGTGTTCTTCTTCGACTTCGACATCTTCTCGATCGAGCCGATCTCGACGTCAGCGCCGTTCGACAACTCGATGGCGCGGCGCTCCCCCCCTTCGGTGGTGATGCGGATTTCGGACGGCTGCAGCCAGCGCCCGTCCGCGCCACGATAGGTCTCATGCACGACCATGCCCTGGGTGAACAGGCCCGCGAAGGGCTCATCCAGCCCGGAATGACCGGTGGCGCTCATGGCCCGCATGAAGAAGCGGGAGTAGAGCAGATGCAGGATCGCATGCTCCACGCCGCCGATATACTGATCCACCGGCAGCCAGCGATCGACCACCGCGCGATCCGTCGGCTCTGTCTCCAGGAAGGGATCGGTGAAGCGGGCAAAATACCAGGACGAATCCACGAAGGTGTCCATGGTGTCGGTTTCGCGCACCGCCGGCTTGCCGCAGTCGGGGCAGGCCACATGCTTCCAGGTGGGGTGGCGATCGAGCGGATTGCCCGGCACGTCGAAGGAAACGTCCTCGGGCAGGGTCACGGGCAGGCTTTCCGCCGGCACCGGGACGACGCCGCAGCTCTCGCAGTGAATGATCGGGATCGGGCAGCCCCAGTAGCGCTGGCGTGACACGCCCCAGTCGCGCAGGCGATAGTTCACCTTGCGCTCGGCCACAGGCCGCCCGTCGCAGTCCCGGCTTTCCAGACGCTTCGCGACCTCCTCCTTGGCCTCGGGAATGCCGAAGCCATCCAGAAAGGCGGAGTTGAACAGGCGGCCGTCGCCGTCATAAGCCGTATCGGCGACGTCGAAATCGTCAGAAGCGCCTTCCGGCCGCACGACCGCCTTCACCGGCAGGCCATAAGCCCGGGCGAAGTCCAGGTCGCGCTGGTCGTGGGCAGGGCAGCCGAAGATGGCGCCGGTGCCATAGTCCATCAGCACGAAATTGGCGACATAGACCGGCAGCGTCCAGTTGGGATCAAAGGGATGCACGGCCTTGATACCGGTATCGAAACCGCGCTTCTCGGCCTTGTCGATGATTTCCTGCGCCGTGCCGGTGCGCTTGCACTCCTCGATGAAGGCCGCGAGTTCGGCATTCCCCTCCGCGGCCTCGCGCGCGAGCGGATGGTCGGGGGCGATCGCCACGAAGCTCGCACCGAACAACGTGTCCGGGCGTGTCGTATACACCTCGACCTCGCTGGCATCACCGCCCTGGAGCGCGAAGCGGACCAGCAGGCCTTCCGACCGGCCGATCCAGTTCTTCTGCATGATGCGGACCTTCTCAGGCCAGCGCGTCAGCCCGTCGAGCGCGTCTTCCAGGTCCTGCGCGTAGCGTGTGATGGTGAAGAACCATTGCGTCAGCTCGCGTTGCTCCACCAACGCGCCCGAGCGCCACCCCCGGCCATCAATCACCTGCTCGTTGGCCAGCACGGTGTGGTCAACCGGATCCCAGTTGACGCGCGCGGTCTTGCGTGAGACCAGCCCCGCCTTCAGAAAATCGATGAACATGCGCTGCTGGTGGCGATAATAGGCAGGATCGCAGGTCGCGATCTCGCGGCTCCAGTCCAGCGACAGGCCCATCGACTTCAACTGGTCGCGCATGGACGCGATATTGGCGTAGGTCCACTCGCGCGGATGCACCTTGTTCGCCATCGCCGCGTTCTCGGCGGGCATGCCGAAGGCGTCCCAGCCCATGGGGTGCAGCACGTTGAAGCCCTTGGCGCGCTTGTAGCGCGCAACCACGTCGCCCATGGTATAGTTACGTACGTGGCCCATGTGGATGCGTCCCGACGGATAGGGGAACATCTCGAGCACGTAGTACTTCGGGCGCGGGTCCGCATTGTCGGTGCGGAAAAGCTCCTGCTCGTCCCACACCTTGCGCCATTTCGGCTCGGCTTCCTTCGGGTTGTAACGCTCCACGCTCATTGCTGTCGTCGGTCCGGTCGTTTGCTCCTGGAGGAGCGGAGAATGAAGGGAATCGGCTGAGAACGATGCCATATGCGTCTAAAGCGATGCAGCGGCATTGCCTCACCGAGGTCGATCGGACTAGGACACGAATGACGGAAGCGGTCAACAACAGGCCGCCTTTTAACGCCCTCTGTGGCCGGATGGACAACGACGGGTTGAGTGAAGGATTGGGTGAGCATCATGGCTAGCGCATCGTCCACCGATACGAGTTCCGGGCGCGCGGCGGCTACGCGGCTGGCGGCTGTTCGCGATGCGATTGCCCGCACCGCTCGCGAGGAAGGACGTGATCCCTCCGAGGTGACGTTGGTTGCGGTCTCCAAGACATTCCCCGCCGAGGATATCCTGCCCGTACTGGAAGCCGGCCAGCGTGTCTTCGGGGAAAACCGTGTCCAGGAGGCCAAGGCCAAATGGCCGGCGCTCCGGGAGCGCTTTCCCGATGTGGAACTCCATCTCATCGGCCCCCTGCAGAGCAACAAGGCCCGCGAGGCGGTGGCGTTGTTCGACGTCATCCATACGGTCGATCGCGAATCACTCGCCGCGGCGCTCGCCAGGGAAATCCCGCGCGAGGAAGCGGCCACCGGCCGCCGGCCCAGGCTCCTGGTGGAGGTCAATACCGGGCAGGAGCCGCAGAAGGCAGGCGTCGCGCCCGCTGATCTCGATGCCTTCCTCGCCCGCCTACGCGACCATTACGGCCTCGCGATCGAGGGGCTGATGTGCATTCCCCCGGCAGATGAACCGCCGTCCGCGCATTTCGCCCTGCTTGCGACACTCGCCCGCCGCCATGGCCTGCCGCTCCTGTCGATGGGCATGAGCGGCGATTTCGAACAGGCGGTGATGCTCGGCGCGACCCATGTGCGCGTCGGCAGCGCCATCTTCGGGCATCGCCCGCCTCTCTAGAAGTTATCAAGGTTGGAATGAACGCCCGTCACAGGAGATCCCGCAGAGCGCCGCGCGATTCAGGCAACCAGGGCTGTTCATGGAAGAGGCAGGTCACGCGCCTTCCTCCGAGCGTAAGGTGATATCGAAACAGGAGCTTGCCGACGGGCGAGAAGCCGGGAGGAAAAGCTATCCTAATGGGTATCGGCGGCCGCAGGTCCTCCATGAAGTCCGCGAACTCCCATGCGGATACAGGTCTGTCACCCGCTCGGTGCGCCCCGTTCGGCAATTCATGCCGCCCCAGATTGCGTGCCAGGATATGGCGCCCATCTGTTGTTTGCCGGCAAACTACGTAAAGGGTGGTGTCTGGGCCGAGCGCAGCAAATCGTCCAGGGGCGATCAATTTCAAGCCCAGCGCGTCGCCCCCGCATGTGGTGAAGCGCTGATCGGGCGGGGTGGTCAGATAGAGCTGGCTCCGTGGCAATTGGGCCAGCCTGCAGGCATCATCGGCATTGCCGATATAGAGCAGTGCGTGTTGCCTCATGGGATGTCTCAAGCCAGATACAGATAACCGTTTCGCGGGCTCTCATGCATCAGATGATCGATCGCGACGCCATGCTGATCCGATGGGATTGCTCCGGGCGCACCCAGCGCGCCGGCATTTCCCCCGTGTAGTCCGGAAACCAGGGAGCGGGCGAAGTCACCAAGGTGACGGGAACGTCGTTGTTGGCGAGAATGTTGTTGATATGAAACATGGTACCGTCTGTCAGACCTGGCGCCAAATTGACGCGCGAACGGGGCAAGACGCCGAGGTCGACAAGAAAAATCCCAACATCCAACGCGTCGAGCGGTCTGTCGCGCCCGTGATCGTGGGGGGGAAGCCATACAGACGGAAAGACTTTCGACCGGCTGTTCATCATGGCTCGTCGGATGCGGCTGAAAGAAGAGGGGACCTCGGGGAAAAGATGGGTTCTGCCAATGATGTGGCGGCCATCCGGCGCAGGAACGAAGCCAACATGGATTGTGCTGAACTCGGGCAATACAGATAAACAATTCCGTGAAACCGGTGCAAATCCCGATCCACGATTACAAAATGTAGCAAATCGATACGACGGCGAAGATTTAATATAGAATCGGCATTTTTTTATATCTGATGCGTTTATATTTCCGATTTCATTTCCTATGAAAACAAACGCATTCTGCATATTTCACGCCCCCACATGAAATATACTTTCATACAACATGCTGGTCCGCCATCGCAGGCGGCGCACGATCTCATGTGCCATGCGCAAGAGATGAATAGCCTCTCGCCGCAGCTAGCTGATGCCGAGATGGTCGTGGACAAGATCCCCCAGGCGGGGATCCCTGAAATCCTTCACCGCGAGCGAGGCCCCTGCGTCCAACAGGGCGGCTTCACTGAGCGATGTCGTCAGACCAACCGTCAGGATGCCGGCCGCGGTGGCCGCCATGATCCCGGAGCGCGAATCCTCGAAGGCGAGTGCGCGGCGCGCATCGCCGTTCAGCAGCCTGAGCCCTGTGAGGTAAGGCAAAGGATCCGGCTTCTGCGCGGGCAGTTCATCGGCAATGACCACAGCCTCAAAGCGGGTGTCGAGCTTCAGGCCCCTCAGGAGGAGCGTGGCATTATCGCGCGGTGCGTTGGTAACCACCGCGCAGCCGATACCGCGTGCGAGGGCGAAGGCCAGCAGGTCGGACAGCCCCGGCGTCGGCTCCAGTTCCTGCACCTTGCTGCGGAACAAAGCCTCCTTGCGTGTCGCCATCCGCTCATGCTCGACGACGGGTAGATCGGGAAACAAGCCCACCATGATGTCGGCATTGGCGCGGCCAATGATGTCGCGCTCGAAGACGTCCAGCTCCATCGTGCGATCAAAATCGGCCAGCAGATCCTGGAAGGCGAGCCAGTGAAGGTGGTCCGTATTCACGAGCGTGCCATCGAGATCGAACAGGAGCGTCGCGGGGGATGAGGTTATCACAGGATGATCCGGTCAGTGGATGGCGAGGATGGTATGGGGGCCGATCACGGCCAAAAGTCGGCGGATGGCCTTGGCATCCACGGCAACGCAGCCTTCTGTCGGCTTGAAGCCGGATCGCGCGACGTGCAGGAAGATGGCGCTGCCGCGGCCTGCGATCCGCGGCCCACGATTCCAGGCGATGTCCACGACGGCATCATAGAGATGATCGTCGCGCCACATCGTCTCGGCGCTCGCGGGATAGGGAAGGACAACCGGACAATTGTACCGGCGGTCCCCCGGCGCATCGCACCAACCGTCGTTCCGGCGCGTCACGCGAGCGGGAAGGCTTGAGCGGGGCCTCGGACCGTGATCGGCACGGTAAGTGAGGCTGAGAAGCCGGAAGCGCCCGCGCGGCGTGCGGCCATCGCCTTCGCGCTTGACGATCGCGATACCCGAGCGCCCCAGCGCACAGGGCAGACGCAGCGCGCCCGCGACGACGACCCCGCGGGCGCGATCGAGAGGAGAGGCGTAGACGTGGATAATAGGAATTGTTGTGCGCTTCATGCCTCCAGGACCCTTTGCGAGCATCCCAAGGCCTCTTCGGGCCTTGTTTGGCGCCTGGCGCATACATAGTCTAGGAATTCCACGGTGCTGCCTGTGTTAAGGAGCCTTTTCACTGTCTATCGCGATTGCTCCCAAATCCAAGAAAAATTCCCGCCTCGATCCTTCCGTCGCTCCATTCTAAGGAATCCCCCCCACATGCCCAGTGCTCGCCACCTCCTCATTGTGGACGACGAGCAGGACCTTCGCGAAACCCTCGCGGAGCAGCTCGCGCTTGTTGAGGAATTCACCGTCACAACTGCGGCGAACGCCACGGAAGCCATCGCGTCCGTTGCCGCCGGCCGGACCGATCTGGTGATCATGGATGTCGGCCTGCCTGACAAGGACGGGCGGGATGCCGTCAAGATCATGCGGGAAGGCGGCTTCCGCGCACCCATCATCATGCTCACCGCGCTTGGCGGCGATTCGGATACTGTCCAGGGACTGGAAGCCGGCGCCAACGACTATGTGGTGAAGCCCTTCAAATTCGCGGTGCTGCTCGCACGCATTCGCGCCCAGCTGCGCCAGCATGAGGCCAGCGAGGACGCCGTTTTCTCCATCGGCCCCTACACCTTCCGGCCCAGCGCCAAACTTCTGGTCAATGCCCGCGGCTCGAAACTGAAGCTGACCGAGAAGGAAACCGCCATTCTGCGCTTTCTCTACCGGGCTGATCAGAAGGTTGTCGGCCGCGATACCCTCCTCGCGGAAGTCTGGGGCTATAACGCCGGCGTGACGACCCACACGCTGGAAACACATATTTATCGGTTGCGGCAGAAGATTGAGGAGGATCCTTCCGAAGCCCGGATCCTCGTTACCGAAGCTGGCGGGTACAAGCTGATCCCGTAGCCTGTCCGCCGGGACGAGGCCATAGCAGCGCGGCAAGGCGTTGTACGTTTTGGTATGGCGCGGTATGGCCGCGTCATTACAGGATTGGGAACAGCTTTGCAGGCGGCGCGGGCATGGGACTGAACGACGACCTCGAAACCTTGAGCCGGGTGCCGCTCCTCTCGTTGATCGAACCCGAGGCCCTGCGCCTTCTCGCCTTTGCCGCGGAAACGCGTATCCTGCGAGCGGGAGACATACTGTTCCGACGGGGCGAGAGCGCGGACGGAGGATATATCGTTGTATCGGGCGCGATAGCGCTCGACGCAAGGGACGACGGCTCTCCCGCAAACTATATCGCGAGGCCCGGCACACTGCTCGGTGAATCCGCGCTCTTCGCGGAATGCAGCCGGCCGGCCACGGCCATTGCGCGGGAGCCGTCCAGCGTCATGAAAATGCAGCGCGGTCTCGTGCATCGTGTATTGGGCGAATTTCCCTTTTCCGCCCGCGCTCTACATGACGCCATTGCGGCACGGCTGATAGCCTTCTCCCAAGAGCTCGGGGAAATACGCGCCACAATCGATGCCGACAATGCCGAGCCGGTCGGCCAAGCCCCTACAGATCAAGCGTAATCGACACCGGTACGTGATCTGACGGCCGCTCCCAGCCGCGCGTTTCTCGCGCAATGTCGCTTCCTGTCACGCTTGAGGCCAGTTCCGGCGCCACCCAGACGTGATCGAGACGACGGCCCTTGTTGGCGGCCGCCCAATCCGGCGAGCGGTAGCTCCACCACGTGAACACCTTCTCCGGCACAGGTTGCAGCCGGCGAATGGCATCAACGAAGCCCGACGTCTGGCGAAACTCCTCCAGCCGCGCCGTCTCGATCGGCGTGTGGCTGACGACGTTGAGCAGCGCCTTGTGGTTCCAGACATCGGCCTCATAAGGTGCGATGTTGAGATCGCCGAGCAGAATGCTGGGCGCGGCGGTCGGCCGGGCGCGGTCCTGCCACTGCATGAGCTCGTCGAGGAAGGCGAGCTTGTGGGCAAAACGCGGGTTGACCTCTGGATCCGGGATATCCCCGCCGGCAGGCACGTAGAAATTATGGATGGTTACGCCGGAAGCGGCCTTGGCGCCCGTGCCCAGGGTAACCGCGATATGGCGCGAATCGTTCTTGTCGCAGAAGCCCATGATGTTGGTCGACGCGAAGGGTAGCCGGGACAGCACCGCGACCCCGTGGTAGCCCTTCTGACCGTTGAGCGCCATATGATGATAGCCGAGCGCTTTGAAGGTTGCCGACGGGAAACGGTCGTCCGGGCATTTCGTCTCCTGCAGGCACAGCACATCCGGGCGCGTTTCCGTCAGGAAGCGGGCGACATGGTCCAACCGCATGCGGACGGAATTGACGTTCCAGGAGGTGACGACGAGTTTCATGCCTTGGCTTTCGACGTGCTGGCAGAGGGAAGAGCCATGAGCCCGTGGGAACGGGCGACCGCAACCGTTGCTTTCGCAGAAAATGATGCGTCCCGCAAACGGACGAGCCGACGCAGCCGGTCCACGGCCCGACCGATGACGGACCTCGGGCCTTATTGAACCCGTCTGCCTTTTTGCCTATTGCAAAAGGCGAACAGCGGCTGAGCTTAAGGCATATGCGGAGAAACCATGATCGACCATCGCTGGCTCGCCACGTTCAGGACATCCACGAGTAAGGGCCTGCGCGGGTGCGCCATCGCGGCGGCTTTTCTCATCTCAACGCCATCAGCGCATGCCGCAGACCCCGCCCCCATCTCGGAGAGCGGCACGGTCCCCGGTGCAATCCCGCAGGACCGCTCCCTGGACCGCTCCTGGCGCGTCATCGTCAGCCCCTATGTCTGGGGCGCCTCGCTCACAGGCAAATCCTATATCTACGGGCGCGATGCGCACGTCGATATTCCGTTCTCCGAAACCTTGAAGAACCTCGATTTCAGCTTCATGGGCAATGTCGAGGTCACGAACGGGACCTTTGGCGTCTATGTGGACGGCCAGTATACGAAAACCAGCCAGCACGAGAATGTCTACAACAACCGGCTTGGATTGAGCG
This sequence comes from Hyphomicrobiales bacterium, assembly GCA_930633525.1. Classification (NCBI taxonomy): domain Bacteria; kingdom Pseudomonadati; phylum Pseudomonadota; class Alphaproteobacteria; order Hyphomicrobiales; species Hyphomicrobiales bacterium. The sequence continues at coordinate 4,458,970 of CAKNFP010000001.1, forward strand.
TCACATCAAGCCTCATCGCCGCCGGGGTTTACTATCGGGTTTACGAGCAGCAGCTCGGTGGGACCACCCGTGCCGGCCGCCCTCGGCTGTTCGCGATAGAACCCACGGCCGGCCTGCGCTGGACCCGGCTCAAGGCGGGCTTGAACCTGGGACCATTCGAGGCCTCGCGCAAAGTGGAATGGGTGGACCCGTTCGTTGGCTTGCGTCTGTTCGTGGATCTCGATGAGCGATGGAACATCGGCGCCGAGGGCGATGTCGGGGGGTTCAGCGTCGGATCCGACCTGAGCCTCAATGGCCAGATCTATCTGGGATATCGGACGGAGCTGTTCGGCATTCCGGCGAACCTCCGGGTCGGCTACCGCGCCCTCTATCAGGACTATAAGACAAACAGCTCGCCGGAGCGTTTCGAATGGGACGTGACTCAGCACGGCCCGGTGGTCGGCGTTTCGCTGCGATTCTAGAGCAAGTTCATTCAGGAGGAAGAGACGACTGCAAGCGCGGTCAACGCCCTGCTCCTACTCCGTCTGCGCGCGGCTGGCCAGGCGCAGATCGGACAGCGCGATTGAGGTCTCGTAGCCCTGCGGGTCGACCACGGTCCACTGCCGTAAGGCATTGTTGCGGGCATCGAAGCGCAAGGTGATACGCGACGTGCCGCCGATGGTGGCGCTATCCTCGAAGCTGACAGTCACGACGCCGTCATTGCCGATGTCAACTGCGCGGACCTTCGTATCCCGCGTCAGATCAAAACGGTCCTTCAGGAGAAATTTCAGCGGCGTCTGTCCAATGGGATAGACGTCGTTGGTCTTGAGCTTGGAATCGCGGATCGCGACAGACCGCCCATCCGCAACGATTTCGAGCGTCGACGGCGGGTTGTAGGCAAAACGCAGACGCCCCGGCCGCTGGATATAGAGCGTGCCTTCAGCGCGGCGACCGTCGCCGCCGTACTGGACGAACCGCCCCGTCAGCGTGTCGATGCTGTTCACATAAGAATTCACGCGTTCTATGGCGGCCGCCTGACTCGTCGGCACCACGTTGGTCGCGGCACGCGGCGCGGGCGCCGCCGGAGCGATGGATGCCACGGGCGCGGCAGCGGGCGCTGCGGGAGCCGCCGGGGCGGCTGTGGTGACAGGCTGAACGGATCCACCCTCACCACCGCCCAGCGCCGCCGGACGGCGGGGGGGCAACGGCGGCCCGCCCGCGGCGGACTGGGTAGGGGCCGCAGGGGCCGTGGCTTGAGGGGGCGTTGCTTGCGGCAAGTCAGCATTGCCACCACCCGGAGCTGCAGGCGCCGGTACCGGCACCGCCCGTGCCGGAGCGGGAGCCTGCGCGGGCTCTTCCGCCGGCGTCTTCCTGAACATGCCGTCGAGAAAGCGCGTGAGGGGGTCGTTTTGGGCTTGCGCAACGGGCACGCCACCGCTGGCCGCGAAAGCGGCCACAAGCGCCAATGTTGCACAACCAAAACGCTTCATCTCACCATCCGCGCTACAGGTGGAGCATCACATGCCCCAACCATCACTCCGACCTGCCAATGGAGGCCTCAACGAGGCAACCTTCCCTTGTAGATCGTGAACCATACGCCAAATTCCAACATTCTTCACATAAAGCTGAGGAGTCTCACATAAACTCGCGTTATGGCGAAAGCGGGACCGTTAAGTTTCTCTGAGTCAGGTCATCCATGAAATCATTGGCTTGATCTTTGGATCCCCTTCCCGGGCTGCGCAGTCCGCCGGGGATGACACGAGCCGGGAACGGACCTCTTAGCTGAATGCCGGTTGAACCTAGTCCTCGTCGTCGTCGCGGCCACCGCCTTCCATCAGGATTTCACGTTTGCCGGCATGATTTGCCGCACCGACGATGCCCTCCTTCTCCATGCGCTCCATCAGCGAGGCAGCGCGGTTGTAGCCGATCTGCAGGCGGCGCTGGATGTAGGAGGTCGAGGCCTTCTGGTCCTGCAGCACGATGGCGACGGCCTGGTCGTAGAGATCGCCGCCCGGCGCGCCAAAGGACGAACTGTCGAACACGGCGCCATCGCCACCGGCGTCGCCACCCTCATCGTCGCTGGCCGTGACCGCATCGAGATATTGCGGGCGGCCCTGGCGCTTGAGATGGGCAACGATCTTCTCGACCTCGTTGTCGGCCACGAAGGGACCGTGGACGCGCATGATGCGGCCGCCGCCCGCCATGTAGAGCATGTCGCCCTGCCCCAGGAGCTGCTCGGCGCCCTGCTCGCCCAGGATGGTGCGGCTGTCGATCTTCGACGTCACCTGGAAGGAGATGCGCGTCGGGAAATTCGCCTTGATGGTGCCGGTGATGACGTCGACGGACGGGCGCTGGGTGGCGAGGATGACATGGATGCCGGCGGCGCGCGCCATCTGGGCGAGGCGCTGGATCGTGCCCTCGATCTCCTTGCCGGCGACCATCATCAGGTCGGCCATCTCATCGACGATGACGACGATATAGGGCAGCGTCTCGAGGTCCATGAGCTCTTCCTCATAGACCGCCTGACCCGTCTCCTTGTCGAAGCCCGTCTGCACCGTGCGGGTGATGACGTCACCCTTGGCCTTGGCCTCGGCGACGCGGGCATTGAACCCGTCGATGTTGCGCACACCGACCTTCGACATCTTCTTGTAGCGTTCCTCCATCTCCCGGACCGCCCACTTCAGGGCGACGACCGCCTTCTTCGGGTCGGTGACGACAGGAGTGAGGAGATGCGGGATGCCCTCATAGACCGAGAGCTCGAGCATCTTGGGGTCCACCATGATCAGTCGGCATTCCTCCGGCTTCAGCCGGTAGAGCAGCGAGAGAATCATGGTGTTGATGGCGACCGACTTGCCCGAGCCGGTGGTGCCGGCGACGAGCAGATGCGGCATGCGCGCCAGTTCCGCGATGACGGGCTCGCCGCCGATGGTCTTGCCGAGGCAAAGCGCAAGCTTCAGCTTGGTCTTCTCGAAATCCTCCGAGGCCAGCAGCTCGCGCAGGAAAACCGTCTCGCGCTTCGCATTGGGCAGCTCGATGCCGATGGCGTTGCGCCCCGGTATGACGGCCACGCGTGCGGAGACGGCACTCATCGAGCGCGCGATATCGTCCGCGAGGCTGATGACGCGGGATGACTTCGTGCCCGGCGCCGGCTCAAGCTCGTAAAGCGTGACGACCGGGCCAGGGCGTACATTGACGATGTCGCCGCGCACGCCAAAATCCGTGAGAACACCTTCCAGAAGCGCCGCATTCTGGTCGAGCGCCTCCGGGGAGGCTGGCATCAGCGTCTTCTTCGGCTCTGCCAACAGGCCGAGCGGTGGCAACTGGTAGTGCTCCGCGTCGAGAAAGGAGGGCTGCGCCTCCCGCGCCAGACGCCGGCCCTGCTTGGGCGCCGGAGCGCGCGGTGCGACGCGGCTCGGCATTTCTGCTGCCAAGCTGTCTTCAGACGCATAGGGAGAGTCGGCGAAATCGTCGTCGTCGTCATCATACTGCGGATAGGGAGACGACGCGGCACGCCGGGGCACACCCGCCCCCGCCCCTTCCAGCATGGGTTCGCCACGCTGTCTTGGGGCGGCTTTTGTCGCTGCGAATCGGCGGGCGAGAGCTGCCTTCGTCGCCATCACGCCATGGGCAATGGCACCGAGCGAAATGATTCCCCAGCCTGGCTCACTGCTGCCGTCGGCATCGTCGTCGCTGTCAGCCGCCCCCTCGTGATTGTCGTCATCGGCGTTCTCGAGGCGGTCATCGACGAGGCCGATGCCACAGGCGGCCGTCAGCGCAAGAATGGCGACACCCGCATAGATCAGGGCAACAAGCGCCCGCTCCGGGCCACCGCCGAACGGTATGATGCCCCGCGCCGCGAAGACGAGCGCATCGCCGACCACGCCGCCGAGACCAGTCGGCAAAGGCCAGCGCGCAGTTGACGGCAGGGCGCTGGCAACTGCAGCCGCGGCCGCTCCGCCGAGGAGCCACAGGCCGATCTTCAAGGGCAGACGCGGTAGCGCCCTGCGGGTCATCAGCCCGAGCCCCCAGGCTGCAACCGGCAGCAGGAAGGCGATGGCACCCAACCCGAAGACCTGCATAGCGAGATCGGCGGTGATCGCGCCAGGCAGCTTGAGCAGATTGACAGCGGGCTGGCTTGTGGCGTGCGTCAAGCTCGGGTCGTCGACCGACCAGGTGGCAAGCGCGAGTGCGGTTGCGCCCGCAACGCCCAGCAAGGCAAGACCGACCATCTCCACGGCGCGGCGCGCGAAGAAGCGGCGCAGAGCCTCGGAGAGACCGTCGGTAGGAGACGAAGGCCGGCGTAATGTTCGCATATCGCAGTGGGACCCGGAAAAGCCACGCTAACAGCCTTCAGCGTAAGACCCGGCGGTTAAGGCGCGATTAACCTTCCCAGCAAAGTCGCATCGCGTCGCTTATTGGTATGGCCCTGTGCCGCGGATCGCTGATGGCCCGCTCCAAAAGCCATCGCCGAAAACAAAAAAACCCCGGCCTCGCGGCCGGGGTTGAAGTCTCAGGAGAAGATGAAAGAGGCAAACTCAGTAGTTGTAGGCACGCTCGCCGTGGTCCGCGAGATCGAGCCCTTCGCGCTCGCCCTCGACGGAAATCCGCAAGCCGACGATCAGATCGACCACCTTGTAGAGAATGGCTGAGCCGATTCCGCTCCAGACCAGGGCAACGACGACCGCCACAAACTGCGTCCAGAGCTGACCGCCCATGGAGTAATCCGCAACGCCGACACCGCCGAGGGCCGGCGCCACCAGGATGCCGGTGAGCAAGGAGCCGACGATGCCGCCAATGCAGTGGATGCCGAAGACATCGAGCGAGTCGTCATAGCCGAGCGCGTTCTTCACCGTTGTCGAGGCGTAGAAGCAGACGACGCCGGCGATGATGCCCAGGATGATCGAGCCCATCGGGCCGATAAGGCCGGCTGCGGGCGTGACCGCGACGAGGCCTGCGACTGCGCCGGAAACCGTGCCGAGCAGCGAGGGATGGCCCTTCGTGCCCCACTCCGTGAACTGCCAGGCCATACCGGCTGCCGCCGTCGCGACGAAGGTGTTGAGCATGGCAAGTGCCGCGCCGCCGTTCGCCTCGAGATTCGAGCCGGCGTTGAAGCCGAACCAGCCCACCCACAGAAGCGAGGCGCCGATCATCGTCATGGTCATGGAGTGCGGGGGCATCGGCTCCTTGCCGTAGCCCGTGCGCTTGCCGATCATCAAGGCGCCGACAAGGCCAGCCATGCCGGCGTTGATGTGGACGACCGTGCCGCCGGCGAAATCGAGCGCGCCCATCTTGAAGAGGAAGCCTTCGCTGAACCACACCATATGCGCCATGGGGAAATAGACGAAGGTGACCCAGAGCACAGTGAACAGCAGAAGCGCGGAAAACTTGATGCGCTCGGCAAAGGATCCGACGATCAGCGCCGGCGTGATGCAGGCGAAGGTCATCTGGAAACAGATGAACACGAACTCGGGGATGACGACACCCTTGGTGAAGGTATCCGTCGTCGAATCACCCGTAATGCCGGCAAGAAAGGCCTTGGAGAAACCACCGATGAAGGCGCCAGTGCCCGTGAAGGCGAGGCTGTAGCCGTAGATGACCCATACAAGGACGACCACGCAGACGATGGAAAACACCTGCGTCAGGACCGACAGCATGTTCTTGGTGCGCACGAGGCCACCGTAGAACAGGGCAAGTCCCGGGATGGTCATGGCGAGCACGAGGATCGCGGAAACCAGCATCCAGGCCGTATCGCCTTTATTGGGAACCGGTGCGGCGGCTGGAGCCGCTTCTGCGGCGGCCTGGGCAAATGCCGGTCCGACACCCGCGATGGTGCCGGCGGCAAGTGCAAGGGCGAGTGCCGCAAGACCCGCCTTATGCTCGCGCTTGAACGTCATGAAACAAACTCCTCGAAGGTGGCAGACAGGCGGGGGTCAAAGAGCGTCGGTGTCGGTTTCACCCGTGCGGATGCGAACAGCCTTCTCGATCGACGAGACGAAGATCTTGCCATCGCCGATTTGGCCGGTGCGGGCGGCACCGACGATCGCGTCGACCACCTTGTCCGCAATGTCGGCTGCGACGGCGACCTCGATCTTCAGCTTGGGAAGAAAGCTCACCGCGTATTCGGCGCCACGATAGATCTCGGTATGCCCCTTCTGTCGCCCGTATCCCTTGACCTCGGTCACGGTGAGCCCGTTCACGCCAATGGCTGTCAGGGCGTCGCGGACCTCCTCGAGCTTGAAGGGCTTGATGATGGCCACCACGAATTTCATGTCTCGGCTCCCTCGCGGATGGTGCTGGACGCTTTGTGAGGCGCCCCTGACCAGCTAATCCGTGCAAAGGGAAATCAAGCTTCGTGCCAGATAGGCCGAAGTCGGCGCAAAGCGCACTTTTTCAGGGCAAACACCGGCCAGCGCCCGCGGTTTCCCCGCGAACGCAGCCCGATGCTGCGCGTTCGATGATCATTTCGATTAAAAAATGGGCAATCAGCCCGCGAGGTCAGGACGCTGGCGAATCAGGCCTTCCTGGGCCACCGAGGCAATCAAGGCGCCGTCGCGCGTATAAATCAGGCCGCGAGAAAAGCCCCGCGCCCCACCCGAGAAGGGTGTGTCCTGTGAATAGAGCAGCCATTCGTCAGCACGGAACGGCCCATGGAACCAGAGAGCGTGATCGAGGCTCGCACCCTGGATATCCGGCTCGAACACGGTGCGGCCGTGGGGAATGAGGCTGGTGTCGAGCAGCGTCATATCCGAGGCGTAGGCCAGCACGCAGCGATGGATCGCCGGATCATCGGGCAGGCGCTTGGTGGTGCGAATCCAGACGTTGAAACGGGGCGCCATGGGCGTACCCGTTTGCTGATAGCGCTGGTATTCGACAGGCCTGAGCTCGATCGGCCGCTCGCGCTCGTAGTAGGTCCGCATGGGATGCGGCATCGCGGGAAGGAAATTGGCGCGCAGATCGTCCTCGGTCGGCAGATCCTCCGGCATCGGCACGTCCGGCATGGGGAGGTGATAGGTGAGGCCGTCCTCCGGGGTGTGAAAGGACGCGGACATGGAGAAGATCGCTTCGCCATGTTGGATGGCGACAACGCGTCTGGTCGCGAAAGAGCGCCCGTCGCGGATGCGGTCGACCTCATAGATGATCGGAACCTTGGGATCCCCGGGCCGCATGAAATAGCCGTGGAGCGAGTGAATATCCCGCCCCGGATCCACCGTTCGTGACACTGCGACGAGAGCCTGGCCGATGACCTGTCCACCAAACACCCGCTGCCAACCGACCTTGGGGCTGCGCCCGCGGAACAGGTTGCGCTCGAGCGGCTCAAGATCGAGAATATCGAGCACTTCGTCTACGGGATTGGCCATCGGTCACCCATTTCTGCTGCGTGCCATGCGCGACTGTGGGAAGAAGAAATCGTCACCCACGCCACAGGCCGCTTTCATCCCATGTGCGCCTGACGGATTGGGGCGTCAAGCGCCTGTGGCGACTGCCCCGCCGGGACGCGGCCCGATGCCATGGTTCGGTTCGCCTATAAAAGTGGTAGAGGCTGTCGGGATTTCGCATCCGCCATGCTGCCGTTGATCTGAGACAATGGTCATGGCTGAAGCGTGCGGTAGAAATGACATCTGTTGGTGGAACAGGCTATGGCAAACGACACGCAACCGGCAGCCCCGCTGCCAATGATCGATGTCACGATCGCCGGTGGGGGAATCGTCGGCCTCTGCCTTGCTGTGGCATTGCGACAGGGCGCCGGCCTGTCGGTTCTGGTTTGCGATCCGCTTCCTGCCGGCAAGGATGTCGGGCGCGCCTCCGCCGTCGCGGCCGGCGCGCAGCGCATGCTGGCCGAGCTCGGCGTCTGGGACGCGATCGCACCGGCCGCCCAGCCCGTTTCCAAGATGGTGGTGACCGACAGCCGACTAGCGGACCCCGTGCGGCAAACCTTCATCACCTTCGATGGTGAGATCGCGCCGGATGAGCCCTTCGCCTATATCATCGAGAATGCCGTGGTCACCGACGCGCTCCGCGAAGCCGCCGAAAGGGCTGGCGTTGTCGCGGCCGCCACCTCCGTGAAGGCTTTCACAGCACGCGGAGCCGGGCTCGATCTCACGCTCGCTAACGGAGACAGGCGGAGGACGGCGTTGCTCGTCGCCGCCGACGGTGCCCGTTCGGCGTTGCGCTCCTACGCCGGCATTGCCTGGAGCGGCCATGACTACGACCAATCCGGCATCGTCGCGACCATAGGGCATGAACGGGCCCATGACGGCTGCGCCGTCCAGCACTTCCTACCCTCCGGCCCCTTCGCGCGGCTCCCGCTGACAGGACATCGCTCCTCAATCGTCTGGACAGAGCGGCGGGAGGATGCGAATGCGATTCTCGCGCTCGATCCGGATGATCTCGTCGATGAGCTTGAGCGCCGCTTCGGCCTCGATCTCGGGCGCATCACGCTGGAAACGGCGCCACGCGCCTTCCCGCTGGGTGTCGGGATGGCGCGCCGCTTCATCGGCGAGCGCTTCGCACTCGTCGGCGACGCCGCGCATCTCGTGCATCCCCTGGCGGGGCTTGGTCTCAATCTCGGCCTGCGTGACGCAGCCGTGCTTGCCGAGGCGATCGTCGACAACGCCCGGCTGGGGCTCCCGCCCGGCGAGGCCGGCGTGCTCGAAAGCTATCAGCGGGCGCGGCGGTTCGACACTTTGACGCTCGGCATCGCGACCGACGGCCTCAACCGGCTGTTCTCCAACGACCGGCTGCCGCTTCGCCTGGTGCGGGACCTCGGCCTTGGCCTGGTGGACCGCATGCCCGGGCTGAAGAGCTTCTTCATTCGCGAAGCAGCCGGCATGGTCGGCGCCGTGCCGCGCCTCATGCGCGGCGAGCCACTCTGACCACAGCGCGTCCGGGCGATGGCAAATTCATCTCATTACATGGAATTATCGGGTCTCTTAGCGGAGCTAGCCCGTGACAGACGGGTTGTCTCTACGGCGTGTGCCGGCGGATGAAGGCGACGACCGTCTCGACGAGCCCCTTGGCGAGGGGCCGGTCCGGGTCGCGATAAGCCGCGAGATTATCGGCGGAATCCGGCGCCACGTCTTTCAGGACGTGATTCATGCCGGGCAGGGTGAGGGCCGCGCCACCGGGCTCGGCATCGGCCGGCGGAACCTGGATATCGCGCCCTCCGGCGATCACCAGGAGGGGAGCCCGCAGCCGGCGCGCCAGGGCATCGGCATCAACCGCCATCAGGGACCTGAGAAACGGCTGGATGCTCGACCGGAACAAGGGCGCGAGCGCAGCTGGTATGTCCTCCACACTGTCGCCACGCTGGAGACGCTCGAGGATCGTGGCCGCCTCAGCGCGCAACGGCTCTGGCGCCGGCGCCAGCTGTTTCTTGATGAGTTCCGCGACAGGCTTGCCTGGCGTCGTCAGCAGCACGAGGCCCGCGACTGGCTCGCGGTGAGCAAGCGCGAGCGCGATGACGCCACCTTCACTATGTCCGATGAGAAAGACGGCAGAGACACCCGCCTGCGCGCGACACCAATGAAGCCATCGCCCCGCATCGGCAACCGCGGCATCGAAAGTCAGCTCCCGCTCCGCATCCACAGTTGCGGGCAGACGCTTGTCATAGCGCAGGCTCGCTATTCCATCTGCGAGAAGGGCATCAGCGACAAGCGCATAGGGACGGGCGCTGACCCCGTAGGGGTTGTTGCCATCGCGGTTGGTCGGCCCCGATCCCGGCAGGATCACCGCGCAGGCAAAGGCCGCCCTCCCCGCCGGCGCGGAATAGACGCCGGTCATACCCTCCACGGTCACGGTGGTTTCGGCCAGGACCGGGGACGCCGCGATCATCAGCAGGAGCCATGCGATGCGGCCAGTGGGAAGCAACCCGGCTTCACTCGATGGAGCGCGCCTCTTCCGGCAGCATGATCGGGATCCCATCACGGATGGGATAGGCCAGCTTGGCAGGCCGGCTGATCAGCTCCTGACGCGCGGCGTCATACTCCAGGCTTGCCTTGGTCAGGGGACAAACGAGGATCTCAAGGAGCTTGGGATCAACGGTCGTTCCTTCGGCCAAAGAAGGCTCTTCGCTGGCGGGATTGGCTGGGGAGGTGGATTCGTCCGTCATGGAAGCTCACTGTAATGTCGAATCAGGATTTTCGGAGTCGCGGACCATTTCAATTTCGGTGATCGCGATCAGCATTTCCGCCCGGCTCTTGAGATCCGGCGCTTCGAGGAGCGCCTGCTTCTCACGGGTACCGAACGGACTCATCATGGAAAGGGCATTCACCAGCGCCTCATTAGGCGCTTCGTTGATGCCTTTCCAATCCACCTTCAGATCGTTGGCCTCGGCGAACTCCTTCAAGGTGCGTATCACGCCCGCGCGATCGGTCTCGGCTTCCCCGGCGCGCGGCTCGAAATCCACCTTGAAGGGCTCGTAGTCGACGCGCGCCTGGCGATATGGGGTTGCGACGGTCAGTTCCTCGACGATGCGGAAACGGGAAACGCCTGTGAGGGAGATCACATAGCGCCCGTCACCGGTCTCGGCGAACTGCGTGATGCGCCCCGTGCAGCCCACCGGGTAGAGCCGCGGTATGGCCGCATCCTCTTCGTCATCCGGCTGAATCATCCCGATAACGCGATGGCTGGCGATGGCCTCGTCGATCATCGCGACATAGCGGGGCTCAAAGATGTTCAGGGGCAGTTGCCCGCGCGGCAGCAGCAGCGCCCCGGCGAGAGGAAACAGCGGGACGACGGCGGGGCAGTCCTGCGGACTGCGATAGGTCTGGTGGGTCGACATCTCGATCAGAACCTGAATAGTCAATGTCGATGCCGATCGCGGGCCCCACAGCCGGTATGGCCGATGGGGCCGATTGGCATCAGGCGAACAGGACCGATGACAGCCGCCGTCGGCCGGCCAACGTGGCTTCATCCATCGGGCCCCAGGCCTCAAAGAACTGCAGAAGCTGCTTGCGCGCTCCGTCGTCATTCCAGTTGCGATCGCGGCGAATGATGTCGAGCAAATGATCGGCCGCTTCCTCGCGCTTGCCCTTAGCATTCAGGGCAACGGCGAGGTCGAAGCGCGCCTGATGATCGAGCGGATTCGCCGCCAGCCGTTGCTCGAACTCCGCAAGATCACCCAGCGAAGCGGCCTGCTCGGCTAGTTCAAGGGCGGCTCGCGCGGCCGCTATCGCAGGATCATTGGCCTTGTCGTCCGGCACCATATCGAGAAAGCGGCGAGCGCCTTCGAGATCATCGAGCTCCACATGAAGCTTCGCGAGCGCCGCTATGGCACGGGCATTGTCGGGCTCCTGCGCTAACGCCTCGGCATAGAGGCCAGCCGCGCCCGCTGCATCTCCGGCTGCGGCAAGCTCGTCAGCCATGTCCAGCAACTCAGCGATCGGTCCCGGCCCGAGCGGCCCGACAAGACGCTCGATGAACGCCTTGACCTGGCTTTCCGGCAAGGCGCCAACAAAACCGTCGGCCGGCTGGCCGCGGCTGAACGCGACGACGGCCGGGATGGACTGGATGCCGAGCTGGCCGGGGATCTGCGGATGCTCATCGATATTGAGCTTGACCAGCTTGACCTTGCCCTGCGCGGCGCTCACGGCCTTCTCGATGACCGGCCCGAGCTGCTTGCACGGTCCGCACCACGGTGCCCAGAAGTCCACAAGGACAGGCTGACGCATGGACTCCGCGATCACATCCTGCCGGAAATCCGAGGTTGTTGTATCCTTTACCAGGGAATCGGCCTGGCCGGACGTATCTGCGAGCATGAATTCCTCATCTCTCCTGGGCGCATCCCACGGGCCAAGCCCCGGACGCTGTCCTCACCTTACGGCGATAGCCTTTTTCGGGCGCGAACCCCGTGCAGCTCCCGCCCATGATCCGCCGACTCATCGAACAAGTCACTGAATAAGTCCACCTGATATCGCAAACCAAACCCGATGTCAGACTGTCCAAGCCGGGCGAGCCCGCGTTTTTCAGATAGGAACTCGCGCCCTCTCCGCAAAGGGCATAGTCCCTCATGAGGCATCCGTTCCTTCTGCACGAAAAAGAGGTTGCTGCACCGACCCGCAGCACTGCCGCCCACTCATGGATGGTATGGCCAACCCCTGTCTCGCTGTTTTCGGACAGGGTGCGCGAGCGACGGGCAGCCGTCTGCCCGAGGTGACCTTCGCGCTCATCCGGGCCCATTCTGCGGAAAATGCCACTTCGCAGGTAGTCAAACATCAGGAATCGTGACGTCTTCCACGAAAACGCCGCGATTGCCGGCCGCGTCGCCGCCCGATACAGCGCGAAAAGTACCTCCCAGTCTTGACTGATTCTAAATTGTAATTATTCTAATGAAAGTTGATTTCACGGCCCCCGATGCCGAAATGGAGTGATCACCATGGATAGGACCACGTCCTGCACGAGCTGCATTTTCTTTGACACCCACGCCGGTAACGGCGGTAGCGCCGGTGCTGATGCAGGTCTCTGCCGCTTCAATCCCCCGGTCTCGCAGCCCGGCCCCGACGCCCATGGCCTCTGGCCCGTGGTGACCACTGACGATTGGTGCGGGCATTTCACAGCGCAGCGCCAGGCCACCCGCGCGGCCTGATTTCCGATTTCGTCGCAACAAAAAGCCCGCCAACGGCTCCGTTGGCGGGCTTTTTGTCGCTTGCACTACCTAAGATTGAACACAAGCGGTACCGAGATAGACAGCGTGGCTCCCTTGACCTCCGGCGGGGGCGCCGGAAGTGGACTAGCTCGCTGCAAAGTGGCGACGGCCTCCTGATCGATCATCGACGACCCGGAGCTTCGGGCAAGCCTTGCGGATAAAACCCGCCCGGATCGATCGATCGTAAACGCGACGTAAGCCGTGCCCCCTTGATTTCTAGCGAGCGCCTCGCGGGGATAGCGCTGGTGACGCTTCAAATGCGCGTAGAGAAGACTTTTCCAGGTCGCGGGAGCCCGCGAAGGCGCCTGCGTCACGCCCTGTGACGGTGCGGCGGCTGTCTGCCCGGGCGCCGCCTCGCTGGTCGGAGGCGCGGAGTTTCGCTCCGCGCGCTTGTCCTTGCGCTCCACCTCACGGCGGCGCTCGACCCGACGAGGCCTGGGCGGCTCCTTCTTTTCGACCTTCTTCACCTCCTTCTCGACCTCTTTGGGCGGCGGTGGGGGTGGAGGCGGCGTCAGGACAGCGGCGGCATTGGGCACATCAGGCAATTCCGGAACGTTGATGTCCGGCGCCTCCAAGACGGGGCGCGGCAGCTCGGGTTCCGGCGGCGCTGGTTCGGGCTCTGGCTCTGGCAGAGGCGGTTCCGGCGCCGGTGGCGTCGGTTCAGGCAGGGGCGGTTCTGGCTCCGGCGTTTCGACAGGAGGTTCGATCGGTTTTTGCGGCTCGGGCTCGGCTTCCGCCATCTGCGGCCCGACTTCGGTTTCCGAAGGCGCTTCAGGCGATACGGGAAGCGGTGCCAGTTCAATCAACACGGCCGCGCCGGTCGGATCGGTCGGACCAGCATCCTGCGGCCAGTTCATGACGCCCCAGGCACCCGCCGCATGCGCGGTGGTGACCAGCAGCGCCGCGAGCCCCCAACGGACGACCTGACGCGTCGTCCCCTCCTCCCAGCGGAAGGCGCCCAGAGATAGGTGTGAACTCACTGCGCCGCCCCGGGAACCGCTGCAGATGGCGGGATGTTTGGCGCGACAAGGGGCGCGCCCTGGCCTGGGGCGCCTTCAAGGCCCACCAGGCCGATCTTGAGGTAGCCCGCTGATCGCAGGAGGTTCATCACCTCCATGACGTCGCCATAGGGCACGACCTTGTCGGCCCGCACGAAAACGCGTTCCTCGCGGTTGTTGCTGGTTTGCGCATCAAGCGCCGCCTGGAGCATTCCGCGATCCATCGGCGTATCACCGAGGGCCAGCGTCAAATCCTCCTTGACGGTCAGGAAAAGCGGCTTCTCCGGGCGAGGTTGGGGCTGCGCGTTGGAGGTCGGCAGATCCACCGCCACATCCACGGTCGAAAGCGGAGCGGCGACCATGAAAATGATCAGCAGGACGAGCATCACGTCGATGAAGGGCGTGACGTTGATCTCGTGGTTGTCGGCGAGTTCCTCGTCGCCATGATCCAGACGGACACCCATGACGGCTTACTCGGCGGCCGCGAAGAGGCTGGGCTTGCGACGCACGTTCGCAGCGGCGCGACGGTCGAGATCACGCGAGAGGTGACGCAGCACCTCGGTCCCCGCATCTGCCAGCAGAGCCCGATAGCCGGTTATGCTACGGGCAAAGACGTTGTAGATGATCACCGCCGGAATGGCCGCGACAAGGCCGATAGCCGTCGCGAGCAGTGCCTCGGCGATGCCCGGCGCGACCACGGCCAGGTTCGTCGTGTTCGACTTCGCTATGCCGATGAACGAGTTCATGATGCCCCAGACGGTCCCGAACAGACCAACGAAGGGCGCGGTTGCGCCGATCGTCGCGAGAAGTCCGGTCCCGCGCGTCATCAGGCGGCCTGCCCGGGCCTCGATACGCGACAAGGCCGCCGACGCGCGCTCCTTGATGCCGTCGGCGGGCAGGTCCTCCGAAACATCCTCCTCTTGCTTGGCCGCGCGCACGAGGGCGGCGACCACGCCCCTGTCCAGCCGCCCCTGCCTGAGGTTGCTTTCAGCCTCGACGAGGCTGCGTGCTTCGACCAGGCCGGCGAGCGAGCGGCGAGCACGGCGCTTGGCCGCCGCAAGCTCGATGCTTTTGGCAAGCCAGACCGTCCAGGTCATCAGCGAGGCGAAGGCGAGACCGACCATCACGCCCTTAACGACGATATCCGCCTGCATGAACATGCCCCAGGGAGACAGATCATGCGGCAACCCTGCGGCAGGGCCGTGCAGGGAGGGCAGTTCGGGCAGCGCAGCTTCCCTCGTCGGGGCGGTGGCCGGTGCCTCGGGGCCTGCCGATGTCTGTGCCTGGGACGCCGGGGGCTGGTCATTGAGGCTCCCCTGGCCCTTGGGCGAGATGGAAGGCTGCGGCGATGAAGGCTCGATCGTTCCGGGTGCAGCACCGGGCGGCATAGCCACGGGATTCTGCCCCATCGGCGATGGGCCAACGGGTGGATGCCCTGCGGGAAGCTGGCTGGATGTTCCGGGCTGGATGCCTTGTGCGGGCAGGGCCTGTTGCGCCACCAACGGGCTGAAGCATGCCCCGGCGATCCATAATAGGAAGCCACCGCACGCGATCCCGCGTGGCCAAGTTTTCAACCGCGGACCCATGTTCAACGGAGACGTCACATTGGGGCAGGACGTCATGGCCATCGGCTTCATCACGCCCGCCGTGAGAGACGGGCGAGAATGATCAATACGCGTCAGTCCGTGAATCGCAGGCATGAGCCACATCCCTATTGGCATCTAGCAGATGGCCACTGGCTGGCTGATCCGGCCGAAGCAGGAATTGGCTGGCTTGCGGTATGTTCAGACGTCGTGAAGCATCGGAGCGGCTATCCCCGTCCCTCGCTCGCTCTCACATACGCTAAATATTATAGCTACGAATAGTCCATGGGAGCATGGCTGACTAGTTTCTATATCACTTTAGATAAATTCAAAACTGAGGATGCCCGCTCAACATCTTAGAGCTGATCTAATATAGTCGCGATCACTAATCTTCAGCTGGAGCTTTCTTGAAATCACCTTCGCTGAACCCTCGACGCCAATAGGCAACAGCGAGATGGCTGCTACGATCAAGGTTCATCTCCTTGCGCCAGTAGCCGCGGATGGCGCGAAAGGCCTCGAACTCGACCCCCGCCCAGGCGAATACGCTGCCACCCGACGGCCATTCGACCTGACGGACCGCATCCTGCAGAAGGGTCGTGGAGCCAGGCTCCGCGCCGTTGCGATGCAGAAAGCGCAGGGAAATTCCCGGTGGATGCTGAACGGCCTGCTCCTCGCCGGCATCGCTCACCTCGACCAGTGCGACCCCTCGGGCAGTCGCCGGCATGGCCTCCAGCATGCGGGCGATCGCCGGAAAGGCCGTCTCGTCGCCGACAAAGCAATACCAATCAGCATCGGCGACGCCGCGCCCACCCGGGCCCATGACGCCGATGACGTCTCCCGCCCGTGCACGCAGCGCGAAGGCTGATCCCGGGCCGGCGTCCTCATGCATGACGAAATCGATGTCCAGCTCACCTGCGAGCACATCGACCCGTCGGACCGTATAGGTGCGCACCGTCGGCCGCCGCTCGCCCTCCGGCCAGATCGGCATGCCATTGCGTCCCATCACTGGCCACGCCGGCTCAACGCCAACCGGGGGAATGAGGAGTTTCACGTGAAAATTACGGCTCTCGAAGCGCGCGAGATCCTGGCCCGCCAGAGTGATCCGGCGCAGATGGGGCGTGATATCCGCGATCTTTGACACCCGCATCTCGCGAAAATTCAACAGTTCCGTGCGATCGCAGCCATCACCGGTCCAGATGATGTCCGGCTTTTCGGCCTTCGCAAGCTCTTCGAAACGCATCGCCAACAGGAACTTAACGCGGGCGAGCGATGCCTCGTCGGCGGCTTCGGCCCGCAGCATGATGCTGTCTTCCCCCGCCTCGAGAATTCCGGACCCGAAAGTGAAATCCGCGCGCCCGCTGGTCTCGCTCCAGGTCGCTTGCGCGTCATCCTCAACGAAGCGCTCGCAGAGCGTCGCGATGGCAAGTGGCGCAAGATCTGTACGGACCCGCGCTTCACACACCAGTGTCGCCATCGATTCATTCTCCTTAGCACTTGCAGCCAGATTCGATGCCAGGGCGTCATACTCGCGGTCCGCCGCCACGGATTTGGCCGCTACCTGCGGCGGGAAGCCGGGTCAGAACCCCGCTTCGTTACCGGCGTATGCCCATGTTCGCGCGCTTTCTGCGCGCATTCCGCATCGCAGTGCAAGAGCTAAGTAACGGAAATTGTTAGATTTTAACTGTTCTACATTCAAAGCTGCCGATGAAAGCGTAGTATTTCATTTCGTTAGCCGATAGCCGGCGATACGCACGAAAACGTGTCCTCAGGCTCGATCGATATGTCCGAGGTCACGCCCCGGCTCGAGCTGGTCGCGGACGCGCTGCTTCAGTGTCTTCACATCCGGAAAGCCATCGTCCCTCTGTCGCTCCCAGATGACGACGTCATTGCAGTCGATTTGGAAAACACCTCCCGAGCCCGGAACGAGAGCGACTTCGCCGATATCTGCGCCGAATGTCGACAAGAGTTCCTGAGCCATCCAACCCGCCCGCAGCAGCCACTGGCACTGGGTGCAATAGGTGATGACGATGCGCGGCTTGTTCGTTTCACTCATGGCGTTCCACTCGCAACCTATTCGGCGACAGGTATCGCCCCGCTATCAAGGATGCCCATGCCGGGGATGACGCGCAAGTCCCGAGCGGAACAGACCAACACATGCGTCAAAGCCAACAGCCTCACACGACGCTTCGCGGCGTGTAAACAGCCCATTGGGCATTGATCTGCCCCTTGCCAACGCCTTCCTCCCAGGGCGGACCAACTGGCTCACCCTCCCGCCAGAACTGAATAGCTCTCCGCACATCCGGATCATCGCGATTACGGAAGATCCAGCGTAATTCCGCGCCGGTTATCGCGCGCTCTTTCTGTCCATCACGCCCGATGCCATCCCGCTGATCGGATTTCTGAGTGACCGCCAGCATATCGATGTGATCAAGAATGAAATGAACTGTGAACAAGCGCGATGAGCTGGACGCCCATCCAAGGCCACCTTTCGACTTCCGGCGAAGGATTGCCCTGTCCTCAAAAATCACACGCATAAAGTTTAAAACAAAAAACCTGTAGTTATGCCCAGGGCGATAACGGGGATGAGCCTCCATGAATGATGAGAAGGCGGATTGATAGCTGTCACTCGGCCTAAGCCACTGGGAACCCTGTCCTGAGGCTCGCGCTTCCGCCTCCCGATTGGAGGAGGAATAGCTATCGATATAGGGCGCCGTACAAGCGGATTGTGATACCGTTGTAAAGGCCTCATGCCGGCCATACTTATATCCGTCGCCGTGTTTATATTCATGGCGCGCACCGGCGAGCCCGTAGATTAAGTCACCATTGATGAAGAAATTTTTATATGGTTCGTAAAATGGCACAGTAATGGCTACATTTAAGGTTATGAAACAACCCTAGATACAGCTAAAAATCGTCGGAAAAGTGATAAGTTTTCTATATTTCCCATATATTATATGTCTTATAATCCCGATTTTCTCGCGCTTGCTCGGAAGAGGGATTTGCCCTTAAGTCGATATACATCCATTATTTTACACGCCATGAGCGCGGTACATACCGCGACCACAAATGCGCCTCGCTTCCCCCTAGGTGCCCGAACTCCCAAGGGGGCGCAACTGGGCGAAAATACTTCCAGAATTGAACCGTATTGCGGACAAGGGGGTCAGCCTGATTTCTATAGATCCAACGGAGTTCGGCGCCGGTACAGGAGCGCCACTTGC
Source organism: Hyphomicrobiales bacterium (assembly GCA_930633525.1). Taxonomy (NCBI): domain Bacteria; kingdom Pseudomonadati; phylum Pseudomonadota; class Alphaproteobacteria; order Hyphomicrobiales; species Hyphomicrobiales bacterium. The sequence goes on from CAKNFP010000001.1 coordinate 4,477,391, forward strand.
GGCCTTGCTCAACATAGTCGAGTTTCTGCCCGTCGCTCCATGTCGCATTTTTCTCAACAACAGCCCGCATGTCCAACTCATCAAGAATGAAATGGACAGCCATATTAAAGCGGCCGCGAGCCGCCCAATGTAATCCGCCCTTGCATTTCCGCCGCGTTGTCTCTGACGAATAAGACGACCATTTTCCGATTATGTGATGCGTGTCGCTGAGAGTGGACGAATAAACCGGATGGCTACGCAATGTATCCCAAAAATCGACTTGTCGATGGGATGGTGGGTAGAGTTCATCCGCGTTTCCCTTAGCGCAAGCTTCGTCCTTCGATAAGGAATAATAGTCGATCATCGCGAACGGCTCATCCCGCAATTTGGACTCCAGCCCCCACCACTGGCAGTATATCATTCTCGAATCGGCGATTCCGTACAGAAGATCGCCGCTCTCATATCGTTCTTTGAAGGGAGAATCCATGGGCATCGGGACACTCCACGCTTTAAGCCAAAGCCTAATTCCGCTTGGAATTTATAACACGACCGTCACTATTGACATATCGTTCTGATATACGCGAACTACAACTACATACTTTTACCCGAGCTAGGAGCGCGCTGCAATTACCGCAGCATCCACCGCAGATAACGTCGCTGGTGACCTATTGTGGATTACCGTCCTTGTCGATGACCGCCGCACGCATGCCCTCAAAAAATCATGGCCCGAAGGGGCCCACAGGCAGCTGGATATTCCGCCTTGAAGCATACCTCGCATACAAGGGGGTATAATCGGCCTTCAACCTTAAGCATCAAGTTCTGAAGCTTCCACGCCGTGACCCTGGAACATAGCGCGACCACAATCGCGCGCCGCTCCACCACAGGTGGCTCTGCTCCCAAGGCGGCACAACCGGACGGAAATTCTTCCAGAATTGAACCGTACTACGGACAAGCGCATCGGCCTGGTTTCTATAGATCCAGCGCAGTTCCACACCAGTGAAGGAGCGCCACTTGCAGCCATTGTCCACGCAATCGAGTTCATAACCACGCCATGTCGCGTTTTTTTCAACAACGGCCCGTAGGTCAAGTCCATCAAGAATGAAATGGACGGCCATCTGATAGCGGCCGTGAGCCGCCCAATGTAATCCCCCCTTGATTTTCCGCCGTGTTGTCTCGGGCTCATAGTTCGACCAGCTTCCATTTACGGAATGATCAGCACCGACTACGGACGAATATACGGGGTGACGGTGCAACGTATTCCAAAAGTCGATTTGCCGCGCCGTTGGTGAGCGGTGATCATCGACCCTACCTCGGGCGCGAGCTTCTTCCTCAGACAATGAGTAATGATCGATTGTCAGGAATGGCTCAACCTGGGAGCTGTATTTCAGCCCCCACCGTTGGCAGTAAATCCTTCTCGATTCATCGAGGCCATACAAGAGATCGCCGGACGCATATCTCTCTCTGAAGGGGGGGTCCATGGGCATAGGAAACGCCAGATATTGGAGTAAAATTATACCTCTACTTCGAACCATCTGAATTTAAGGCATTCTCGATGTATTTCCGAACAGAGGAACGAACCCCAATTTCGATATCGTGTTCAGATCCGCAGATGCGCTGCAATTGCCGCAGCATCCACCTCAGATAACGTCCTCGGCGACCATTGCGGATTTCTATCCTTGTCGATGACTGCCGCGCGCACGCCCTCGTAGAAATCATGGCCCCGAAGGGTTTGGCATGCAGCTGCGTATTCCCAATCGAGGCAGACCTTGAGTGAGGAGGCCAGGCGCGCTCGGCGCAAGAGGGCCAAAGTCACCTTCACACTCGTTGGTGAACGGCTGAGGATAGTCTCCGCCGTCTCCAAAGCGAAAGCGGAGCCATCAGATTTCAACTCATCGATAAGGGCCGACGCGTCATCGCCGATCATCAGCCGATCGATGAGCCGCTGTTGCGCGGAGAGGGTAGGCGCTCCGGCCGGGCGCCGAAATTCCGCAATAACCCTATCCACGTCGGCGCCGGTCGCACTGGGCGGAAGCGCCAACAGCGCCGTCACCAGCCCGGACCAGCTCGTCGAAGGCACGAGATAGTCGGCAAAGCCGGTGAAAATCGCGTCAGCCGCATCCACGCTGTTGCCGGTGAGCCCCATATATGTGCCGGTCTCGCCCGGCGCATGTGCCAGTAGCCATGTCCCACCAACGTCCGGAATGAAGCCGATGCCTGTTTCCGGCATCGCGAGCCGTGTGCGCTCCGTTACAATGCGATGGCTGCCGTGGGCGGACAGGCCGACGCCGCCGCCCATGGTGATGCCGTCCATGAAGGCGACATAGGGCTTGGGAAATGCGGCGATCCGCGCATTCACCGCATATTCGGCACGCCAGAAGGCCTCAGCGAGGCCGTCACCCGCGCGTCCACTGTCACTGACGGCGCGAATGTCGCCGCCAGCACAGAAGCCGCGCTCGCCCGCCCCATCTATCACCACAAGGCCGACGGCATCGTCCCGCCCGGCCCGATCCAGCGCCGCGGTGACGATCTCCACCATCTCCAGCGTCAGACTGTTGAGCGCCTTGGGACGATTGAGCCTGATATGCAGAACGCTCTCCCGACGCGCCACCAGAACGGGCGCGTCAGGTTCGTCCCAGGTCACACTGGCTTCGCTAGGTACCGGCACGCTTGTTCAGCCGGTTTGCGACAAGATCATCAACGACTCCCGGATCTGCCAGGGTCGAGGTATCGCCAAGGCTCCCATGCTCATCCTCCGCGATCTTGCGAAGGATGCGCCGCATGATCTTACCGGAACGGGTCTTGGGCAAGCCCGGCGCGAACTGGATCAAGTCCGGCGTGGCGATCGGCCCGATTTCATGGCGCACCCAAGCCACGAGATCCTTGCGGAGGCTCTCGGACGGCTCAACGCCGACCATCAGCGTGACATAAGCGTAGATGCCCTGCCCCTTGATGTCGTGGGGGTAGCCGACAACAGCCGCTTCCGAGACATCATCATGGGCAACAAGTGCTGACTCGACCTCGGCGGTGCCCAGCCTGTGGCCGGACACATTGAGAACATCGTCGACGCGACCCGTAATCCAGTAGTACCCATCCTCATCGCGCCGGCAGCCGTCACCGGTGAAATAACGGTTCGGATAGGCGGAAAAATAGGTCTCCATGAAGCGCGCATGGTCACCATAGACGGTGCGCATCTGCCCGGGCCATGAATCAGCCAGCACGAGATTGCCAGCCCCCGCCCCTTCGATGATCTTTCCGTCAGCGTCGAGTAGTTCAGGACGGACGCCGAAGAACGGCTGCGTGGCTGAGCCAGGCTTGAGGTCTGTCGCTCCCGGCAGCGGTGAAATCAGCGCCGCACCGGTCTCCGTCTGCCACCATGTGTCCACGATCGGGCAGCGGTCATCACCAACGACGCGATGATACCATTCCCAGGCCTCCGGGTTGATGGGCTCACCCACGGAGCCCAGAAGGCGCAGCGAGGCGCGCGACGTCTGCTTCACCGGTTCGTCGCCGGCCTGCATCAACGCGCGCAGCGCCGTCGGAGCGGTGTAAAAAATGTTGACCTTGTGCTTGTCCACCACTTCCCACATGCGAGACTTGGTTGGATAGGTCGGAATGCCTTCGAACATCAGGGTCTTGGCGCCATTGGCCAGCGGCCCATAGACGATATAGCTATGCCCGGTCACCCAGCCCACATCGGCCGTACACCAATAGACCTCATCACCGTGATAGTCGAAGATGTACTGAAAGGTCATCGAGGCATAAACGAGATAACCGCCGGTCGTGTGCAGCACACCCTTTGGCTTGCCTGTCGAGCCGGAGGTATAGAGGATGAATAGCGGATCTTCCGCGTTCATTTCCTCACAGGGACACTCCGCTGTGACCAGCGCTGCGGCCTCGTGCAACCACACGTCGCGACCCGGCTCCATATTCACCGGCGCACCCGTGCGCTTGACCACGATGACATGCTCGACCCCGCCCGCGATGGCGATGGCTTCGTCGACATTCACCTTGAGCGGCACCTTGCGCCCGCCGCGCAAGCCCTCGTCGGCGGTGATCACAACCTTCGATCCGCAGTCTGTGATACGCCCGGCCAGCGAATCCGGCGAGAAGCCGCCAAACACAACCGAATGCACCGCCCCAAGACGGGCGCAGGCGAGCATGGCATAGGCCGCCTCGGGTATCATCGGCATGTAGATCGTGACGCGGTCGCCTTTTTCCACCCCCCGCAGCCGCAGGACATTGGCGAGCCGGGCCACCTCGTCATGAAGTTCCTGGTAGGTGATGTACTTGTGCTCGCTCGGGTCGTCGCCTTCCCAGATAATCGCGACCTGATCAGCGCGCTCTGGCAAATGCCGATCGATGCAATTGTAAGCGACGTTGGTTGCGCCGTCCTCGTACCACCGGATCGAGACCGCACCGGGCGCAAAACTCGTGTTCTTGACCTTCGTATAAGGTGTGAACCAGTGGATGCGTTGCCCGTGCTCGCCCCAGAACGCTTCAGGATCGTCGATGGAAGCCTGGTACATCGCCTCATAGCCCGCCTTGTCCACATAAGCGCGGGCGGCCCATTCCGCGGGTACCGGATAAATCTTGTCCGACATTGGTTTCCTCCCGGTCGGCTTATGAAACGAACGCTGACGCAACCAACCGTGGCTCAGTTGATTATGCGAATCGAGCTCTCGCTCGGCAAGCGCAACGCTTGCCGATTTGTATTGGAATAAAGGCTAGAACGGTTTGAAATCACTTGGACGTTAGTCGAAGCTGCCAAGTGTCGCACCTGTGCGACAATCCCTCGCGGCAGATTCAGCCCTGCAGACGACGACAAAGCGCGTCAAGCTGATCCAGAGTGAGATAACGGATCCGCATCTCGCCGCCACGCGCTTGGTGATTGATCGTCACGGCCAGCCCCAGGACATCCTCAAGCGCTTTTTCCAAAGCACGCGTGTCCGGGTCTTTCTCCGCCTTCGTGCGAGCGCGCGGCACGCTCGGCTTTCCGCTATCTCGGGCTTCGTCCTGGGCTATGCGCTCGACATCGCGGACATTAAGCCCCTTCTCGATGACTTGCCGCGCCACTGTCTCCGGATCTTCCAACCCCAGCAGGGCACGGGCGTGGCCAGCCGATAGCTGACCATCATTCACAAGCCCCTTGACGCCAGCCGGCAGCTTGAGCAAGCGAAGCGTATTCGCAACATGGCTGCGGCTCTTCCCGATGACCTGGGCCAGATCGTTCTGCGAATAGTCGAAATCGGCGATGAGCCGCTCATAGCCGGCCGCCTCCTCCATCGGATTGAGGTCAGCACGCTGGACGTTCTCGATAATGGCTATCTCGAGCGCGGTCTTGTCGTCTGCCTCGATGACCACCACCGGGACTTCGTGCAAGCCGGCCCGCTGGGCTGCCCGCCAACGCCGCTCGCCCGCAATGATCTCGAATACATCGATCAAATGTGCCAGCGATCGCACAACAATCGGCTGGATCACACCGCGCTGCCTGATCGAATCGGCGAGCTCGGAGAGATCCTCCTCGACAAAGGCCTTGCGCGGATTGCGCGGGTTCGGTCGGAGAAACTCTACCGGAACAAGGCGCTGACCCGGAGCGCGCGTGCGTTCCAGCGCGCCGAACTCCTCACCGACATCACCGATGAGAGCAGCTAGGCCTCGGCCAAGGCGGGAACGTGCGGGATCATCGGCCATAGGTGTTCTCCAGAACGACAAGGCCTGCAATCAGGCCGCGCACAAGCTACGCTCGCGCTGAATCACTTCGGACGCCAACTTGAGATAAGCCTGAGCGCCGGCGCATTTTAGATCGTAGAGCAACACCGGCTTGCCGTGCGACGGCGCCTCCGAAACCCGGACATTCCTGGGTATGACCGTGTCATAGACCTTCTGCCCCATGAACTGCCGCACATCAGCGACCACCTGGCCCGCGAGATTGTTACGGGGGTCATACATGGTCAATACGACGCCGTGGATCGTCAGGCGGGGATTGAGCGCCGCGCGAACCTGGTCCACCGTCTTCAGGAGTTGGCTAAGCCCCTCCAGCGCGAAAAATTCACACTGCAAAGGCACGACGACCGCATCAGCGGCGGTCAAGGCGTTGATGGTCAGAAGATTGAGTGAGGGCGGACAATCGATGAGGACGTAAGTAAAACCGCCGGTATGGCCATCCGAGGATGGTAAGGCTGAAACAGTTTTGATGGCTTGCATCAAGCGATGCGCACGATCGCGAGAAGAGGCGATCTCGAGCTCCACTCCCAGAAGATCCAGAGTCGACGGAGCGACAGCCAGGTTGGGAACGGCGGTTTCGATGACCGAGTCCGCGAGTTGGGCGGCGCCTGTCATGACATCATAGGTGGAGATTCGGCGGCTTCGGCGATCGATGCCCAAGCCAGTCGTCGCATTGCCTTGCGGATCGAGATCGATGATCAGCACGCGCTCACCTATGGCGGCAAGCGCTGTGCCGAGATTGATCGCGGTGGTGGTTTTGCCGACACCGCCCTTCTGGTTAGCCAAAGCGAGAACACGTACCGCTTGGGAGTGCAACCGTTGGATCGGCCCAACCTGCGGTGGTTCAATGGTATGACTATCGGTCATGGCTTCGCCTATTCCCGCTCAAGCTCGCAGGCCGCGCTCACAATCAGAATACCCGCCTCGGGATCTGTTAAGCTCGGCGCGATATCGGCAGTGATTCTCCAAGATTTAGTGGCCTCGGTCAATTCAGCATCCAGATCCTGGCCCTTTGGAAATATCCCGATCGATCCGGTTCTCAACAGATCTTTGACCATCGGCATGAGCCGTACGACCGGCGCCAACGCACGAGCCGTTACAACGTCAACCCGTCCAACGAACTGATTCGCAATATCCTCGATGCGGCCCTCGTGTACCTTGGCCGGGGCACCCGTCGCTCGGATCGCGGCGCGCAAGAAGGCACATTTCCGGCTGTTGCTCTCGACGAGATGAACTTCCGAACCCTCGGCTTCGCTGAGAAGGATCGCAATGATGAGGCCTGGAAGTCCGGCCCCAGAACCGAGGTCAAGCCATCGGCGCGCGTTTGGCCGAAGACGAAGAAGCTGCGCCGAATCTGCGATATGCCGTCCCCAGATATCCTCAAGGGTTCCGGGTCCAACGAGATTCTTTATGGACTGCCAGCGCTGGAGTTCGCGGACATAGGCGCCGAGTTGGGCCTCGGTTTCACGTGAAACATCGACCAGTCCCGCAAGTTCCAGATTCGCCCTGCTGCCTTCTGACGCCATAAGCACGAACTACCCGAATCATTGCGGAAGAGAATCGATCGCCATTGGTATAGCATCGCCACTGTTTCATGTGAAACAGCGAGCCCTATGTAACGGGGACGAATCGATTAACTTTCCCCAGGGCGATCGAGGCCAGGATCGTCATAGCGGCGGGCGTCATGCCTTCGATGCGCGCTGCCTGCCCTAAGGTCGCGGGTTGAACCTGCATCAGCTTCTGCCGAATTTCGTTGGACAACCCGGGCATGGTCAAGAAATCCATTGTCGGAAGCTTCACAGACTCATCCGCGCGATATGTGGCGATATCAACGGCCTGCCGCTCCGTATAGACGGCATAGGTCGCATCGGCCTCGATCCTCGCTGCCATGCGATCGGACGTGGAAGAGAGTTCAGGCCATATTCCGGCGAGTCGCCGCATATCGATTCCGGGGTAGGAAAGGAGCTGGAAGGCCGAGCGCCTTTGTCCATCGCGATTGAGGGACAGCCCGTATCGTTCAGCTTCATTGGGTGTGAGGTCCAGGGACGCAAGCTGCGTACGCAGTTTGGTCAGTGCTTCCTGAGAGAAACGGAAGGATTCGGCCCGTTCGCTTCCGATGCAACCGATAGCGAGACCACGGGGTGTCAACCGCTCATCGGCGTTATCGGAGCGGAGCGATAACCGATATTCCGACCTGGACGTGAACATGCGATAGGGCTCGCTTACGCCCTGCGTCACGAGGTCATCAACCATGACGCCCATATAGCTCTCAGCCCGGTCGAAGACGATCTCAGGCTGGTCACCTGCGCAGCGCGCGGCGTTGAGCCCTGCGATCAACCCTTGTGCGCCTGCTTCCTCGTAGCCGGTCGTACCGTTGATCTGGCCGGCCAAGAACAGACCCCGCCAGTTCTTGACTTCCAAAGTAGCGCGGAGGTTCCGGGGATCCACGTAGTCATACTCGATCGCATAGCCCGGCCTGAGAACGGTCGTCTTCTCCAATCCGGGAATCGTGGCGATGAAGGCGCGCTGAACGTCCTCTGGCAAGGACGTCGAAATGCCATTGGGATAAACCGTGGGATCGTCCAGGCCTTCCGGCTCCAGAAAGATCTGGTGGCCATCCCGATCACCGAAGCGGGTGATCTTGTCTTCCACGGAGGGACAATAGCGGGGGCCTCGCCCGGAGATCGAACCGGAGTACATCGCTGACCGGTGGATGTTCTGCCGGATGACCGCGTGCGTGGCCTCGGTCGTCCGCGTAATGCCACATTCGATTTGGGGCGTAACGATCCGATCGGTCAACGTCGAGAAGGGTTCAGGCGGATCATCGCCCGCCTGCATCTCTACAGCGGACCAGTCGATCGTGCGCCCGTCGAGGCGAGCTGGCGTGCCGGTCTTCAACCGCCCGAGTGTCAGGCCGAGTTGCATCAAGCTGGCCGACAGGCCGTTTACGGGTGGCTCGCCATAGCGGCCTCCGGCTTGCTTACGCTCGCCGATGTGGATCAATCCACGCAGGAACGTGCCTGTCGTAATGACCACCGCACCGCAGTCAACGCGGCGCCCATCGCCGAGCTGCACACCGGATACACGATCGCCCGAGAAGATAATCGCGTCGACTTCGGCTTCCAGAATCGACAGGTTTTCCGTCGCCGCCAGAGCCTGCTGGACAGCTTGGGCGTAGAGCTTGCGGTCAGCCTGCGCCCGAGGGCCACGCACCGCTGGTCCCTTTCGGCGATTGAGAACCCTGAACTGGATCCCGGCCGCGTCGGCCGCGCGGGCCATGACCCCATCCAGGGCGTCGATCTCGCGCACGAGATGGCCCTTGCCAAGACCACCTATCGCGGGATTGCATGACATCGCGCCGATGGTCGACTGGCGATGCGTGATCAGCGCTGTTCTCGCGCCGAGACGCGCGGATGCGGACGCGGCTTCAGTCCCTGCGTGACCGCCGCCCACCACCACGACATCAAATTTGGTCGACATACGGATCTCCATGCGATCCCAAGGTTCATGACGCCAGGTCATGACGCTTGTACTCGAAATGCGTTTCACGTGAAACAGCGCGAAGCGGCGGCCCTATTTTCCGATGCAGAAAGATGAAAATACGCGGTCGAGAATCTCCTCGACCCCGACCTGTCCTGTTACGCGACCGAGGCCCCGCAGCGCGAGCCGCAGATCCTCCGCAAAAAGCTCAGGGGGTTTCGCGGTTTCCAGGCCGCGATCGAGAGCCGCAAGCGTGGCCGTAAGCGCATAGCGATGGCGCTCGCGGGTCACCAGCGCTGAGCCATTCCCAAGGGCTTCGCGGGCGCGATCCGCGACCGCGTCCAGCAACTGCGTGATTCCGCGATCTGTTGTCGAAGAAACGCTGAGGCCATGAAAATCGCTTGGCGCTTCCTGAAGGTCGCTCTTTGTCCATAGGGACAAAGTGGGTGCCTGCCAGCCCGATGATTGCGGGGGCGAATCGAATGTCTCCAGCGCGAGCACGAGATCCGCGCGCTCGGCCCGAAGAAGGGCGCGACGAATCCCCTCCTTCTCCACCATATCCTCTGTGGGCCGAAGGCCCGCGGTATCCACGAGAATAACGGGGAGCCCGTCGATTTCGAGCGCCGTCTCAAGCACATCCCGAGTCGTACCCGGGATCGGGGTGACGATCGCGGCTTCCCTTTGCAGCAGGCGATTGAACAGGGTGGACTTACCCGCATTCGGCGCGCCGGCGATCACAACGGTAAAACCCTCGCGCAGTCGCTCGCCGCGATGGCCATCGGCAATCGCGGCAGCAATCTCGTCACGAACGGCGGCCACGCGTGGCGCTACCGCATCAGCCAGACTGTCGGGCACGTCCCCTTCGTCCGAGAAATCGAGTTCGGCCTCAACCTCAGCCAAACAATCCACGAGCCGGTCCCGCCAGTCCAGAATGACCGTGGAGAGTGCGCCATCCATCTGACGTAGGGCCTGTCGGCGCTGCAGCTCGGTTTTCGCATCGACGAGATCCGCGATGCCCTCCGCCTCGCTCAGATCGAGGCGCCCGGCCAGAAAGGCACGGCGGGAAAACTCACCCGGCTCAGCAAGCCGACAACGGGGTATATCTAGCAGGGCAGCCATAACCGCCCTGATCACGGCCGTACCACCATGGAGGTGAAACTCGGCCATATCCTCTCCGCTGAAACTCGCTGGTCCTGGGAACCAGAAGACTAGCGCGTGATCAAGGGTCTCACCCGTCGTCGGTGCGCGCAGATAACGTAGAGAGGCTCGGCGCGGATCCGGGCAACCACCCGCGATCGTTTCGAGAGCGAATCGGCTCGCGGGGCCGGATAGGCGCAGGATCGCCACCGCGGAACGGACGTGGCCGGTTGCTAGCGCGAGGATCGTTTCCCTGCCCCCGGCGTTTTCATGGTGGGTCGGAGTCATGCGGGTCATCACAGAACGAAGTCAGCCCTTCACGATTACGAGGCGGCAGCCTGGTTTGGCCGAAAAAGCGTGCCACAATGATAGCGAGCAAGGACGGAGCCTTAAACATGAACCGCCTGGGTGACCAGACCAGCCCCTACCTCTTGCAGCATCGCCACAACCCCGTCGACTGGTGGCCCTGGGGATCCGAAGCCCTTGCTGAGGCGCGAAGCGCGGGCAAGCCCATTCTGCTGTCCGTCGGCTATGCAGCCTGCCACTGGTGCCATGTCATGGCGCACGAGAGTTTCGAAGACGCGGAGACAGCCGCGGTGATGAACGAACTCTTCGTCAATATCAAGGTCGACCGCGAGGAGCGGCCGGACGTGGACCAGATTTATATGCAGGCTCTCCATATGCTGGGCGAACAGGGAGGCTGGCCGCTCACCATGTTCCTGACGCCCGAGGGCGAGCCATTCTGGGGAGGAACCTACTTCCCGAAGACCGCGCACTTTGGGCGGCCGGCGTTTGTTGCCGTTCTCAAAGAGGTCGCCAGGCTTGTCCGAGAGGAGCCAGGACGGATCGCTCACAACCGCAATGCCCTCTTGCAGAATCTGCGCGCTACCGTCGCCGCGAGCCCCGACGCCTCTTTCGGTGGAGAGTGGCTTGTGCAGGTGGGCTCGGCGCTCAAACGCGCTTTTGATGCGCTTCATGGCGGCCTGAAAGGCGCCCCGAAGTTCCCCAATCCCATGCTTCTCGAATTCCTGTGGAGATGGGCCGACACACAAGGCGATACTGAAGCAGGCGACCTGTTCCGACTCTCGCTTGAACAGATGGCCCGCGGGGGCATCCATGATCACTTGGGTGGAGGTTTCGCGCGCTACTCTGTCGACGATCGGTGGCTCGTGCCGCATTTCGAGAAGATGCTCTACGATAATGCCCAGCTCTTGCCGCTCCTCGCCCTCGCCGCAGCCCAGACCGGTCATACCATCTTCAAGGAAGCGGCCGAAGGGATTGTCAGTTGGCTCGATCGCGAGATGCGCATGCCCAGCGGTGCCTTCGCGGCAAGCCTCGACGCCGATTCGGAGGGCGAGGAAGGCAAGGCCTATGTCTGGACCGAGGCCGAGATCGACACAGTCCTGGGGCCTGATTCCGCCTTGTTCAAGGCCGTCTACGGTGTGACGCCGACGGGCAATTGGGAAGGCCATACCATCCTGAACCGGCAGAACGGCTTCGTGCCTGATCCAGCCCAGGCGGCCAAACTGGACGATCTCAGGCAGCGGCTTCTGGACCACCGTGACCGGCGCCCGCAGCCCGCTCGGGATGACAAGATCCTGGCCGATTGGAACGGGTTGATGATCATCGGGCTCGTCCGCGCCGGGTTGCTGCTTGATCGACCGGATTGGATCGAGACTGCGCAGGAGGCCTATCGTTTCATAAACGAATCCATGGTGAGAGACGGCCTTCTGGGCCATAGCTGGCGGGATGGCCGTCTGCTCTTCCCGGGCTTCGCGACCGATCATGCGGCTTTGATGTTGGCGGCTTTGACCCTTTACGAAGCCACGGGAAACCAGCACTACCTGGAGCATACCGACCGCTGGAAAACAGTGTTAAAGAATCATTACGCTGACGAATCGGGTTTGCTTTTCCTCGTCGCGGACAGCGCGGATGACCTTGTCGTTCGCCCACGGCCTACGATGGATGAAGCCACGCCCAATGCGAACGGCCTTTACGCGGAGGCCCTGGCGAGACTGGCCGCGTTTTCGCCCTCCGAAGGGGTTGATGAGGAACTGTCGATGCTCGCCGGTCATGCGAGGGTAGCGCCCCTCAATCATGCCTCAGTTCTGAATGCCCTGGATTTTTATATTCGTGCCGCGGCTATCATCGTAGCGGGACCCGAAAGGAAGGCACTCCTCGAGGCAGCGCGGTCCGTTCCATATCCGAATCGGACGATCATGGACGTACAGGCCGTTGGCGATCTGGACTCTGGGCATCCCGCGCGGGCGCAATCCGAGAGAGCAGGGCAGGGAAGCGCCTTCGTGTGCCGCGGGCAGGTCTGCTCGCTGCCGATCAGCGATCCGGTCCTGCTGCGGCGCGCGCTGCAGCCATCCTCGGACGCGGTTGGCTGATATGCAAAACCCCGCGGCTGCAGGTTTGCGGTCGCGGGGCCGTGGTAGTGGAAGTCGGAAGTCTGGTCGACGCCGCTTGGTTCATGAGCCGCGCGGAACGCGAGCCGCCGAGGAACCAGGCCGTCGTGGTTACTTAGGCAAAGTACCAATCACCCGTGGTGGCGTTCCACGCCAGGGAGTGCAAGTAGTCGCTCTGGCTCACGTTCTCCGCGCTATCGGCGAAAGCGATGAGAAGGTTCTCCCGGCTGAAGCCGCTCTGCAGCTGGCTGATCCAGAAAGCCGCCCCGTCGCTGTCACTGGCGCGGCCGAGCACGTTCTCATACATCACCTCGACCAACCGCGCGTTGCTCAGGGTGTATGCATTTCCGTAGGCCTTGGTGAATTCGGCACTCTTCAGCAGAGAGCCGGCGATGTCCGCTTCGGAGACACCGCCCGCCTGCACGTCATACCAGAAATTGAGGCCCGCGATATCGGCTTGGCGGCCAAGGCCCGCCTCATAAAGGCGGCCGACCGCCTCGGCGTCCGCCTTGTTGGAGCCGAGGACTTCCTGCTCGCGATGGAAATTAATGGTGTCGTTGGCATCGTTGGACAGGAACCCGTCCAGGCCAAGGCCACCCAATCCCTCCCACGGAATATTGCCGACGAAACTCTCCTTGGCCGGGAGGTAGAAGGCGATTTCGCCCCAGCTCAAGCTGACATCGTTGAAATGGTAGAGCTCGACCTGCCTGCCCGGATCGAGCCAGTCCAGGACGATGACCGAGGTATCGCTGGCCGTGTCCCAGAGCACGAGGTGGCGATTGTCGATCGTCGCTATATGGCTCGTCGGCGACGACCATGAGATGCCACGCATCGTCACGTAGTCATCCCCGCCGCTATCCGAGATGATCATATCGCCGTTGACGACATAGCCATCCTCGCCCTTGCCCCCCATGGCGAGATTGAAACCGCCGCGTGCGGTGCTTTCGATCGTGTCGTTACCGCCATACCCGTAGGCGACGGAATACGAACTTCCCAGTGTCAGATAGTCCCGAAACGAAACACCACCCGTCGGCGTCAAATTGATAACCATGCCAGAATTCCCGCTTTGACTGCGTCTTTGCCCCGTTCCGGGAAAGACCGAGGTCCCCATGGAACGTTTGCAAGCGTCGAGCCGGATCTCTGTCGAAGGTCGTTTTGCAGACGGGGGAAAGCGGGATCGGCAGGCTGTGCCGCACAAAAAAACCGCCGGAGCGAAACGCCGGCGGCTTTTAAAAGGGATCAAGGACGACCGACTGAAACATCGGTCGTACTCTGGTATTCCCTCGATCCTCAGGTATTCATGGAATCGAAGAATTCGCCGTTGGACTTGGTCTGCCGCAGCTTGTCGAGCAGGAACTCGATGGCATCGACCGTGCCCATCGGGTTGAGAATCCGCCGGAGCACATAAGTCTTCTTGAGGATATCCGCCGGCGTGAGCAGTTCCTCCTTGCGCGTGCCGGAACGGGTGATGTCCAGCGAGGGGAAGACGCGCTTGTCGGACACCTTGCGGTCAAGAATGATTTCCGAGTTACCCGTGCCCTTGAACTCCTCGAAGATCACTTCGTCCATGCGGCTGCCGGTATCGATGAGAGCGGTCGCGATAATGGTCAGCGAGCCACCTTCCTCGATATTGCGTGCCGCGCCGAAGAAGCGCTTCGGCCGCTGCAGGGCGTTGGCATCCACACCGCCGGTCAACACCTTGCCGGAGGACGGCACAACCGTGTTGTAGGCGCGGCCCAGGCGGGTGATGGAATCGAGCAGGATGACAACGTCACGGCCGTGCTCGACAAGGCGCTTGGCCTTCTCGATCACCATCTCCGCGACCTGCACGTGGCGCGCAGCCGGCTCGTCGAACGTCGAGGAAATCACCTCGCCCTTCACCGAGCGCTGCATGTCGGTGACTTCCTCAGGCCGCTCGTCGATGAGCAGGACGATGAGGTAGCACTCCGGATGATTCGTGGTGATCGACTGGGCGATGTTCTGCAGCAGGACCGTCTTGCCGGTGCGCGGCGGCGCGACGATGAGGGCGCGCTGTCCCTTGCCGATCGGCGAGACAATGTCGATGATCCGGGCCGAGTAGTCCTTCTTGGTCGGATCTTCGATCTCGAGGCGCAGTCTCTCATCGGGATAGAGCGGCGTCAGGTTGTCGAAGTGAACCTTGTGCCGGATCTTCTCCGGGTCCTCGAAATTGATCGTGTTGACCTTGAGCAGCGCGAAATAGCGCTCGCCTTCCTTGGGACCACGGATCGGTCCTTCAACGGTATCACCGGTCCGGAGGCCGAAACGGCGGATTTGTGACGGGGAGATGTAGATGTCATCCGGCCCGGGCAGATAGTTGGAATCGGACGACCGGAGAAATCCGAATCCGTCCTGAAGAACCTCGACAACGCCTTCGCCGATGATCTCGATTTCCCGCGCAGCCAGCTGCTTCAAAATCGCAAACATCAGTTCCTGTTTGCGCATGATGCTGGCGTTTTCGACCTCGAGCTCCTCGGCCGAAGTCAAAAGCTCAGTTGGCGTCTTGGACTTGAGGTCCTGAAGCTTGATCTCCCGCATGGAGACTCTCTCAAAATGTAAGGGGCGTGCCTGGGGAAGGCCGGCCACGGTAAGAAGGGGAACTAACAGGCAGAAGGGCAGCGGCTAGGAATAACGAGCTACCGGCAGAGGCGTCGCGTGGTAGGGGCCCACGGCATCCGCCAACCTGTTTCAAGGAAGGATGGGACTTCCATATCCGTTTTTGAAGTAGCTCTCAAGCCCCAGTGTCAAGGCTTCAAAAAGGTTTGACTACAACCAGGATCACAATGCCGATCATCAGAAGCGTCGGTATCTCGTTCACAATACGATAGAATCGCGCTGTTCGCTTGCGGATGTCGCCTGCGAGCCTGCGCTGTTCGCCAGAAAAAAAACCGTGAATGCCAGAAAGAAAAACGACCAATAGCAGCTTCCCGTGAAGCCACCCGGACGAAAACCAGCCTCCGCTATAGGCAATGTAGAGGCCGGAAATCCAAGTCGCGACCATGGCAGGATTGATGATCGCCTTCAACAGGCGTCGCTCCATGACCTTGAAGGTCTCAGAGCGATCGGAACCCACCGGGGCCTCCGCGTGATAAACGAAGAGACGGGGCAAATAGAGCATGCCCGCCATCCAGGCGATGACAGAGATGACGTGGAAGGCTTTGATCCATTCATACATGGGGATCAACCTAACCCGCCACGCACCCGCTTGACGAGCCTTTCCACGTGCGGGATGGGGGTCTGCGGCAGAATGCCATGGCCAAGGTTGAAGATATGGGGACGCCCGCCAAGCGCCTCGAGAATTGCATCGATCGCATGATCGAGCGCATCGCCGCCTGACAGCAGGACCTGGGGGTCGAGATTGCCCTGAACAGGCCGGATAGCCTGGACAGCCCGCGCCTGATCCAGCCCCAGACTCTGGTCCAGTCCCACGGCATCCACACCGCTCTCCTGCGCGAAAAGCGGATAGAAGCGGCCGCTACCCTTCGGAAAGCCAATGATCGGCGCCTTGGGCACCTCCGAGCGGACCCCTTCGACGATTCGGGTGATCGGCTCGAGACACCAGCGGCGGTAGAGCGCTTCGTCGGTGACGAGCGCGCCGGCCCAGCTGTCGAAGATCTGCACGGCGTCCGCGCCGGCCTGAAGCTGGCTGATCAGGTAGCGCGTCGACTGCGCGACGAGACGGTCGATGATCTCCGCGAAGAGCATGGGATCCTGCGCGGCGAGATTGAGGGCGGGGGCCTGGTCGGGGGTACCTCGGCCAGCCACCATGTAGGTCGCGACCGTCCATGGTGCCCCGCAGAAGCCGAGCAAAGCCGTCTCGCGCGGCAGGGCAGCTCTTACCCGCGCAACCGTATCGAGCACAGCGCCAATCTTGTCGGGGTCGAGATCGTCCCGCAGCGCGGCAAGGTCCGCGGCCGTCGTGACCGGCTTGAGGCGCGGTCCCTCTCCCTCGACAAACCACAAGTCCTGACCGAGCGCATGGGGAACGACCAGAATGTCGCTGAACAGGATGGCGGCATCGAAGCCGAAGCGGCGAATGGGCTGAAGCGTGACCTCGGTGGCGAGGCTGGGCGAATAGCAGAGGTCCAGAAACGATCCGGCTTCAGCACGCAGGGCGCGATATTCCGGCAGATAGCGCCCGGCTTGGCGCATCATCCAGAGAGGAGGCGGGGTCGTCGTCTCCCCGGAGAGCGTTCTGAGAATCGGGGAGTGCTGGCTTTGGGAGGCTTGCAGAACGCTGGTCACACCATCTCTCTCTCTTCAAATCTAATCTTAATTTTAGAATCTAGACTCTGTTGTTTCTACTGGTCAGGGCATGACGCATGCGCCAACGCCGTCCACAAGCCGTCCCCAGATTGCTCGCCCGGCAGGGCGGGCAAAGAGCAGGCGGAGGAGGCGCCGCATATCTTAACAAACCGTTAATCTTCATGGTTTGTTAACGATTGCGGCGCGATTGAGTCCAGACTGTCCCCGCTGACGGAGTCCAACCCGGGTGGAATCCATCCATAGGAAGCTGGCTGTTGATCGCTGGGGCCACTCAAGCCACAGTATGGCGGCGGGCCTTGATGCGGGCGGGAGTTCTCCACAGTCGTCAACGCTTCATCCACTAGGCTGTTAGATGGCTTGGCGTGGCGATAAACCGCTCCGCCCGCCGCAGGAAGGTCGGGAAAAACCCTTGAGTCGCAGCTACTTCCATATTCATCTCGTATCCGATTCGACGGGTGAGACCCTTATTGCTGTCAGCCGTGCCGCGGCCGCCCAGTACGAGGGGATTTCAGCGATCGAGCATGTCTATCCTCTGGTGCGATCGAAGGCGCAGCTGGAACGGGTGATTGCGGAAATCGATGTGGCTCCGGGCATCGTGCTCTATACCCTGGTCGAGCCGGATCTGGCGGCGATGTTGGAAGCAGCCTGCGCGGCAGCGAGTTCTCCCTGTCTTCATGTCCTCGATCCCGTCCAGCGGCTGTTCGAATCCTATCTTGGCATGGCATCGCAGGCACGTCCTGGCGCCCAGCATACCCTGAACGCGGACTATTTCCGGCGCATCGAGGCGATGAATTTCACGCTGATGCATGACGATGGGCAGATGGCGGATGATGTCGACGCGGCGGATGTCGTGCTGCTCGGCGTCAGCCGCACGTCGAAGACCCCGACGAGCATTTATCTGGCGAATCGCGGCATCAAGACCGCCAATATCCCGCTGGTGCCGGGTGTTCCCGTGCCGCCGCAGGTGATGGAGGCGCGCAAGCCCCTGATCGTCGGGCTCATCGCGACACCCGAGCGCATCGTGGAAATCCGCCGGAACCGTCTGCTCAGTCTGCGCGCGGACGAGGATTCCGCCTATGTCGATCGCGATATGGTGGCGGAGGAGATAGCCCAGTCGCGCCGTCTCTGCTCCCGAAACAACTGGCCGGTGATCGATGTCACGCGCCGCTCCATCGAGGAGACGGCGGCGACGATTATCGAGTTGCACCGCGACCATCGTTTGAAGTTCATCGCCCTATGACATCGTCGAGCCTGTGGCTTTCGTCCGATGCGCTGATCCTGGCATCGACCAGCGCGACGCGGCGCGCACTCATCAGCGCGGCAGGAATTCCCGTGGAGATCGAGGATCCGGCAGTCGACGAACGGGCCGCTGAGGCGCCACTCAAGGCGGCCGGTGCGTCGCCGCGGGATGTGGCGTCGAGTCTTGCCCGTGCCAAGGCTCTTGCTGTCAGCCAACGCCGTCCCGGACGGCTGGTGCTCGGGGGCGACCAGACGCTGGATTGCGAAGGGAAATCCTTCTCCAAGCCCGGCGATAGGGGCGCCGCGCATCGTCAGCTGATGGATCTCGCCGGCCGTACGCATCATCTCCACGCGGCAGCGGCGCTGGCGCGCGATGGTGAGATCGTCTTTGAGACCGTATCGAGTGCCGCGCTCACCATGCGCGCCATAGACGCGGCATTCGTCACGCGCTATCTCGCGGCTGCGGGCGAGGCGGTGACTCGCAGTGTAGGCGGCTATCAGCTTGAAGGGCTGGGCATCCACCTGTTCTCAACGATCATCGGGGATCATTTCACCATTCTCGGCCTGCCCCTGCTTTCGATCCTTCCGGCGCTGCGCCGTGAAGCCGTGCTTGCCTGATAGGAATCGACCGATGTCAGCTACCCTGCCCAAGGCCTGTGTTATCGGCCATCCCATCGGTCATTCTCGCTCGCCGCTCATTCATGGCCATTGGCTCCGGGAGCATGGGCTGGCGGGCGCATACGAGAAGGTGGACGTGGCGCCCGAGGACGTCGCCGCCTTCGTGACCAACTTGAGTGAGCGGGGCTACGTGGGCGCGAACGTCACGGTTCCCCACAAGGAAGCCGTCATTCCCCATATCGTGCATCTGAGTGATACAGCGCTGGCTCTCGGCGCCGCCAATACGCTCTGGTTGAATGAGGACGGAGAGCTTTGCGGCGACAATACCGATGTCGCGGGCTTTCTCGGTAATCTCGATGAAGGCGCACCCGGCTGGGATGCCCGCACGGAGGTCGCGTTGGTGCTGGGTGCTGGCGGTGCCGCCAAGGCCGTGGTCTATGCGTTGCTGACCCGTGGCGTCCAGCGCGTGGTGATCGCCAATCGCAGCCTCGGGCGGGCTGAAGCTCTGGCGGAGCGGTTCAAAGGATCATCCAACGGTCAGGTGGAGGTGACGCCCTGGCAGGATATCGGCAAGCTTCTGCCGCATACCAGGCTTCTCGTGAATGCCACCTCGCTCGGCATGTTCGGCCAGGACCGCCTGGTGATTGACCTGTCCGGGTTATCGGTCAATGCCGTGGTCAATGATATCGTCTATGTCCCCCTCGAGACCGAGCTTCTTGCCGAGGCGCGGGCGCGGGGCATCCTCGGCGTGGACGGGCTCGGCATGCTTCTGCATCAAGCGGTTCCGGGTTTTGAGCGCTGGTTCGGGATATTGCCGCGCGTCACACCACGGCTGCGGGAACATATCGAGGCGGACGTTCTGCGGCACTATCCGGCAGCGTGAGCGGCATGACCTTTATTCTGGGCCTCACCGGCTCGATCGGCATGGGCAAGTCAACGACGGCCGCGATGTTCAGGGCACGGGGAATACCCGTCCATGATTCCGACGAGGCGGTCCACCGTTTATACCGGGGCGCGGCCGTACCGCTGATCGAAGCGGCTTTTCCGGGTACCACCACTGACGGCGTGGTCGATCGCGCAAAGCTCGGCGCCGTTGTCATCGGCCATTCCGAGCGTATGGCCAGACTGGAACAGGTCATTCATCCCCTCGTCAGGGCGGACAGGGATGCCTTGCTGGAAGAGGCGCGGCGTTCTGGAGTGGGTCTGATAGTCTTCGACATTCCGCTGCTCTATGAAACCGGGGCGGACAAGGACTGCGACGCGGTTCTGGTGGTGACGGCATCTCCTGACATCCAGCGCGCGCGTGTGCTGGCTCGCCCAGGCATGACACCAGAACGATTCGCCATGATTCACGTGAAACAGCTGCCCGATGTCGAGAAACGGCGGCGGGCGGATTTCATTGTGGACACCGGGCGCGGATTAGCGGAGGCGGAAGCACAGGTCGACGCGATCATTGCTAATATTAGGGCTCGGACAAGCGAGCCGCAGGACTGATTTGATGCGTGAAATCGTACTCGACACGGAAACGACCGGCCTCGATCACCTGACCGGGGACCGCATTGTCGAGATCGGCGCCGTCGAACTCCTCAACCATCTGCCGACGGGCCGCACCTTTCACAAATACATCAATCCGCAATATCCAGTCGCCCCGGCCGCGTTCGACGTGCATGGACTGTCCAACGAATTTCTCTCCGACAAGCCCCTGTTTCAGGAGGTGGCCGCAGAGTTCGTCGAATTCATCGCGGATGCGCATCTTGTGATCCACAACGCGTCCTTCGACGTGGGCTTCCTCGATTCCGAACTCACCCGGCTCGGTTTTCCGCGTATTGAAGCGGCCAATGTCATCGACACGTTGATGCTGGCGCGCCGCAAGCATCCCGGGGGGCAAAACAGCCTCGATGCGCTGTGTTCGCGCTATGGCATCGACAACTCGCGTCGCACGAAGCACGGCGCTCTGCTCGATTCGGAAATCCTGGCGGACGTCTATCTGGAGCTCATCGGCGGGCGTCAGACGGATCTGGGCCTTGCTGTCGCCGGCGCGGCGCGTGCGGCGATCTCGCTCGCGGAAGGCGCATTGAAGGCGATGCAGCGGCCTGAGCCGCTTCCGTCCCACCTGAGCGAGGCCGAACGCGAGGCTCATCGCAACTTTGTGACTGGCTTGGGCGAGACAGCTGTCTGGACACGCTACGGCGTGACATCGGACGCTTAGGGAGAAGCGGCGTTCAGGCTGGATACCGGCGTTGCAAAATCTCTTGACGGGACGAGCAAGGATCTCGCCGTGCCATCCTGCTCCGATCGGATGCCCGGCTGTTGCCGCCGTTCCGCTTTCATTGATGAGCAAGTCGGGTCCACCCGACTTGCCTTGAGGATTGTATCCGCGGTCGAGACATTCAAACCGGCGGATTATCCCGAGATGACCGACGCGCTGTCCCTGAACGTGGACTGAGCGCGCGCAAGGTCTTTCTCGATCAAGCCTGCGCGGCCGGCTGCTGCGGCTGTACTTCCGACAGCTTCTGGCGGTAGAGCGCGGCGAAATCGATCGGGTCGATGAACAGAGGCGGGAAGCCGCCGTTGCGCACGCTGTCGGCCACGATCTGCCGGGCAAACGGAAAGAGCAGGCGCGGGCATTCGATCATGACGGTCGGGTGCAGATGCTCCTGCGGGATGTTGCGCAGGCGGAAGACGCCGCCATAGACCAGCTCGAACACGAACAGGACGTCGGTGCCGATGGTGGCCTTGCCTTCGAGGGTGAGGTCGACTTCGAAATCGGTCTCGGCGAGCTGGTTGGCGCCAACATTGACCTGAATCGAGATTTCCGGACCCTGCTGCTGCGGCGTCAGGGAGCGCGGGGCGTTCGGGTTCTCGAAGGACAGGTCCTTGATATACTGTGCCAGTGCGTTCAGCGAGGGCGTCGTATCGGTCGGGGCGCCGGTGCCGTTGGTTGAGATATCGGTCATGTCAAAACTTCTCCGGATGTACGGATGATGGAAAACGGGGTTCCGGAAGGCATCCGCGCTCCCCGGACCAGGACTCGTCGACCGGCGACGGATCCCTGTCGGAACCGGGCCGTTCTGAATGGACCACCGAAGCCTCGCGGCATTCCCAGCTCCAGTCGCTGGGGGCTAGCATGGAAAGCCGGTCACCGACAAGGCACCATAATCCCAATCCCGCGCGCTTGTGAGGCACCCCTCTCTTGTTTGCCGCAACGGTGGATGTTACGAGCGCAAGGCCCCATATCTATCAAGCGGTATCGGACAAGGATGGTCTTTGTGGCTATGAATCGAACCGTGGGACTTGACGCAGGGGTACGAGCACGAGACGACTGATAGCCATGCAAGACGGTTTCGACGTAACGACTATAGTCTTCCTCGCGCTCGCGGTGTTCGTGATCTGGCGGCTCCGCTCGGTGCTTGGCCAGCGGACAGGCAACGAGCGCCCGCCGCAGGATCCCTTCGCGCGCCGCGATCCGCCGATGAAGCCCGCAAACGGCAGTTCGAACGGTGACAACGTGGTGCGCCTGCCCGGCGCGGCCAATGACACCGGCTCGGGCGCCGAGGCCAACCCGAATCGCTGGAAAGGCATTGCGGAGCCAGGGACGCCGCTCGCGGCCGGTCTTGATGCCCTCGTGAGCGTCGAGCCTGCCTTCAATCCGCAGGAATTCCTGGGCGGTGCCAAGATGGCCTACGAGATGATCGTGATGGCCTTCGCCCAAGGTGACCGCAAGAGCCTCAAGGGCCTTCTCTCGAAGGAGGTGTTTGAAGGGTTCGATCGGGAAATCGGCGAACGCGAAAAGCGCGGGGAGAAGATTGAGACCACGTTTGTCTCGATCGATGGCGCCGACCTTCTCGCCGTGGATCTCAAAGGCAAGCTGGCGCAGGCAACGGTGCGCTTCAATTCGAAGCTCATCACGGCCACGCGTGATGCCGCGGGCGCTGTGGTCGACGGCAGCGCCGAGGCGGTCGTCACGGTCACCGATGTCTGGACTTTCGCGCGCACGGTGGGCGGTCGCGATCCGAACTGGCAGCTGGTCGCGACCGAAGCGGCACAGTAGCGGGTCCGGCGCGGTGCGGCGCGGCATCGAAATCGAGCGGATCTGGATTTCGAGGCGCTTTCTGTCCGCCGTCTCGGCGTGCGGTATCCTGGCATTTGCGGGGCTGCTGCCGGCCTTTTCGGCAGTACCCGCTGAAGTGGGCGGCGCGCGCCTCGAGCCGGTCGCCTTCCATGCGCTGGGGGGCTGGGGCGCTGACGACCACCGAGCCGCCTTCGCGACATTCCGGCGATCCTGCGAGGCGATCCCGAAGGATGCAGGCCAGCAGCGATGGATCACCCCGTCGTCCAAGGCCTTGGTCGGCATTTGCCAGCGCGCCCTGAAGCACCCTCCGGAAACGCAGTCAGCGGCGCGCCGTTTCTTCGAGCATAATTTCGCAGCTTTCAGGGTCGTGCCGTCACAGGGCAATGGCTTCCTCACCGGCTATTTCGAGCCGGAGTATCGCGGGCGGCTGAAGCCTGACGCGGCTTTCTCAACGCCACTTCTCGCCCGTCCCGACGACCTCGTCACCCTCGCTGACGGCGAACGTATGGCAGAGCCGCATGCCGCGCTCACGGCCGCTCGTCGAACGACTGAGGGTTTGCAGCCTTATCCGGACAGAGCCGCGATCGAGGATGGCGTGCTGGGCGCGAAGGCCCGGCCGCTGGCCTATCTCGACCCCATCGACGCTTTTCTCGCCCATGTGCAGGGGTCGGTTCGGGTGCGAATCGATGACGGCCGCATCATTCGGCTCGCCTATGCGGCCCGCAACGGACAGCCTTACAGTTCGCTCGGCCGCATGGTGGCCCTCGAGACGGGCCTGCCGCCCGCAGAGCTCAACACACCCAAACTGGTGGCGTGGCTCAAGGCCAATCCGGATGCCGGGCGGCGGCTGATGCGCGAGAACCGCTCCTACATTTTCTTTCGTGTCGCGGATGAGCTTGATCCCAGGCGCGGACCGCTCGGCGGGTCATCCGTCCAGCTTGTTCCCGGGCGCAGCCTCGCGATCGATCGCAACCTCTGGTCCTACGGGCTGCCGTTCTGGATCGAGGCAGAGCTGCCACGGCCGGATGAAAGCACTGCGCCGTTCCGGAAGCTGATGATCGCTCAGGACACGGGCTCGGCCATACTGGGGCCGGCGCGTGGTGATATCTTCTTCGGGAGTGGTCCCGCCGCCGGGGACAAGGCAGGGCTGATTCGCCATCCCGGCCAGTTCATCGTTCTGCTGCCGCGCGAGCCCCGGCCGCGCAGCGGAGCGGGGCGATGAGACGCCGGCGCGGCCGGACGCTCGACAAGGAGGAAATAACGCTATGGCACCATGTGGTGAAAAGCGTGAAACCCTTGCCGGGACGGGCCATACCGGTCCTACCGCCGGACGAGCCCGCCTCTGGCGCGGGCAATCAATCCGGGGCCGAATCGAAAGACATCACGGGGACCGCCCCAGAGCTTGCGGGTAAACTCGGCGGTAAGGCCAGCGGGAAGAAAGCGGCTGCCAAGGCGGCTCCAGCCAAGCCCGCCGCGCCCAAGACCCCCACTCCGAAGATCCCGCCTCTCGCACCCCTGGAACGGCGGCAGCGGCTCGCGCTACGGCGTGGTACGGAAGCCATCGAGGCGGTGCTCGATCTCCATGGCATGCGGCAGACGGAAGCGCATGCGGCGCTGATCGGCTTCGTCCGAAGAGCTCAGCGCGAGCAGAAGCGCGTCGTCGTGGTCGTCACCGGCAAGGGCGGCGGCGAGGCGGGCAATGACCTGATGTTTGGCGAGCGCGGCGTTCTGCGCCGGCTGGTTCCCCAGTGGCTCGCCTCGCCGGAATTGAGATCGGTCGTTCTGGGCTATGGGGAGGCTGGCCGGCATCATGGCGGGACGGGCGCGCTCTACGTGCGCCTGCGGCGAAGCCGGGAGACGCGGCCATGACCCCCTTCGGTGCGCGTATTCGCGAGCTGCGACGGGAGCGCGGCGTGACCTTGAAGGACATGGCCGAGGCCCTCGATGTTTCGAGCGCCTATCTCTCGGCGCTGGAGCATGGCCGTCGCGGTCGGCCTACCTGGGCGCTGATGCAGTCCATCCTGCAGTATTTCAACATCATCTGGGATGAAGCGGACGAACTCGTCAGGCTCGCCGAGCTCTCCCATCCCCGTGTTGTGATCGACACCGCCGGCCTTAGCCCGGAGGCGACGCTTCTCGCCAATCGCCTGGCGCGGGATATCGGTTCATTGCCGCCCATCCAGGTGCGGCGGCTGCTACTCATCCTGGGAGAGCGCGACGATGACGCGGGCTCGACAATGCCTGCCTCCGACTAAGCGCTTGTACTCACCTGCTGCGCTTGACCCTTCGCGTGGGGCGATGCTTAGTGCGCTGCCAGAGGGCTTGATGCTCTGGAGTAGATCCATCCTGGATGGGATCAGATGTTTCCATCCAAGTTGATGAATTTGCTCATCGCTTTTTTAAGTGGAGCAAGCCCGCAACAGACGGACTTGCTCCAGGCTCGAAAGGGAAATGGATGACGCGCCGCTATGACGTGCTGGGCATTGGCAATGCCATCGTCGATGTCATTGCTCGCACGGATGAGGAGTTTCTCCTCAGCCACAATCTGCGCAAGGGCGGGATGACGCTGATCGACGAGGTCCGTGCGGAAGCGCTCTACGCGGCCATGGGGCCCGCAACCATCATATCCGGCGGGTCCGCTTCCAACACTGTTGCCGGCCTCGCTTCGCTTGGCGCGTCCGCCGCCTTCATCGGCAAGGTCAAAGGCGATGAGCTGGGCGGATTGTTCTCCCACGACATCCGCGCGCTCGGCATCGATTTCGAGACGACACCCGCCGCCGATGGTCCGGCTACGGCGCGCTGCTTCATCCTCGTGACGCCGGATGGCGAGCGCACGATGAACACCTATCTCGGCGCAAGCCAGGACCTCGCGCCCGCTGACATCGACGAGGAAACCGTCACGGCCGCGGCGATCGTCTATCTCGAGGGCTATCTGTGGGATCCGCCCGCGGCGAAGGAGGCCTTCGTCAAGGCCGGGCGCCTCGCCCACGGGGCCGGTCGCAAGGTTGCCCTGACCCTGTCGGATTCGTTCTGCGTCGATCGCTACCGCGAGGAGTTCCGCGGTCTGATGCGCACCGGCGCCGTCGACATCCTGTTCGCGAACGAATCGGAATTGACCAGTCTCTACCAGACGGCGGATTTCGAGACGGCTCTGGCCTATCTGCGCGAGGAAAACCTGCTCGGGGTGGTGACGCGTTCCGAAAAGGGCGTCGTCGTGGTGACCCGCGAGGAGACGATCGCTGTTCCCGCCGTTCCTATCGAGACGCTTGTCGACACCACGGGCGCCGGTGACCAGTTCGCCGCCGGTTTCCTGTTTGGCCTCGCCCGCAATTTCGACCTGCGCACCTGCGCCCATCACGGCGCGCTCGCGGCAAGCGAGGTGATCCAGCATGTCGGCGCCCGGCCGGAGCAGGAACTCAAGCAGCGCGCGCTGGACAACGGACTGCCGGTCTGAAGAGCCGCGAACCCTTGGCATCCGGGGCGGTCCTGACACGTTTGGACCGCCCCCGGATCCATGGATTCGTCAATTGGATTAATCGCTTGAGATAGGCCGCGCCCTGATGGCGTGGCGCGCGCTCACAACCGCCGCAGCGCGACTTCCTCGATGCGGTGGCTGTCACCCTTTTTCAGGATGAGGCTGGCGCGTCGGCGCGTCGGCAGGATGTTTTCCCGCAGGTTCGGCAGGTTGATGCCCGTCCAGAGGCTTTCGGCCGTGGTCAGGGCTTCGTCGCGCGAGACGACGGCGTATTTCGCGAAGTAGGATTTCGGATCACGGAAGGCCGTCTCGCGCAGGCGCATGAAGCGGCTCACATACCAATCGTGCAGGTGCTGTTCGTCCGCATCCACATAGATCGAGAAATCGAAGAAGTCGGAGACGAACGGAATAGCCTTGCCGTCGCGCGGCAGGCGCGCGGGCTGCAACACGTTCAAACCTTCGACGATGAGAATGTCGGGGCGATCGATAACGGTCGCTTCGCCCGGCACGAAGTCATAGACGAGGTGCGAATAGACGGGCGCCTCGACCCGCCGCTTGCCAGCCTTGATATCCGTCAGGAAGCGCAGGAGAGCCTGGGTGTCGTAGCTCTCGGGAAAGCCCTTGCGCTGCATCAGGCCGAGGCGCTGGAGTTCGGCGTTAGGCAGGAGGAAGCCGTCGGTGGTGATGAGGTCCACCTTCGGCGTGTTCGGCCAGCGCGCGAGCAAGGCCTGCAGCACGCGGGCCGTTGTGGACTTGCCGGCCGCGACCGATCCGGCAACGCCGATGATATAGGGGACCTTGCCGTTCTCGTCCGCGAGCAGGAAGCGCTGGGTGGCGCGGAACAGACCCTGGGTCGCCGCGACATAAAGCGAGAGCAGGCGCGACAATGGCAGGTAGATCTCCGACACCTCTGACAGGGAGATGATGTCGTTGAGGGACTGCAGGCGCAGGACCTCGTCCGCCGTCAATGTCAGAGGTGTATCGGCGCGCAAGGCCGCCCATTCCGCCCGAGGGAAGATGCGGTACGGCGAGAGCTCGGCCTCAAGATCAGGAAATGGGGTGACGCGATCATCCATGGACGGCTTCCAGTCGTCGAGGGGTCAGCGCTTGCGCTGGGCTTTCTCCGCAAGCCCGGATTGGGCCGTGCGACGCTGCAACTCGGCGAGAACATCGGCGATGCGCACATCGCCTGCTTCGAGCACGACGAGCAGGTGATAGATCAGGTCGGCTGCCTCATAAGTCAGAGCCTGCCGGTCACCCGCCATGGCGGCGATCACGACTTCGACCGCCTCTTCGCCGAGTTTCTTGGCCGGCCCTTCGGGGCGGCTCGCCATCAGCTTGGCCGTATAGGACTGATCAGCCCCAGCCTTGGCCCGCGTCGCGACGATCTCCGCCAGGTTGGCGAGCGTAAAAGCCTCGATCGGCAGGTCCGTCATGGCGTCAGTCATTGGCCTTGCGTCCAAGCAAAAAAGCGACGGTCGATGTCAGCCCGCCCGATGGTGGGGACCCCGCCGTGGGGGATCCAGACGCATCGCCAAACCGGCATCGGCCATATAAGCCTTGGCTTCACTTATACTATAGTCGCCGAAATGAAAAATTGAGGCTGCGAGCACGGCGCTGGCATGGCCTTCACGCACGCCCGCAACGAGGTGGTCGAGATTCCCGACCCCGCCTGAGGCGATCACCGGGATGGTGACGGCGTCCGCGATTGCGCGCATCAGGGCGAGGTCATAACCGGCGTGGGTGCCGTCGCGATCCATCGAGGTCACGAGCAGTTCGCCGGCGCCGAGGCTCGCCACTTCGGCAGCATAAGCCACCGCGTCGAGGCCTGTCGGATTGCGCCCGCCATGGGTGAAGATCTCCCAGCGGTCAGGCGCGCCGGGCAGGGAGGTCTTCTTTGCATCGATGGCGACGACGATGCACTGGTCGCCGAATTTTTCCGCCGCCTCGCGGACGAACTGGCGGTTCTTCACGGCCGCCGTCATGATCGAGACCTTGTCGGCGCCGGCAAGCAGAAGGGTGCGGATATCGTCGACGCTGCGCACGCCGCCGCCGACCGTCAGCGGCATGAAGCAGGCCTCGGCCGTGCGCTGCACCACGTCGAGCAGGGTGCCGCGATCCTCGTGGCTGGCGGTGATGTCGAGGAAGCACAGTTCATCGGCCCCGGCCGCATCATAGGCGATCGCGGCCTCGACTGGATCGCCCGCGTCGCGCAAATCGACGAATTTGACGCCCTTGACGACGCGGCCGTCCTTGACGTCGAGGCAGGGAATAAGGCGGACCTTCAGCATGAAGTCAGCCCTCCTATGACGCCAGGGGTGTTGAGATACGCCCGGCCGCCTTGATCAAGGCCATGGCCTCGGCGGGATCGAGCCGCCCGTCATAAAGCGCCCGGCCGGTGATGGCCCCTTCGAGGATGGCGCAATCGGGCTCGAGCAGCCGCTTCACGTCATCGATGGAAGCAAGGCCGCCGGAGGCGATGACCGGGATCGACACAGCCCCGGCAAGCCTCAGCGTCGCCTCGATATTGAGGCCTTTGAGGATGCCGTCGCGGGCGATGTCGGTATAGATGATCGCCGCGACGCCGGCATCTTCAAAGCGCTGCGCCAATTCCTCGGCGGTCATTTCCGAAAGGCGTGCCCAGCCTTCCACCGCGACCCGACCGTCGCGGGCGTCGATGCCGACGGCAATCCGCCCGGGATGGACACGGGCCGCCTCGCGCACGAACTGGGGATCACGCACCGCGGCCGTGCCAATGACGACGCGCGTGATGCCACGCTCGATCCAGCCATCGACAGTCTTCATGTCGCGGATGCCGCCGCCGAGCTGCAAGGGCATCGGGCTTCGCGCGATGATTCCCTCCACGGCAGCCGCATTCATCGGCCGGCCGGCGAAGGCGCCGTCGAGATCCACCACATGGAGCCAGGAGAAGCCCTGGGCGGCGAAGGTCTCGGCCTGCGCGGCCGGATCATCGTTGAACACGGTCGCCTGATCCATGTCACCCTGGACGAGACGCACGCAACGACCTTCCTTCAGGTCAATGGCGGGAAAAAGAATCATGGCCGCCACCTCAGGAAATTGGCGATAAGCGAGAGACCGAGCTCTTGGCTCTTCTCAGGATGAAACTGTGTACCCGCGACATTGTCACGGGCGACGATGGCGGTGATCGCGCCGCCGTAATCCGTCTCCGCCACGAGATCGGACGGATCGCGCGGCTTGAGCGCGTAGGAATGGACGAAATAGGCGTGCAGACCCCCCGGGCCGGTCTCGATGCCCTCGAGAAGCGCATGGCCGCGGGTCGCACCCAGCGTATTCCAGCCCATATGCGGGATCTTCAGATTGGTGTCGGACGGCTCGATCAGGGCGACGTCGCCGCCGATCCAGTCGAGCCCCGCGGTCGTCTCATATTCCAGGCCGCGCGTCGCCAGGAGTTGCATGCCCACGCAGATGCCTAAAAAAGGTGCACCTCGACGGCGCACGGCCGTCTCAAGCGCCTCGACCATGCCCGGCACCGCGTCCAGACCCCGTCGGCAATCCGCAAAGGCCCCGACGCCAGGCAGCACGATCCGCTCGGCACCGAGGACGACGTCCGGGTCCGATGTCACGGTGATCGTCTGCTCAAGCCCGGCCTCGCGCGCCGCCCGCTCGAAGGCCTTGTGAGCGGAGTGCAGGTTGCCCGAGCCGTAGTCGACAATGGCCGTGGTCATCGTGGACCCTCCTGATCAGGGAAAAGGCCGAGCACCGGGTGCGCGCCTGCCGTTCCAGCGGCGACAGCCTGTCGGGGCTGGTCATAGGCGGTCGTCGGCGCGATTCGTCCTGGGACGGCAATGCGCGGCTCCCGCGCGTCGAGCCACGCCGAGAACGCGCGCGCTTCCGCATCCGAATAGCTGTCGGCGACGACCACGCCCGCTGGCCTGAAACCGCGCCCCTCCAGCTTCCGCCGACGGAGCCCGTTGGCTTCCAGGGCAAAGAAGGCAGCGATGAGCAAGGAGATCACCGTCACGGCGAAAGGCGGCAGGCCTAACCATTGTAGGCCCGCGCTGACACCGAATGTGACGACCGCAAGCACCAGTGCCACCAGCCACAGCCGGTGGTAGAGGCACCAGAAAACCTGAAAGATAAAGGCACCCCAGGCGAAACCGTCCTTGAGAAGAACAGCGTCGCCAAGTGCTGCCGGATCGCCCGGCATGTCTTCGGCCGGGACATGCAGCGTGTACACCGCCATCACCCAAACTCCCGCACTGAACCGCCTTAAAGTGCGCCCTTCGTCGAAGGGATACGCTCGCCTTCGCGTGCGTCCACCGAGACGGCGGCACGCAAGGCGCGGGCCAATCCCTTGAAGCAGCTCTCTGCAATATGGTGAGCATTGTCGCCATAGAAAGTCTCGACGTGGAGCGTCAGGCGCGCATTGACGGCGAAGGCCTGGAACCATTCGCGCACGAGCTCGGTGTCGAACTGGCCGACCTTCTCGGTGGGGAAAGCCGTGCGGAAGACGAGGAAGGGCCGGCCGGAAATGTCGACCACCACCCGGCTCAGCGTCTCGTCCATGGGGAGGTCGACGCTCGCGTAACGCTGGATGCCGCGCTTTTCGCCGAGTGCCTTGAGCACGGCTTCGCCGAGTGCGATTCCCACGTCCTCGACCGTGTGGTGCTGGTCCACATGCAGGTCGCCGGTAACTTTGACCTTCATGTCGAACAAGGCATGGCGCGCGAAGAGCTCGAGCATGTGGTCGAAAAATCCAACGCCCGTCGCAATTTCAGCCTTGCCCGAACCGTCGAGATTAACCTCGACGGCCACGTCGGTCTCGCTGGTGCGGCGTTTCACGGTCGCGGCCCGCATGACTTGTCTCCTTCGGCGCCTGCCCAGTGGCAGTCCGGCTGCTTCTAGCAAGACGCGAGGCGCCGCGCCACCATCGCCTCAGGCTTGTCGCGACGGAAGCTTCGTGCAGCTCCAACCTCGCTCGCGACGCGAAACTCTGGATCTTGGCGAAAATGGGCTTACATGAAGCCGGCGACGGCCCTATCGATTGTCGCCTATTCCCGATCGCATTTCAGAAGCTGGCCAGATCCTCATGCGCATGCACAATCCGAGCTCCCATCATGACGGCGACCAGGGCGGCGTCTTCCACGCCACCACCATCCTCATGGTGCGCAAGAACGGCAAGGTGGTGATCGGCGGGGATGGCCAGGTCAGCCTCGGGCAGACCGTGATCAAGGGGAATGCCCGCAAGGTGCGACGGCTTGCCCAGGGGAAGGTCCTGTCCGGTTTCGCGGGTGCGACCGCCGACGCCTTCACCTTGTTCGAGCGGCTGGAGGCCAAGCTTGAGCAGTTCCCGGGGCAACTTACGCGCGCCTGCGTCGAACTTGCCAAGGACTGGCGGACGGACCGCTACCTGCGCCGGCTCGAAGCGATGATGCTGGTGGCGGACAAGGACGTTGGCCTCCTTCTGTCGGGCACCGGTGACGTGCTTGAGCCGGAGGTCCAGCACGGCGCCGCCATCATGGCGATCGGATCCGGGGGCAACTACGCGCTCGCCGCCGCCAGGGCGCTGGCGGACAGTGACCACGATGCGGAAACCATCGTACGCCGCGCGCTCGGCATCGCCGCCGACATATGTGTCTATACCAACAGCAATCTGGTGATTGAGAGTATAGATACATGATGCAAGAGAGCGTCATCGCCACCGCGGTCAGCCGTGGCATCCTGTCGGCCGACCAGGCCGACGCGCTCAAACGTCTCGCGGTCGAGCTTGGCGGGGAAGGCCAGCCGACGGTTCAACGCACGCCCGATGACGAGGCTTTGCGGCTCATCACGGGCTTCGCCGATATTTTCGTGACCCTCGGTCTTGTCCTCTTCCTCGGCGCGGTGCGGTATATCGGCGGCACTCTGTTGCCTGATCTCGGCCTGTCGTGGGTGGTGCTGGCCGTCGTTGCCTGGCTTCTCGCCGAGTTCTTCACGCGCCGGCGCCGCATGGCGCTGCCGTCCATCGTGCTTCTCGCCGTTTTCGTCGGGGCGACCTTTCTCGCGTTGCTCCACGGCTTTGCGCTGCTGACCGGCGATACCGACATCGCCTCGGGGAACTACCTCGCTTTTGCCAACAGCTATCCCATGGTCGCGAGTGTTGCGGCCCTGGCGACGAGCGTGGCCGCTTTCCTGCACTACCTGCGCTTCCGCGTCCCGATCACCGTCGCGGCCGGGGTCGTCGCCCTGGCCGGCGCGCTGTTCGGGGGACTGCTGGCGGCGGCCCCCGGCCTCGTGCGGCCCCATGTGACGGCGCTGCTCTTTGTGCTCGGGCTCGCCATCTTCGTCCTCGCCATGCGCTTCGACATGTCCGACAGGGCGCGCCTGACCCGTCGGACGGACGTTGCCTTCTGGCTTCATCTCGCGGCGGCGCCGATGATCGTCCATCCCCTTTTCGCGGGCATCGGCGCCGACTTCGGCGTCGTCAGCCTCGGTCAGGCCGTGGCCATACTCGGCGCGTTCCTTGCGCTGGGTATCGTGGCCGTGATCATCGACAGGCGGGCAATCCTCGTGTCAGGCCTTATCTATGCCGGTATCGCCTGCGGGACATTGCTGCGTAATGCCGGGGCGTCAGACCTCATGCTGCCGGCCACGCTGCTCGTGCTCGGCGCCTTCATTCTCCTGCTGAGCGCCGGCTGGCAGCCCCTGCGTCGCCTCTTCCTGCGCGGTCTGCCGCTCAATCTCACCCTCCGACTCCCAAACCCAGTGACCTGATTGACCTGATCATGACCAATTTTTCGCCCCGTGAGATCGTCTCCGAGCTCGACCGCTATATCGTCGGCCAGAACGACGCCAAGCGTGCCGTGGCCATCGCCCTGCGCAACCGCTGGCGCCGGCAGCAGCTTACGGGGCCGCTGAAGGAAGAGGTGCTGCCGAAGAACATTCTGATGATCGGCCCGACCGGCTGCGGCAAGACCGAGGTGTCGCGGCGTCTCGCCAAGCTCGCGGGCGCGCCCTTCCTCAAGGTCGAGGCGACCAAGTTCACCGAGGTCGGTTATGTCGGCCGCGATGTCGAACAGATCATCCGCGATCTCGTCGAAGTCGGCATCGGCCTCGTGCGCACGGTCAAGCGTCGGGATGTGGAAGCCAAGGCCCATCTGGCAGCGGAAGAACGGGTTCTCGTCGCCCTGGTTGGTCCGAACGCCAGCGCCCCGACCCGTGATTCGTTCCTCCGCAAGCTCCGCGCGGGCGAACTCGACGACAAGGAAATCGAGATCGAGGTGCAGGCACCGGCGCCGGGCATTTCCATGTTCGATCTTTCGGGCATGCCGGGCGGCTCGATGGGCGCCATCAATCTCGGGGATATCTTCGGCAAGGCGATGGGCGGGCGTTCCAAGGCGCGCCGCGTCACCGTCAAGGAGGCCTATGAGCCGCTTCTGGCCGAGGAGAGCGACAAGCTCATCGATCAGGACCAGATCACGCAGGAAGCCATCCGCGAGGTCGAGCAGAACGGCATCGTCTTCCTCGATGAGATCGACAAGATCTGCGCCCGAGGCTCGGAGTCCGGGCGCGGCGGCGGGGCGGACGTATCGCGCGAGGGCGTGCAGCGCGACCTGCTCCCGCTTATCGAGGGCACGACGGTCTCGACCAAGTATGGGCCGGTGAAGACGGATCATATCCTCTTCATCGCCTCCGGCGCCTTCCACGTCGCGAAGCCGTCGGACCTGTTGCCTGAATTACAGGGCCGCCTGCCGATCCGTGTCGAGTTGCAGCCCCTGAATGAAGCCGATTTCCGCCGCATTCTCACGGAAACCGAGGCGAACCTGATCAAGCAGTCCGTTGCGATGTTGGAGACGGAGGGCGTGACGCTCGTCTTCGCCGATGATGCCATCGATGCCATCGCCAAGGTGGCGGTGCATGTGAACAGCACCGTCGAGAACATCGGTGCGCGCCGTTTGCAGACGGTCATCGAGCGCGTGCTCGACGACATCTCCTTCACGGCGACGGACAGGGACGGGGAGACGGTCACCATTACCGGCGACTATGTGCGCTCGGGCGTCGGCGATCTCGCCAAGAATACGGATCTCAGCCGCTTCATCCTGTGAGTTCTGGCGCCACCGCCGCGCCCAAATGTTTCACGTGAGACAGGTCGGCCGGGGATCGACCCCCCCCGACCTCGCTGCGCGAGGCCACCCTCCCCTGAGGGGAGGGATCGGCACGCGCGTTCACGGAGGCGCGATCCTCCCCCCTCCAGGGGGAGGTGCCAGCCGCAGGCTGGCGGAGGGGGACACGCGTTATCCCGGGAGGTACGCCCGTTCCAAGTCCGCGAAAATCAGCCGCTGATCCCAGCCCGCGAATAAGCTAGACCTCAGGCATGTCGCTCGCTCGCTCCAGCCTCGTCGTCGGTTTGGCCGCCATCGCCTCGCGCCTCATCGGTTTCGCGCGCGATGTGATGATCGCGCGCGTGCTCGGCGCCGGTATGGCCGCGGATGCCTTTCTGCTCGCTTTCCGGCTTCCCAATGTGGCCCGCCGTGTGTTCGGGGAAGGCGGGCTCAACGCGGGATTCGTGCCGCTTTACAGCCGCATCCGCGCGGAGCGGGGCGAGGCGGAGGCGGGGCGCTTCGCAGGTGAGGCCATGAGTGGCGCGGCGGTCGCCCTGCTCGCCGTGACGGCGGTGGTCGAGCTCATCGCGCCTTTTGTCGTCATGGCGCTGGGCGCCGGCTACGCCGACGACGCGGACAAATTCGCGCTGGCGGTCACTTACACACGTCTGGCCTTCCCCTTCGTCGCGTTGGCGGGTCTTGCTTCGCTCATCGGCGCTTATCTCAACGCGGACCGGCGCTATACGGCGGCCGCCATGGCGCCGGTGCTCGTGAATGTCCTGATGATCGCCGTGCTGCTGATGCTCGACGTTCCGGACGAGGAGACCGCGATCCGGCAGGGCTGGTGGCTCTCGCTTGCGGTCAGCGCTTCCGGCCTTGTGCATCTCGGCATCGTCCTTGCCGCACTGCTGCGCCATCCCGGTGGTTTCACGTGGCGCCGCCCCCGCTTGACGCCCGACGTCCGCCGGCTTGCGCGCCGCGTCCTACCGGCGACAGCCGCCAGCGGCGCCACCCAGCTCGCCGTCGTCGTGGCGACTGCTGTCGCCTCGCAAGAGGCTTCGGCGGTGTCCTGGCTCTACTATGCCGATCGCGTCGCGCAGCTCCCGCTTTCGCTCATCGGCGTGGCGGTGGGCACGGTCTTGCTGTCCGAGGTGGCGGCGCGGCTCACGGCTGGCGACCATCAGGGCGCGGCCATCGCGCAGGCGCGGGCGCTGGAAGGGGCGCTGGCGCTCTCGCTGCCGGCTGCGGTAGCGCTGGCCATACTCGCTGAGCCGATCAGCACCGTGCTTTTCCAGCGTGGAGCCTTCGGGCCGGAGGATGCGGCGGGTACGGCGGCTCTTCTGCGCATGCTGGCTCTCGGCCTGCCATCGGCGGCAATCGCCAAGGTGCAGGCCCAGCCGTTCTTCGCCCGGGAGGCCTTGCGCGCCCCGATCGTCGGCGGCCTGTCATGCCTCGTGGTGACGGGACTGGCCGGCTACGCCCTGCAGTCTGCCATGGGGGTTGCGGGGATAGGCCTCGGCCTCAGCCTCGGCCTTGGTGTGAACGCCCTGTTGCTATGGATCGCCGCGCGGTCCACGACCCCGGCGCTACCAGCCGGCATGGCCCGCCGCGTCATGCTGCTATTCGCCGCGTCGCTGGTGATGGGGACGGCCCTCGTGGCGGGCAAGCGCTGGCTCACCCCGTGGCTCATGGCGGATCATCTTGCCGTGAAAGTCGGGGCGCTTGCCCTGCTTTGCCTTGGGGGACTTGCTGTCTATGCCGGTATGGCCTTCGCCACGGGTGCGATCACGCCACAGTTTTTGCGATGGCGACGCGCCTGAGCTGTGCTAATCACGCGGCAGCTTGCGCTCCGGCCGGCGCATTGCGATAACGCCGCACGTTTTTTCATGCGGGCATTGCCGATGCGAAGCGGGATGGACGGACCATCCACGACACGCGCCGGCCGATCCGCATAGGCTGGGGTTGACGGAGTCATCATGGCGACTTTTCAGGAACGCGTTTTCTCCGGCGTGCAGCCGACGGGAAACCTTCACCTTGGCAACTATCTCGGCGCCATCGCGCGTTTCGTGCCGTTGCAGGAGAAGTATGACTGCATCTACTGCGTGGTCGACATGCACGCGATCACCGTGCCGCAGGATCCGGCCGAGCTGAAGCGGCAGATCCGTGAGGTCACGGCGGCCTTCCTCGCCGCCGGCATCGACGCCAAGCGCCACATCGTCTTCAACCAGAGCCAGGTGACGGAACACGCAGAACTCGCCTGGGTGTTCAATTGCGTTGCGCGCGTCGGCTGGATGAACCGCATGACGCAGTTCAAGGAGAAGGCCGGCAAGGACCGCGAGAATGCCTCGCTCGGGCTCTACGCCTATCCGTCACTGATGGCCGCCGACATCCTGATCTACCGGGCGACCCATGTTCCCGTGGGCGAGGACCAGAAGCAGCATCTGGAGCTGACCCGCGACATCGCGCAGAAGTTCAACAACGACTACGCCGCGTCGATCGCCGCGAACGGCTTCAATGATGCGTTCTTCCCGTTGACCGAGCCGCTGATTCAGGGGCCGGCCATGCGCATCATGTCGTTGCGCGACGGCACCAAGAAGATGTCGAAGTCCGACCCATCGGATTATTCGCGCATCAACCTGACCGATGACGCGGACACCATCGCCCAGAAGATCCGCAAGGCGAAGACCGATCCGGAACCCCTGCCGTCCGAGGAGAAGGGCCTGGAAGGCCGTCCCGAGGCGGACAACCTGGTCGGCATCTTCGCGGCGCTGAAGGGTATTCCGCGCACGGATGTGCTGAGCGAATACGGCGGTGGCCAGTTCTCCGCCTTCAAGGCGGCACTGATCGATCTCGCCGTCGATCGGCTCGGCCCGCTCGGCGCGGAGATGAAGCGGCTCGTCGATGACCCGGCCTATATCGATTCCGTGTTGATCGACGGCGCCGGCCGCGCTCGCGCCATCGCCAAGCCGACGATCGACGCGGTGAAGGATATCCTGGGTTTCGTGCGGGCGAAGTAAGCGCGCATCTCGCGGTGAAATCGATTGTTTCGCACACGATTCGAGCCCGGAAGGCATCAGCCCTCCGGGCTTTTTCGTCAAACGGGGCGCGCTCCGCGCGTCTCCCTGCAAATCGAGCGTTTAGCCATATAAAGACTTCTTTATGTCTTTATTGCGTGTCTCGCCGCGGCCTGCTATAGAGGCCCCGCTATCGCATCAGAACGGAAATCGCGCCATGTCCACCGCCGCTCAGGACTATATCGTCAAGGATCTCTCGCTGGCCGATTGGGGCCGCAAGGAAATCGCCATTGCCGAGAGCGAAATGCCCGGCCTCATGGCGGTCCGTGAAGAGTACGGCGCGGCACAGCCGCTCAAGGGTGCCCGCATCGCCGGCTCCCTGCACATGACGATTCAGACCGCAGTGCTTATCGAGACCCTGAAGGCGCTCGGCGCCGACGTGCGCTGGGTCTCCTGCAACATCTATTCGACCCAGGATCACGCTGCCGCCGCCATCGCCGCCGCCGGCACGCCGGTCTTCGCCATCAAGGGCGAGACGCTGACCGAATACTGGGACTACACCCGCAAGCTGTTCGAGTGGCATGGCGGCGGCGTGCCGAACATGATCCTCGACGACGGCGGTGACGCGACGCTCTTCGTCCATCTCGGCCTGCGCGCCGAGAATGGCGACACCGCCTTCCTCGACAAAGCGTCCTCGGAAGAGGAGGAGGTGCTCTTCGCGCTCCTGAAAAAGACCCTGGCTGAGAAGCCCAAGGGCTGGTTCGCCGAGCTGGCCAAGTCGATCCGCGGCGTGTCGGAAGAGACCACCACCGGCGTGCATCGCCTTTACATGATGGAGAAGGACGGCAAGCTTCTCTTCCCGGCGATCAACGTCAACGACAGCGTCACCAAGTCGAAGTTCGACAACCTCTATGGCTGCCGCGAATCGCTGGTCGACGGCATCCGCCGCGGCACCGACGTGATGATGGCCGGCAAGGTCGCCTTCGTGGCCGGCTTCGGCGATGTCGGCAAGGGTTCGGCGGCGTCGCTGCGTCAGGCCGGCGCCCGCGTGCTGGTGTCGGAAGTCGATCCGATCTGCGCCCTGCAGGCGGCGATGGAAGGCTACGAGGTCACCACCATCGAGGATGCCCTGCCGCGCGCCGACATCTATGTCACCGCCACCGGCAACAAGGACATCATCACGGTCGAGCACATGCGCGGCATGAAGGACCGGGCGATCGTCTGCAACATCGGCCATTTCGACAACGAGATCCAGGTCGCCGGCCTCAAGAACCTCAAGTGGCACAACGTCAAGCCGCAGGTCGACGAGGTCGAGTTCGCCGACGGCAAGCGCATAATCCTCCTGTCGGAAGGCCGACTGGTGAACCTCGGCAATGCGACCGGCCACCCGTCCTTCGTGATGTCGGCGTCCTTCACCAACCAGACGCTGGCGCAGATCGAGCTGTTCACCAAGCAGGGCCAGTACGAGAAGAAGGTCTACACCCTGCCGAAGCATCTCGACGAGAAGGTCGCGCGGCTGCATCTCGCCAAGATCGGCGTGAAGCTCACCGAGCTCAGCGCCGAGCAGGCCGCCTATATCGGCGTCACGCCGCAGGGTCCCTACAAGCCGGATCATTATCGCTACTGATTAGAACCGGCTGAAATCGACCGACCGCGATCGGCAGCAAAGACACAGCACCCGGCCTTCCACGGCCGGGTGTTTTTTTGCGCCCGTTAACCACTTCCTGAGGGAGTCTGGCAAACGATACAGTGAAACTGATTCGGCCATTGCCCGGTTTGCCCGCTCGCGCCGCCCCCCGTTGGGAGTGACGTGATCGGCTTGCGATATCGGGGGGGCGGATATCCTGGTTTTGAGGCTTGGGCGCACGGGTTGCTTCAGGCAGAATCTTGAGTGAAGCGGGTTGAATCGCGTGGCGATGAAGCGGGGGATCGTGGCGAGAATGGCGCGTTTCGGACATCAGCGGAGCCAGACCAAGGCCAAAGCCGGCTCCAGACCTGTCCTGGCGCCCGCCGCCGCGCTTGGCGGCGCGGTCTCCGTCCTTACGCTCGGCATTTTCGCAGTTCCCTCCGTGGCTCAGCCCGTGCCGGGGGTGGCTGAAGGGTTCTCGCTGGCCGGCTGGCTCGCCCGCGCGCCGGGCCCCACCGGATATCTCGAAACGGCCGTTCCGTTCGCCATCATGGGCGGACTCACGCTTTTTGCCGCCGCCACAGCTTTCTTTCACCTCCGCGAGCGCCGCCGTGCGCAAGAACGGGAAGATGCGCTGTCCGCTGAAGTGGCGCAGCTGCAGCTCCGCTGCGACCGTGCCGACGTGATCTTCGCGGCCGAGCGCCGTGTCGTCATCAGTTTCGGCTACAAGGATGACGATCCGGTCATCGAAGGGGATGTTTCCGTCGTCGGCGAAGGCGATTCGCCGCGCCGCATCCTCGCGTTCGGCTCCTGGCTCACCGCCGCCAGCGCACAGGCCCTGGAGACCTCCCTTGGCCATCTCAAGCGCAATGGCGAGGCGTTCCATCTGGTCCTGCGTGCGGTTTCAGGCCTCTATTTCGAGGCGGAAGGCAGCGCGATCAGCGGACAAGCCGTGCTGCGCCTGCGCGAAATCACCGCCGAGCGGCTGGAGCTCGTGCGCGCGCATGATGCGCTGCTGACGACGCGTGGCGATCTGGAGGGCCTCCAGGCGCTTCTCGATGCGCTTCCCCAACCGGTCTGGCTGCGCGATGGCGATGGGGAAGTTCTTTGGGTGAACGCCGCCTATGGCCGTGCCGTGGAGGCCAGGGACGCGCGTGATGCGATCGAGCGGCGCCTTGAGCTTCTGGATGAGCCGGCGCGCATGGCATCGCAGGACGCCCGCGGCGGCGGCGGTACTTATAAGGCGCGGGTCGCGGCGATTGCCTCAGGCCAGCGCCGCACGCTCGACGTTGTGGAAACCCCGACCGGGGAAGGGAGCGCCGGTATAGCCACCGATGTTTCCGAGCTGGAGGCCATACGGCTCGATCTGCAGAGGCAGATGCAGGCGCATGTGCGCACGCTGGATCAGCTGCCGACTGCGGTGGCGAGCTTCGACGGCAACGAGCGGCTGGTGTTCTACAACGCGGCCTATCGTGAGTTCTGGCAGCTCGACGCCGAATTCCTCGATTCGCGGCCCAAGGATGGTGAGATCCTCGATAGGTTGCGCTCCGAGCGCCTCCTCCCCGAGCAGGTGGATTTCCGCGTTTGGAAGAGCGAGATCCTGGCCGGCTACAAGTCCCTGGAAACGCAGGAGCACTGGTGGTACCTGCCGGACGGGCGCACCCTGCGGGTGATCGGCAACCCCGCGCCGAAGGGTGGTGTCACCTATCTCTTCGACGACGTCACGGAGCGCGTCCAGATGGAATCGCGCTACAACGCCCTCGTTCGGGCGCGCGGCGAAACGCTGGATTCGCTGCGGGAAGGCGTGGTCGTCTTTGCCGCCGACGGCAGCCTGACACTCTTCAACCCGGCCTTCGCCACCATCTGGAACCTGGAACCCTCGCTTCTGGCCGGGCACCCCCATATCGACGCGATCGTGGCGCTGTGCGGGCACCTCTCCGAGGATTCGGACTGGAGCGAATTGCGCACGGCGGTTACCGGCCTGTACGACACGCGCACCAGCCATTCACAACGCATCAAGCGCCCGGATGGCACGGTCGTCGATTGTGTGACGGCACCGCTGCCCGACGGGTCCACGCTGATCACTTTCACCGATGTCACGGCGGCGGTCGATGTGGAGCGGGTGCTGATCGAGCGCAACGACGCGCTGGAAAAAACCTCGCGCCTGCGCGACGATTTCGTCCACCACGTGTCCTATGAGCTGCGTTCGCCGCTCACCAACATCATAGGCTTCACGCAGCTCCTGGGGGACGAGACGGTCGGTGCCCTGAACGGGCGCCAGCGCGAATACACCTCCCACATCACCAAGTCCTCGGCCGCGCTGCTCGCCATCATCAACGACATTCTCGATCTCGCCACCATCGACAACGGATCGATCGAGCTGGACCTCGGGCCGGTGGATGCGCGCGAGACGATCGCGGCCGCGGTGCGCGGGTTGGACGATCGGCTGGTCGAGCGCAATATCCAGCTCGATATCGAGGTGGCACCGAGCATCGGCGTCTTCATCGCGGATGCCAAGCGCGTACGCCAGGTGCTGTTCAACCTCCTGTCGAATGCGGTGGGCTTCTCCTCGGCGGGCCAGAGGGTCAAGGTGTCGGCCTACAAGCAAAACGACGAGGTCATCTTCTCGGTGGCCGATGAGGGGCCAGGAATTCCGCCCGAGATCAAGGCCCATGTCTTCGATCGGTTCGAGAGCTACGCTATCGGCTCTCGCCATCGCGGCGTCGGCCTTGGACTTTCCATCGTGCGGTCCTTCGTGGAACTGCATGGCGGCCATGTCGAACTCGAATCCGGCACGGGTCGCGGAACAACGGTAGTGTGTCATTTCCCGGCAGCTGGCGGGCTCGCCCGCGTCGCGGCCGAATAAGAGCAGTGTGACGCGCATGACGGCGGTGACAGTAATGGCGTTCGACGACACCACAGACGGCGCGGCTGCCGCCACGACCATCAACAGCCTCCTCTCACCGCCCGCGCCCGCGCTCGTGCGGGAAGACAGGCGCAGGGTGGAGGCGACTTGGGATTTCCCGATCGACAACGAGGCGGGAACCGAGGCGCTGGCTCATCTTCTCGCCGAGGAACTCAGACCGGGCGATCTCGTCACGCTTTCCGGCGATCTCGGCGCCGGCAAGACGACCTTCGCGCGGGCTCTGATCCGCATTCTCGCGGATGATCCCGACCTCGAGGTCCCCAGCCCCACGTTCACCCTGATGCAGATCTATGAAACCGGCCATGGCACCGTCGTCCATGCCGATCTCTATCGTGTCGGTGATGCGGCGGAGCTTGAGGATCTCGGCTGGGACGAGGCGAGCGAGGAGGCCATCGTCCTCGTCGAATGGCCGGAGCGGGCTGCGGGCGTTCTCGCCGCCGACAGGCTCGATGTCGCGCTAACCCATGTGAACGGCGACAACTATGAAGCGCGTCGTGTCAGGCTCACCGGCACAGGACGTTTTGGCCCGCGTCTCGCGCGGCTGCAATCGCTGCGTCGCCTCCTGGAGAAGGCGGGCTGGGGGGAAGCACGGCGCGAGCACATCCAGGGCGATGCCTCGGTTCGCCTGTACGACCGCTTGCACAAGGCCAATGGTGAGACCGCGATCCTCATGATCGCTCCGCCGCGACTGGCCGGCCCCGCGATCCGCAACGGGCGCCCTTATCACGAGCTGGCGAAGCTGGCCGAGCGCGTCGACGCCTTCGTCGCGGTGGCGCGGGGCTTGCGCGCCGAAGGCTTCAGCGCGCCCGAGATCTATGGGGCCGATCTCGACCAGGGCCTGGTGTTGGTGGAGGATCTCGGCAAGGAGCCCGTGGCCAACGCGGACGGGCCCATCCCGGAGCGCTACCGCGAGGCCATAGGCGTCCTTGCCGCCTTGCACGACAAGGATCTGCCGAGCGTCCTGCCTGTCATGGACGGCCGCGACCATATCCTCCAGCCGTACGATCTCGAGGCGCTCCTGATCGAGGCTGAGCTGCTGCTCGATTGGTACGCCCCGCACAAGGGCGGCGGCTCCCTCGGCGCGGCGGCCCGCTCCGATTTCATCAAGGTCTGGACGGAGCTTCTCGGACAGGTGGTGTCCGGGCCGCAGACCTGGACGCTGCGCGACATGCATTCCCCCAACCTGTTCTGGCTGCCGGAGCGGCAAGGGCTGGAACGCGTCGGGCTCATTGATCTGCAAGACACGGTGCTGGGCCATCCCGCCTATGACGTCGCGGCCTTGCTGCAGGACGCGCGGGTGACGATGCCCGCCGCGCTTGAGCTTGAACTCATCGCCTATTACGCGAAGCTGCGCCGGGCGCGGAATCCGGAGTTCGACGTGGCAAGCTTCGCCGAGGCCTACGCAATTTTGGGTGCACAGCGCGCGACCAAGCTGTTCGGCACTTTCGTGCGGCTCGACAAGCGCGACGGCAAACCCCAATATCTCGATCATCTGCCACGGATGCAGGACTATCTCGCGCGCAATCTCGCACATCCGGTGTTGTCGGAGCTGAAGCTCTGGTATGAGGCTCGCCTGCCGGGCCTTGTCGCCCGCCCTCCCGCGTAGCGGCCGCTTCCTTCGATCCGGAGGGCGGCCCCCTCAAGATCGATCCACGATGACAGACGGTTCGACGATAGACTCTCCCGCGAAAGCCGGCCGCAAGGCAGACCAGCACGCGGGCCGAGAAGCTGGGCAACTGCCAATTACCGCCATGGTGCTGGCTGCCGGCCTCGGCAAGCGCATGCGCCCGATCACGGCGACGACCCCGAAACCTCTCATCCGCATCGCGGGCCGCTCCCTGCTCGATCACGGGCTCGACCGGCTGGCGGCCGCCGGGGTGAAGCGGGCGGTCGTCAATGTCCACTATCTCGCCGATCTCGTGGAGCAGCATCTGAAGCGTCGCAAGGCGCCGGATATCATCATTTCCGATGAGCGCGGAAAGCTTCTCGAAACAGGCGGCGGCATCAAGAAGGCCTTGCCGCTGCTCGGGCCGGACCCATTCTTCATCGTCAACACCGATTCGCTGTGGCTCGAAGGGCCGCACGGCAATATCGCGCGCATGGG
This sequence comes from Hyphomicrobiales bacterium, assembly GCA_930633525.1. Lineage (NCBI taxonomy): Bacteria > Pseudomonadati > Pseudomonadota > Alphaproteobacteria > Hyphomicrobiales > Hyphomicrobiales bacterium. Next base: position 4,521,544 of record CAKNFP010000001.1, read on the forward strand.
GCGGATCTGGGATCCCGCGCGCATGGATATGCTGCTCCTGCTCGCCTCCGGCGCCACCAGCATCGGCGATGAGGGCTACGGCGATTTCACGATGGATCCGGCCGGCGTTCTTCGGCGTCGCGCGGAACGGGAACTCGCTCCGTTCATCTACGCCGGCGTGGCGATCGCCAAGCCCGAGCTGTTCGAAAACACCCCCGACGGTTCGTTCTCGCTGAACCTGCTGTTTGACCGCGCCATCGCGGCCGGCCGTCTCTATGGCGTCAGGCTGGACGGCCAGTGGCTGCATGTCGGCACGCCGGCCGCCGTCAAGCTTGCTGAAGAGACATTCGTCGCGAGCGCGAGGTAAGGATGGCAAGGGCGCCATCGCCGAGGGCCTTTACCATTGCGCCGGGCGCGCCCTTTCTGCCGACGCTGGTCGAGGCGCTGGCTTCCGGGCGCATTCTGCCCGGACTCAGGCTCTCCGATGGCACCGTCGATCCGCTGGCGCTCGCGGACACCACGATCTTCCTGCCCACGCGCCGCGCGGCACGGGCGCTGACCACCCTCCTTGCCGAGCGCTGTGGCGGGCGGGCCGTGCTTCTGCCACGCATCGTGCCGCTGGGCGATGTCGACGACGCCGAGATCGCCTTGGCCGCCGACCTCGGCGGGATGGGCGAGGGCGATTTCGCCGGCTTGCCACCGGCGATTGGCGAGACCGAAAGGCGCCTTATCCTGACGCGGCTGGTGCTTGCCTGGGCGAAGGCCGTCGATCGCGCCCTCCTGCGGCTTGACGATCACGAGCCGTTGCTCGTGCCGGCTTCTCCCGCTGATGCGCTCGGGCTCGCGGGTGATCTCGCGCGCCTCATGGATGCGCTCGCCACCGAGGGTATTGCCTGGGAGAGCCTGCACAGCCTCGTGGAGGATCGCTATTCCCGCTACTACGGCATCACGCTCGACTTCCTGAAAATCGCCGCCGAGACCTGGCCACAGATTCTGGCGGACCGCGGCGCGAGCGATCCCGTCAGCCGGCGCAACGCCATCATCCTCGCCGATGCCGAACGGCTTGCCCGTGAGCGGCCAGAGGCGCCGATGATCGTCGCGGGGTCCACGGGCTCGGTGCCGGCGACGGCCCATCTCATCGCCGCCGTATCGCGGCTGCCGCAGGGCGCCGTCGTTTTGCCGGGTCTCGACCGCGGCCTGGACGAGCCCTCCTGGCGCGCAATCGCGGATGCGAGACACGGCCATCCCCAAGCCGCTTTGCAACGTCTCATCACCACCATTGGCATCGACCGCGCCGAGGTTCAGGAACTCGCCGATCTTCCCCCGGAGGTCGCGGCCCGCGCGAGCTTCCTCGCCGAGGCGCTGCGCCCGGCCGAGACCACCCATGTCTGGGCGGAGCATCGCCAGGGCACGGGAGACTTCGCCACCACGACGCGCGCCGCCCTTGCGGGCCTCACCCTTGTGGAGGCGCCGGACGAACGTTCCGAGGCACTGGCCGCCGCGCTCGCCATGCGCGAGGCGCTGGAGACGCCGGGCGCGACGGTCGCGCTCGTCACGCCGGATCGCATGTTGGCCGAGCGCACCATCGCGGAGCTGGCCCGCTGGGATATCGCGGTGGAGGATTCGGCAGGGCTGCCGCTCAGCCGCTCCCGCGCGGGCAGCCTCGCCCAGCTCGTCGCTGATGTGGCGCTCGCTGATTTCGCTGCGCCGGACCTGCTCGCGCTCCTCAATCACCCCGACGCGACCTTCGGACAGAGCTTCGCGACGGCGCGTCAGGCGGCAACGGAGCTTGAGATCGGCCTGCTGCGCGGGCCGGAGGCACCGCCCGGCATCGCCGGGTTGAAGGCCGTTCTCCCCGAACGCCGGAGAGAGGCCGCGAGCCGTCGCAGCCCGCGTCCCCTGCGGCGCCTTGGCCCCTCGGCTTGGGAACGCGTGGCGGCGCTGCTTGACGCGCTGGAGGCCGCCTTCGCCCCCCTCGACGTCAGGAGTTTCGCGGATGGTGCGGCCGACCTCGTCGCGATGGCCTCAGCCCACGATGCGGTTTTGCGCGCGGTCTCGGCACGCGCGCCGGAGGAGGATTGGGATCCGCCGCGCGCCGATGGCTGGGGAGACCTCGCCAGCCTGTTCGATGATCTCGCCGTCGTGAAATCCGCTGAGCTCATCGGCCGCCCGGGGGATTATCCGGCCTTCTTTGCGGGGCTCCTGGCGGAGCGCGTGTTGCGCCGGGGCGAGGCCGCGCATCGCCGCGCCAAGGTCTTCGGGCTGCTGGAGGCCCGCCTCCTCACCGCCGACAGGATCGTGCTGGGCGGCCTCGATGAGGGCATCTGGCCGCCGGTGGTGCGGACGGACGCCTTCCTCAATCGCCCCATGCGCACGGCGCTCGGGATGAGCCCGCCGGAGCGGCGCATCGGCCAGACCGCCCATGATTTCGTCGAGGCCCTGGGCACGCGTGACGCCGTGATCACCCGCTCGTTGAAGCGCGAGGGGGCGCCGACCGTGCCGTCGCGCTTCCTGCAGCGCATGAAGGCACTGGCGGGCGGCGAGGCCTGGGAGGCGGTGCGCGCGCGGGGCCGCACCATCCTCGCCTGGGCCGAGGCCTTGGAACGGGCACCGGCTGAGCCCTCCCTGCGTCGGCCGATGCCGAAGCCGCCGCTCCACCTCATTCCGCGCTCCCTCAGCGTCACCGAGGTCGAGACGCTGGTGCGCGATCCCTATGCGATCTATGCTCGGCATGTGCTGAAGCTCGACCCGCTGGAAAGCCTCGCGGTGCCGCCGGGCGCGGCTGATCGCGGCAATCTCGTCCATGAGGCGCTCGGCCGGTTCGCCATGGCCTATCCGGCCGCCCTCCCGGCCGATGCGCTCGCCGCTCTCACGGAGATCGGCCGTGAGGTGTTCGCGCCCTATGGGGCCTATCCCGACGTCATGGCCTTGTGGTGGCCGCGCTTCCTCAGGCTCGCGGAGGCTTATGTGGCATGGGAGGCCGCCCGCCGTCCGGGCCTGGGGCGGCTCCACGCCGAGATTTCAGGCGCCCTCGATCTCGTGCTCGCGGACGGATCGAGCTTTTCCCTGCGGGCGCGCGCCGACCGCGTCGAGGAATACGACAACCTCGCGGTGATCGTGGATTTCAAGACGGGCCAGGTGCCGACGCCCAAGCAGATCTTCGCCGGCTTCGCGCCGCAGATGACCCTGGAAGCCGCCATGCTGGTCGCGGGCGGTTTCAAGGGCCCGGCGACCATGCCCGCGGATCGGATAGAGCTGCTTTATGTCGGCGCCACCGGCGGCAAGGAGCCTCTCAAGCCCCGGCCGGTGCAGCCGGAGCGGGGCGAAACCCGGAGTGTCGCGGATCTCGTCACCGAGCATCCCACCCGGCTGGCGCAGCTTCTGTCGCGCTATTGCCGTGGTGAGATCGGCTTCGCCTCACGCCCCTTCGCCGAATATGCCAAGCGCGAAGGTGTCTATGACCATCTGGCGCGGGTGCGCGAATGGTCAACCGGCGGCGACGAGGGAGGCGGCGAATGAGCGTTACGCCTCCATCCGCTGATGAGGTCATCGGTCGGGTCATCCATGACCAGCATCGGGCAGCTGATCCAGCGGCCTCCGCCTGGGTATCGGCCAATGCCGGCTCCGGCAAGACCACCGTGCTCGCCAACCGGGTGCTGCGGCTTCTGCTGGCCGGCGCGGAGCCCGGGCGCATCCTCTGCCTCACCTTCACCAAGGCCGCCGCCGCCAATATGTCGAACCGGGTGTTCGACGACCTCGGCCGCTGGGTCGCGCTGGATGACGCGGCGCTGGACGCCGCGTTGCTTCGCCTCACTGGCAAGCCGCCGACGGCCGATCTCCGCGCGGTCGCGCGGCGGCTCTTCGCGCGCGCCATCGAGACGCCCGGCGGGCTGAAGATCGAGACCATCCACGCCTTCTGCGAGCGGGTGCTGCATCTCTTCCCGTTCGAGGCGAATGTCCCGGCCCGCTTCGAGGTGCTGGACGACATGGACGCCGCCGATCTTCTCGCCCGCGCCCGCGTCGCCGTGATCAGCGATGCCATCGCCGGCCGCGCGCCGGCGCTCGCTGCGGCGCTGGCCCGGCTGGTGGAGGAGGCGGGCGACGTCACCATCGACAAGGCCCTTGCCGAGGCATTGCGCGCCAAGGCCTTGCTGCGGCAGGGCCTTTCCAGGGAACCCGGGCCCTCAGGCGGAGGCATCGCGACCGACGCCATCAAGGCAGCGCTCGGCCTCGAGCCCGCCGACGATCGCGCCAGCGTGGAACGCGCGATGCTGGGGGAGGGCATCCCCGAGGCCGATTGGCACGGCATCATCACGGCACTGGCCGCTGGTAAAACGACGGATCAGGCTCTGGCCGACTGCTTCCGGGCAGCGCTCGCCGCAACGAACCCGGCCGACAAATTAGCCGCCTATCAATCTGTGTTTTTTACCCAGGCTGGCGAGCCGCGTTCCGACAGTCGCTTCGGCACGAAAGCCATTGATCCAGACTTGATCCAGCAGCTCCGCGACGAGCGTGATCGCCTCGCCGGGCTGACCGGACGGCTCAAGGCCGTGCTCGCCGTCGAGCGGACAGCCGCCCTGTTGACCCTCGCGAGCGCGGTCTTCACCCGCGTCGAGGCCTCCAAGAACGCGCGCGGCGCGCTGGATTTCGACGATCTGATCGCCCGCACGGTCGATCTTTTCGCCCGCCATGAGGCGGCCTGGGTTCTCTACAAGCTCGACGCCGGCATCGACCACATCCTCGTCGACGAGGCGCAGGATACGAGCCCGGAGCAGTGGCGCATCCTCAAGGCGCTCGCTGAGGAATTCACGGCCGGGGAGAGCGCCGCGCTGACGCGGCGGACGCTATTCGCGGTGGGTGATCCCAAGCAGTCCATCTACGGCTTCCAGGGCGCGGCGCCACGCGAGTTCGACGGCAGCGGCCGGTATTTCCGCCGGCGCGTCGAGGCCGCTGGCCTCTCCTTCGAGGATGTGCGCCTGACGGTGTCCTTCCGCTCGGCGCCGGAGGTGCTGAAGGCGGTTGATGCGGTCTTCGCCGATCCCCAGCATTTCCAGGGCCTCTCCTTCGATGACGATGCCGTCGGCACGGTGCATGAGAGCGCCCGGCCGCAGCTCGCTGGCCTCGTCGAGTTCTGGGAGGCTGAACGCCCCACGGAGGTGGTCGATTCGGAAGCCTGGACGTTGCCCGTCGACGAGCTCGAGGAGGGTTCGCCCCAGGTGCGGCTCGCCCGGCGCATAGCGCGGGCCGTGAAGCACTGGACAGGCGGGGGCGACGACGGCCGGCGCTTCTCACCCGGCGATATCCTCATCCTGGTGCGCAAGCGCGGCGGTTTCTACGAATCCCTGATCCGCGCGCTGAAGGACACCGGCCTGCCGGTCGCGGGTGCCGACCGGCTCAAGGTCACCGAACATATCGCGGTGCGCGACCTCGTCGCGGCCGGCCGCGCGGCCCTGCTGCCGGCGGACGACCTGACGCTCGCGGCGCTCCTGAAATCGCCGCTCGTCGGCCTCGACGACGACGACCTCATGCGCATCGGCGCCGAGCGGCCCGAGGAGCAATCGCTCGACCACGCCTTGGCGCTGGCGGCGGATGCGGGCAATGAGGGGGCCGTGCGCGCTGTCGGGCTGCTGGCGGACTGGCGCCAGCGTGCGCGCCGGGGCGGGCCCTTCGCCTTCTATGCCCATCTGATCGGTCCCGGCGGCGGGCGCCGCCGGTTGGTGGCGCGCCGCGGCGCCGAGGCGGGCGACGCCATCGACGAATTCATGGCCGCGGCGCTCGGCTATGAACGGCGGCAGGCACCGTCCCTGGCGGGTTTCCTCGTTGCCTTCGGCGAGGCCGAACGTGAGGTGAAGCGCGATCTCGAAGATGGCCATGATGAGATCCGCGTCATGACCGTGCACGGCGCCAAGGGACTGGAGGCACCCGTCGTCATCCTCGCGGATGGCTGCGATGTGCCGACCGGGCGCACCGATCCCAAGCTTTTCGCCATTGCCGGCCGCGATGGCCCTGCCTTGCCGATCTGGTCACCGAGGAGTGAGCTCGATCCCGAGGCGGTCGCAGGGGTGCGCGACAGATTGCGGCGCGAGGCGGAGGAGGAGCACAACCGCCTGCTCTATGTGGCCATGACCCGGGCCAAGGAGCGGCTGGTGGTGGCCTCCTACACGAGCCTTGGCCGCGACGCCAAGACCGGCGACTTCCGGCCGTTGCCGGAGAAGAGCTGGCCGGCGATGATCCGCGAGGGGCTGGAGGCCGGCGCATACGGGCTCGTCGAGGCTCCGGCTCCCCACGGCAACGGCACTGTCTGGCGTTGGCGGGATCCCGCGCGGGTGGCGAGCCCCTCCGCGCCGCCGGCCGCGGCCGCGGTGGCTTTGCCGAGCCTGCCCGCCTGGCTCGATCGCCGCCTGCCGCCGGAAGCCGAGGCGCGCCCCCCGCTCAGGCCATCAAGCGCCCTTGGCGCGGCGGATCAGCTTCCGGAGGCGGCTCATCCTCCTTCCGGGCCCTTGGGAACGCCGCCGCCGCGTTCCCGGCGTGATGAGGACGCGCGCCGCGCGGCTCGGCTCGGCGGCGACTTCCTGCACAAGCTCCTGCAGCACCTGCCGGAAGGCCACATGCGTGGCGGCGAGGCTGCGGCGCGGGAGATCGCGGCCCTTCTGGAGGTGCGCGCCACCGGCCTCGACGCCGCCAAGCGGGATGGCATCGTCACGGACGCGCTGGCCGTGCTCGCCCGGCCGGACCTGGCGGCCTTGTTCGGCCCATCAAGCCGCGCCGAGGTGCCAATCGCCGGCGCGATCACGATCGATGGTGAGGCCGTCCCGGTCTCAGGCCAGATCGACCGTCTCGCCGTCACCGAGGACGCCGTTCATGTGGCCGATTTCAAGACGAGTCACTGGCCGCCGGCCACGCTTGAGGCGGCTCCGCCCGGCCATCTCGCGCAGCTTGCCGTCTATGCGGCCTTGCTCGCTGAGATCTATCCCGATCGGCCTGTCCGGGCTTTCCTCGTCTATACGCGCGGCCCACGCGTGTTCGCCGTATCGCCGGAGGCGCTTGAGGCCGCACTCATGCTTGTCAAGCAGGCGTGACTTGTGTTGCCTGCTCCTTGACCCATCCCATTCCGCTTCTTACGTTTCCCATCCAACGGACGGCCATGGGCTTCCCCGTGCAGCCTGCCACCCACGAAAGGTTTTTCATCATGGCGACCATCAAGGCAACCGATGCGAGTTTCGAAGCCGACGTCCTGCAGGCTGGCGAGCCGGTGGTTGTGGACTTCTGGGCGGAATGGTGCGGCCCTTGCAAGATGATCGGCCCGGCCCTGGAGGAGATTTCCACGGAGCTCGCCGGCAAGGTCAAGGTCGTGAAAGTCAATGTGGATGAGAACCCGGCCACGGCCGCGCAGTTCGGCATCCGTTCGATCCCGACGCTGCTCCTCTTCAAGGACGGCAAGCTCGCCGGCCAGAAAGTCGGCGCGGCGCCCAAGAGCGATCTGTCGCGCTGGATCTCCGGTTCGGTCTGATCAGGTCACGGCGCCTCCAGCGCCGCATTTTCACATCAAACAAAAGTCCGGCCCCTCGCGGAGCCGGGCTTTTTTGTTGAGGCAGCTCATGTCGCAAAAGGACAGCGCACCCTGTCTTCCGAGGCGAGAGGATCTCAGCGCGAGGGAAGGGAATGGCAGCGGGAAGCGCCGCCGCTGATTCCTCCCCTTTAAGGGGGACGGGTGGCCTCGCGCCAGCGAGGTCGGGCGGGGTCACGAGGCTGGAAACGACGCGCCGCCGGCCGTGCAGTCGCTTGCCCTCGTCCAGCGGGTTAGTCCCGGTGCGCCCCATCCGGCGCCTGCGGCGCCACCCTCCCATGGAGGGGAGGGATCGGGATGGGCGCTTCCCCTCCGCGTCATCACGGCAAGGCGGAGTGCATGCTCAGGTCGGCGGTGTCCCGTTCGCGGCCAGCACTTCGCCCGCGAAATAGAGCGACCCGGTGATCAGGATCCGGGGGGGATGCTCCCAATCCTGGTGCTTGAGAGAGCCGAGGGCTGCCTCGACACTGGCATGAGCCGACGTGACGAAGCCGAGCTCCTGGGCGATTTCGGCGATTTCCTCGGCGGGGCGCGCGGCGAGCTGCGTGGTCATCGACACCGCCAGCAACTCGCGGGCAAGGCCGGCGAAGGGGGAGAGAAAGCCAACCGCGTCCTTGGTGCCGAGCATGCCGACGATGAGCACGAGCGGCGCCGGCCGGCTCTCTTCCATGTCGGCCATGGCGCTGGCGACGGCGCGGCCGCCCTCGGGGTTATGTCCGCCGTCGAGCCAGATTTCAGCGCCCTCGGGCGCATGTGCGATGAGATCGCCGCGTATCAGGCGCTGCATCCGCGCCGGCCAGTCGGCATTCTTGAGCCCAGCTTCATAGGCGGCCACGGGCAGGCGATCGAAGCCACCGGCTCGCAGCGCCGCGATCGCGGTGCCGGCATTGATATGCTGGTGGCGGCCGGACAGGCGGGGCAGCGGCAGATCGAGCAGGCCGCGCTCGTCCTGATAGACGAGGCGTCCGCCCTCCTCATGCACGGAAAAATCCTGGTCGCCGATGATCAGCGGCGCGCCGATGCGCTCGGCACGAGCCTCCAGCACGGCTGAGGCTTCCGGATCCTGCGGCGCGATGATCGCGGGCACGCCACGCTTGAATATGCCGGCTTTGGCCGCGGCCACGCTGGTAATGCGGTCTCCGAGATATTCGGGGTGATCCAGCGAGACGGGCGTCACCACCGTCACCAGCGGCTCCGAAATGACATTAGTGGCATCGGCCTCGCCGCCGAGGCCCACTTCGAGAAGGAGGACGTCAGCCGGATTTTCGGCGAACAGAAGAAAGGCCGCGGCTGTCGTGATCTCGAAGAACGTGATCGGCTCGCGGCCATTGGCCTCCTCGCAGCGGCGGAATGCATCGAGCAGGCGCTGCTCGTCGACGATGCGGCTGCCGCCTGGAGCCCCGAGCCGGATGCGCTCGTGGTAACGCACCAGATGTGGCGAGGTATAGACATGCACCGCCAGGCCCGCCGCTTCCAGGATGGCCCGCATGAAGGCGATGGTGGAGCCTTTGCCGTTGGTGCCGGCGACATGGATGATGGGCGGAAGCCGATGCTCGGGATGGCCCAGGCTCGCGAGCAGGCGCGCGATGCGGCCGAGCGACAGGTCGATCACCTTCGGATGGAGCGCCAGGAAGCGCGCCAGCAGGGCATCGGATGAGTCCATCGCGCTTCTCGGTCTCCGCGCAGCCTTGTCGGTGGTCTACTCTGCGGCGGCCTCCAGCACCTGGGGTTCAGGCGCGGGCTCGTCCTTCACCTCAGCCGCCGATGCGGCGGGCGTCCGCGTCAGAAGCCCGTTCAGGCGAGCGATCGTCGCCTTCAGGTCATGGCGATGGACGACCATGTCGACCATGCCATGGTCCTTGAGATACTCGGAGCGCTGGAAGCCCGGCGGCAGCTTCTCGCGGATGGTCTGCTCGATGACGCGCGGTCCGGCGAAGCCGATGAGAGCGCCGGGCTCTGCGATATGGACATCGCCCAGCATGGCATAGGACGCCGTGACGCCGCCGGTGGTCGGGTTCGTCAACACGACGATATAGGGGAGCTTGGCGTCCCGGAGGCGCTGTACGGCGACCGTCGTGCGCGGCATCTGCATGAGCGAGAGGATACCCTCCTGCATGCGCGCGCCGCCCGATGATACGAAGAGAACGAAAGGCGTGCCGCGGCTGCGCGCGGTATCGAGGCCGGTGATGATGGCGTCGCCGGCCGCCATCCCGAGCGACCCGCCCATGAATTCGAAGTCCTGGACAGCGATGGTCGTCTTCTGGCCCTCGACCTCGCCGACGCCGACGAGCACGGCATCCTGCATGCCGGTTTTGGCCTTGGCGTCGCGCAGACGGTCGACGTAGCGCTTTTCATCGCGGAACTTGAGCGGATCGATCGCAGCCTCAGGCGTCGGGATCGCTTCCCATCGCGCATCGTCGAACATCGCCTTCAGGCGATTGGTCGCCGTCATGCGCAGATGATAGTTGGAGCCCGGAATGACGTAGAGATTGGCCTCGACGTCCTTGTGGAACACCATCTGCCCCGTATCGGGGCACTTGATCCACAGATTCTCCGGCACTTCGCGCTTGAAGAGCGTTTTGATCTTCGGCCGAACGACGTCGGAGATCCAATTCATCGTTTATCCATCCTTCCAGATGTCACGGCCACGAACGCGGGGCGATATTTCACGCCCTGATGCGCTGGCCGTCGCGTACACCGGCGGCAAGTTCCCTGACCAGGCCGATGACTGCATCGACAGTCCCCACCCCGGCCTTGCTGTCCGCATCCAGCGAACGGCGCACCGTATCGACAAGTGCCGATCCGACGACGACGCCATCGGCGACCTTCGCCACCTCAGCCGCGTGGGCACGGCCCTTCACACCAAAGCCCACCACAACAGGAAGGTGGGTATGCGCCTTGATCCGGTCAACCGCCAGGCCCACTTCCCCGAAGTCGGGGGTCGCCGAGCCGGTAATACCGTTAATGGAGACGTAATAAACGAATCCGCTGGTATTCGCGAGCACCGTCGGCAACCGCCTGTCGTTGGTGGTCGGGGTCGCGAGCCGGATGAAGGCGATGCCGGCTTCAAGCGCCGGCAGGCAGAGTTCGACGTCTTCCTCAGGCGGCAGGTCCACGACGATCAAGCCATCGACGCCGGCAGCCTTGGCGTCGGCCAGGAAACGGGGCACGCCGTAGATATAGATGGGGTTGTAGTAGCCCATGAGGATGATCGGCGTCTCGTTGTCGGTCTCACGGAAGGCGGCGACCATCGCCAGTGTCTTCGTGAGCGTCTGCCCGCCCTTGAGCGCGCGTTGCGACGAGAGCTGGATGGCCGGGCCATCGGCCATCGGATCGGTGAAGGGCATGCCGATCTCGATGAGGTCGGCGCCGGCACCGGGCAGGGCCTTGATGATGGAGAGCGACGTATCGTGATCGGGATCACCCGCCGTCACGAAAGTGACCAGCGCGGCGCGTCCCTCCGCCTTCACGGCGGCGAATTTGGCGTCGATACGGCTCATGACAGGCTGCTCCCCAACATCTCCGCGACCTGCGAAACGTCCTTGTCGCCGCGGCCGGACAGGTTGACGACCATGATGTGGTCTCGCGGGCGCGCGGCGGCGAGTTCGACGGCCTTGGCGACCGCGTGGGCGGATTCGAGCGCGGGAATGATGCCCTCGAGCTTGGAAAGAAGCTGGAAGGCAGAGAGCGCCTCGGCATCGGTCGCGCCGATATAGTTCACCCGGCCGACGTCATGCAGCCAGGAATGCTCCGGGCCGATGCCGGGATAGTCGAGGCCGGCCGAGATCGAGTGGGCCTCGATGATCTGGCCGTCGTCGTCCATGAGGAGATAGGTGCGGTTGCCGTGCAGCACTCCCGGACGGCCGCCGCTGATCGAGGCGGCATGAGCGTCCGTCGAGAGGCCGTGGCCGGCGGCCTCCACGCCGAAGATCTCGATGCCGCGGTCATCCAGGAAGGGATGGAACAGGCCGATGGCATTGGAGCCGCCGCCGACGCAGGCGACGAGCGAATCCGGCAGCCGTCCCTCTGCTTCCATGATCTGCGCGCGGACTTCATTGCCGATGATGACCTGGAAATCGCGCACGATGCTGGGGTAGGGATGTGGGCCGGCCACAGTGCCGATGCAGTAGAAGGTGTTGTCGACGTTGGTCACCCAGTCGCGCAGGGCGTCGTTCATCGCGTCCTTCAGGGTGCGCGAGCCCGACTGCACGGGAACGACCTTGGCGCCCAGCATCTCCATGCGGAAGACGTTCGGCTTCTGCCGCTCTACGTCCACGGCACCCATATAGACCACGCATTCGAGGCCGAAGCGCGCGCAGAGCGTTGCCGTCGCCACGCCATGCTGCCCGGCGCCGGTCTCGGCGATGATGCGTGTCTTGCCCATGCGACGCGCGAGCAGGATCTGCCCGAGCACGTTGTTGACCTTGTGGGAGCCCGTATGATTGAGCTCCTCGCGCTTCAGATAGATCCTGGCACCGCCGCTGCCGCCCTTGGCGGCAGCCTGCTCACGCACATGTTCCGTCAGCCGCTCCGCGAAATAGAGCGGGCTCGGGCGCCCGACATAATGCGTGTGGTAGTTCGCCATGTCCCTGGCGAAGGCGGGGTCAGCCTTGGCGGCGGCATAGGCCGCCTCCAGCTCAAGCAGGTTGGGCATGAGCGTCTCGGCCACGAAGCGGCCGCCGAACTGCCCGAAGTGCCCATGTTCGTCGGGTCCCGTCCGATAGGAATTCGGCTCGCTGGTCACGGCACTCTGCCCCTCGTCTCTCCGCCGTCGACGCCTGCAGCGCGGGCGGCCCTGATGAAAGCCTCGATCCGGGCAGGGTCCTTGACACCCGGTGCCCGCTCGACCCCTGACGAGACATCAACACCCCAAGGGGCGACGAGCTTTATGGCCTCGGCCACGCTCGCGGGATCAAGCCCTCCTGACACCATGAACGGCAGTGCGAGGTCAAGCCCGGCGATGAGGTTTCGGTCGAAGGGCAAGCCGTTTCCGCCCGGCAGTGCAGCATCCTTGGGCGGCTTGGCGTCCAGTAGCATCCGATCCTGGCTCCCGGCCGCAGCGAAGGTCGCCGCAAGATGCCGCGCCGCAGTGACATCCTCCGCGGAGGCAATGCCGACGGCCTTCATCACCGGCCGGCGGAAACGCATCCGGATGTCGGCTATGCGCTCAGCCGTTTCACGGCCATGCAGCTGCAGGATGTCCGGCCTGGTTGCGGCGATGACGCCCTGGAGGGCCGCGTCATCGGCATCGACCGTGAGGGCCGCGATGGCTGCACGACCGCGTGCCTGCTCGGCGAGTGATCGCGCGGTCTCGAGATCGACGTAACGCGGGCTCTTGGCAAAAAAAACGAGGCCGATCATGTCGGCGCCGCTGTCAAGCGCCGCGGCCATGGTATCGGGCGTACTCAGCCCACAGATCTTGACGATGGTCACAATGGGTTGCCCTCACGGCCCTGACGCGCCGCGCCGCTTAAACCGGTTCAAATGGGCGGAATCGTGGCTACCGCCTGCGACTGCGGGCGATGCTCCACCCGCCCCACGCGCATGCGCTCCAGTTCGCGCCTCTGCTGGCGCACGACCTTGCGGTGCTTGCCCTGCGCCGCCCAGACGACAACGCCACCGATGATGACGCCCAGCATGACGCACAGGAACAGCGCGACGAACAGCGGCATTTCAAGGCTGGCCATCGGCTGGTCGGGGGAGAACGGATCGAGTGACACCCGGACGATGCCGCGATTGGCAACAGACAGGAGCACGACGATGAGGGCAAGCGGCAGGAGCACGAGTGCTTTCAGAAACCGCTTCATCGCGATGCCTCCTGTCGCATGAGAGCATTTTCTAGCGAAACGGGCATGGGTTCGCGTGAAGAAAATGCGAAAATAAACGAGAGGACGTCCCAATTCGATGAGATCGGAAGCCTCTCCGGGCCGGGCTCGTTGCCGCTCAAGGCAAGATCATGCCCGCGCGCGGGCGGCACCACGGCTGCGGGTGGTTGGGGTGCCGCCATTGAGCCGCTGCCGCATCTCCTTGCCGGTCTTGAACACGGGTATCATCTTTTCCGCGACCGACACGGTCTCGCCCGTACGCGGATTACGTCCAACGCGGGCATCGCGCTTCTTCACCGAGAAGGCCCCGAAGCCGCGCAACTCCACCCGGTCGCCACGGGCCAAGGCCCGCGTGATCTCGTCCAGGATGGCGTTCACGATGTTCTCAACATCTCGTTGGTAGAGATGCGGGTTTTGCTCAGCAATGAGCAGCACCAGTTCCGACTTGATCATGTGCCCCGCTTAGTCCTTGAAAAATCACTATTTTTCGAGTGCAGGGTGCCAGAGGGCGAGAAGTCCGTCAAGGCGGTCAGCGGCTAATTGATTGTCAAGACGGTCAAAAATCGCCGCAATGTCAGTCAGGCCCGCACTCTGCGCGCCGATCGCCAATGCACTCCACAGCCCGAAGGTTCCGTCCGATCCGGAGCGTTTCCATTCGCGCACGGGAAGATCCCGGGCGACTTTCTTTTCTTCTTCCAGCCAACGAATAGCCTCGCGGCGGTCGCCGATCTGGTCGATGAGGCCGAGCTCGGCCGCCTGGTGGCCCGTGAACACGCGCCCGTCGGCAACCACGGTCAGCTGCGTATCATCGAACTTGCGCCGCTCGCGCACCAACCGCTTGAACCAGGCGTAGCTGTCGGCGATGAGGGATTCGAGGGCAGCGCGCGCCGCCGGAGAGGTTGGCTCGAACCCGTTGGGCGCGGCCTTCAGGGGGCTGGACTTCACCTCTTCCATCTTCACCCCGATGGTGTTGAGGAGCCCCTCGACATTCGGATATTGCATCAGCACGCCGATCGAGCCGACGAGGGATGTCTCCAAAGCGACGATGCGGTCCGTGCCGATGGCCGCGATATAGCCGCCGGATGCGGCAAGCCCGCCGACAACGGCGACAGTCGGCTTCTTCGCCGACAGTTCTCGCAGCGCGTTATAGACCCTCTCCGCGCCGGACGTCGTACCACCCGGGCTCGAGATCTCGACGAGCACCGCGCTCACGGCCCGGCTGTTGCCGACATCGCGAATGAGGTTGAGCGTGCGCTCATCGCCGCTGATGAAGCCGGACAAGGATATCCGCGCGATCTGCGCCTGACCGCCGCTGACCTTGTCGCGGAAAGCCCAGGCAACAGCCCCGACTGCGAGAATGAGGACGAGGAATACCGCCGCGCGCCACCAGGTCAGCTTGCGCCGGAGACGCTTGCGATCGACAAGAAGATCGGCCTCGAAGGACATCGGCAAGGTTCCTCATCAACGCAGACGACATGCGATGACGTCTGATTTAGTCCCCGTGGGACGAACCGGCAAGGCTTCAGGCGGCCGAGACGGCGCGTTGACGATCGAGCGCGATCAAGGCAAGGCCGCTCGCGACGGAACGGAACGCGTCACCCACATGGATACGCTCGGGGCCAAAGCGCCGGTCGAACAGGGCGCGCACGCTTGGTACATGCGAGGTGCCGCCCGTCATGAAGACCGCCTCGATAGCCTCGGGAGCGAGGCCGGCACGGGCGAGAGCCTCATCGAGCGCCCTCTCGATGGCGGCGACGTCATCAGCGATCCATCGGTCGAAATCGGCCCGCTTGATCGTCGCCTCGATCTTCACGTCCATTTCATTGAAGGACAGGAGCGCCTCGTCTGCCGACGAGAGGGCGATTTTCGCGGCGGAAACCGCCCGGTAGAGGGCATAGCCAAGGTCATACTCGATGACGGCGAGGAGATCCTCCAGCTTGGCCGGGTCCTCGGAATCCCGGATCAAGGCCCTGAGCTCGGCCATGGTCTCACGGCTCTTCATCAGCGAGAGGCGATGCCATTGCGCGAAGGCGGCGTGGTAATGCGCCGGCACCGGCAGCCATTTGTCGAAGGAGCGGTAGCGCGTGTTCTTGCCGAGGCGCGGGGAAACGGCGTGCTCGATGATTCGGTAATCGAAGCTATCCCCCGCCACGCCGACACCGGCATGGGAGAGTGGAATGGTCTTGAGGCGCCCGGCATCGCCGCCGGGCTCGAAGCGCATGACCGAGAAGTCGCTGGTGCCGCCGCCGAAGTCAGCGACGAGCATCGTCTCGGCTCGGGCGAGGTCGCGCGCATACCAATAGGCCGCGCCCAGCGGCTCGTAGGCATAATCCACCTTTGCCATGCCGCCGGCCGCATAAGCGGCGGTGAGACGGCGCAGCGCGAGATCCTCGTCGGGCCGGTCTCCCGCAAAGACGACCGGGCGTCCGGAAACGAGCGACAGGTTGTCGAGCCCCTGGAGATTGGCTGTGAGATCGCCCAGGAAGACGCCAATCAGATCTTCGAGACTGTAAAGCTTGCCGAAGAGACGCGTGTCCTGGAAGGCGCGGCTCGACAGATGCGTCTTGAGCGACTGCAGGAAGCGGTGCTCGCTCGTCATGTCGATCGCCATGTTGAGCGCGTCCGGGCCGCTGGCGTGGCGAACGGAACTGGCCGGCGGCCGTCCCTCGCGCCAGAACATCAGGGCCGAACGATAGGCATCCACCGGGCCGGCATGCGTTGGGAAGCTGCGGGTCGTGACGCGCCCGTCGTGGTGAGCCAGCGCGACGACGCTGTTCGTCGTGCCGAAATCGATGCCGATGGCGGCAATATCGCCATCAGTCCTCTCAACTGGGGCATTCGCAGCGATTGTCACGTCGGGCTCCTCTGGCAGATAAAAAACCCGCGCGGATCGCTCCGCGCGGGTCGTTTTCTTTGAAAGGCCGCGAGCTTCGCGGCCTTATGATCACTTCTTCTCGTTGGCGCGCTTGAGGGCGGCCCCGAGGATGTCGCCGAGCGAGGCGCCCGAGTCGGACGAGCCGTACTGAGCGATGGCTTCCTTCTCCTCGGCCACTTCCAGCGCCTTGATGGAGAGCTGGATGCGGCGCGCCTTGCGGTCGAACTGGACCACGCGGGCGTCGACCTTCTCGCCGGCAGCGAAACGCTCCGGACGCTGGTCGCCACGCTCGCGGGCAAGCTCGGCGCGACGGATGAAGGAGGTCATGTCGGTATCGACGATCTTCACCTCGATGCCGCTGTCCTTCACCTCGAGAACCTCGCAGGTGACGATGGCGCCCTTCCTGAGCTCGCCGGCATCGGCGAAGGGGTCACCCTCGAGCTGCTTGATACCGAGCGAGATACGCTCCTTCTCCACATCGACGTCCAGAACGACGGCGCGAACGACGTCACCCTTCTTGAACTCTTCGATGACCTGCTCGCCCGGACGGTTCCAGTCGAGGTCGGTGAGATGGACCATGCCGTCCACGTCGCCGTCGAGACCGATGAACAGACCGAACTCGGTCTTGTTCTTGACCTCGCCTTCGACGGTGGCGCCGGCCGGGAACTTCTCGGCGAAGGCTTCCCACGGGTTCTGCAGGGTCTGCTTGAGACCGAGCGAGATGCGGCGCTTGACCGGATCGACCTCGAGGATCTGCACTTCGACTTCCTGGGAGGTCGAGACGATCTTGCCGGGGTGGACGTTCTTCTTCGTCCAGGACATCTCGGAGACGTGGATGAGGCCCTCGATCCCCGGCTCCAGCTCCACGAAGGCGCCGTAGTCGGTGATGTTGGTCACGCGGCCCTTGAAGCGCGCCTCGAGCGGATAGCGGGCGGCGATGCCTTCCCACGGATCAGCCAGAAGCTGCTTGATGCCCAGCGAGATGCGGTGCGTCTCGTGGTTGATCTTGATGATCTTGACCTTGACCGACTGGCCGATGGTGACGACGTCGGTCGGGTGGTTGACGCGACGCCATGCCATGTCGGTGACATGCAGCAGGCCGTCGATGCCGCCGAGATCAACGAACGCACCGTATTCGGTGATGTTCTTGACCACGCCCTCGATGACCTGACCCTCTTCGAGGTTGGCCACGAGCTCGGAGCGTGCCTCGGCGCGGGTTTCCTCGAGGACGGTACGGCGCGACACGACGATATTGCCGCGGCGACGATCCATCTTGAGGATCTGGAAGGGCTGGGGCTGGCCGATCAGCGGAGTGACGTCGCGCACGGGGCGGATGTCGACCTGGCTGCGCGGCAGGAAGGCGACGGCGCCGTCGAGATCGACGGTGTAGCCACCCTTGACCTGGTTGAAGATGACGCCCGTGACCTTCTCGTTGGCCTCGAAGGCCTTCTCGAGCTTGACCCAGCTCTCTTCACGGCGAGCTTTGTCACGCGAGATGACGGCTTCACCGAGCGCATTCTCGACGCGCTCCAGATAGACCTCGACCTCGTCACCCACCTTGAGGACCTGGTCGCGGCCGGGGCCCATGAATTCCTTCAGGGCGACGCGCCCTTCGGTCTTCAGGCCGATGTCGATGACGGCCACGTCCTTCTCGATGGCGACGACGATGCCCTTGACGACGGTGCCCTCGTGAGACTCGTGCTCACCAAAGGATTCCTCGAGAAGCGCCGCGAAATCCTCGCGGGACGGGGCGTGATTGACGGAAACGGACATTCGTTCTCCACTGCCAGTGTACCGGCGTACAGGTTGCGTTCCGCTCCACGACCTCGGCCTCGCACGGCTTGGCAAGCCATGCGACTTTCGTCACGCATCGCCCCGCAGTCAGGCCAAAACTCTTTCAGGCCAATAATGCGAGGCAAATACGGACGAGCCGGCACATCGAACCGATGGTCGGGAACGTCTGGTATGTCCGTGCGATTCCGCCCCGGGGCGGATTTCGCAACAAGATGTTGGATCTTGGAACACGGAAAGGGCGCGGAATAACGCACCCTGACGCGCTGCCAAAAGATGCAGCGTCTTGCTGGACGGCACAGCTATAAAGACGCATGGGGGACTCCGCAAGGCCTCTGCGCGCCCAAAGAACGCACAAAATCGAGAGAAATCGCGGTCCCTGAGGCCGAAAACCCGTCTTTCCGCTCTTACTGGCGAATGAAGGTGAAATAGCCCGGTATCCGTCCTTCACGCAGCGCTTTCGCCTCATAGCGCGTTCCGGGCCAGCCGGCCCACGGCCTGCGCCAGTCGTCGGGGCCGTCCGCTACCCACGCGAAGTCGGGCGCGCGCAGGATGCGGGCCAACGTCCAGGCCGCATAATCGTCGATATCCGTCGCAAAGCAGAACGCCGCGCCTGGCTTCAGCGCGCGCGCGAGCGCTTTCAAGGTCGCATCGGAGACGAAGCGCCGCTTGCGATGCCGCCGCTTCGGCCAGGGATCCGGATAAAGCAGGAAGGCGCGTCCGACGCTGGCCGCCCGGAGGCGTGGCAGAAGGAGCGCCGCGTCCTCGTCGAACAGGCGAATATTGTCGAGTCCCCGTTCCTCGATGCCGGCCAGCAGCTTGGCCATGCCATTGATGAACGGCTCGCAGCCGATGAAGCCGATATCGCGGTTGGCTTCAGCCCGCGTCAGCAGATGTTCGCCGCCACCGAAGCCGATCTCGAGCCACAGATCGTCCATCGGGCGGCCGAACAGCTCCTCGGAAGGCGGCAGCGGCCCTTCCGGCACCATGAGATGCGGCAAAAGCACGTCCATGAGTTCGGACTGGTGCTCGCGCAGCTTGTGCCCCACCCGGCGGCCCCAGAATGCGCCGCGTCTTTCTTCGGTCTCGATCATACCCGTCTCGTCACCGTCGCGTTGACGGCCCCAAAAATGGTAATGGCCGGGCGAACCCGGCCAATCCCGCCTCATAGCAATGTCTCGGGAATCACACCAGCGCGTTGCGGATGTCCTTCGCGATATCCGTGCGCTCCCAGGAGAAGCCGCCGTCGGCTTCGGCAGGGCGGCCGAAATGGCCATAGGCCGCGGTCCGTGCATAGATCGGGCGGTTCAGCGCGAGATGCTCGCGAATGCCGCGCGGGGAGAGATCCATGACCTCGAGCAGAACCTTCTCGAGCTTGGCCTCGTCGACCTGGCCAGTGCCATGCAGGTCGACATAAAGCGAAAGAGGCTTCGAGACGCCGATGGCGTAGGAGACCTGGATGGTGCAGCGATCAGCAAGCTCTGCCGCCACCACGTTCTTCGCCAGATAGCGCGCCGCATAGGCGGCGGAGCGATCCACCTTCGTCGGGTCCTTGCCGGAGAAAGCGCCGCCGCCGTGGGGCGCGGCACCGCCATAGGTGTCCACGATGATCTTGCGGCCGGTGAGGCCGCAGTCGCCGTCCGGGCCGCCGATGACGAACTTGCCGGTGGGATTGACGTGCCAGACAGTCTCGCCGGAGATCCAGTTCTCAGGCAGCGCCGAGCGGATGTAGGGCTCGACGATGTTGCGGACATCGTGGGAGGTTAGCGCTTCGTCGAGATGCTGCGTCGACAGCACGATCTGGGTCACGCCGACCGGCTTGCCGTCCTCGTAGCGAACGGTGACCTGGCTCTTGGCGTCCGGCCCCAGCGCTCCGGTCTCGCCCGAGCGGCGGGCTTCGGAGAGGATCTTGAGGATGCGGTGCGCGTAGTAGATCGGCGCGGGCATCAGCTCCGGGGTTTCGCGGCAGGCATAGCCAAACATGATGCCCTGGTCGCCGGCGCCTTCATCCTTGTTGCCGACGGAGTCGACGCCGACGGCGATGTCGGCGGACTGGGCGTGCAGGAGGACGTCGATGGCCGCCTTCTCCCAGTGGAAGCCGTCCTGCTCGTAGCCGATGTCGCGGATGGCAAGCCGCGCCAGATGGGCAAGGTAGTCCTTCGTCAGGCTTTCCGGGCCCCGCACCTCACCGGCGATGACGACACGGTTGGTGGTCGCGAGCGTCTCGCATGCCACGCGGGCTTCGGGCAGCGCGGCGAGGTAAGCATCGACAATGGTATCGGAAATGCGATCGCAGACCTTGTCCGGGTGGCCTTCGGAAACGGATTCGCTCGTGAAAAGATAATTCTGGCGAGGCACAGTAGACCCTCTCTCGGCGCGAGCCTTTGCGCTGCTCGCAGATGCGGGAGTTGTGACAGCCCGGCCGCGCTGGGTCAAGATGGAAGACAGGAATCGTTCGATAAAAAGAACGGAACGATACGCTTTATTCCGGTTGCGGCTCGTCGCCTGCGATTGAAATGACCAGATCTACAATGCGTTTGCGGACTTTGGGGTCGCGGATACGGACGAAGGCTTTTGTCAGCTGTACGCCCTCGCTGGTCGATAAAAAGTCCGCGACATAGGCGGTGGAGGGTGCTTCAGCGAAGCCGCCCTCTCCATTTCCGGGAACAGGAGCATCCGTGAAAAAGAAGTCAACCGGCACGCCCAGCACCTGGGATATCTGCTGGAGACGACTGGCACCTATGCGATTAGTGCCCTTCTCATATTTCTGAACCTGTTGGAAAGTGAGGCTGAGTGCCTCACCGAGCTTTTCCTGGCTCATACCCACCAGCATGCGTTGCATACGCACGCGGCTACCGACATGCTTGTCGATGGGGTTGGGAGTTTTTTTCACGCGCTTATCTCCATCGCCCCGATGGCACCCACCGTAAGTTCTAAAAAGCCGCGACTTGGTAAGCCGCCACGCTAACACTAGACATCTCCCGAAAAAGTGGGAACAGCTTTTCCAGTGTTTTAGTCTTTAAATATTTGATTTTGAGCAGCTTGTTGCTCAGCAGCCAACTTTCCGAGTGCTATCAGCCCTCGGGAGCCCGGCGGCGCCGCAGCGGTAGGATCAAAATCGCTGCGCACCATATAAGCGGAAACGCGACAAATACATTGCTGAATTGCGCATAAGGTGTCGAGGCGAGCGCGACGGGCAAGCGGGCATCCACGACACCCTCCTGTCCCAGTCCGAGCGACGCGGTGATCCGGCCATAGGGGTCGATGACTGCGGAAATGCCGGTATTGGCTGCCCGTATCAGCGGCAGGCCTTGCTCGATGGCCCTGAGGCGGGCCTGTGCGAAATGCTGGTAAGGGCCGGCGGTCATCCCGAACCAGGCGTCATTGGTGAGGTTCAGGAGCAGGGCAGGGCGCGTTCCCGCGGGTATGACATCCTCGGGAAATATCGCTTCATAGCAGATCAGCGGTGCCGTCTCGGGCAGGCCGGGGACGGCGAGCGGGGCGCTCTTCTCCCCGGCCGCGAAGGTTCCGGGTACCTCGACGAACTGTCGAAGCCCGAAACGCTCGAGCAAACCGCCGAACGGCAGGTATTCGCCAAAGGGAACGAGGTGTACCTTGTCGTAGGTCGCCCGCAACGTCCCCTGTCCGTCGACCACCTGGATGCTGTTGTAAATGCGGTAGTTCTCACCGGGCAGCCGGTCGTCGGCGCGTGCCGCGCCGGTGATGAGCATGCGGTCCGGGCCGAGCACCGCGCCAATCTGCGCCAGAGCCGCCGGTTCCCGCTCCAGCAGGAAGGGAAAGGCGGATTCCGGCCAGATGACATGGGTCGGCTCGCCAAGCGTTGCGTTGATCGGCCGCCGGGTCACGGCGAAATAGTGGTCGAGGATTGCCTGGGCGCGGTCGCGCCGGAATTTCTCGTCCTGAGGCACGTTGGGCTGCATGATCCGCAGCACGATGCCGGGCACGCTCGCCACGTCCTGCTTGGGAATCCGTACGAGTCCATAGGCGCCAATGCCGGCGAGGGTGAACAGCGCGACGAGCGGCGGCCCGATGCGGCGGTGGAGGGAGCCGCGGTCGACCAGGGTTGCCGGGCTTGCGAGGCAGGCAACCGCCACAAAGGTCAGGCCCCACAGGCCGATGATCGAGGCAATCTGGCCCATCACGGGCGTGGCTGCGATGTCCGGCCCCTGGGCGAGCGCCATTCCGAGGACGTTCCAGGGAAACCCTGTGAGGATATGGCCGCGCAGCCATTCCACAAGGGTCAGGGCAGCGGCCAGGGTCACGATGCGCGCAGGGCCAGGCGTCCACAGGGCGCGCGCCAGCGCAAAGCCCAGCGCGAAGAAGATCGCGAGCCCGGCCGGTAGACCGAGCACGCCGAGCGGCAACGCCCAGAGAAACTCGTCAGCCTGAACGAAGAACGCGGCGCCGAGCCACCAGAGCCCCGCCACGAAATAGCCGAAGCCGAACCACCAGCCGTCCGAGGCCGCTGCCCGCACTCCGCGCCAATAGGGCCCCCCATGGCGGGCACGGCCATCGAGAAGCCACACCGCCGTCGTGAGCGAGAGGATGAGCACCGGCCAGAGGCCGACCGGCGGCATGGCAATGGCACCAATGGCGCCGGCAATCCAGGCGATCGCCCGCCGGGACCGGCCGCGCGCGGCCCCGACACGCTGGGCAAGAGTTGCGGCAGACGCTGCGATCACGCCGCGGTATCGGAGCGGGGCGGCTTCACGGCGTCGGATGTGGATCCGTCAGCCAGGGGAACGGGCTCCGCGGAGCTTGTCGCCGAATCTGCGACCGCGCGCCGATGGATACGGACGCGCTTGACGCGGCGCGGATCCGCATCCAGCACCTCGAAGGTCAGCTGCTCCGGCCCGTCGACAGTCTCGCCCTGGGTCGGGACGCGGCCGGCCATCGTCACGATCAGCCCCCCGATGGTATCGACATCCTCGGCCGTATCAGCGGCCTCGAGATCGATGCCGATGGCAATGGAGACCTCCTCAAGCCCGGCGCGGGCATCGACAATGAAGGTGTCGCCCTCGCTGGCTTCGATCTGGGGATCCTCGTCGTCGTCATGCTCGTCGGAGATATCGCCGACGATCATCTCGACGAGATCCTCCATGGAAACGAGGCCGTCGGTGCCGCCATACTCGTCGATCACCAGTGCCATATGCGTACGTGTCGCCTGCATCTTCACCAGGAGGTCCATGGCCGGCATGGACGGCGGCACGAACAGGACGGGGCGCAGGATCTTTGCGGAAGCAAGCGGGGCCGACAGGTCGATGGCGAGGCGCACCATGGCAATCTTGGCGCGACTGGGCGCCTGCGCTTCGGTCCGGCTCGCGAGGTAATCGACGAAATCGCGGATGTGAACCATGCCACGCGGGTCGTCGAGCGTTTCGCCATAAACGGGAATGCGGGAATGGCCGGCGGTGCGGAACAGATTCAGCACCTCGGCGAGGCTCGCTTCGGCATGGATGGCAACGATGTCGGATCGCGGCACCATGGCATCATCGACGCGCATTTCGCGGAGATCGAGGACGTTCTTCAGGAGCGAGCGCTCCTGGGCATTGAAGTCCCCACCCGGCCCGGTGATTTCCAGGGCATCAGCAAGGCCCTCGCGAATGGACGGGGTGTTTCTCAGGCCGATACCGGCGAGCAGCCGGTCTATCCAGCGTTCACTGGGAGGTTCCCGGTGCGCCGGACCATCGTCCTGTCCCGTACTTCGGTCGTCACTCATGGCCTCTTTCATCGCTCCATCAAACATCAGGTGGTTCCGTATAAGGATCGGCAATGCCGATCCTTGCAAGCGCGGCCACTTCCCGCGCCTCCATGGCCTCGGCTTCCGCCTCGTCCAGATGATCCTCACCCAGCAGGTGCAGTATACCGTGAATGACGAGATGACACAGATGGTCGCTCACCGTCTTGTCATCGGTCGCCGCCTCGCGGGTGATGGTTTCCTCCGCCAGCACGATATCGCCGAGATGCGAACTCTCGTCGACGGCATCGGGCTCGGCGGCGGGGAAGGACAGCACGTTGGTCGGCTTGTCGAATCCGCGCCACTGGCGGTTGAGCTCACGGATATGGGCGTCGTCCGTCAACACGATGCTGACTTCGGCTCCCTCGGCCGGCTTCACCGGCGCTTCGGCCAGCGCGGCCCCGACGGCCCGCTGGATCAGGAACGCGACCGGCAGGGAGGACCAGCCTCCGGCCTCGACGGCGACATCCACGACAAGCCCGTCCACGACAAGGCTGTCATCGAGGGGGCTGGCCCTATCGTCAATCCTGTCATCCGCCACGATCGATGCGGGCGGGTTGTGCAATTCAGGGCGAGCGGTCAACGCCTGCGGTCCTCCTGCCCTGCTTCACGAAGCCGGGCTGTCTCTTCCTCATAGGCCTTGACGATGCGCTTCACCAGTTCATGGCGGACGACATCGCCTTCCCGGAAGCGAATATGGCCCACGCCCTCGACTTTTGACAGGAGGCGCACCGCCTCCACCAGACCCGAACTCTGGCCTGGCGGAAGATCGATCTGGCTGGGATCGCCGGTCACGATCATGCGCGAGCCTTCGCCGAGGCGCGTCAGGAACATCTTCATCTGCATGGCGGTGCAGTTCTGTGCCTCATCCAGGAGGACAGCGGCATTGGTGAGGGTGCGCCCGCGCATGAAGGCCAGCGGCGCGATCTCGATGAGCCCGGTGGAGAGCCCGCGCTCCACCAGCCGCGCCTCCATGAAATCATAGAGCGCGTCATAGACCGGCCGGAGATAGGGGTCGACCTTCTCGCGCATGTCACCAGGCAGGAAGCCGAGACGCTCGCCGGCCTCCACCGCCGGTCGCGACAGGATGATCCGCTCGACGAGGCCTTGCTCGAGCAAGGACACCGCGTGGCCCACCGCGAGCCAGGTCTTGCCGGTGCCGGCGGGACCTTCCGCGAACACCAGCTCATGCCGGCGCAACGCCCGGAGGTAGATGTCCTGCGCGGCGTTGCGGGCCTTCACGGAGCCGCGCTTGCGTGTCACGATCTGCTCGAAGCCGCCCGGCCGAGGCTCGGCGTCGGTTTCCTCCTGCGGGAAGAGGAAGCCCTGCTGGGCACTTTCCTCAATGGCGCCGTCGACATCGCCGAGCGTGATCTGCGTTCCTGCCTTCACACGTTGCGCCAGGCTTTCCAACACATGGCGAACCCGTTCGGTGAGATCCGGTGGGCCCTTGATGACGACGTGGTTGCCGTTGGCGGTCGCCCGGACATCCAGCCGGCGCTCGATATGGGCGAGATTCTGGTCATAGTGTCCGAAGACCAGGCTTGCGGTGCGATTGTCATCCAGGGTTACGAGAATTTCGTCGGCCTCGCCGTTGCCGGCGTCTGGCCCGCCGCCAGGGCGGCCAAGGACAAGTGGATCACCGACTGCACGTCCCCGCGGCACGCGTTGCGACACGTCGTCCCCTCCCTTGAATGCCTTCTCTGGCACCTGCCTGACGTCACGGCTCACAATGCGCCTGCCCTCTCCCTGGTGGGGGTGGCCATGGCACCAACTGGCCGGCCGAACAGGCTGTTCGGGCCGGTCTCGGTGATCTCGACGGTGACGATATCGCCTATCGCGACGTCATCCGCCTCGAACTGCACGGCCTGCAGATAGGGCGATTTCCCGGCCATCTGGCCGGGATGGCGTCCCTGGCGCTCGACAAGGATGTCTGTGACGAGCCCGACCGTCGCCCGGTTGAAGGCGCGGCGGCTATCGTCGAGCTCGGCCTGCAGCACGGCGAGGCGCTCGGATTTCACCGCTTCCGGCACTTGTCCGTCGCGATCGGCGGCGGGGGTGCCGGGGCGCGGGCTGTACTTGAACGAATAGGCACTGGCGAAACCGATGTCGCGGACGAGCCGCATCGTATCCTCGAAATCGGCGTCGGTCTCCCCGGGGAAGCCGACGATGAAATCCGAGGACAGAGCGATGTCCGGCCGTGCCGCGCGGACGCGGTCGATGATGCGGCGGTATTCGTCGTTGTCATGCTGGCGGTTCATGGCCGCGAGGATGCGGTCCGAGCCGGACTGCACGGGCAGATGCAGGTAGGGCATGAGCGCCGGCAGGTCGCGATGGGCTGCGATCAGGGATTCGTCCATGTCACGCGGGTGGCTGGTCGTGTAGCGCAGGCGCGCCACGCCCGGCATTTCCGCAAGCCGCTCCAGCAGCATCCCGAGGGTCCAACTGTGCCCGTCCGGGCCTTCACCGTGATAGGCGTTGACGTTCTGGCCGATGAGCGTCAGCTCCCGCACGCCTGCGTCCACGAGCTGTGCAGCCTCGGCCAGGATCTTGACGACGGGGCGCGACATCTCGGCGCCGCGCGTATAGGGCACCACGCAGAAGGTGCAGAACTTGTCACAGCCTTCCTGCACCGTCAGGAAGGCCGCCACGCCACGGGCACGGGTGACGGCGCGCGGAGCGGCGGGCAAGTGGTCGAACTTGTCTTCCGCCGGAAACTCGGTCTCCACCACCTTCTCGCCACCGCGGCTGCGGGCGATGAGGCCCGGCAGGTGATGGTAGCTTTGCGGCCCGACGACGAGATCGACGACGGGCGCGCGGCGCGTGATCTCGGCCCCTTCAGCCTGGGCAACGCAACCGGCGACGACGATCGACGTTTCCTGCCCGCGGGTCGCGCGCTCGCCCTTGAGCTCACGCAGGCGCCCGAGTTCGGAATAAACCTTTTCCGCTGCCTTCTCGCGGATGTGGCAGGTGTTGAGGACCACGAGATCGGCATCCTCCGCCGTCTCGACCTCGATATAGCCTTCCGGGCGCAGAACGTCCGCCATACGCTTGGCGTCATAGACGTTCATCTGGCAGCCGTAGGACTTGATGAAAACTTTCTTCACGTCGCTCATTCGTTCAGATGCTAGCACGCGGTTCGCGGATCGGTCAGGAGAAAGTAAGCGGACGCTTTGCTGTCACGGCGCGGGTCAAGCGGCCTTGGGACGCCGGATCTCGTGGTGGATGTCACTCCGCCCGTTGATTCCAGTCATCCCTGACCTGCCAGCTCACCGCGTCGCATAAGGATGTCGCGTCACCCTTCTCCTCAATGTCACTCAGCCCCTGTTTAAGCCGCCGTGCGGCCCGAGGAAATAGGCCGCGCATGACAATCGCGCCAATACGCGCCTGTCACGTCAGGCCACGGGCGGCCCGGGCCGCCCGCATCGCGGCGCGAACCTGCGCCTCTGCAAGCCGTGTCACGGCCTTGCGGTCGGTTGCCGCATCGACAGTAATGGGCTCGCCCCATGTCAGTATGACGTCGATCGGCGCACCTTTCAGGATCGCGCCGAGGTGCGGCGCCAGGTCCATGTCGCCATACCAGGCGATGTCGGCCCGCTCCGCGTCGCTCAGTGGCAACCCGCCGCGCCTGGCATAGGTGATGGTGAGGGGCTGGAGGCTGACCGGCACCTCGCTGTCGCCCGTTAGGGTGTCGCGCACCGCGCCGACCAGCGAGGATCGGAACGGCAGGATGCGGATGCCGTCCCCGGTCGTACCCTCGGGAAACAGGACCACGGCGTCGCCGCGGCCGAGCCGGGATGCCACCATGGTGTTCGTCGTGGCCGTCGCGGCGCGGCGCGTGCGATCGATGAACACCGTGCGCTGCAACCGGGCCAGCAGCCCGACCACCGGCCAGGTCCCCACTTCCGCTTTTGCGATGAAGGAGACGGGTGCGGCCGCCGAGATCACCGGGATGTCGAGCCAGGACACGTGGTTGGCAACGATGAGGGCTGCGCTGTTCTTCAACCGCTCGCCGCGAACCACCAGGCGCACGCCGAGGATGCGGCAAAGCATGCGGTGATAGATCTGGGGAATGGCCTTGGCGGCGCGCGGGCTCGTCCTCACGGCCGCCCACTGCAGCGGAATGCCGACGAGGGTTATCGGCGCGATCATCGCCAGCCGCAGGACCTGCTTGGGGTGGGGGGCCTTCATCGACGAGGTGGTCTCCGTCAGGACGACGAGCGCCGCATCAACTGCGCCGCGACGCGCCGTCCGTCCGTCTTCACATAGTAGCTTTCGCGCCGTCCGGTGTGGAGGAAATCGAACGCCTCGTAGAGGGCGATCGCCGGCCTGTTGCCTTCTTCCACCTCGAGGAAGATGTCGGTGACGCCGCGTGCCATGACCCTGCCGAGATGGGCGGCCAGGAGCGTCTTGCCGAAACCCTTGCCATGGTGGCGCCGGGCGATCACCACCGTCAGGATCTCGGCCTCGTCCAGGACCGCGCGCGACAACGCAAAGCCGCTCGGCTGGCGATCACGCCCCAGAAAGAGCCCGTCGCCGACGATCATCGGGTCGATGGTCATGGCTTCGAGATCCGCGGCACTCCACGGCCGGGCGAAGGCTTCCGCATGCAGCGCGGCCATGGCTCGGGCATGGTCCGGCCGCAGGGGAATGACATGGGCGTCGGAAGGAGGCCTCCACAAACGGTCGAAGATCATTGCGAAGCGGGCTGCCTCGGGATCTGTGCCGCCGTCTGGGGTTTGGCATCGGCTGGGCGCAGATAGAAGGGCTTGGGCAGGGCGGTTGCCGGATCGGCGGTGAGGCCGAGGCGCGCGACCCAGGAGATATCGGGGGCCATGCTCACGCCCTCCGTCGAGACTTCCACGCCAAGCGCGCGCGCATCCGCGGCGACGAGGCCCGCGCCGGAGCCGACCAGCACGGCCGGGCCGGCGCCGAGGGCGCGGGCCGCGTCGCGGATCGAGATATGGCGGGCGTTGACGACGCTGCGCCCGCCGGGGGCGACAGCCTGGAAGAACACATGCCCGTGCCGGGCATCGATGGCGGCACCGACGAGACGCTGCTGGCCGCTCGCCACGAGGGGAGCGGCGAAAGCCGTCAGCGTCGTGACGCCGACAACCGGGATCTTCGCGGCAAAGCCGATGGCGCGCGCCGCCGCGATGCCGACGCGGATACCGGTGAAGCTGCCCGGCCCGATGCTCACGGCGACGCGGTCAAGGCTCTTGAACCCGCCATCGACCCGCGCCATGACCCGTTCCACCAGCGGCAACAGCGCCTCCGCGTGGCCACGTTCCATGACGAGAGCCTCGGCGGAAATCGGCGTTGCCGCATTGTCCTCCTGCACGCAGGCAGCGCATACGCCGAGCGCGGTATCGATGGCAAGAATACGCAAACCTGGCAGCCTTTCCGCCCTGAGACGCGGGCACCGTCCATGGCAGCGCCCGCTTGTATCAATTCCGTGTCGCCGTCAGATTGCCTGGACTTCGCGCACATCCGGCAGGAAGTGCCGCAGCAGGTTCTGGATGCCATGGCGCAATGTGGCGGTGGACGAGGGGCAACCCGAGCACGCGCCCTTCATGGCGAGATAGACCACGCCGTCGCGGAAGCCGCGGAAGGTGATGTCGCCCCCGTCGCCGGCGACCGCCGGGCGGATGCGGGTTTCCAGCAACTCCTTGATCGTCTCGACGGTCTCGGCGTCTTCTTCCGCGAAGAATTCCTCGGCGGTGTCGAAGTCGTCGCCCGCGTCGGACCGCAGCAGCGGCTCGCCGGACATGAAATGTTCCATGATGGCGCCGAGGATAGCGGGCTTCAGGTGCTGCCATTCGCCGTCACTCTTGGTCACGGTTACGAAATCGGAGCCGAAAAACACGCCCGACACGCCGTCGATGGCAAACAGCCGTTCTGCCAGCGGCGAGCGCTCGGCGCCCGCGCGATCAGGCAGATCCAACGGCTCGCCCGTCTTGACCTCGCGGCCGGGAAGGAACTTGAGGGTCGCCGGATTGGGCGTCACCTCGGTCTGGATGAACATGCGGTCTCTCCTCACGCAGCCGGTTCAAGGCCGGCGGTGTCGGTCTTGCCGACGAGTAGTGTCGACATACGGCCCATGACATTATGCCATATCCGCCATTGTCCGAATTAGACGAAATTGGCTCTGTCCGCGAGTGTGATGTGGCGACGCGGCCTGCGTCAATCAATGCGGACGGCCGACGAGCCGGCTGGGTGATCACCTGCCGCCTGGCGAAGCGCCAGCAGATCGAGCATCATGAGTTCCTCGTCGCGATAGTCGCCAGGGCCGAGCTTGAGCGCATGGCGCTCCAGTCCGTAGGGCGTGAAGCCGCGTGACACATAGAGCGCGCGGGCCCCCGGATTATCCGCTGCGACCGACAGATGCAGGATTTCGAGGCTCCCATTGGCCAGGGCATGGGCGATCAGCGCATCGATCACGGCGCCGGCGAGCCCCTGCCGGCGCCAGGCTTCGCGGACATAGACGCCCCAGACAAGGCCCTTGTGCAGCTGTTTGACGGATCCCGCCACCATAAGCCCGGCAATCGCGACAAGGTTCTCACTCCCAGGGATGGGGTCGTTCACGAAAGCGCCGGCGATAAGGCTTGGGGGCTGTGTGGGAATGCGTGCCGCGAGCGCGTCATCCGACAGCTCCGCCCAGTCGGCGGGCACCGCGCCGAAGGAGCCGGGATTAAGGTTCAGCGCTTCCATCCGTATGGCACGGAAGGCGGGCGCGTCGCTCCGCGCGAGCGGACGCAGGATCGGCGGAGGCGGCGTGGGGCTCATTGAGATGAGCCTTGCTGCAACGCTTCATCAGGCGAGCGCATCGATTTCGTCCGTGCTGAGATGCCCCGGCACGATGGCGACAGGCACGGGAAAGCTCGCCGCGGCGCGGGAGGCGAGGGCCGAGACGAGCGGCCCTGGTCCGTCGCTGCCAGTGCCGGCGGCCAGAACCAGCAGGGCGATGTCCTCGTCGTCGTCGATGAAATTCACGAGTTCATCAGCCAGCACGCCGATCCGTGTGGCGCATTCCGGCTCCAGCCCGACCATGCCACGCACATAGGCCGCGGCGCGTTCGAGAGCGGCGGCTGCGTCGTCCTCGGCTTCCGCGCGCATCACATCGCCGACACCCAGCCAGTCCTGCATGTCGGCTTCCGGCTTGATGCAGAGCAGGACGAGCGAAACGCCGGTGCGCACGGCGCGCCGGGCGGCGAAATGGATCGCCCGCTCGCATTCCGGCGTATCATCGACGACGGCGAGAAATTTGGCATGGTGGCCGGCTTCATAGGCGCGTCGCGGTTTACCCATGGATCTCTCCGAGGAACGCTTCGGGAAAAGGATGCTGGCAGGCTGTAAGACCGCGAGCAAGAGGTCTTGCTAAGCGTCGCTGCCGAGAGACAAATTTCAGGCGCACCAATTCCGGGAAGTCGCACTCTTCGCGCCTGAGCGCGTCCCGAATCGGCGAAAGCGGCCGCGCGATGTCTCATTCATGAGATGGCGGCATGGCCGACTTCGCAAGGGCTCGCGCAAGGATCGGCTCCCTGACTTCGCGGGTGTGCCGGCCTATTCGTCCTCACCGAAGCGGGATGTCACCAGGCTGGAGATGGCCTCAAGGCAGGCTTCGGCATCATCGCCCTTGGCGGTCACGAAAATCGTCGTGCCCTGCGCGGCGGCAAGGATGAGCAGGCCCATGATGGAGCGTCCCCCGACCGTTTCGCCGCAGCGGGTCACGGTGACGTCGGACTCGAAGGCATCGACGGTCTGAACGAATTTGGCAGAGGCGCGAGCATGCAGCCCCTTGCGATTGACGATCGCCAGTTCACGCACCAAGGCGCCGGGCGGTGGCACGAACGGCTCACAATCCTCCACGTCGTCGATCGTGCTCATATCGTGCTCTTGGCCCTCATCGCGTTTCTGGCGCTCACTTTCCTGCCAGAACGCGGCTTGCCACGTTGATGTACTTCCTGCCCGCGTCCTGCGCCTGGAGGACCGCCTCCTGGAGCGGCATTTCGTCCCGAACGCTGACAAGCTTGATCAGCATCGGCAGATTGATGCCAGCGACCACTTCGACCTGGCGTCCACCCATGACGGAGATCGCGAGATTGGACGGGGTTCCACCGAACATGTCGGTCAGAACCACAACACCGTCGCCGGTATCGACCTGATCGACAGCGGCGACAATGTCACGCCGCCGCCCTTCCATGTCGTCGTCCGGACCGATCGTGACGGTCTCGACTTGTGTTTGCGGGCCGACGACATGCTCCAACGCCGCACGGAATTCCGTGGCGAGGCAGCCGTGCGTCACGAGCACTAAACCGATCATTCAGCAACCTTGCGGCACCCCCATATCGGGGAGCGCTCATTTTGTGCATTGCGGCGGCAAGTGCAAGTGCAATACGTCTAAGTCTTCATCATTTCGTCATCAACAAAGCCTGAAAAGGCGTGTTGAGTCATCAAAAAATCCAATACATCAAGCGCTATTGCTGCACTGCCGCATAAGCTTAGCCTTGGCAGCACAATCCCGCAGATATCCGCCCGTTGCGCCGCCGGATCGGGCATCCGTGCAGGGTACGCCTTCTCGCAGTCCACAACCAGTCGGACAATGCAGGCCGGTTCGAAATCAACCTTCACAATTCCGATGCTTCGAACCTCCCGCATCCCGGCGATCGGGGCTGGGACTTCGGCGATAAGGCGTCCGCCCGCCGGGATCAGCTTGACACGGTCATCCGCGACGAGTGCGGCAAAACGTCCGTCCCTCCGCGCATCCGCGACAAGCTGGCGTGCGAGCGTCGATTTACCCGATCCCGAAGGTCCACGGATGAGGATTCCGCATTCACCCACGACGACGCAGGACGCATGGACTGTTGCCCGGCCGGAGCGACCCGCGTCCGGGTGAGAAGCGCCCGAGGGATCGGCGGACCCCATCGCTCACGACGCGGGCGTTGCCGCCGCTGCCGGCAGGCGGACAATGAAGCGCGCACCGAGTCGTGGGCGGTCGCAGTCCGCAACCTGCCCAGCCTTTTCTCCCGCCGGCATCTCCGCGAAGCGGTTTTCCGCCCAGATACGACCACGGTGGGCCTCCACGATCTGGCGCGAAATGGACAAGCCGAGGCCGGAATTCTGGCCGAAGCCCTGCTCCGGCCTGTCGGTGTAAAAGCGCTCGAAGATTCGCTCAATCGCATGTGGTGGAATGCCGGGCCCGTCGTCCTCCACGACGATCTCGACCTCCTGCGGCAGCCGCTGCAATTCAACGCGGATCTCCGCATCCGGCGGGGAAAAGGATGCGGCATTGTCGATGAGGTTGCGCACGACCTGTCCGAGGCGACCGTCGTTCCCCACGACGAAAAAGGCGCTGTTTCCGAGCGAACTCTTGTTCACGGTCACCTTGATCGGCACCGATCCCGCCGGCTTCAGCTCATTGGCGACGCTGGCGACGGTCTGCACGAGGCGTTCGAGGTCCACCGGCTCGGACTCGGCACGGGCGAGCTCGGCATCGAGGCGGGACGCGTCGGAAATGTCGCTGATCAGCCGGTCGAGGCGGCGCACATCCTGCTGAATGACCTCGAGCAGGCGATTGCGTGCGTCCGCCTTCTTGGCAAGGGGAAGGGTCTCGACCGCGCTGCGCAGGGACGTCAGCGGGTTCTTCAACTCATGGGCGACATCCGCCGCGAAGCTCTCGATGGCGTCGATCCGGTTGTAGAGCGCGCGCGTCATGTCGCGCAGGGCTCCGGATAGATGGCCGATCTCATCCGAGCGATCGGTGAAATCCGGAATCTCCTGGCGCGATTTGATGCCGCGCCGCACCCGCTCGGCGGCATCGGCAAGCCGGCGTACGGGGCCGGCGATAGTGCCGGCGAGAAGCACCGAGAGGATCGTCATCACACCCGCCGAAACGGCGAAGACACGCAGGATGGCCCAGCGCTCCGCCGAGATGATGGCGTCGATGTCGCCGCCTTGCGTCGAGAGCAGCAACGCGCCACGCACCGTGCGGAACCGCTGGATCGGCACGGCCACCGAGACGATCGTCTGGCCACGGTTGTTGACGCGCACCACTGTTCCCGGCGTTCCGAGGAGCGCCTGCTGGACCTCTGGCAGCGAACGGCCGTTGATGGGCGCGAGCTCGTCGATCAGCGGAGACGAGCCCCCGCCGATCAGCTTCCAGAAGCCCTGCCAAACCCGTTCGAGCAGCGGCGGGTTGTCTTCCACGAGCGGGGGGAGATCGTAACGGAGAATATCGCCGCGTGAGTACAGCGAGCGGGAATCGAGAAGCAGCAGGCCGTCGCGATCGTAGATGCGGGCACGCGTACGCGTAGGCGTCACCAGACGCCGCAGGACC
The DNA here is from genome assembly GCA_930633525.1 of Hyphomicrobiales bacterium. Classification (NCBI taxonomy): domain Bacteria; kingdom Pseudomonadati; phylum Pseudomonadota; class Alphaproteobacteria; order Hyphomicrobiales; species Hyphomicrobiales bacterium. Next base: position 4,555,675 of record CAKNFP010000001.1, read on the forward strand.
GGGGCCACCCGTTCGGGATTGATGGAAAACTCCAGCGGCGACAGCTCGTCGTTCATGCCGAAGCTTTCGCCCGCCTGCAGTTGCAGGAGCTTGTCGGGATCGAGGGTGAGGGTGTCCGTCTCGACCGTGGCCGAGGCGGCAACCGCGGCGGCGATGATCTCGCCCTGGGTCAAAAGGCTCTGCACGCGCGCGTCGATGAGGCCGGCGCGGAACTGGTTGAGATAGAGAAAGCCGAGAAGCAGCGCGACGAGCCCGGCGAGGTTGAGGACGACGATGCGCCGCGTGAGGCTGGAGGCGCTGCGCGAGGCAAGCCCAGCCGCGCCGCGCCGGAGGGTCCGGGCAACACCGCTGAGGAAGCGCCGCGCTCCGCTAGGGCGCGTGCGCTCCGAACGATCCATCGGCTCGACCGCCATTGTCCTCGTCTAGACCTCTCCGGGGATCCGCCAAGCACCGATATCGGCCGTAAGGCGCACAGGCCCTCCGGCTGGATGGGCCCGGCGATCGGCCCCTAGAGCAAACCCGACCGGATGAACTGAGGTCAATACATTCAAGTCGATGAATTTGCTCGTCTATTTCAAAACGGGGCAAGTTCGCAACCGACGACTTGCTCTAGGCCTCCTTGAAGCGATAGCCCACGCCGTAAAGCGTCTCGATCATGTCGAAGCTGTCGTCTACCGCCTTGAATTTCTTGCGCAGCCGCTTGATGTGGCTGTCGATGGTCCGATCATCGACATAGACTTGGTCGTCATAGGCAGCGTCCATCAAGGCGTTGCGGCTCTTGACCACGCCAGGGCGCTGGGCGAGCGCCTGCAGGATAAGGAACTCCGTCACCGTGAGGGTAACGGGGTCGTTGTGCCAGGTGCAGGTATGACGCTCGGGATCCATCTTCAGCAGCCCGCGCTCCAGGGCCTTGGCATCATTCTCGCGCGGGGCGGACTGGTCACGGGGGCTGACGCGCCGTAGCACAGCCTTGACGCGCTCGACGAGCAAACGCTGTGAAAACGGCTTCCGGATGAAATCGTCGGCGCCCATCTTGAGGCCGAACAATTCGTCGATCTCCTCGTCCTTGGAGGTGAGGAAGATCACCGGCAGGTCAGTTTTCTGGCGCAGGCGGCGCAGAAGCTCCATGCCGTCCATGCGCGGCATCTTGATGTCGAGGATGGCAAGATCCGGGGGGTTGGTCTTCAGACCGTCGAGCGCGGAGGCACCGTCAGTATAAGTCTGAATGCGATAGCCTTCCGCCTCCAATGCAATGGAGACCGAGGTGAGGATGTTTCGATCGTCATCGACGAGGGCGATGGTCGGCATGCGTCTCGCTCATCATTCCGTTTTGCTCGGCCAAAAGAGCCGCAATGCGGCCGCAGAGGCGTCACGTGACATGTCACCTCGCGTCCTACGGCGGCCGAAATAAGGCGGCGCGGTCAACCATCCTAGCCTGATCGGCGCCTTCGCACCATCGCGCATACCAAAAAGCTGAACGCGCCCACCCCCGCAATCCTCAATTTTGGAATTCGGTGGGCGACTGTGTGCGCATTGTCCGAGTGAAGATAAGTCTACGAATATTTCCGTTTGGCACAAGGCCCGCTTCTGCTTCCCTCACTTGCCGATAATGCAATTGTGAGGGCGCCAGCCGGCTTGTAGCGAGGGAGCAATAGCACCCGGAGGACAAATGCGAGACGACACGACAAGCGGCATAAACGACGCAAGCGCGATCACGCCACGCGATTTCCAGGTTGATTTGCCCCCGTCGGCGCTCGATCCGAAGACGATTCGCGTCCATCTTCGGGCGCCGGTCGTCGCGGCTCTGGCGACCCGCGACCCGGGCGGGCATCCCTTCGCCACGCTGACCAATGTCGCGACGGACCAAGACGGCTCGCCTTTGCTCATCACCTCGCAACTCACGCTTCATGGAAGGAACATGCGGACGGATGGGCGTATATCCCTGTCGCTCCAGCCCCTTGCCGGGACGGCCCGGCCGCAAGATGGTCGGCCGATTGCCCATGGCTGGGCGGAGGCGCTTTCGGGAGCGGTGCTTCCCCGGGCGCGGCTCACGGTCTCCGGGCAAGCGGAGATCGTCGATTCGCCCCAGGCCCGGCAACGGTTCCTGGCTCGGCATCGCAAGACCGCCGCGTTCATGCAGATGCCGGACTTCAGGCTATGGCGCCTCAACGTCACCGCCGCCCATTTCGGCGCCAGCGTGGCCGCTTCGGAGGTGATCCTCGATTGCGGAGCCGCACGGGCGCTGGCCGCCGCTGAGTCCGAGCTTCTCAAGCTGCTGAACGCCGACCATGGGGCTGACATGGCGCGCGTCGCCACAGTCCTTGCGGGGGCTCCCGATGGACGGTGGCGCGCGACGGGCATCGATCCCGAAGGGCTCGACCTGATCGCGTCGACAGCGACAGCCCGGATCTCCTTTCCGCATAGGGTCGAAGCGCCGGAAGCCGTGGTTGCTGTTCTCGCCGCTCTCGCGCGCGCAGGCACCGAAGGTCGCGATCAGGCGTTACAAACGCGGGAAATTGTCAATTAATTGCCGCAAATCCACTTGCAAAGCTGACGTTCCTGGCGAAAAACGCCAGTGAAGGGGTCGGCGGTCCGGCGATGCTGCGGCCGGACAGTGCATTCAGCCAGGCTCACGACGTGATCCTGGCAGCGTGATCTTGGGAGATACGATATGTCTGAACCAGACCGCCACCTACCACCCGCCGGAGATGCCGGCGCGCAAACCGCCATGAAGGCAGCCGCCGCAAGCGCCACCTCTTTCGACCAGATCGGCGCGGCCAAGACGCTGCTGCGGAGCACGCGTTATGGCGCGCTCGGCTCGCTCGACGCCGAGAACGCGCCCTATACGTCGCTCGTCAATGTCGCGACGGATGTCGATGGTGCGCCCGTCATCCTGATTTCGCGGCTCGCCCTGCACACCAAGAACATCCTCCGCGATTCTCGCGTTTCGCTGATGCTGTCGCATGTGGGTGGTGGTGATCCTTCCGCTCATCCGCGCATCAGCATCAAGGGGCGGGCGTCACTCACCACGGATGACAACGCGCGCCGTCGCTTCCTGGCGCGGCATCCAGCGTCCGCCGGCTACTCCACCTTTGCGGATTTCGGCTTTTACCGCATCGAGCCCGAAAGCGCCCATCTCGTCGCTGGCTTCGGGCGCATCTACAGCCTGAAGGCCGCGGAGTTCATGACGGATCTCACCGGTGCCGGGGCCATCGTCGCGGGCGAGGCAGGGGCCGTCGCTCACATGAACGAGGACCATGCGGATGCGCTGGAACTCTATGCGGTGAAGCTTCTGGGCCAGGAGCCCGGCGCGTGGCAGGCCACGGGCATCGATCCCGACGGTCTCGACATGATGCTCGGAGACACGACCGCGCGCCTGCCTTTCCCGAAACCGGCGGAAGGCACGGGCCTCTCCCTGCGCGGCGTCCTGAAGGACCTGGCGCAGGAAGCCCGCCGGGTCGCCTGATCCATGAACCCATATCCAAGCGCCCGTCCTGATCAGATCAGGGCGGGCGCTGTCTATCTGTCGTCCGCTTGGCTTTTAGTCTAACGTCCGAGTGTACGTCGTCCTGGCGAGAGGGTTTCTGGGGGGGCTCTCGTCACCATTGTGAGAGGCATGGCAAAAACGCGCATGGCAAGGGAGACAAACGTGGCGAACGCCGGACTGTTCAACGAAGCACATGGCGCCGAAACATTCGGCTTCCGGAAGCTCCAGGCAGTGAACTGGAATTTTCAGGCACCGCGCCTCTATGAGGAATCTTTGAAGCGCGGTGAGGCGAAGATCGCCGCCGGCGGCGCTTTGACCGCCGACACAGGCGTCCATACCGGGCGCAGCCCGAAGGATAAGTTCGTCGTCAAGGACGAGGTCACCACCGACGTCGTCTGGTGGGACAACAACGGCGCGATAACCCCCGCGCAGTTTGATGTGCTCCTTGAGGATTTCCTCAAGCATGCCGAAGGCAAGGAGCTTTTCGCCCAGGATCTCTTCGGCGGCGCTGATCCGGCCTATCGGGTCAAGACGCGCGTCTTCACCGAATATGCGTGGCACTCCCTCTTTATCCGCAACCTCCTGGTGCGGCCGGAGCTCGGCGAGCTGCGTAATTTCGTGCCGGAACTCACCATCGTCGACCTGCCTTCGTTCAAGGCCGATCCCGCGCGCCACGGCGTCAGAGGGCGTTTGGAAATTAAGGATTGCGGTGTTCCTTGCCGTCCGTTGAACGGAGGCAAGGGATGGGCGGTAGCCAGTACGTATCGAACGTGACGGATGAACAATGGTCGATTGTTGAGCCGCTACTGCCGAAAGCGAGCCGGCGCGGCCGACGACGACGGATCAGTCTTCGTGCCGTCCTGGACGCGATCTTCTATCTGCTGCGTACCGGCTGCCAATGGCGCCAACTGCCGAGAGATTTCCCTGCCTGGAACACGGTCTACTGGTACTTTCGGTCATGGCAGCGAACCGGCATCTGGGTTTGTCTGCAACGTGAACTCTACCGGCTTACCCGACTTCGGGCCGGTCGCGCGGAATGTCCGACCGTCGTGATCATGGATGGACAGTCGGTCAAGACCACCGAGGTCGGCGGAACCCGCGGTTTTGACGCCTTCAAGCGGGTGAAGGGCAGAAAGCGTCACATTCTGGTCGACACGCTCGGCCTGCCGATCGCCAACCGCGTCGAAGCTGCCGATGTTTCGGATCGGCGCGCCGGTGCCTTGCTGACAAACGGATTGCGCGCGCTCTTTCCGGCGATCACCACCATCATCGCCGACGCGGGTCATGAGAGCAAGAAACTCTCCCGCGCGCTGGCAGAACAGCAAGGTTGGCGGCTGCAGATCGTCAAGCGTCGTCAGCGCGCCTTCAAGATCACGGGCTTGACTTGGATCGTCGAGCGCAGCTTCGCCTGGCTCGGTCGCAATCGTCGGCTTAGCAAGGACTATGAGTACCGTGTACAGACGTCAGAGACGATGATCGACATCGCAGCAGCCCGCCTCATGCTCAACCGGCTCGCTCAAGGTTAATTTCCAAACGCCCTCTTAAGGCATCCGCGTTAGTGCCTGTCTCCGTCGGTGCGGCGACGATCTCGCCCGTTCTTGCCCAGACATCGACACCGCTGGAAGCCATGACCACGCAGGTCAGCGACAGTCTGTTCTCTTCCGATGGTCTCGCCGTCCCGGTTCCCGACAAGCCGGTGCCCTCGCGATTCGCCACCGGGCTCGACCGCACGCTGGTGCTCGGCGGCGGCGGTGAATACTACGTCGCGTGGTATTGTGGTTTCTTTCACGGCCTGCTTGAACTCGGCGTCGATCCGGCCGCCCTCGCCGAGATGGTGGTGGGTACCTCAGCCGGTGCCTATGCCGGCTCTTCGCTCACGTCCGGGCATTTCCTGCGGATGCGCAGCGAGATCGAGTTCTTCGGGCAGTTTCCGAGCCTGTTCGCCAAGCTCGCGCCGCTCTCTGCCCCCAATGCCAGCCAGAAGCGCGCGCAGGAGATCAACTTCAAGGTCACCAGTGGTGATGCCGCTTCGATCAGCGCCATCGGCCATGCGGCGCTGGCGGCGGACAACCACGTCAATGGGGGGGCTGTCGAGCGACTCGCGTGGCTTCTGACGGGAGACAGCCGCACCGACTGGCCGGTCGCCAAGATGTTCACCACCGCCAATGATTGCTACACCGGCGAACGTCTGGTGGTGCATCAGGACGTGGCCCGCAAGAATGGCATTCCGCTCGCCCATGCCGCCGCCGCCAGCTCCTCGCTGCCTGGCGTTATGGGACCGACGCTACTGGGGCAGCGCTATTGCATGGATGGAGGCATCTCCAAGACCTGGGCGCACACCGATCTGGTTGCCGGCTCGAAGCGCGCGCTCATCATCACCCTGACCAATGGCTATGAGGGCAGCCTGCTCACCGGCATTCCTCACGATATCCATAAGGAAATAGCGACACTGGAGGCGACCGGCACCAAAGCGATGCTGATCATCGCCGGCACGCCACCGGGCGTGAACCTGCTCGATCCCGGTCAGATCGCTCCCGCGATCAAGGCAGGTTATGAGCGCGCCAAGATCGAGGCGCCGAAGATCAAGGACTTCTGGGCCTAGCCGCGGTTATTTCGGATTTTTGCGTTCCTCTGACGCGCTTCGATCCTGAATTCTGTAGGCGAGCGGATGGCTTGTCGATCGCTGGCAATGGCAAAATACGCCATGGCACCCCCCGCAATGCCCATGCCGGGTGCCTCTCGACCGGTTGCGACGCGCGCGTCAACGCACCATGAAGCCGATGGCCACCGCGTTGGCGATGTCGATGAAGAAGGCTGAGACGAGCGGCAGGATGATGAAGGCGATGGGGGCGGCGCCATGCACCTTCGTGACCGCGGTCATATTGGCGATGGCGGTGGGTGTCGCGCCGAGGGAAATACCGCTGAATCCAGCCGAAATCACAGCCGCGTCGTAGTCACGACCCATGGCGGGGAATACCACGAGCAAGATATAGGCAACCGCCGCGACGGTCTGCACGCCAAGCACCACGAGCAGGGCCGGGCCGAGATCGCCCAGTGTCCATAGCTGCATGCTCATCAGCGACATGGCGAGGAACACGCTCAGCGACAGGTCGGAGACGAGCGACAGGGCCCTTGTCCGTGTGGGCCAGAGCAGGCCCCGGAAGACGAAAGGGATGGTGTTCGTCATCACGATGGCGACCATCAGGCAGGCGACGAACAGCGGAAGATTGATGCCGAAGTCGTCGACCAATTCATCCACTGTGAAGCCGATCAGAATGGCGATGTTGAGCACCAGGATCGTCCGCAGCAGGCTCACCGCGCTGACATCATTCCGCGCGCGCCCGTCCGGATCTTCCGGCAGGCCGACGATAGGGGCCTTCTCAACGGGACCGCTCAAGCCATAGCGCGCGATCAGCAGGCGTGCGACAGGGCCGCCGACCAGGCTCGCGATGACGAGGCCGAGCGTGGCGCTGGCAATGCCGACCTCCAGCGCCTGGGGAATCCCGAAACGCTGCGCGATGATCGGCGCCCAGGCGATCGTCGTGCCATGGCCGCCGATCAGGGAGGCCGAACCGAGGAACGCCGCGAGCCCCTCCGGCAGGCCAAGCAAGGTGACGCTGCCTGCCGCGATGAGGTTCTGCAGGACGAGGAAAAGGATGGTGATCGCCAGCAGGATGACCAACCGCCGCCCGCCCGCCATGAGGTCCGACAGGCGGGCGTTGAGCCCAATCCCCGTGAAGAAATAGAGGAGCAGCATGTCGCGCGCCTCCAGATCGAAGGCAATCGTGGTGTCAAACAGGCGGTAGGCCGCAAGCGTCGCCACCGCGGCGATAAGGCCGCCGGTGACCGCCTCGGGAATATTCCAGCGGCGCAGCGGCGCTATCACCCGGTTGAGCCCCGCTCCGGTGAAGTACACCAGGATGGCAATGGTGAAGGACAGTAGCCCCGGAACGGCGATCGTTGTCATGCCCGCTCTTAGAGCAAAGGACACGATGCCAGACAACCGTTGCTTGCGACTTCATTTACCCGTCGCCCTAGGGACGGGGCGAGGGCGTCAAAATGACCCGATCCGTGGACAAAGATCGATGGCTACGACAAGCGACGGGGCGGCGCCGGGAAGCGCCACCCTGCGGATGTCGCATTCGAACGGCAAACCCAGGCGCATCTCAGAGACTGGCCACCGCCAAAGCCTGAGTTTCGGCATTGGGGTCAATGCCCATAACACGCATATCCTCTATCTGAACGTCAGGTCCGCGAAAGCTTGAGTCATACTCAGTCAACCCTGCCCAGCTGACATCCCGCACGCTGCGGCTCCCGTTTGCCGATTGCTCGTCGGAGGGCGGAACGTAGAACGGCGTGAATTGCTTGAAGCCGGAACTCGACCAAGCCTCGTTGATCTTGTGCTGATCACTCAACCAGACCTGCCGGGGACTGTCGTCGGTTCCAACCCAGTATTTTTTTGTCGTCCGGTCCTGGTAGAGATTGTAGCCGTCGTCACCATGCCTTATTTCTTTGTATCGCAAGTCCCTTAAAACTGCACTACCTCTTATAGCTGCCACTTCAGCTTTCTCGATAACGTTAGACATAGATGAACTCCGCTATATTTCAAAATCAATCGACGCGATTTACTAGATCCATCGCCAATCGATAATTTTTTCCGAGGGCCATACCTCATCGAGGCCAATATTCTTCCGCCTCAATTACCCAATATATCGATGGATAGCTTTTAGCGATGCGAATAGCGCAGATGCGGCCGCATTGCAGGCTTTCATTGAATAAAACAATAGCAAAAAAACGCCATGAAGCTCTAAAATGTAATATTCGTTGAATATTACGATCGACTACCAAGCCCGCGGACCGAAATGATCACGATGGTGAGATATTTCTGGAATATTCAGTATCAGGTCGATTCTACGCATGGCGTATCTGGAGTGACACCCCACGGAATAGACATCCGACGGTCAGGGAATGATCATTGGATCGACAGATTGATCCCACATTGTGGAGATATCAACAGAATCCATCTGAAACGTCCCACGGAGGAATAATCGATGCGTCTCATCATGGCCCTTGCGGCAGGCACCGCCCTCGCGCTCTCCCCCGTCGCCTACGCCCAAGCACCCTCCACTCAACAGCCCGCCACACAGCCGCCGGCCACCTCGCAAAAAGCTCCCCAGGAGGCGCCGCCGATACGCAGCGTCCGCGTCCTCGACATCGAGGAACTGCCCGAGGCCACACGCGCCGAAGTCAACACTGTCGCCGCCCAACGGAGCCCCACCGAACTCCAGCAGCTACGTGAGTCGATCGAGGCCACGCCCGCGATCAAATCTGCGTTGACATCCAAGGGGCGCACGTCGGCCGAGGTCATCGTTGCCAGCTTGAGCAACGATGGCACGCTGACGCTGGTGACGAAAAAGACAAGCTAGGGCGGCTCAGGCTCTAGAATCGTTTCGTCGAAAGCACATCGAAGGTCTTGCTGATCGTTGCCAAAGCGTTGTCATAGTCAGCAAGCGACAGGCAGGCGATGAGCGCGTCGATGACGGCGAGCTGCGCGATCCGGCTCGTCATCGCTTCCGTACGGAACTGCGTCTCGCGCGCCATGGTGTGCAGCACGATATCGGCGTGAGCCAGCAGCGGCGACTTGCCGAAATTGGTGATGCAGATCGTCGTCGCGCCGGCTTCGCGCGCGAGTTTCGTCGCCGTGACGGTCTCGTGGGTCGAGCCGGAATGGGAGATGGTAATCGTTGCGACATCCGGCCCGGTCAGAGACGCGCTGATCGCCTGCACATGCGAATCGACCACGACCTTGGACTCGACGCCGATGCGCAAGAGCCTATAGTTGGCATCCTCGGCGATCGGCGCCGCGCTGCCGATGCCGTAGAGCTCGACCCGGCGGGCTTTGCGGATCGCGGTGACCGCCGCTTCCATCGCCCCCGTATCGAGCACCTTCATCGTGTCGTGCAGGGCCTGCAGATCGCTGCGAAAGATCTTCTCGATCACCGTGCCGGTCGCATCCGTCTGCGACAGATCCTCGTGGATGAACTGGACGGGCTGCACGAGGTCGCGTGCCAGGGCGATCTTTACCTGCTGAAATCCACGCGCGCCCAAGTGCTGGCACAGCGAAATAACGCTGCCTTCGCTGGCGCCGGCACGCTCGGCCACCTCGGTGACCGACATATGGACGACCTCGGCCGCATGGGCGAGGAAGACATCGGCGATACGCGCCGCGGTCGGCGGCAGGCTTGCCCGTAGGGCCGTCAGGCGCTCAAGAACGCCGTCGAGTCCGACGGCCGCAGGCCCTCGCGATTTCTCACCGATCTCAGTTCCGGTCACGTCGGCGCCTCTCTCGATTCATTGCACGCTTGCAGACATGGCGACCCGGTCTTCCGTACGGAGCCACGTCTCTTCCCGAGCCGCGCCAGGGAAAAGCCCGTCGGTCATCTCGACATAACGGAGGCCGGCGCGGCGTGCTCCTTCCCCATCCGTCGCGGGATTGTCGCCCACCATGGCCACCGCATGGCGTGGCAGACCGAGGAGGGCGAGCCCGGCATCGAAGAGCGCCGTCTGCGGCTTGCCGACGAGTCGATAGGAAACCGGTCCCGTACAGGCCAGCAAGGCGGCGAGCAGTGCGCCCGTCTCGGGAACGACGCGGCCGTCCGCGCCGGGATGGACGAGATCGGGATTGGCGACGACGAGCTTGGCGCCGGCCCGCACCGCATTGGCCGCGATCGCCAACCGCTCATAAGTGAATAGACGGTCGCGCCCGAGAAAGACGAAATCCGGCCACTCCTGCACGGGTACGAGGCCACGGGCGCGCGCGTAGCGCATCAGGCCGCGGCTCGCCAGCATGAGCACCCGTGCGCCGGGCCGCTCGGCCGCTATACCGTCGATCGCCCACGCTCCCGCGAGGACGATGCGATCAGCGGGCACGTTCAGCCCCAAGCGCTTCAGGCTGCGAGACAGCTCCAGCGGCGTGTGCTCGGCATCGTTCGAAACGATGACGTAGCGATCGGCGAAAGCGTCCAGAAAATCCCCGGCGCCTGGCAGCGCCAGCCCGCCACGCACCAGCGTACCATCAAGATCGACGAGCCAGCCGCGAATATCATCCAATGCGCGCAATGCATGCATCCCAACTTCGAGCAGGGATTGCATGGACTAATATTATCTCAGTGTCAAACACCTCATCGACTGAGCTATGTTCATTATCCTGTCATGGAAGGCTGCAAGAACGAGGCGGTCGCCATCGGCAGAAGCCGCATGCGACGTGCTCCCGACTGGAGATGGAGGGCGTGATGTTCGCATTCCTGGGCGGCCGCCTCATTCGCATGGCGATCACGCTCTGGGCGATCGTTACGGCCGTGTTCCTGGCAACACGGCTGACCGGCAACCCGATCGACTTTTTGATGCCGGAAGGCCTCGACGCGGTGTCCCGCGGCGAGATGATCGCCTATTGGGGCCTCGATCGCCCGGTGATCGAGCAATACGCACTCTTCTGGAAATCGCTTGTCTCGGGCGACTTCGGACTTGGGCTGATGGAACGCCGGCCGGTCTCGATCATCTTCGGCGAACGGCTCTGGCAGAGCGCGTCGCTCCTGGTCGCGACGCTCGTGCTCACCATCGCGGTCGGGGTTCCCCTCGGCATCCTGGCGGCGCTCTGGCGCGGCCAGGCGCGCGGGCAGAGCGTGCTCTTCATCGCCTTCCTGGGCTATGCGATCCCGAACTTCGTGCTCGCGATCCTGTTGCTCCTCATCTTTTCCTACACGCTGCACTGGTTGCCCAGCGCGGGCTCGGCCACCCTCTGGCATTATCTGATGCCGACGGTGGCTCTCGCGGCCTATTTCATCGCGGCGCTGACGCGCTACACCCGCAACGCCATGCTCGATGTCCTCTCCGAGGACTATATGCGCACCGCCCGTGCCAAGGGCCTCTCCGAACGCATGGTCATTCTGCAGCACGGTCTGCGCAATGCGCTGATCCCGGTCATCACCGTGCTCGGCCTGCAGATCACCACGCTCGTGTCCGGGACCGTGGTGGTCGAGACGGTCTTCGCCTGGAACGGCATAGGCGACCTGCTTGTCGGCGCGACGCTGCGGCGCGACTACCCCGTGTTGCAGTTCGGCGTCCTTGTCGTCGCAGGCACCGTGATCCTGGTCAATTTCGCGATCGACCTCGCCTATGCGGCGGCTGATCCGCGCGTGCGCATCGCAGGAGCCTGAACACCATGACCGAGATCACGGCCTCCAAGCTCGCCACGCCCAAATTGATCAGGCCGAAGTTGATCACGCCCAGGCTGGTGACCTCGATCCGCCGGTTGCCGCGGCTCGCTCTGGCCTGGCCCAAAGGCCCCAACGCCTTCATCACGATCGCCGGGCTGCTCGCGCTCCTGTTCGTGAGTCTGGCCATTCTGGCGCCTGTCATCGCACCGTTCGACCCCGATCAGCAGAAACTCCTGGCGCGACTGAAGCCTCCGGTCGGCTTTGCGAACGCCAATCCAGCCTACTGGCTCGGGACGGACCAACTCGGGCGGGATTTGCTCTCCCGCTGCCTCTATGGCCTACGGCTGACACTGCTGCTGGCGCTGTTCGGCACGCTTCTCGGCCTTGCTCTTGGCGCGGCGCTCGGCCTGCTCGCCGGGCTGGTGCGCGGCTGGGTCGACGCGCTGGTGATGGGCCTCGTCGACATCATGATGTCGCTGCCCTTCACCCTCGTCGCGCTCTTCGTCGTCGCCATCGCCGGCACGGACGTCACTGTGCTGATCTGCGTGCTCGGCATCGCCTATTGGGCGCATTTCGCACGGCTGATCCGGGCGCAGGTGCTGAGCCTTAGAGAGATGCCCTTTGTCGAGGCCGCCCGCTCGGTCGGCGCCAGCGGCTGGCGCATCGCCACCGTCCACATGCTCCCGAACCTGATCTCGCCGGTCGTGGTGATGGCGAGCCTGAACTTCTCAAACCTCATCCTGCTCGAATCGGCGCTGTCCTTCCTCGGGCTCGGCGTGCAGCCGCCAACCGCCACCCTCGGCTCCATGGTCGGCCAGGGCCGGGACTACATGGCGTCAGCCTCATGGATCGTGGCCGTCCCGGCCCTGCTCATCGTCCTCGTCAGCTTGGTCGCCATGCTGCTCGGCGACGCGCTACGCGACCGCCTCGATCCACGCCTGCGGGGGTTGTGAGCGCCGCTTGCCCAAGCGCCGGAGCGTTGCATCAAGCCTCTTTCGTCGCATCACCCAAAGCCTGTCTGCCCGAACCTGCTCTCAAGATCCTCATCCCGCTCATCCGCAAAAAAGGGACCTCCCGTCATGCTCAAGACCCTGAAGACGATAGCGCTCGCCGCCCTGGCGACGACGGCGCTCAGCGGCATCGCCGCAGCGCAGGAACTGAAAGTCGGCGTCCAGAACATGGCGCCCTGGCTCGATCCGGGTCGCGATTTCTCCAATAACGGCTCGCAATTCTACTTCAACGCCTTCGACCCGCTGATCGGCAAGGACGCCACGCGCGCCGAGAGCGTCTGGCAGCCGGGTATCGCGCTGAGCTGGAAGCAGATCTCGCCGACCGAGATCGAGCTGAAGCTCCGGCCGGGCGTGACCTTCCACAACGGCGACCCGATGACGGCCGAAGACGTGGTCTTCTCCTTCGATCGCATCATCAACTCGACCTTCGCGCCCTACACCGTGCGCAAGCGCGACACCCTGCCGAACATGGCCAAGGTCGAGGCTCTTGACGCCGAAACCATCCGCCTCACCGCGACAAAGCCCGAGCCGCTGTTCGAGACCCTGCTCAACGTGCAGCAGGGCATGATCGTCCCGAAGAAATACATCATGGGCCTGACCGGCGATCCTGGTGTCGCCGAGGCCTCCGATTTCGAGGCCTTCGCGCTGAAGCCGGTCGGCACCGGCCCCTACAAGATCACCGAATTCGTGCCGAACCAGCGCCTCGTCTATGAACGCCATGACGGTTTCTGGGGCGAGAAGGCCCCCTTCCAGAAGGTCACCGTCACCCGTATCCCGGAACTCTCGGGACGCCTGACCGCGCTCAAGAACGGCGAAGTCGACCTCATCACCAACGTCCCCCCCGACCAGCTCGAGCCGATCGCCTCCGATTCGAAGCTCAAGGTGGAAGGCATGCAGACGCCGCTCTTCCACGTCGTGATCTTCAATACCCAGAACCCGAAGATGGCCAATGCGAAGCTCAGGCAGGCACTGTCCTACGCGATCGACCGCAAGACGCTGAACGAGGCGCTGTGGTTCGGCAAGGCGAAGGTGCCGACCTCCCATACCTTCGAGCAGTTCGGGCCGCTCTACATGCCCGAGCTCAACACCTTCGAATATGATCCGGAGAAGGCCAAGGCGCTCCTCAAGGAAGCCGGCTATGACGGCTCCCCGATCCGCTATGACATCCAGGCCGCCTATTACACCAACGGCCTTCTCGCCGCGCAGGCGATCCAGGAGATGTGGGGGGCGATCGGCGTCAAGACCCAACTCAACGTCACCGAGCAGTGGACCGGCGCGGACCCGACCATGATGGCGCGTGGCTGGTCGAACCCGATGTATTTCCCCGATCCCGCCGGTGCCTTCGGTATCATGTGGGCGCCGACAGGCAATTCGGCTTCGGAAGGACGTTTCAAGGCTGACGAGGCCTATATCGCCCTGTGGGACAAGTTCCGCTTCTCGACCGATCTCGCCGAGCGCAAGCAGGCCTATGCCGCGCTGATGCAGGCGATCAAGAACGACCCGCCGGTCCTGCCGCTTTATCAGCCCTACGAGTCCTACGGCATGAAGCGCGCGCTTGCCTGGCGTCCGCTCCCCGGCCACATCCCCTACGTGCTCGATTTCCGCGCCGGTCGCGTGAATTTCGCATCCCGTTGACGCCCCCGGAGCCGGCACGCACCGGCTCCCTCCCTCCTGAAGTATAGGCTTTTCTGCCTGTCCCGCGAGCCTGTCATGAGCCAAGCCCTTCGTCTCGCCTTCGTCGCCGACATCCACCACGGCGACAACAGTTTCACCAAGGTCGGCGTCGAGGCGCTGCCGCTGATGGCCGAATTCCGCCGCTTCGTCGCTGACGCGCGACCGGACGCGGTGATCGATCTCGGCGACCGCATCTCCGACCGTGATCACGCGACCGACCTCAAGCTCGAACAGGACGTCGCGGAGGCCTTCGCGCCGATCGCGGCACCGCGCTTCCATCTCTGCGGCAACCATGACCGCGATCATCTCTCCGTCGCGGAGAACGAAGCCATTCTCGGGCAGCCGCTCGGACATCGGGTTGTCGATCTCGGGGGATGGCGCCTCGTCTTCTGGGCCGCGGATTCCAAGATCCACCGGCCGGGCGGCTTCGTGCTCCGGGAGGCGGACCTGCTCTGGCTTGCCGCCACGGTGGACGCCGCCGACCGTCCGCTCGCCATCATGAGCCACGTCCCGGTTTCGGGTCACAGCCAGATCGGCAACTATTATTTCCAGCGCAACCCCGCGTCTTCGACCTATCCCGGCGCCGAGCGCGCGCGGGCGGTTCTGGCGCGGGCCCGGGTGCCCATCGTGTGCCTTGCCGGCCACGTCCATTGGAACACGCTGACAACCGTCGACGGCATTCCGCATCTGACATTGCAGTCGCTGACCGAGAGCTTCACGACGATGCCTGGGCCGGCGGGCGCCTTCGCGCTTCTGGAACTCGGCGAAACGATAGCCTGGACCGTCTACGGCAAGGACCCGTTCACCGCGCGCATCCCGACCGCGCAGACGCTGCGGCGGTGGATGACGCCGCTTCAACCGTTTGAGGAGCATCCGGAGCTGCGACAGCGCGGCCTGCAAGCCCCCTCACCCGCGGCGGTGCCGTCGCGCTCATGATTCTCCACCGTCGCAAGCGGCGGGCCTCGACAAGTCAAGAGAGCGGCATCCTTCGTACCCCCCGGGATGACAGGCGCACGCTATCCCAGGATGTTGATCAGCCTCAGGTGCTGTTGGGAAAAAGCCGGGCGGCTCGTCCGCCCGGCATTGCTTCAGCATTCCTGATAGCGACGACCGCGATAGACATAGGTACGGCATGTGGGGGTCGTCGCATTCCCGATGATGGCGCCGCCGACACCGCCGATGGCTGCCCCCGCGAGCGCGCCGCCCGCCCGGCCGGTCGCAAGGCCGCCGACCAGGGCACCCGTGCCGGCACCGATAGCAGCACCGCCGATGGTCCGGTCGGTACGATCGTTCGGATTACATGCGGCCAAGCCCACTGCAAGCAACCCGAGAATAATTAAATGCTTCATTTATGTTCTCCCACGACATCCCGCTCTTATTGCGAATTGACTTCAATCGTTCCACGCAAAGACACGGTAAAACATCTCGTTGAATTTTCGGTTTAAACGACCAACGAGAACCGCCGTACACATCGATTGTGGCGCATTTCGCGCACATATATCGCTGAAACCACATGACGAGCACATGCCGAAGGCGGTGCCGAGCAGCACGGGATCGCATCCTCCCTAGACCATCTCATTCGATAATGCATGGAGCGGCAGAATGTTGCAGGCGATGCCGCTATGCCTGCAAATCGGCGGGTCCCCTGGGACGATGGCCACCTGCCGACGGCGCTCGGCTATCAGTCGCGATGTCGCCCCCGCGGAATGCCGGCTCACTTGCTGCAATTGCTCTGTAGGACAGGCAGGATCAAGCAAAGTGAAGCATTGGCGGCCCTTATGGCTTGGTGATAGGCTCCGCCCGCATCTTATCAGACGCTCAGCCCGTGGAGTATCCCATGTCCGATCTCGTCGTCGTCGTATACCCCTCCGAACAAAAGGCTGAAGAGGTTCGCCAGCGCCTCTTCAACTTGCAGAAAGAGTATCTGATTCAGATCGGCGATGCCGTTATCGCGACCAAGAACGAAAGCGGCCACGTGAAGCTCAACCAGCTCATGAACACGACGGCTGTCGGCGCGGCGTCTGGTAGCATTTGGGGCCTCCTGATCGGCGCTATCTTCCTGATGCCGCTCGTCGGTGCCGCCATCGGCGCGGCCTCGGGCGCGCTTGGCGGTGCCCTCACCGACTATGGCATCAACGACAAGTTCATGAAGGAGCTCAGCGAGACCCTCCAGCCCGGCAATGCCGCCCTGTTCGTGCTCGTGCAGAACGTGACCGGCGACAAGGTGCTGGAAGAGCTGCGCGGCACCGGGGGGACCGTGCTCAAGACCTCGCTCGATCACAGCAAGGAACAGGCTTTGCGCGAGGCCCTGGCCGCCCAGCCCGTGGCGGCGCCTTCGGCCCCTTCCGCGACACCCTCCGTCGCCTAAGACGGCTCCATGGAACAGGCGATCGCGCCAAGCGGAATCTCCGCCTCTCGGCCCGATCGCCTTTAACCCGCCAGACGATCCTGATGCTCGGGCCCCAAGTTTGCAGCCATGCCCGCGGCCGTAGCCGACGCTATCCGTTGCGGGTGAGCCCAGCGGCGTAACTCGCCGACAAGACGCAAGCGGTGATGCTGCATGAAGCGGCGCGCCGCTTGGCGTCCGGCCTCCCCCAGGATGAGGCGCAAATTGGGATCTCCATACAGGCGGCGCAGAATATCGGCCGCAGCTGGAACATCCGGCGAGGCCCAGACCTGTCCCTGACACCCCTCCAGCTTGTCAGGCCCTTCCACCGGCACGAGACGGCTGGGCACAAGGCAACTGGCGCTTTGCGGCATGAAATCGAGGTTGCCCGACCAGGCCGTGGCAACCGTGGGACGACCAAGAAGCATGCCCTGCGCGAGGGTCAGCCCAAAACTCTCCGCCCGATGCAGCGACAACACGACGTCGGCGCTGGCGAGAAGGCGCCACATGTCATCGTCCGCGAGATCGCGGCTGATCAGCTTGATCCTTGGATCCTGCCCTGCGATTTTGCGGAGCTTGGCATAGCCGGCCGAAGCCATGTCCGTCTTGTTGATCTTCAAGGCGAGCGTGACCCGCTCATGACGGGAGAATGCCCGCTGAAAGGCCGAAATGGCCGCCAGCGGGTTCTTGCGCGCGAATCCCGACTGGAGATTGGCAACAGAAGCGACGATGAAGCTGTCCTCATCAAGCCCGAAACGCTTCCGATCCGCGTGCACGGCGGAGGGGACGTCCAGGATATAGGGAATGACGCGGATAGGACGGCGGACGCCGGCCGCCTGAAAAGCGCGTCGCGTGAAATGGCTCGGCACCCAGACTTCGTCGAGCAGGGAGAGTTGCGCTGCTGTTTCGGGCGGCAACTGCTCCAGATCCCACGGGCAGAAACCGATGACGAATTTATCGGCGAGCACCTCGTCCTCGAGATAGGAGAGCCCGTAAGAGAGCTGATCCGGTCCGAGATGGACGAAAAGGGTCCCCGCGCCCATCGCGCGGGTTTTTTCCTTCCGCCGCCTCGCCGCGCGGAAAGCATGGGCGATATCGATCTTCCCGACGGGCAGCCCCGCCTCCTCGGCGAGCTTCTGCATGAGCCTGGCCGACCAGCCCACCTGGGACGTGCCTTCCAGAACCCCCGCGATATAGACAGAACCTCCCGGCGCCTGCGGACGTGCGCCACTGCGCTTTGGCGGGCCCACAATACTGAGCCGGACCGTCTGGCGGACGTTTGCCGGAAAACGGTGCCAGAGAGTGCCGATGCCGGACCGCAAACGTGACGCAAAAACATCTTGGGCAGCCCCTGCCCCAAAATATGATGACAAAGACATAGCAATCAACCACGCGATAATAGCTGCCAATACTATTTTACGAACAGCCACCCATTGGCCAATTCGCTACACTTCACAAAAATACGTATCGCTTATATATTTCCATTTTTAATTCAGATATAATATCTATAAAATCCGATACTTCCGCCGGCCGAAACGCAATCTGCGCGCCGGGCATTGCGAAATACGTCCCCTCCACATATCCTGCGAAGTCATCCACATCCCGCAGTCTCCCCTCCGGCTCGTTCGGACGTCTCAAGGGACCCGCATTTCCATCCTGGGCCAATAGGCCTAAGACCGTGTTAAACATGGGTCGCGATGAGATGGAGATGAAACGATGGATCTAGGATTGTCGGGAAAACGCGCCCTGGTGCTGGGCACGAGCCGTGGCCTCGGCGCTGCGATAGCCCGGACGCTGGCGGTGGAGGGCGCGGATGTCGTCGCCGCCTCACGCAACCTCGACAAGATCGCGAGCTGGACGGCGGACCTGCCCGCCGACGTCCGCGCTCGTGTTACGCCGGTCGCGGTCGATCTCTTCGATGTGGCATCGGTCGAGGCACTCGCCGCGGCCATAAAGGCTAAGGGGGGCACTGACATCCTCGTCAATAATTCCGGAGGACCGCCGCCGGCCACCGCGCAGGAGGCGCCCCGCGACATCTGGCTGAAGCAGTTCGAGGCCATGGCCGCGAACCTCATTCATCTGACACAGCTTCTTCTGCCGCACATGCAGGAAAAGGGTTGGGGCCGGATCATCACCGTTGCCTCCTCAGGCGTCGAGCAGCCGATCCCGCGGCTTGCGCTCTCGAACGGCATTCGCTCAGCCTTGATCGGCTGGTCGAAGACCCTAGCGAGTGAAGTCGCCGCCAATGGCGTGACGGTCAACGTCGTGCTGCCTGGCCGTATCGCGACCGAGCGCATCGCCGAACTCGATTCGGCCAATGCCAGGCAGAGCGGCAAGAGCGTCGAGGAGGTGGCGAAGTCCTCTATCGCGACCATTCCCGCCGGCCGTTTGGGGGATCCGCAGGAATTCGCCGATGTGGTTGCTTTCCTCGCCAGCACCCAGGCGTCCTATGTGACAGGCACCAAGGTGCGTGTGGACGGTGGCGCGACCCGCTCCATCTGATCGCATATCAAAAAGGCCGGGGAATCCCCGGCCTTCGCTGTCTGCTTGTCGGAACGTGGCCTACTTCAGGCCGCCAGCGAGCTGTGCGGCCCCGCCTGACGCACATCGGCATCGACGTGGCTCTCGAACTTGCCGAAGTTCTTCTGGAACATCTTGATCAGCGTCTTCGCGGTCTCCGCGAAATCCGCCTTGTTGGCCCAGGTCTTGACTGGGTACAGGATATGCGGCTCGACGCCGGGCACCGAGGTCGGCACCGCGAAGCCGAAATACGGATCCTGGCGGAAATCGGCGCGATTCAGGGAACCATCGAGCGCAGCCGCCAGGAGGCGGCGGGTGACGCGGATCGGCATGCGCCGCCCGATCCCATATTTGCCGCCGGTCCAGCCGGTATTCACCAGCCAGCAGTCCACGCCGTGCTTCCCGATGAGGTCACGCAGCAGATTGCCGTAGACGGAGGGGTGGCGGGGCAGGAATGGCGAACCGAAACATGTCGAGAACGTCGCCTCCGGCTCTGTCACACCCTTTTCGGTGCCCGCGACCTTGGCGGTGTAGCCCGAAAGGAAGTGGTACATCGCCTGCGCCGGCGTGAGCTTGGCGATCGGCGGCAGCACGCCGAAGGCGTCGCAGGTCAGCATCACCACATTCTTCGGAATGCCGGCGCGCCCCGTCGGGCTCGCATTGGCGATGAAGTCCAGAGGATAAGCGCAACGCGTGTTCTCGGTCTTCGAATCGTCGTCGAAGTCCGGCTCGCTCGTGAAAGGATCGAGCACCACATTTTCAAGAACCGCCCCGAAGCGCTCGGTGGCGGCGTAGATATCCGGCTCGGCCTCGCGCGACAGGCGGATGGTCTTGGCATAGCAGCCGCCTTCAAAGTTGAAGACGCCGCGCTCGCTCCAGCCATGCTCGTCATCGCCAATGAGCGTGCGCTCCGGATCCGACGACAATGTCGTCTTGCCCGTGCCGGAGAGGCCGAAGAAAATCGCCACGTCGCCGCGCGAACCGACGTTCGACGAGCAATGCATCGGCATGACGTTCTCAGCCGGCAGGATGTAGTTGAAGTAGGTGAAGACCGACTTCTTCATCTCGCCCGCATAGGAGGTGCCACCGATGAGCACGATCTTGCGCGTGAAATCGCAGGCGATGACCGTCTCGCTCCTGAGAGGGCGTTTGGAAATTAACCTTGAGCGAGCCGGTTGAGCATGAGGCGGGCTGCTGCGATGTCGATCATCGTCTCTGACGTCTGTACACGGTACTCATAGTCCTTGCTAAGCCGACGATTGCGACCGAGCCAGGCGAAGCTGCGCTCGACGATCCAAGTCAAGCCCGTGATCTTGAAGGCGCGCTGACGACGCTTGACGATCTGCAGCCGCCAACCTTGCTGTTCTGCCAGCGCGCGGGAGAGTTTCTTGCTCTCATGACCCGCGTCGGCGATGATGGTGGTGATCGCCGGAAAGAGCGCGCGCAATCCGTTTGTCAGCAAGGCACCGGCGCGCCGATCCGAAACATCGGCAGCTTCGACGCGGTTGGCGATCGGCAGGCCGAGCGTGTCGACCAGAATGTGACGCTTTCTGCCCTTCACCCGCTTGAAGGCGTCAAAACCGCGGGTTCCGCCGACCTCGGTGGTCTTGACCGACTGTCCATCCATGATCACGACGGTCGGACATTCCGCGCGACCGGCCCGAAGTCGGGTAAGCCGGTAGAGTTCACGTTGCAGACAAACCCAGATGCCGGTTCGCTGCCATGACCGAAAGTACCAGTAGACCGTGTTCCAGGCAGGGAAATCTCTCGGCAGTTGGCGCCATTGGCAGCCGGTACGCAGCAGATAGAAGATCGCGTCCAGGACGGCACGAAGACTGATCCGTCGTCGTCGGCCGCGCCGGCTCGCTTTCGGCAGTAGCGGCTCAACAATCGACCATTGTTCATCCGTCACGTTCGATACGTACTGGCTACCGCCCATCCCTTGCCTCCGTTCAACGGACGGCAAGGAACACCGCAATCCTTAATTTCCAAACGCCCTCTAAGGAAATTCCGGCGTTTCATGATGGTTAATTCCGATGAGGAGCTGATACCCGTTTTGATTGGCGGCTTTGTCCCAGGCAGTTACGATATGTCCGGCATATCCAGGAAGCTACCTGTTGCGCCAAGTCCCGTCTCTACTTTACCAGTGTACCACTGAGGCGTCGGAAAGCTAAGAGCCTGCTTGAAATCAGGATGGGTGCTTCTGCGAGTTAGGTTACCGCCCATGGCCGCGACGATGACCATGCGGTCGCACCCACACGAACGGTGAGTTTCTGGCCCCTCAACTTGTCGATGAGTTCAGCGGGAACCCGGCCACGGAAATACAACACGCCGGTGTCCGGGTGCTTCCAAGGCTGCGACATCGCGATGACCATGTGTGCCTCTCCTGTGTACCAGGGCGAGAGGCTGAAACCCTTACGTGCCTTGAAGTCCTTGCTGTGCAAGGCGTTCAAGAGATCATGGTGCCCAGGAAAGGATAAGATGCCTCTTTCAGATGCCATAAGATATTGATTTGAAGTTATTTTATACATCGATTTGGGCGAGTGTAACCAGAAATGTAACCACGAGCATACATGGCTGGGGACATGGCGCGCCACGTTTGCCTGATTAAGAAATTAACACTCTTTGTATGTAAATAGTGCATTTACCGTTGATTGCGTGCACTCATATTATACTCGCAAATTGTGCATGGGGTTGCCGGATACAGAACGCATTGATGACCGCTAGGGTATACCTCAGTGGACACGCGAAAAGATGCCTCTCAAGAGTCCGCAAGGGTTGACTATGGACCTACGGACGTATAATCATACGGACAGATATCATGCGGACTCTCGGGGCTTCTCGTGGCAACAATTCTCTATGCGCGTGTCTCTACCAGCGAACAGACCATCGAGCACCAGCGGACACAGGCGGAGGCCGTAGGCTATCGCTTCAATCACGTCGTGTTTGATGAGGGTGTCTCGGGGGTGAATGTGCCCCTCAAGGATCGCCCCAATGGCCGCAGGCTGTTTGACATGCTCAGGGCTGGAGATGTGCTCGTGGTGCGCTGGGTGGATCGCCTTGGCCGTAACTATCAGGACGTGTGCGACAACATCCGGGAGTTCATGCGCCGGGGTGTCATCATCAAAACCATCATCAATGGGATGACCTTCGATGGGGCCACGACAGAACCCATGCAGATGGCCGTGAGGGACGCCCTGATAGCCTTCATGGCCGCAACAGCCCAGGCACAGGCCGAGGCCACCAAGGAAGCTCAGAGGGCAGGGATAGCGCTTGCCAAGAGCAAAGAGGATAGCGTCTATCGTGGACGCAAGCCGAGCTATAGCCGTGCCCAATATGATCAGGTGTCGGCCATGCTCTCGCAGGCCCTAGGGATCGCTCAGATCGCCAAGGCCACAGGCCTGACACGCCAGACCGTCTATCGCATCAAGGACGACCCTGCGGGCTCTGAGGCCATCCTAAGGGCATGGGGAGCCTGACAGGCCCTAATGTCCAAGGCGATTGCCCCTGTTCTGCCGGGGCTTGTTGGCCTTACCCTAGCTGGGCGTGACCTGTGGAGCCTGCTCTGACCCAGCGTGGCTCTTGAGGATCACTAGGGTCACAGGAAGCCAGAGAGGCTTGGGACTCCTAGGCCCCTTTGAAATTCAGAATTACCCCCACCGGGTGTCTTTCAAAAAACCGCTAAAGCCCGTTGTTGTTGTTAGGCCCATAAGAGCGGCGTGAAAATATTCTGAGGTCTTGTGAAATCCCTGAACCCTCTGGCTGTCATCTCGCAAACAGGGCGTATCCTTTAGGTGCCATCGACACCCCTAAGGCCGCACAAGAGCCCCCTAGCCTCGCCATGGCATGCCTCTAGAATGCCCAGAGAAGCCCGTACACGGCCATCGTGCATTTCGGGTAGATATCACCAAGAGGACCGAAAGAGCCCCTCATGGCCTTGCAGGCGACATGCAGAAGAAGAAAGGGCCAAGCGTTGCCTTCGCCCGGCCCTTTCCGTGGAGGTTAAGCCTAACGCGGCGGGACGCCATCCTCCCCTTGAAAGACGCCTCACACGCTTTGCGATTATTTCAAACTCCAACCAAAACGCAAGTGTTTCCTTGTATCGGTAGATCAGGCTCGGACCGGTACTTAAGTAACACAAGGCTTCTCCACGTGCCTCGCTGTTCGACAAGTAGGCGCGCCGGCCATCCCTGAGATTTGCGAGTATTCAGAATCAGGTTATTGCACGATACGCCAGAATCAAGCATAATGTGGGGCTTTTGCTGTGTGCGGTCGCCGGGGGGTGAGACAAGTGCAGCCACTTGAAGATTCTGAACTTTTTAACTGCCTTGACCATCACGAAAAGCCTGATTGGTCACAGTTTTCACGGCTGGTCATTGGCGCTTGTATCAACGACCGAGACGAGCTAGGGCCGTGCTCAAGCGGCGGATGCGCCCGTTCAGAGGCGGATTTCTTCATGATCTATGGCGAGACGATGGATGGTGGCAGTATCGGGATAACCGATCCCGAGACCTTCGAGAGGGCCCAGCTCATCGCAGCCTATCTTGCCAGCCTCTCGGGCCTCCCGGTTCACATTGAGTGCTAGCGATGCGTCATGGCCGCTGAGAGCCCAAAGAAGGCCATAAGAGGACCGCATCTCGACAGAAAAGGGCCAGGCGACGCATCCGCCCAGCCCTTTCCTTAGAGCCCTAGCCTAGGTGCGGCGGGGTGTCGTCCTTCCCTGAATGGCACCTCACCGACCGGGCAACAGTCTCCTATATCCAGCCCAAAGGCAAGCGCTCCTGTGGTTTCTTTTGCGACAAGCAAGCAGCGCTCGTGCTCTCGGCTAGACTTTTGTGCCTTATATGCTCAAGGTTCCCCCCCCCTCCCTCTCTTCTTCCTCCCTACCTATTATTATATACCTAGAGTGATAGGCCTTAAGATTCCTATGGACCTAAATCTATCTCAAGGGCTGGGGATACCCACCCAATGATGATTATCGTGATAATATATCTATAAGGATAGACCTCAAGGTCCCTTAAGGCCCTCAAGTCACCTCAAGGCCTCTCTCTTGATCATCGGAACGATATTACAGATATCGAGATAGGACTGTTTAAGGATGGCTGTGGCTATATCCTCATCCCCCTGAGGAACAATCAGGCAATCATGCATGGGGAGACTAGGAATATCCCTCTCCCTTAACTCTCTCATGGCCCTCATGATGGCCTCGCTCTCATGGAACATTAAGTCAGCCCATGAGATCGGTAAGCTATTCAAAAGCCCCAATAAAGGGTGCCGCCCCAAAACCGCGTCCCTTACGTCCTTGGCCTTGTGAATCTCACCAATGGGCTTGCCGTGCTCTTCCAGAAAGGACTTCGAGATTTGCTTTGACCATCGTTCAACCAACTCCCCCCGGCCAAGGCTTATTGACACCCATGCCTTGACCACAGCCCGCTCAAAGCCGGGAAGGCTGTAGGGGTCTTCTGTGGCGTCAAAGATGATGTGCCGCATCTCAGCGGGGATGAGGTGCCTATAGTCCCTCGCTATAAGGCCGTGATAGATTGTGAGATAGCTGGCACTCACGTCAATCTCACAGACCGGTTGGCCGTCCAAGGTCATAGCTAGTCGCTCTGCCTTGGGCCTATTCTGATATGATGCAGGGTCTACCGTGTAGAGGCGTCCGCCCTTGTTCCAATTGAATGATGCCGTGTCGGCCTGATTGAACAGGCGATAGAAGCCATGAAATAGCTGGCCACCAATGTCGATATTAGCCAGATAGTCATTTATAGCCCTGACCTCATACTCACACCGCTTGGCCTCGGGTGTGTCAGGGGGTGGCCTGCGCTGGCCCTTCGTCTTTTTCCCCTTGACGGTCTTGGACGAGTCCCTAAGGAACACAAGAGTCCTGGGCATCTCCACCTTGAAATGGCTCTCAAGATTCGCTGCGGTGATCCCAAAAGAGGTCGCAAGGTCCACAAGGCCTTGTGTCGGCCTAAAATGGGAGGCAATGCCCTCAGTCACGATCGCCGGCCCGCCTTCTTCCCAAGGGTCCTCTATCATCCGCACCCCGCCTGGTTCATGCTCGATCAGGTGAAGGCCCTTCATGGCTTCGCGCCACTGCTCGAACATGCGAAAGCCTATTCGCTCCCCCGAGAATTGAGCCTTCACCGTGGCACGATAGGTCCATAGCCCTTCTGAGAAGGCCCTTAGGAGGCTTGGTGTAGTTGCGGCAACAACATTAACCAGCTTGGCCCGCGTGGTCGGCCGAGTGGCCTCATTAGCGATTCGAGCCACGACATGATCGCAGAAGGCCCGTGCGTCCTCTGAGGCAATCGAGAAGTTCAACGTGAGGTACTTAGCGCCTTCCTTGCGCCTTGGCTTGTGTCCGGGCAATTGCCTCCCCTGTCAATGATTTAAGGCGTGTGGTGGATGATGGAAAAAGGCCTCTCGCTGAACGAAAGGCCCTATCCCGCGCGTGCTTACCCGAAGAAGAGGTCAAGCCCGGCTGCATCAATAGTATCAAATGCCTCTTGGATGCAATCCTCTATTAGAAAAAGGCGTCCACTCTCGTGTTTCCCAAGCGCTCCCGCTTCGAGAAAAGCATAAGCCTGAGGGCTGACGGCCTGAATAGCGCATCCGCCGTTGTGATCGCCCCAAATGAAGTCCGAGAATGGTTGATTAGACATCATCGTGTTCCATATTTCCTAGATGAAGACTTGATGCCTTCCCTTAGGACAACATAGAGGCCTTATTCCAATCAATTGATGGAATCGATAATCGGCCATTGATTCGTTGCTGTGATGATGAGCCACGCCCAGGTAGCTACATGCCTTGAGGTGCCATCCTGCCCAAAAGGGCCTTGTGGAGCCAGCAGGCCCCAGGAGCCGCTCAGGAGGCTCGTGAGGCGCCATTAGGGGCTCGTGGCTACTTGCCCACCAGAAAGGCACGGAGGGCTGCCCGTGAGTCCCTATGGGCATTCTAGGGGTGCAGAGGTGGCGGGAGGGATTGCACCCCTCGGCGCGTTAGCTCCCGCTGGGGACCTTAAGGGCTACCTTGTTGAGGTGATCTTGCAGGATATTGAGGTGGGCTTGAACGCCGCCACCATATTTTCGTGCCTCGGTAAGCTTTCCCCACCCACCAACCGCGTTTTTCACTTCCTCATCCGCCCCGACTGCCGTGAGACGCGAGCGCATGGCGTGCCGGAAGCAATGAGTAGTCTTGTCGATCTTGAGGGCCTTACGAATCCAACTATTGATGGTGTTGGATGCGTGTGTGGACTTGATCGCCTCATCGGAGGCATATCTTGGGAAGAGCCACTTCGAAGACCGTCTTGAGGCATCTGCAACAGCGCGTTTTGCGCCCCAAAGGGCCATCCCTACCAAAGGAAGTTGACGGTTGCTCGCACCAGTCTTGACCGTTCGCCCTATCCCCTTGTTCTGCTCGATAGCGATGTATGGGATTGGCGCATCTAGAAACACGGTATCAATTCTGAGGCCCACAATTTCTTCAATCCGTGTCCCCAAGTCCATCTGCATTGCGATCAGGTGTCGAATCTCATCATCAGCCTTAACGCAGGCGAGGGCTACGGCTTTCAGCTCATCGTCGGTGAACGGTGGCCGCGTTTTAGCGTCCTCTCCCTCCCCAGCAATGGGGACATCCTCAAAGGGATTGGGAAGGCCCTGACGGTCAGTTTCCTTGCAGGCAACTTTAAACACCCTGCGGATGCTGCCAAGGCGCTTTTTGATGGTCCCAGTCTTTACCCCTTGAGATGCGAGGGCGTCACGGACTGCATGTGCATGCTGCCTTTTATATGCCTCAAGAGGAAGATCGCCAACACAGCCAATCAGCACATCAATGGCTCTTTTGGTGTCCGCCCGAAACTTTGCGTCCTTCTTCACAATGGCCCCAGCCTTAGGCTTGCCGTTCTCAGAGCGTCCCGAGTGGGTGAAATACACCTCCAGGGCCTCGGAGAGGTACAAGGGGGCGTCTCCGGGCTCATTAAGGAGAAGACGGCTCGCTTCCAGATCAACAGGGTTCAGGACATTGCTTGGTTCCAGCTTAAAGGGGCTGTCTCCACGCCGCATCTCTTCGTATGGTTTGCCATATTTCTTACTCGCGTAGCGGTCCCACGTTTCAAACCACGAATCGTGCTCGTCAGACGTGTCGTGAGCAGCGCCCGGAACCAACCCAAGGCTCTCAAGGACGGCCTTAGCCGCCGCGTGGGTCTCTTTAGGTGTGATGTGATTCGCCCAGCCCTCAGGTGAGCGCATCGCGGCCCAAAGGGCAGTGTCCTGTGCCGCTAACGTCTGCGCCTTCTTGGCGGCAAGCGTTGCGTTCTTGGTTTTGAGGTCAATACGTCGATACGGCTGGTTGTCGTAGTGCCCCCGAAGCGCGTCAGGGATGCGGCGATAGTAGCGAAATGTGCCGCTCGGAAGGCATTCAAGGTACTTCGCAGTCACAACCAATATGCCATATGTCAGGATAACGACGGCCACTGTAACACCTCATGTAACCACAAGGGCAACCTGAGATGGCACCTAAGCCTTTGAAATCCTGGAGATAGTACGAAATCTAGTGGTGCCCAGGAAAGGACTCGAACCTTCACGGCCTTGCGGCCACTGGCACCTGAAGCCAGCGCGTCTACCAATTCCGCCACCTGGGCAGGTGGCCACCCCATCAGGGTCGGCAGGCGCTCTTTAGAGGGTTGCCGCATCACCTGTCAACGGCATTCGTCATGCTGCGGTCATATCCGCCCTGATGGCATGGGAAAACACCGGGCGATCGAGCGAGTGGCGCTCCGGTGGCGGTCACGCCACGACATCTTGCGCTCCGGAGAAGCTCCCGGATTCGCCGTCTTGTGGGGTGCGCGCGGAGATCGGGAGGATCATGCGCGGCATCTTCGGCGCGATACGTCTCGGAGGTGACGCGATCCGCAACGATCAGCTCAGTTCGACCATTGGAATGCTGGCCGGCGCCATCCGCAACGCTGCGCTGATTGTGGGGCTAAGAGGCGTGTCGCCGAGAACTGGCGGTGCGCCTGCAATCGTCAAGCGCGGCTCCAAAGGCTTGCAGCGACGCAATGGCGCGTGCGATTTGATGGATTCTTCACCGCCGCATGTTCCCTCTTGCGGGAAAGCGCTCTATGGAACACGTGTCGAGATCAATTCCAAACAGGCGGAGGCTTTCGATGACAGCGGGAGTAGTGGGGACGTCCTCACAGCTCATCACCGTCTTCGGCGGATCGGGCTTCATCGGTCGTCATGTGGTGCGGGCGCTGGCCCAGCGTGGCTATCGCATCCGTGTGGCGGTGCGGCGACCGGACCTGGCCGGCTTCCTGCAGCCGCTCGGCCGCGTTGGACAGATCCACGCGGTGCAGGCCAACCTGCGTTACAAGCAATCCGTCCAGGCCGCGGCGCGCGGCTCCGATGTGGTGATCAATCTGGTCGGCGTGCTCAAGGAGGCCGGCCGGCAGAATTTCGCGGCGGTACACAGCTTCGGCGCCCGCGCGGTGGCGGAGGCGGCCGCGGCGGCCGGTGCCCGTCTCATTCATATGTCGGCGCTGGGTGCCGACGCGCAGTCGGCATCGCTCTATGCGCGCACGAAGGCGGCCGGAGAGGCCTCGGCCTTCAGCCATGTTCCCAAGGCGACCATCTTCCGTCCGTCGGTGGTGTTCGGCCCGGAGGACGGGTTCTTCAACCGCTTCGCGGCGCTCGGCAGCCGAATGCCGGTCGTGCCGATCACGGGTGGCGCCACGCGTTTCCAGCCCGTCTATGTCATGGATGTCGCGGAAGCCATTGCCCGTGCTGTCGACGGTAGCGTTGCGGAAGGCCATGTCTACGAGCTCGGCGGACCTGAGGTGAAGACGCTCCGCGAAATCGTCGATTATACGCTCGGTGTCATCGGCCGCCGCCGGCTGGTGGTGGATCTGCCGAAGGCCGGTGCATCGCTCATGGCGGGTGTCGTCGAATTCGCTGACAAGCTCACCTTCGGCATCTTGCCCGACTATCTCGTGCTCACGCGGGATCAGGTCGCGCTGCTCGGCCATGACAATGTCGTGTCGGCGACGGCCATCGATACCGGCCGCACGCTCAGCGACATCGGCATCACGGCGACGCCCTATGAGGCGATCGTCCCGGGCTATCTCTGGCGCTTCCGCCGTGCCGGCCAGTTCGCCGACATCCGCACCATCTGAGTACGCCAGCTAGAGCGGCGCGGGTTCCGGCACCCGCCCGCGCGCCGCCAAGCCCTTGTGGATATGCACCATGAGGGCCACACCGAAAAGCGGCGTGAACAGATTGATGATGGGAATGGCCACCATCACCGCGAGCAGGAAACCCGCGATCAGGATCGTGCCGCGATTGGCCACCCGCATGGCCGCGGCCTCCGGCATGGGCCGGAAGCGGCCGGCGGCGAGTTCGAAATACTCCCGTCCGAGCAGGTAGCCGTTGGCCAGGAAGAAGGCCGCGACATTCACCACCGGCACGAAAAACAGGATGAGCGCCACGCCGTTCACCAAAACGGCGAGCCCGGCAAAACGCAGGCCGTAGAGCAGTGAGCGGGCGAAGGACAGCGGCTGTCCGGGTGGATCGGCAGGGTAATTGCGCTCTTCCACCAAGGCGGCCGCATCGTCGAGGAAATAGCCGGCGACAACAGCCGTTACGGGCGCGATGATATAAGCGAGCCCGATGAAGATGCCGACGCCCGCGAAGAAAAACGCCAGGCTGTCGATGAGCGGATAGTTCGACAGGATGTCGCTGCCATCCATGAAATGGGCAATCACCCGCGTCAGCGCGAACCAGACGATCGCGAGCAGCAGGATCGTCAGTCCCAGCGAGCGCCACAGCAGGCGGCGGAAGCCCGGCGACAGAAGTTGCGAGGCCGCCTTGATCGCGGCCTGCAGGACGAGGGAAATGGACGCGAACAGGGGCAAGGCGGTCACAACATGCTGGGCAGGATGCGGTTCGGCGGCTTGTGGCCGTCGAGGAAGGCACGGATGTTGACCATGACCTTGTCACCCATATCGATACGCCCCTCAAGCGTGGCCGAGCCCATATGCGGCAGCAGCACCACCTTGTTGGCCTTGGCGAGCCGCAGCAGCCGGGGATTGACCGCCGGATGATGCTGAAAGACATCGAGGCCGGCCCCGCTGAGCTCATCGGCTTCAAGCATCGCGATGAGGGCGGTCTCATCAATGATCTCGCCGCGCGCCGTGTTGATGATGACCGCTTCGGGTTTCATCAGCCTCAATCGGCGTGCTGACAAAAGATGGTAGGTCGCCGGTGTATGCGGGCAATGGATCGAGACGATGTCCATCCGCGCCAGCATGCGGTCGAGGCTCGACCAGTAAGTGGCGTCGAGCGTTGTTTCGGTATCCGCCGGCAGCCGGCGCCGGTTGTGATAATTGATCGAAAGCCCGAAGGCCCGCGCGCGGGCGGCCAGGGCCTGGCCGATCCGCCCCATGCCGACGATGCCGAGGCGCTTGCCGGTAATGCGTCGTCCGAGCATCCAGGTAGGAGACCATCCCGCCCAGGGCTCCTCATTCGGAATGATTCGGGCGCCCTCCGGCAGACGGCGGATCACCGCGAGCATGAGAGCCATGGTCATGTCGGCGGTGTCGTCTGTAAGAACGCCCGGCGTGTTGGTGACTGTGATTCCACGCGCTGTCGCGGCCTCGACATCGATATGGTCGACGCCATTGCCAAAATTGGCGATGAGGCGCAATTGCTCGCCGGCTTCGGCGAGAACGTCCGCGTCAATCCGGTCCGTGATCGTGGAGACGAGAACGTCGGCCGTCTTCATCGCGGCGATCAGGTCAGCGCGCGAGAATGGCTGGTCGGTCCCATTGAACTGGATTGAAAAGAGCTCGCTCATGCGCGCTTCGACCGGTTCCGGCAGGCGACGTGTAACGATGACGAGAGGCTGTGGCTTGCTCATCTTCTTGATCTCGGCCTTTGCGGAACGGCAACCAGGTCGCAAGAGAGCGAAGCCGGGGGCGGCCGTCAAGTCGTGGGTTCGCCGGCGCGCCCTTCCGGCTGATTGCGCGCGGGGCGGTTCTGTGGAAATTGAAGGGGCTCGTCAGTCGGGCGGTGATGCGTCGCAGGCTCATTAGGCCCCCGTTAACGCATCGCGCCACAGATTGGCAGGACTCGCGCGTTTGCCGCATTTTCCCGACCGTCCCAATGCCGCCTGGACCGAATTCAGACTGAGAAGACGATGCTGATCCAATCCTCGAACGTGATGCGCCTCGCCTGTCTTCTGATGGTTGCCGCGGTACCGATTGTTGCCATTGTGACCCATGGGGCCCAGGACGCCCGGGCGGCGAGCAACGTTCCTGCCGGAAAGCCGGTCGCTGGCGTATCGGACAATGCCAAAGCGGAAAACGTGCAGCTGGCCGCGGCACCGGCGCAGCCCGCAACGCCTGTCGGCACGGTCAGCGGCCTGCCTGTCCCCCGCTACGTCAGCTTGAAGTCTGACCGGGTCAACCTGCGGGAAGGCCCCTCCAAGGATCATCGGGTCACCTGGGTCTTCCAGCGTGCGGGATTGCCGGTGGAAGTGACGGCCGAGTTCGAGACATGGCGTCGCATTCGTGATTCGGAAGGCGCGGAGGGATGGGTCCTGCACAGCCTGCTCTCCGGCCGGCGGACCGCGCTCGTCGCACCTTGGGAAAAGGGCCAGACCTTCGACATGCGCGACCAGACCGACGCAAAATCGGCGGTCACCGCCCGGCTCCAGGCGGGCGTTATCGCCAATGTGCGCTCGTGCGACGGCACATGGTGCAGTGTGATGGTGCGCGACGTCGGGGGTTACATGAAGCAGGATCGCCTCTGGGGCGTTTATCCGCACGAACAGGTCAAGTGACTGGAAGCGGCCCTGGCGGACGAGTGTCCCGGCCGCGCGTCCAAAATCGCGCGTGAGGGAAGCGGCAGCACGCCCGATTTTCTGAAGATCCGAAAGCTCTTCCACCCGATCTGTTGACCGGTGCGATTTCCTACCAGGGCGAGCGTCGGCGATGGGTGACATGTTCAAGCGCGCTGAGGAAACTCGGTGCCCAGCCTGCAATGTCCGTGGTTTCGAGCCGATCCCACATGGATTGCCAGCGTTGCCGCCGCTCCTCCAGCGGCATCGCGAGGGCCTGGCTCAGCGCGTTGGCGGTGCCGTCCATGTCATAGGGATTAACTACCAGCGCCCCGTCGAGAACGCTGGCGGCGCCGGCGAAGCGCGAGATCACGAGCACGCCGGGATCCTCCGGGTTCTGCGCCGCCACATATTCCTTGGCGACGAGATTCATGCCATCGCGAAGGGGCGTCACGACACCGACCTTCGCGACGCGATAGAGGCCCGCAAGTTCAAGCCGTGTATGCGAGCGATTGACGTAGCGTATGGGGGTCCAGTTGGCCTCGCCGTAACGTCCGTTGATGCGGCCGGCCGTTTCACCGAGGGCGCGCTGCATGGCCGCATATTCCGGGATGTCCCCGCGGCTCCGGGGAGTGATCTGCAGGAAGGTGACATGGCCACGCCACTCCGGCGCGGTTTCGAGCATGCGCTCGAACGCATCAAGGCGCTGGGTGAGCCCCTTGGAATAGTCGAGACGATCGACCCCCATCAGCATGGGCCGGCCGTTCAGGCTCTCCGCAACCTCCGTGACGAAACGGGAGCGGCTGGCGCGTTTCGCCATCTTTGCAAAGCCGAGCCTGTCGATGCCCACGGGATAGACGCCCGTCCGCAGCTCACGCCCGGCTACCGAGAAGACATGGTCCTTGCGGGCGAAGGCGCCTAGCTCCTCAACCAGGTAGCGGCCGAAATTCACCGCGTCCCGCTCCGTCTGAAAGCCGACGAGGTCGCAGGCCGTCAGGGCATGGCCGATCTCGACATGGTTCGGCAGAGCGAGGAAGATGTCGGGCGAGGGCCAGGGAATATGCTGGAAATAGCCGATGCGGTTGTTGACGCCGCGCGCCCGCAAAGCCTCTGCAAGCGGAATGAGATGGTAGTCGTGGATCCAGATGACGTCGTCCGGCTCGATGTGCTTGATCAAAAGGTCCGCGAAGTAGCTGTTGACCCGCCGGTAGCCCGCAAGGTCACGCCGGGCGAATTCAGTCAGATCCAGCCGGTAATGCAGCAGCGGCCATAGGGTGCGATTGGCGAAGCCGTTGTAATATTCCCCGAAATCCTCACTGGAGAGATCACAGAGGGCATAGGTTATCTTGCCGTGCTCCACGAGCGTCGCATCGGACTGTGGTGCTCCGATCTTGCCGCTCCAGCCGAACCATAAACCCCCTCTGTCGGCGAGAACATCATTGAGCGCCACGGCCAGCCCACCCGCGGCGACCCCGCTTTTTTTCGTGGGGACACCGACACGGTTGGAAACGACCACCAGCTTGCTCAAAAGGCCTCCTCCCAGGATCGCGACAGTGACAAGGCGGCGTGAATAAGCCCCACCATTGAATAAGTCTGGGGGAAGTTACCCCAAAGCTCACCCGTCTCGACATGAATGCCTTCGGAGAGAAGGCCGAGACTATTACGACGGCCGAGTACGTGCTTGAATAATTCGCGCGCTTCCGCCCCACGGCCAATCTTAGCCAAAGCCTCAATGTACCACAGCGTACAGATCGTGAAGGCCGTCTCCGGCTTTCCGAAATCATCTTCTCCGGCGTAACGGAACAGATGATTTCCTCGCTTGAGGCGCTTGCCGATCAGCTCGACTGTTGAACGGAAACGCGGATCATCCGCCCGAACCAGGCCGATATCCGCCAAGAGCAGCAAGGCTGCATCAACATCCGTGCCACCGAATGACGAAACAAAGCTTTGCAGTTCCTCGTTCCATGCTTCCGCAAAAATTCTTGAGCGAAGCCGGTCGGCATGCTCGCGCCAATATGTCGCGCGGTCGGTGAGTTCGAGCTTCAGCGCGATGCGTGCCAGACGGTCGCAGGCGGCCCAGCACATGGCGGCCGAATGGGTATGGACGCTTGAAAGCGTCCGGTATTCCCACAGGCCGGCGTCCGGTTCGTTCCAGAGGATAGCGGCTCGTTCTCCCAAAGCCTCAAGGCGATAGAAAAGGTCAAGGTCGCCCCGGACATCCAGGCGTTCGTCGAAGAAGCACTGGGAGATAGCCAGGATCACCGAGCCATAGCCGTCGTTCTGGCGCTGGAGATAGGCGGCATTGCCGCGCCTGACAGGCCCGTAGCCGCGATATCCGGGCAACACTTCGAGCGTATATTCGTCGATCTTGGATTCGAACTGCAGTCCGAACAGAGGCTGCAGTTCGCGGTCAGCGCTGCGGGCTACCACGTTGGCGACATAGCTGATGAAGTCTTCCATCGTCTTGGTCACGCCAAGACGATTGAGCGCGCGAACCGTGAAGAAGGAATCGCGCAGCCAGCAGTAGCGATAATCCCAGGTCCGGCCGCTCGTTCCATATTCAGGGATCGAGGTGGTGAGGGCCGCAACGATGCCGCCAGTTTCCTCATAGGCGCAGAGCTTCAACGTGATCGCTGCGCGAATGACCACATCCTGCCATTCATAGGGAATGGCGAGATAGCGTACCCATTCCCGCCAGTACTGAGTCGTTTCCTCGAGGAAATGCCGGTAAACGGCGGCGGGCGCTTCGCTGAGCGTTTCATCGGAGCCGAGCACGAAGGTGAGCGGCTTGTCGAGTGCGAAAGCCACTTCGTCCAGGATCAGGCCCGGCGAGGCATCCGTCGTCAAGCGCAGTGTCTGCTCGCCGAGGCGGAAGCGGATATGGTTCGATCCACGCGTAATTTCCGGCGCCAGCTGACCAAAGTCCGCGCGTGGCCTGATTCGAATCGTCACCTGTGGCGTACCGACAACCGGCTCGATCTGACGCATGAGCATGGCCGGGCGGAAGATGCGCCCGCTGAATTTGAAGCGGGGCGCGAAATCGACCACCCGAACACGCGCGCCGTCGGCGGTCTCGATGAGTGTTTCAAGAATCGCGGTATTCGGAAGATAGCGCCGCTCGGTCGTGACGACATTCTCGATGTCGATCGAAAAGGCGCCATCACCTTTGTCGATGCTGCCGAGCAGGGCGTGGAAGACGGGATCTCCATCCAGTCGGGGATAGCAGCACCAGACGATGCTGGCCTTGTCATCGATCAGCGCCGCGAGCGCGCTGTTGCCGATAACGCCGAGATCGAGATTCGCGGGCATGGGATCGATGCCCGCTGCCGCATGAGCAGGTTTGCTCAGTCCGTCTGATATCATGCAATCGCTCCGACCGGCTCCAAATTCTCGGCGCCGGCCAGAGCGATGAACTTCCGAACGCTGGCGGGATTGGGAAGGGACAGGTTCGCGCCCGCTTCCTCCGCTGGCCGGCCAATAACGACCGCGACTCCGCCCTTCTCGCGAGCAGCCGCAAATGCATCCTCATCCGTGCGGTCATCGCCGAAGAAGACAGGCAGGCGACCGGCAAAAGGCTCCTCACGCATGAAGGCCATGAGGGCGGAACCCTTGTGGGCGCCTGTTGTGCGCAACTCGACCACCGCCTTGCCCGGCAACACGTCAAGCGTACCGTCGCTGGCCTCGGCCAGGCGGGTCAAGAGCCGCTTCACCGGCAGGCGCTGCTCCGGCGCGGCGCGATAGTGCAAGGCGATGGAGAGATCCTTGTCCTCGACGAGA
The DNA here is from genome assembly GCA_930633525.1 of Hyphomicrobiales bacterium. Classification (NCBI taxonomy): domain Bacteria; kingdom Pseudomonadati; phylum Pseudomonadota; class Alphaproteobacteria; order Hyphomicrobiales; species Hyphomicrobiales bacterium. Next base: position 4,591,579 of record CAKNFP010000001.1, read on the forward strand.
ACGCCCGTCATGTCGTCGAGGGCTGCCATGATGGTGGCACGGGCCGCTTCCAGCATTGGGGGGGCTCCGATCCGCTGCAAAACGCCATTGGCATCCCGTCGCTCAAGGCCATGCAGTCCGCCGATCGGGGTCACCGCATTCTCGAAGCGTCCGTCGAGCCATTCAATGGACCGCCCGCTGAGGAGTGCGAGCGCAGCGCCGTACCGGCGGGAAAGGCACCGCAGGCTCTCCGGCAGGTCTGCGGGAACCTCGACGGCATCGGGCGACATGGCGATCTCGATCAGCGTGCCGTCGACATCGAAAAAGAGGGCGTAGTCCGTGGGATTTTCGACGATTGTCCTCAGCAGCGACGAGGCCGCAACAGAATCATCGTCTGTTCCGTTAACTCCAGACACCATACTCACTCCGGCTCCATCCGTGGCCGGCTGCAGACTTAGGACGCGTGAAAAAATCAAGCCTTCCGACGCAGGCGAACGATGACGTCCACGCGCGCGACCTCCATACCGGGAGGGGGCTCGGGAAGATCGCTGACCGCGACGGCAGGCGCCGGGATATCCATGAGCGTGTCGTCCCCTTCAAGAAAGAAGTGGTGATGGTCGGACACGTTGGTATCGAAATAGGTCTTCGATCCGTCGACGGCGAGTTCCCGGAGCAGGCCAGCCTCGGTGAACTGGTGAAGGGTGTTGTAGACGGTGGCCAGTGAGACGGGCACGCGCGCAAGTGTCGCCTCTTCATAGAGCATTTCGGCAGAGACGTGCCGATCGCCCTTGGCGAAGAGAAGCCAGCCCAACGAGATGCGCTGGCGCGTCGGACGCAGACCCGCCTTGCGCAAATGCTCACGCAAGTCGTGGACCGGGCAACCGTGGCGCGGTGACGGGTCGGCGATAGTCCCGCCGGAGCGCTGCGAAGTCTCTGCCGAATCGCGCGCTATGCGGACCTGAACGGTCTCCGTCATCGTTCCACTTTCCAGATCTGAAGGGTCAATGCTGTCTATCACCTTATAACAATAAGAACTTTAGGCTTTCGCCGCAACCCGCGTGCCCAGGGAAGGGCCGATCAAATGTCCGGCAGCTTCAGGTTTCGCCAATCCGACACCGGCTTTGCGACGTTGTTTGCAGGCAAGGGCATGCGGCGCCGGCAAACCCGCGTGACCGCTCATTAGTCAGGGCTGGCGGTTGAGCATCCTGCGCTAAAACGTTGCAGCCCCGCTTTCGGCCATCAAGGCTGTATGTTACGACATCGTTGAATGAGCCGGCTCCGAACGAGCCAGTGAAACGTGACGAAATGATGAAGAGGTTGCCTGAGGGATATGGAGCGGCAGTCTAGTTTTAACTACGAGGAGCTTCTGGCTTGCGGCCGCGGCGAGATGTTCGGCCCTGGCAATGCGCAGCTGCCTCTGCCGCCGATGCTGATGTTCGATCGGATCTCGGAGATCGCGGAAACCGGCGGAGCTTCGGGGAAGGGCTTGGTACGCGCCGAGCTGGATGTCAGGCCTGACCTCTGGTTCTTTCCATGCCACTTCAAGGGCGACCCTGTGATGCCAGGCTGCCTTGGGCTTGATGCTCTTTGGCAACTCGTCGGCTTCTATCTCGGTTGGCTTGGAGCACCGGGGCGGGGACGAGCGCTGGGCGTTGGCGAGGTGAAATTCGTCGACCAGGTGCTGCCGAGCGTGAAGAAGGTCGTCTACGGAATCGACCTGAAGCGCGTTTTTCGCTCCAAGCTGGTTCTCGGCATCGCCGACGGCTGGCTGGAGGCGGACGGCAAGCGCATCTATCTCGCGCAGGATTTGCGTGTCGGACTGTTCCAGGTCCAGGCAGACGCCCAAGGCGGCTGACCTGTGTGACGCGCGCCGTGTCGTAGCCAGTTGATAGAAGAGGCTGGACTTGGCGGCGCCGAGTGGCCATATCGCGGGGCAGAAATGGCCGCGAGGTCGAAGGCAAGGCAGAGGATATTGCGATGAAACGCGTTGTGGTGACGGGGATGGGCATCGTCTCGTCCATCGGCAACAACACGCAGGAGGTGCTTGCATCGCTGCGCGAGGCACGCTCCGGCATCGTCTTTGCGGACGACTACGCCAAACTCGGGTTCCGCTGCCAGGTCCATGGCGCGCCGACGATGGATCCCGCCGAGGTGGTCGATCGGCGAGCCATGCGTTTCCTCGGTGAAGGAGCGGCCTGGAACCACGTGGCCATGGAACAGGCGATCCTTGATTCCGGGCTGGCGCCGGACCAGGTCTCCAACATCCGCACCGGCATCATCATGGGTTCCGGTGGCCCGTCGACGCGCACGCTCGTCGAAGCGGCCGACATCGCGCGCACCAAGGGGCCGAAGCGCATCGGCCCGTTCGCGGTGCCGAAGGCCATGTCCTCAACGGCTTCCGCGACGCTCGCAACCTGGTTCAAGATCAAGGGTGTCAACTATTCGATCTCGTCGGCCTGTGCCACATCGAATCACTGCATAGGCAATGCCTATGAGACCATCCAGATGGGCAAGCAGGACGTGGTCTTCGCAGGTGGCTGCGAGGAACTCGACTGGAGCCTGTCGATGCTGTTCGACGCCATGGGCGCCATGTCGTCAAAGTACAATGACCGCCCGCAGGTCGCGTCACGCGCCTATGACAAGAACCGCGACGGCTTCGTCATCGCCGGTGGGGCTGGCGTGCTTGTGCTCGAGGAGCTCGAGCACGCGAGGGCGCGCGGCGCCAAGATCTATGGCGAGATCGTCGGTTACGGCGCCACATCCGATGGCTACGACATGGTCGCGCCCTCGGGCGAAGGTGCGGTGCGCTGCATGCGCATGGCCTTGGAAAACGTGAAGGTGCCAGTCGACTACATCAACCCGCACGCCACCTCGACGCCTGTCGGCGACGAGAAGGAGATCGAGGCGATTCGCGAGGTGTTCGGCGACAAATGTCCGCCCATCTCGGCGACGAAGTCCCTCACGGGTCATTCCCTCGGCGCCACGGGGGTCCAGGAGGCGATCTATTCGCTTCTGATGATGAACAACGGCTTCATCTGCGAAAGCGCCAATATCGAGGAGATCGATCCGCTCTTCGCTGACATGCCCATCGTCCGCAAGCGGATCGACGACGTGAAGCTTGGCTGCGTGCTGTCGAACTCCTTCGGTTTCGGCGGCACCAACGCGACGATCGTCATGAAGCGTGTCGATCTCTGACGCGCAGCCACGCTGCGCATTGGTCTCGATGGGCGGCGGCGCCTCGGAGCCTGTGGACATCGATTTTCAGATCAAGATTAGCGAGCGGCGGGTGGCGTAGTATCAGTTCAGCTGCCGCTCTTGTCTTGTGTTTCAGGCTAACTATCCGCCGTGGTCGCACGCCATGTGACCCGCTGCGGGATGGCCAATAGGAGCTGGCTGCCCGCGCGGCTGCCACGGTTGGATCCTCGGTAACAAGGACGTCAGGAATGGTCACTACTGGACTGATGCAGGGAAAACGCGGTCTCGTGATGGGCGTTGCAAACGACCATTCCATTGCCTGGGGCATCGCCAAGGCGTTGAGCGACCATGGTGCAGAACTCGCCTTCACCTATCAGGGTGATTCGCTCCGCAAGCGCGTGGCTCCGCTCGCCGCATCGGTCGGATCGTCCCTCGTGCTGCCTTGCGATGTCGAGGATCTCGCATCCGTGGATGGGTTGTTCGCGACTCTGAAGGAGAGTTGGGGCGCACTTGATTTCGTCGTCCACGCGATCGCCTTTTCCGACAAGTCGGAACTCAAGGGGCGTTACGCGGACACCTCTCGCGAGAATTTCTCGCGCACCATGCTGATCTCCTGCTTCTCCTTCACAGAGGTCGCCAAGCGGGCCGCTGCACTGATGCCGAACGGCGGCTCGATGCTCACCCTGACCTATGGCGGCTCGACCCGCGTGATGCCGAACTACAACGTGATGGGCGTTGCGAAAGCAGCGCTCGAGGCAGGCGTGCGTTACCTTGCCGGAGACTTCGGCGCGGAGGGAATTCGCGTCAATGCCATATCGGCCGGGCCGGTGCGGACCCTGGCCGGCGCGGGCATCACTGATGCGCGGCTGATGTTCAACTACCAGCGTGCCCACGCGCCGCTGCGCCGCACGGTGACGATCGAGGAGATCGGCGGCGCGGCCCTCTATCTCCTGTCGGACCTGTCAACCGGTGTGACCGGCGAGATCCACTACGTCGATTCCGGCTACAACATCATCTCGATGCCGCGTCCGGACGTGCTCAAGGCGCAGGAAGTCGCGGAAACGGTCGCCGAGGCGGCGGCGGGCGAGACCGTCAAGGCGGACTGAGCCAGGCTGCTACGGCACCAGCCAAGCCACCAGCAGCGAGGTCGTGATCACCGAGCCGAGCGTGGTGATCAGGATCGCGCGCGAGATCACGCCGGCGTCCAGCCTGTAATATTTGGCGAGCATAAACGGGCCGGTGCCGATGGGCAGGGCGCTCAAAAGGAGCGCCGTGCTCGCCCAGATATGGGGCAGCTCGAATACGCGGAAGGCCAGAAAGCCGGTGATGGCCGGCTGGACGAACAGCTTGAGCAGGACGACGCTCCACACGCCTCCATGTGCAACGACTGTCTGCCTCTCGGCGAGAAACAGGCCGATCGTGACGAGCGCGCAGGGACTTGCCGAGGCGCCGAGCAGCTCGAGGAAGCGGTCGATCGCCACGGGCAAGCCGAAACCTGACGCGGAATAGGCAGCGCCCAGAACCGGCGAGAGCATCAACGGGTTTTTCAGAAGGCCCCACGCGACTTTGGCGAGCGTATGGACGAGGTTTGGCGTCGCGGCGCGGTCCATCTCGATGAAAACGATCGCGATGCCGAAGATGATGCATGTGGTCATCAGCATGGCCACGGCTGCCGCCGGCAGGCTCGGCGCGCCGAAGGCCATCAGGGCAAGCGGCAGTCCCATATAGCCAGTATTGGGATAAGAAGCGGCGAGCGCGTTGACGGCACGATCAGCGAGGCTGGCGCGGGACCGCATCGAAAACAGCATCATCAGGGCGAAGGTGGCAATCATGCCGCCGCCGAAGGAGAGGATATACGGCCCGTTGCCGAGCATCGCCCAATCGGTCTGAACCATCGCGCGGAACAGCATGGCGGGTAGCGCGAGATAAATGACGTAGCGATTGAGCACGTCGGTCGACTGCGGCGCCAGGATATTGACCCTGGCCGCGCCAAAACCGAGGGCGATCAACGCGAACACCGGAAAGACCGTGGCCAGAACCGTCTGCAAACACGGGGCTCCACATCAAACGCAGCGGAGCAGCTCTCCGGCAGCAGCCCCTTGCGGAGCCGCCACGCGCGATATCGGAGGAGCATCGTCTCGAACAGACCCCGGCCGCGAGGGCAACGCGACGTCTCTACGCGATCGCGCGGAGCCCGGCCAGTGCAGCGCATGCAGGGCCGTCGCGATATCAGCTCATGCTAGGCTATCTCCGGCGAAACGTGACAGAGATCAACGCCGCAGAGGCTTCCCTTCTTGGCGCGGACGTTCACGTCCGCAGACAGGCGAAGGGCCGGTCGAACGACCGCAGCGTCTGGATCCACTGTGCGAAGGCGGCCTCCACACCGCTGACCATCGCGGCAACGCTGAAATTGTCCTCATAACGTTTGCGCCCCGCACGTCCCATGCGTTCGCGATCATGCGGGGACAATGCGAGCTGGACCACCGCGTCGATGAAATCCTCCATAGCGTCGGGATTGACGAGAAGCCCGGTCTCGCCGGGCAGCACGATGTCCGCCCCACCGCCCCGCGCGCCGGCAATCACCGCCTTGCCATGCATCATCGCCTCGACATAGACGAGCCCAAAGGATTCGTAGCGTGATGGCGCGAGGATGAAGTCCGCGCGTTCGTACCAGGCGCGCAGCTCGTCCGCCGGCACGTTTCCGCAAAACGTGATGCGGGCCTGTGTCGCTGGATCAGCCTTTGCGAGGAAACGTTGCCGGAGGGTCGCGCCGGTCTGGTCGACGGGCACATCCTCACCCACAAAGACGAGATCGAGGTTTGGCGCGGCATCCAGCAGATGCGGCGCCGCCGCCAGCAGGGCATCGACACCCTTGCGTGGCTCTAGCCGGCCTATGAAGACCGCCGTGACACGACCGTCGTTGTTCGACGGCAGGGGAGACTGGCGGCGCCGGTCTGGGACGCCGTGCGGCACGATGGTCGCGCGTTGCCCGAGAAGCCCGGGGAGCTTGTACACGCGCTCCAGGTCGCGGATGATGGGGCTCGAATTGGAGAGGAGGAACGGGGCGTTGGCTAGGATCCAGCGCTCCGCTGCGACCACCTCGTCGAGCATCGTCTGCTGGATCACATCTCCGCCCTGCCAGTCCGGCTTGTGGGGCCGTGCCAGGCCGTAGGTGGTGTGCAGCGACACCGCGGTCGGCAGCAGGCCGCTCGTCAGGCAGGCGAAAGGTTCGAGATCCCAGATCGGCCCGGAGACAAGATCGAGCCCCCGCAGGGAATGAATCCGCATGGCCTCGTCGAAACAGCGGACCGAGCGCGCCTCCAGATGCCGCACGGCTGACGGCAGTTTCAGCCGTGACGGCGTGATGGTGCGACGGTGGGTGAGCCGATGCACGAAGACACCATGCTCGAAATCCACACTTTCACTGTGGCCAGGCGCGGCATCGGCAATCACGGAGATCTCATGCCCCTCGGCGGCGAGACCTTCGGCGAGCGTTTGTGTCCAGTTGCCGATGCCGCCCATGGGACCGGACGTGTATTGCTGAGAGAGCAGGCAGATGCGCAGCCTGTCGCTGTGGAAGCGCAGGCGGCTTGGCCTGAACACCATGGGGGCGGCCACGGGCGGCGTCAGGGGGGTAAGGGGCGGCCGTGCCGCCGCGGCCCGGCCATCAGCTTCCCCCTGCGTGAGATCCGTGATGAGAGAAGCCTTCCGCGCCAGATCGATATGACCTTCGCGGGCGAGCAGCGCGATATCACGGTTGCGATCCCGCCGGAAGCGGATGAGACGCTTTTCGACAGTCGCGGCATCGACATGGCCCTGGCCGTGGCGCAGGGCAAAATAATGCGTGCTGCGTGAAATGGCATAGAGCGACTGGGGTATGCGCGCGGCATTGCGGATGTGGCTCGGCGCGTATTTGTGATGCACCTCCGCCTGGGGAACCGCGACATTGCGATAGCCTGCATCCATGATGCGGAAATTGAGATCGGTTTCCTCCAGGAGGTAGCGATAATTCTCATCGAATCCACCGAGCTCGACGATCAGGTCGCGCCTGAAGGCCACGTTGGCACCGGTCGCCGACAGCACGCGGTCCGCTCCCGGGCGCTGATCGAGATTGGCTGACGGCTCGCTCATGAATGTCTCGAGGCGGCCCGTTCGGTCGCAGGTCACGACGCGCACCTGGAAGCCGACGCCCGTGTGGTCGCGGATGAAGCCGCCGGCTGCCCCGACCTGTGGGTCCTCGAACGGCCTGATGAGCGCTTCGAGCCACGTGGGCTCGGGAATAGCGTCATCGTCGAGGAAAGCGACGATCTCACCCCAGGCGAGGCCGACGCCGATATTGCGAGATGCCGACAGATTGGCTGTGTCGCAGCGCGCCACCCGGATGCTGTCACCATAGGCCGCGAGGATCGCATCCGTGCCGTCCTCGGACGGGCCGTTGACGACGATGACCTCGAAATTCGCGTAACGCTGGAGTTTGAGCGCCGCCAGGGTATTGGCCAGATAGGAGGCGCGATTCAAGGTGTTGATGATCACGCTGACGGTGGGAAGTTCATGCCTATGCATCACGACTCTCGCATTTCAATGATGAGGTCGACGGTTGGCCAGGCGCCGGCCGTTCCGCGCCGTAGTCCGATAAGTCGGCAGCCCTGCCGCTCGAAGATCTCAAGCACGAGCTGGGGGGAGAGCTGCCTTGCTTCGCTGCAGGACCCACTCTCCCGGGGAGCGGCGAGGAACAGCGACAGGCGATCGAGGAGCCGCAGGCACAGCACAGCCCGGTTGCACATGGCGTTGCCGAGGGCCTGGGCAAGCGCACGTACAGCTTCCGGCGTCTCGCATCCTGACAGCGGGATCGTCGCGGCGGTAAGCGCCGCGGGTGCGCAGGCGGTGATTTGTGCCATCAGAGTGGAGCGATCCGTGGTGTTCAGATCGAGCGCTATCTGTTGCGGGGTGCTTGTCTCATCCCGCGCGAGAATGGCAGCCACGGGCGTCGCGAGCGGCTCGATCGGCCGTGATTCGTGCAGCAAGCGTGGAACCTCGCCCGTCTGGTCCACTTTGAGGGCGGCAACCATGACCGCGAGCTGATCGAGATCGGCGCGAAGGGTCTGCACGGATGCGCCGACGACATGCAGCTCGTCGGCCAGCCCGTCGAAGCCTCGCGGGGCGGGCAGAAATATCGCCTTGCCGAGCCGGACGACGCCTGTGACGGCCAGGCCGGCGACAGGAATGCTGCGGACGAAGCGGTAAAGCCGCTTCATGGTGTCGATGGCGGCACTCATGTGGGCATTCCCCGGCTGGCCGCCGGGCGCGGCGAGCCTCCGCAGAGCAGGGCATCGACGCTGGCGATGGAGGCTTCGTTCCAGGCGCTCATATAGGCGGTGAGCTTTGGGAAGAGTTCGTCCGTCGCGGCCAGGGCATCACGTATCTTGCCGGCGAGGTAATGCGGTTGACCCGGGCGATCGGCCACGTAGACGGCGCGCAGATCCGAATGGTCGCGAAACAGATGGCAGGAAGGGCCGATCAGGCAGGGCACGCCCTCGGCTAAACTCTCGAGAGGCAACATGGGCAGGCATTCCGAGGTCGTGATGGAGAGGGTGATCGCCGTCTTTCGCAGGGCCGCCTTGAGATCCCCCGGCGCCAGCGGATCGGTAGAGATTTCGCCCGTGCTGAGGCTAAGCTCCTCGATCAAGGCCAGGGCACGGTTATCGAAACCGGCACCGCTGACAGTCACGTGGCGGAGTTCGGAGAGGGCGAGCAGCGTGGCATAAGGCAGCTTGCGATACTGCGACGAGCCTGACAGCCAGATGCCGGCGGCATCGCGGGCGGTGGTCGGGCGGACGGTGGCCGGGTCGACGGCAACGCGGTTTTGCACGAAGCTCGCATCGAAGCCGAGTGAGCCCAGGAAGCCCTCGAGGCCTCGCTTCACCACCCCGATGCGGCGGATTTCGCCTGCACTGGCTGCGTCGAGCCACATTTGCAGCAGGCCCCAGTCGGCGGGCTCGCCCATTTGCAGGAAACTCGAATGCCACAGCAGGTCGGTCTCGATGGGGCGGCGGCGGCGAATGGCTTCGAGCAGTTTGCGCATGGAGGGATCGCAACCTGACATCACCAGCCTGTCGATGGGCAGATAGGCTATGCGCGCGGCACAGGTCTCGATCTCCGCCGCCGAGAGATCCTCCGGATGGCTGTCATCGACGGGAATGGGAAGCGAACGGTCGAATAGATTGACCGTCGAGGCTGCTGGTCCGCGCCACCGCGGCGTATACAGGGCGAGCGTGACGGCCTGGGCGTCGGAATGGGTGGGCGCGGCCATCGCTGTTGCGATGTGGCGATCAAGGGCGCTTTCCAAGGCTCTCAGTCGCAGATGACGCGCGCTGGTTCGGCGCTGGCTGGTCCGTGCCGTGCGCCTCGCCTCGCCTATGCTCACCGGGCGGGCGGTCGCGTCATCGAGTGTGGCGGTCAGCGGCGGGGTATCGGCCGCCTCTATGCGGACGAGTCCCGCATGGGGATGGCTCAGCAGCTCCACCTCGCCGCCGGTGAAGGGTAGATGCAGCACGTCGCCTGCTGCGAGACGGATGGCGAGGGGCAGGCGAACGCCGTGGCCGATGCGCAGGTTGCGGATGCGCTCGCCGCCGGTCGGCAAGGCAAGTGTCGCGAGATCGATCGGTTTGCCCAGCGCGGTGGTGGCGCCGGTGACGATGACCGGCTCGTCTGGCAGCCACCGCGCCAGGAGAGACGGCACCGGCATGACGAGGGTCTCACCCGGCGCCGGACGCATCGCACGCGCCACCCTCAGGCTGGCCAGCGACGCCGGGGGAACCGCGCGCCCGGGAAGACGCTTGATGAAGCGGCGGATGAGGGAAAGGGGGCCGGTCATCTTCAGGCGGCCGGTGATATCAAGAGTGAGGAAATCGCTTCCGTCACGACCGGGCTGGTTTGTGAAGCCTCCTGGATGCTGTCATGCAGCATTGCCCATTGCGCATGGTAGTTGCGCACGAGCGAACAAAGCATCGCACCGAACTCGTCGGCCTGTTCCCAGTAAGGGGAGCTCATCGTTCCGACGACCGTCTCGGGCAGCGGCACCGCGCCCGGCCCGACAAGGACAAGTCCGCCCTGATCCAGGACGACCAGCGCCTCCAGATCGACGGCACCGTCCGGAAAGGGCGCCACGTAAACCACGGGCGTCCCGGCAAGCCGCGCGAGCGCATCCTCGATGGTGAGATAGGGAAGGAGCCTTTTCCCAAGCCCGAAGGATTTCAGCAGCGCTGTCAGATGGCCCAGCTCCTCGGGGACGAAAATGGCTCCCACGCGGTCGCCGACGTCCGCGACCGCGACGGCGGCTGTCACGGCGATGTGGCCATGGGAGGGCGTCTCTCCCGTGCCGCGCCCGATCAAGAGAGCGACACGCCCCATGCGCGGCCGCCGGCGCGCGGCCGCTGGCCTGAGCCGGCACGGGATGGCCGCGCCGCCAAGGGCGGTAATGGCTCCCGTCAGCGCATCGTCGATGGTGAGGAGTTTGAACCGGTCGGTGCTGTGCCGCTGCAGGGTGACGAGATCGCGTAGAGCGTTCCAGCCACCGAATTGCCAGCAGATCCCGGAATTGAGAACGTAGAGTACATCGATGCCGGGAAGGCGGTGGACCAGGGTTCCCGCGACACTCCGCGCCAGCGGGCCGTCCATGAGGACGACGCTGGTGAGCTCGGCGCTGCGCAGGCACGCCTCGACCAGCCTTGCGCTCTCCTCGCCATCGGTGAGCGCGCTGAGGTCAAGATGAATGCGCGCTGCCGGCACGGGAGGCGTCAGATGCCGGCTCAGGGCGCGTCCACCGATACCCTCGACGATGTGGCACGCAGAGGCGGATTCTGCCACGGGATCGCGGCTCGTCAGCGCAGAAGCGATATCCGGGCTTTGCTCCACCGCCGCGCTGGCTTGATCGCCAGCAGCTTCGGCGATGGCCAGCCGACGCCGGCTAGAGCGCGGAACTCTCTCTGTTTTGGTCGCACGCAGCTCCGATTGAGGCGCGCACGCGGAAGATTCGCGAGCAACCACGGCAATCTCATTTTTGGGAATGAATAAAAAATTGATAAATAAGATAATTGTTTACGCAATTAAGGTAAACATATTGCTAATATTGAAGAAAAATCAATATAGTTTTTCGTATTACTACATATGCGTTCGCGTATTTAAATTTATAATCAATATCGCTTCGCATTGGATGGCGGCTGATGGATCGAAATTGATATCCTGCACCATAGATGAGAAACGTGAAAAGTCGTATATCGATCGCAATTCTCTGATCTTAGGCATTTTATGGAACCCTTGCGCGTCGGGGGCGCTCGCGAAATGCGCGGACGGTATGGCGTATTGTGCTGGCCGGGCGCGGCGTGTGGCGCCTTGCGAACATCGCACGGCTGGCTTATGTCGCGCCTTGGTGTCGATGGCGCCTTCGACGTCGGGTGCGATCCCGCCGCCGGACGCATTCTTTGCCCGGGCGCATAATCCTGGTGGAAAATGCCTGCGTTTCATGATGCCTTTGCACGGGTTGGGGGCTCTGCCTGCAACCTTGGCCTGGCGACCATCTTTTTTGAGCCGGGCGCGAACGAGAAATTGAGGTTGTGAGATTGACCCGCGATACGAATGGACCGAGCGCAACGCCGCAGGCTGCGAATACGGATGGCTCAAGTGGCGGCAACGCCATGTGGGGCGGGCGATTTTCCACCTCGCCGAGCGCGCTGATGGAGGCCATCAACGTCTCGATCGGGTTCGACAAGCGCCTGGCCGGCGAGGATATCACGGGCTCCCTCGCCCATAGCGACATGCTCGCCGCGACCGGCATCATCACCGAGGCGGATCGTGACGCGATCCACGCGGGCCTCAAGGCCGTTCGCGATGAAATCACCGAGGGACGCTTTGCCTTTTCCGCGGCCCTCGAAGACATTCATATGAATGTCGAGGCGCGGCTGCGCGAGATCGCCGGGCCGGCGGCCGGTCGCCTCCATACGGCCCGCAGCCGCAACGATCAGGTCGCGACCGACATCCGCCTGTTCGTGCGTGACGCCCATGACCGCGCCGATGCCGGCTTCACCGCCCTGATGGGCGCCCTCCTGAAACAGGCGGAACGCCATGTGGCGACGGTGATGCCCGGCTTCACGCATCTGCAGAGCGCCCAGCCGGTGACGTTCGGCCACCATCTGATGGCCTATGTCGAGATGATCGGGCGCGACCGCAGCCGCATGCGCGATTCCCGCAAGCGGCTCAACGAGTGTCCTTTGGGCGCGGCCGCTCTTGCCGGCACATCCTTCCCCATCGACAGGCACATGACGGCCAGGGCGCTCGGCTTTGACGGGCCGACGCGCAACTCGCTGGATTCGGTGTCGGACCGGGATTCCCTTCTGGAATACATGACGGTTGCCTCGATCGCCGCAGTCCACCTCTCGCGCCTCGCCGAGGAGCTCGTGGTGTGGATGACGCCGCAGTTCGCCTTCGTGCGTCTTTCGGACCGCTGGACGACGGGCTCCAGCATCATGCCGCAGAAGAAGAACCCGGACGCGGCCGAACTCGTGCGCGCCAAGACGGGGCGCATCTTCGGCGCGCTGATGGGCCTCCTGACCGTGATGAAGGGCCTGCCGCTCGCCTATTCCAAGGACATGCAGGAAGATAAGGAACGACTGTTCGATGCGGTCGATACCCTCGAACTCGCGCTGGCGGCCACTGCCGGAATGATCGAGGATCTCACCGTCGATGAAGGCCGCATGGCCGCCGCCGCCGGTGCGGGGTTTTCTACCGCCACGGACCTTGCCGACTGGCTGGTGCGCGCGCTCGACATGCCCTTCCGCGATGCCCACCACGTCACCGGCCGGCTGGTGGCGGAAGCCGAACGGCAGAGCGTCGACCTGGAGGATCTGCCTCTCAAGGCGTTCACAGCGGTCGAGCCGCGCATCACCGCAGCGGTCTATGACGTGCTCGGCGTCGATAACTCAGTGAAATCGCGTACCAGCTTCGGCGGCACGGCTCCTGCACGCGTGGCGGAGCAGATCACCTGGTGGAAGAGCAAGCTCTGAGCAAGGCGCAGACCAGCCCCTCCATGTTGAAAAGTGTCGCGATTATCGGTGCCGGTCCTGGCGGCTTGATGGCGGCGGAGCGTTTGGCCCTTAAGGGCCATGCCGTCACCATCTTCGAGCGCATGCCGAGCCCGGCCCGCAAGTTCCTGATGGCGGGGCGCGGTGGCCTCAACATCACCCATAGTGAGCCGCTGGCGCTCTTCCTGAAACGATACGGCCGCTCGGAGGCATGGCTGAAGCCGGCGCTCGAGCGGTTCTCACCGACAGACCTGCGCAACTGGGCAGCCGATCTCGGCATCGAGACCTTTGTAGGCTCGAGCGGGCGCGTCTTTCCGCAGGCCATGAAGGCCTCGCCGCTGCTGCGGGCCTGGCTCGCGCGGCTCCGCGGCTTGGGCGTCGAGATCAGGTTGCGCCACAGCTGGCGCGGCTTCAACGCGGCGCGCCAGCCGGTGATCGAGCGGCCTGACGGCGTGCAGGCCGCGTTCGCGGCCGACGCGACGCTGCTGGCGCTGGGGGGCGCGAGCTGGCCTCGCCTCGGCAGCGATGGCAGCTGGCGCGGCCTGCTCGCCGACGCCGGAGTCGCGGTGGCATCGTTCCAGCCCGCCAATTGCGGCTTTGCCGTTGCCTGGTCGAACCACATGAGCGAGCGCTTTTCGGGGGTGCCGGTCAAGCGGATTGCCCTTATGTCGGGAAGCCGGCGCGTGCGGGGCGAGGCTGTCATCACCCGCCTTGGTATCGAAGGCGGGGCCGTCTATGCGCTCGCTGATAGCCTGCGCGATGAGATCTCGCGTTTCGGTAAGGCGATGCTGGTGGTCGACCTGCGGCCAGATCTTACGGTTGAAGAACTCGCACGCAGGCTCAGCCGGTCGCGGGGCAGTCAGTCCCTATCCAATCACCTGCGCAAGGCGGCGGCTCTTTCGCCGGTGGCGACGGCGCTGCTCAGGGAGCCCAAGGGGCCTCTCCCACAGACACCCGACGCATTGGCGCGGCATATCAAGGCGTTGCCACTCGTGCTGGACGGCGCCCATCCCATCGAGCGGGCGATCTCGACCGCGGGCGGCATCGCCCTCTCGGAGCTCGACGAGCACTTCATGCTGCGCCGCCTTCCGGGTGTCTTTGCCGTCGGCGAGATGCTGGATTGGGAGGCGCCGACAGGCGGCTACCTCCTTCAGGCGACGTTCTCGACCGCTGTGGCGGCGGCCGAGGGCGTCGAGGCCTATTTCAAGGCCTGATCATACTGGAGCGTTTCCGTTGTCCCTGAGGCACGAAAACGCTCCTTTCCGGTTCTTCCCCGATTCCGGGCGGCAACCGTTTCACGCTTTTCCTGCGATCGCCTTGGGCGGCGTCAGACCAAACCGCTCGCCGACCTCCGCGAAGACCTTGAACGTGGCGGGATCGATCGGGATGCCGTTGAGTTTGCGCTCTTCCTCGATGCGCCACTCCCGGTCGCCCGGTGCCATCGGCGGCTCGGCGCCTTCGGCCGGCTCCATGTTGCGCAACGACGCCAGATATCCGGTCATTATCCCGTCATAGACAGCGCGTGGCACGAAGGCCTCCGGATCGATGGCCAGCACGAACTGGCCGAGCTCGCGGGGCTTCCCGACACTGTCCCAGGCAGGAATGTCCACGCTGGCGCGCATGCCAGTCAGCGCCGCGGAGAGGACCTCGGCCAGGCCGCCGAGGCCGGCGCCCTTGAAGCCGAAAAGGGCGCCGCCGAGGGGCAGCAAGCCCGTCGCGCGCTGGGAATCCGTCGTCGGCTTGCCCTGGCTATCGACGGCCGTGTCCGGGGGCACGCCGATACCGAGCGAGCGATAGAGCATCACCCGGTTGACGGGAATGGAACTGGTGGCGAAATCCAGCAGCCAGGGGCGCTGTCCCGCGACCGGCGCGCCGATCGCGAATGGATTGGTGCCGTGGAACGGCAGCTTGCTCCCATGCAGATGCACGAAGGCGTCGGTATTGCAGGTGGACAAGCCGATCAGTCCGGCATCGACCGCCTGCATGGGATACGCGCCCGCAGCGCCGAAATGGTTGGACCGCTGGACCGCGACGGCGCCGATACCTGCCTCGCGGGCGAGCGCTATGGCATGATCCATCGCGCGCGTCGCGACGAGCCCGCCGTGGCCGTTGTCACCGTCCAGAACGCCCGCGCCTGGACGCGTCCGCGTGAACGTCGGCCTGGGCTGCTTATTGATGCAGTTTCCGTCTATTTCCTTGATGTAGTGGGCCAGCAGGCGAACACCGTGGCTGTCCACGCCGAGCCGGCTGCCGTGCATCATCACACGGGTCACGGCCTTTGAACTGGCTTCATCCATACCGATCCGCAGGAAGACGTTTTCGACAAACGCCGCCAATTCGTCAGGCCGAACGCGCGGTTCCGCGTTGATGGCGCTGTAGCCCTTCGCGGGATTGAGATGGGCGTGGTCGCTCTGGTCCATAGTGCCGCTTATCC
This sequence comes from Hyphomicrobiales bacterium, assembly GCA_930633525.1. Taxonomy (NCBI): domain Bacteria; kingdom Pseudomonadati; phylum Pseudomonadota; class Alphaproteobacteria; order Hyphomicrobiales; species Hyphomicrobiales bacterium. The sequence goes on from CAKNFP010000001.1 coordinate 4,607,263, forward strand.
TCGACCTTACATTTCTCGAACTTCACCCCCGTCGCTGATAGCCCGCAGGCCGCCTTGGCGGCAAGCGCCTTTTGGATGAGTGACATGTCAGCCTCGACGCGGTCTTGACGCTTGTTCTCGCCAGCGTTGAATATGCGCGCCCTGTTGACCCCGCGGCACGGGATGTCCCTGTGTCTCCCCATGCCTAGAAAGGCCTGTCCCGTGACAGTCGATCCCGATCTGGTTCCGATTCTTGCGCGCATCAAGGCGGCCCCCGCCGTCGATTACCGCACCATGCCCATGGACGAAGCGCGCGCGATCTTCACCGCCGGAAACGAGCCCTTCAACCGGGCGCCACCGCCGCTCGCGTCGGTCACGGATCTGGAGCTGCCCGGCAATGAGGGCTCGCTGCGCGCCAGGCTCTACCGGCCGACAGCCGCCGCCGACGCGCCGGTGGTCGTTTATGCGCATGGCGGCGGCTGGACGTTCGGCTCGGTCGACACCCACGATGGCACCATGCGCAGGCTCGCCTTGCGATCGGGTGCCGCGGTCCTCGGGGTGGACTACCGCCTTGCCCCGGAGCATCCGTTCCCGAAGCCGCTGGAAGACGTGCTTGCCGCCGTCCGCTTCGTCGAGGAGGGCGGGCTCGGGCGGGCAGTCGATGCATCACGGATTGCTGTCGCGGGAGATTCCGCCGGTGCGAATCTTGCGCTCGCGGCCCTGCTGGCGCGGCGGGACGCCGGCTTGCCGCAGCTTGGCACCGCCGCCCTGTTCTACGGCTGCTACGCGCCAGACCATGGCACGGCGAGCCACGCACGCCTGGGGGACGGCACCTATCTCCTCTCCACGGCCAGCATGCAGTGGTATTGGGGCAATTTCCTCGGCTCGCTGCCGCAGGAAACCGATTCGCTCGCCGCGCCGCTGCGCGCCAGGCTTGATGGGTTGCCGCCGCTTTATCTCAACGCCGCCGGGCTAGACCCCCTGCTCGACGACACGCTGGCCTTGAGCGCCGCGCTGGCAGTGGCTGGCGTTAGCTTCCGTCTCGATGTGATTCCCGGTGTCGTGCATGGCTTTCTGCGCATGGCTGCCGAGCTTCCGGCGGCTGACAAGGCCTTGGCCGACGCGGGTGCCTATCTCGCTGGCCGCTGGGCCGCCTGACATCGGAGACAGTTTGCGTTGCGGCGGAAACAGGCTATTCCACCTGCGCACAGAGCAGGCGATGGGCGCGGCGAGCTGTGCATTTTCCGCTTGTTTGTACCCTAACCCTAACAAGGGAAGTCTGGGATAGCGATATGACCCTATTGCATGACGACCGCCTGTTTCCGGCCGACGAGGCCACACGCGCTGTCGCGCGCCGGCTCTATGCCGAGGTCAAGGACCTGCCGCTCATCTGCCCGCACGGCCACACGGATCCGCGCTGGTATGCTGAAAATTCGGCATTCCCCGATCCGGCGCGCCTTTTCGTCGTGCCAGACCATTATATCTTCCGCATGCTCTACAGTCAGGGCATCCGCCTTGAGGATCTCGGTATCCCGACCGTCGACGGCTCCGCCGTGGAGGAAGATCCGCGCAAGATCTGGCGGCTGTTCGCGAGCAACTACCATCTCTTCCGCGGTACGCCGACGCGCCTATGGCTGGATCATGCCATTGCGACGCTGTTCGGTGTGACGGAGCGCCTGTCGGCGGCCAATGCGGACGCGATCTACGACACGATCGCGACGAAACTGGAAAGCGATGCGTTTCGCCCGCGCGCGCTGTTCGAGCAGTTCAACATCGAGGTCATTGCGACGACCGAGAGCCCGCTCGACGATCTCGCGCACCATGCCGCGATCCGCGACAGCGGCTGGAAGGGACGCGTCGTCACGGCCTATAGGCCGGATCCCGTCGTCGATCCGGAATTCGACGGCTTCCGCGACAACGTTCGTCGCTTCGGTGAGATCACGGATACCGACGTCTCGACCTTCGCCGGCTATCGCGAGGCCCACCGCAAGCGCCGCCTGTTCTTCAAGAGCTTTGGCGCGACATCGACGGACCATGGCCATCCCACCGCTCGTACCGCTGATCTCTCCCCCGTGGAGGTCGAGGCCCTCTATTCCCGCGTGATGGCGCAGGGGCAGGTGACGCCGGAGGATGCGGAGCTGTTCCGCGCCCAGATGCTGACGGAGATGGCGGCCCTCAGCCTCGAGGACGGACTGGTGATGCAGATCCATCCGGGCTCCCAGCGCAATCACAACCCCGGCCTCTTCGCGCGCTTCGGCCGCGACAAGGGCGCTGACATCCCGAGCGCCACCAACTATGTGCGCGATCTCAAGCCGCTGCTCGACCGCTTCGGCAACGAGCGTGACCTCACGGTCATTCTCTTCACCCTCGATGAGACGGCCTATTCGCGCGAGCTCGCGCCGCTGGCCGGGCATTATCCCTGCCTGAGGCTGGGCCCGGCCTGGTGGTTCTACGACAGCCCGGAGGGGATGCGCCGCTATCGCGAGCTGGTGACGGAAACCGCAGGTTTCTACAACACCGTCGGCTTCAACGACGACACCCGCGCCTTCCCGTCCATTCCCGCGCGTCATGACGTGGCGCGCCGCGTCGATTGCGGCTATCTCGCCGAACTCGTGGTGACCCATCGCCTCGACGAGGATGAAGCCGCCGACGTCGCCCAAGATCTCGCCTACCGGCTGGCCAAGGAGGCCTACAAGCTGTGACGCATCCGCCCCGCCTCAATGCCTCCCGTCTCGGCGGTCTGCCTGCCGCGATCGAACGTCCGACCTATGATCGCAGCCGGGTCCGCGGCGGTATCGTCCATCTTGGCATCGGCGCTTTCCATCGGGCGCATCAGGCCGTCTATACCGAGGACGTCCTGAAATCAGGCGATCTCGCATGGGGCATCGTCGGCGCGAGCCTGCGCAGCCCCGACACGCGCGATGCCCTGGTGCCGCAGGACAGCCTCTACACCATCGCGGTCCGCGAGACGTCCGGCGAAACACTGCGGGTCGTCGGCAGCATTCTCGACGTGGTGGTGGCGCCGGAGGATCCGGAGGCCCTGATCGCCCGCATGAGCGATCCGGACGTGGCGATCATCAGCCTCACGGTCACGGAAAAAGGCTATTGCCATGACCCGGCGACCGGTCGTCTGGACGAGGCGCATCCGGATGTGGTGCACGATCTCGCCAATCCGCGGCGTCCGCGTTCGGCGCTCGGGTTCATCACGGCCGCCATCGCCCGGAGGCAGGCTGCCGGCACGCGCCCCTTCACCGTGATGTCCTGCGACAATCTTCCGGCCAACGGCCAGACGCTCAAGGGCATCCTGACTCGCTTCGCCGATCTCGTCTCGCCCGAACTTGGCCGCCACGTGCGGGAGGCGATCAGCTTTCCGGACACCATGATCGACCGCATCGTGCCGGCGACGACCGATGCCGATCGCAGCCACATCGCCGGCGCGCTCGGCTTGACGGACGCGTGGCCGATCATGACGGAGCCTTTCACCCAATGGGTGATCGAGGATCATTTCGTCTCCGGCCGGCCGGCTTGGGAGAAATTCGGCGCCACCCTGGTGGAGGACGTCGCGCCCTACGAGGCGATGAAGCTGAGGCTGCTCAACGGCAGCCACTCGGCGCTGTCCTATCTCGGCTATCTCGCCGGGTACCAGACCGTTGCCGAAGCCATCGCGGATGAGGCGATCGCGGCCTATGTCGCGGCGTTGATGGAGGATTCCACCGTCACGCTGACGCTGCCAGAGGGCGCCGATGTCGCGGGCTACAAGCGTTCGCTCATCGAACGCTTCCGCAATACGGCGCTGAAGCACCGCACCTGGCAGATCGCCATGGACGGTTCGCAGAAGCTGCCGCAACGGCTGCTGGGAACGATCCGCGATCGTCTGGCGCGCGGGTTGCCGGTCGAGCGTCATGCCCTCGCGGTCGCGGCCTGGATGCGTTACGTCACGGGGGTCGACGAAGCCGGCCAGCCGATCGACGTGCGTGATCCGCTGGCGGCGGAGTTCAAGGCGTTGGCGGATGCTGCCGGCCGGGATGCTGACAAGCTGGTCGCCGCGCTCATCGGTGTGCGGGCCGTGTTTGGCGAGGATCTCGCTTCCAATGGCACCTTCGTCGCGGCCGTCACGGCCGCGCTGGCGAGCCTGTTCGACAAAGGCGCGAAGGCGACTGCGGCAGCCTACGGCTGAACCGCCTCGCGCGAGCTCTATCTCTCGTGTCCTCCCTCGCGCGGGGAGGACACGAGAGATCAGGTCCCAGCCTGCAGCATGGGATACACGAACAGGAAAAAATGCGCCGCATTCAGCCCGAAATGGGCAATGATGGCGGCCGGCAGGCCTCCGAAGCGGAAGGCGCAGCCGTAAGCAAGGCCGGCCAGTCCCGCCAGGAGCACCCAGGGCCAGCCTCCGGCAAAATGCGCCATGCCGAACACGGCCGACGAGAGAACCAGCGCAATCCAGCCGCCATGCCGCCAGCCTCGGAGGCAGTGGCTAAGTCCACACTGGATATAGCCGCGGAAAACCACCTCCTCCATGGCCGTGACGATGAGGAGATTGTTCGCAAGCCAAAGCCCGCTCGATGCCGGCCATTTGGGCGACCACGCCGTGATGCCGGCATCGAGCGCGACCGGCAGAGACAGCAGCACGGCCACCCCGGCTCCGGCGAGGCCGATCGGGAGTTGGCCGAGCGTGTAGCGCGGGCGTAGCCACGGCAGGACCAGCAGCAGCCAGAGTCCGCTGAGCGGCTTGTCGAGATTGAGATACATCGTGAAAGGCACGGCGTCGGGGGTCAGCCGTTCCGGGCCGATGAGGCGCCAGTTGTTGAAGCCCGGCATCCAGTGCAGGCTCAAGGCGATGGTGAGGCCAAGGAACAAGCCGTGGCCGAGATAGCGCGCGGGGTTCGAATGCCGCGCAGAGACGGCATAGGCGGCGAGGAGCAGCAGCGCGACGGTGATGAGGCTCGGGCTGCCCAATTGCCCGGTCAGGAACGCCACGCCGTAGCTGGCGACCAGGAGGCCTAATCCTGCCCCGCGAGGGATCGGGGCCAGCAGAGCGATGATAGCGGAAACCAAAAGGATCGGCTGCAGGAACTGGATGGGCATCATGTCCGGTGACGATCCGCGGGTAGGGATTCGGACTGCCCAGAGCATGCTCCAAGCCCTGACAGTCACGCTGCCGGGATGGTCCCGTGCCGGCAGCGTGATCTAGAGGCCCGCGCGGCACGGCCGTTGTCGTCGTGAGTTCTGCTGATCGTATCGCGCGATCGCGATTGTTTTTCTAATCGATCAGCAGGCCCCCGGAGCTGTTGCTTCGTAACCTGCTGCTTGGGAAGGTCGGCCCTTGCGCGGGCTCCCGCGAGGGATGAGGTCGTCTAATCGATCGGCTTTGCCGTCACGAAATCGATGGTGAACTGGCCGCAATCGCCGAAATCGATGACGGCCCGATCGCCCGCCGCCACCTTGTGGATGCCGGTCACCATACCTGTCGAGACAAGGTCTCCCGCCCTCAGCGTGATGCCCAGGCGCGATAGCCTGTTCGCCAGGAAAACCACGGCGGCGAGAGGCGTTCCCGGCACGCCGGCCGCGGCACCTTCGCCAACGGCAGCGCCATTGACCGTGGATTTCGCGGTGAGGCCCTCCCAGGGGCGGGATTGCCAGCCCAGGACTTCCGGGCCGAGCACGACACCGGCATTGCAGCCGAAATCGCTGATGATGGAGCCCGGTCCGAGATCGTTGAGATTGACCAGCGGGCTGCCGGCAATTTCTGCCCCGATATGAAGGGCACTGATCGCCGCCGCCACTTCCGCTGCTTCATAAGGCTTCTCGCGCGGCGGGAGATCCTGCGCCATCACGGCGACGAACTCCGCTTCCGCTGCCGTGTAACCGCCGTTGATCGCAGGCATGGTTGCCGTACCGCCATCCGGCACGTCGATGACATGGTAGACCGGGCCGACCAGCCGCTCCTCCGGGAACGCTGTTCGCCAATCCGGCCTGACCATGGCCACCTTCCAGCCGCGCAGATTGGCGGGATGGGCGCCCATGGCCGCTTTCTGCACGGCATAGGCTGCCTCGAAACTGTCCGGCACCGTACCGGGAAAACTCGGCAGGGCGCGGGCTTCGGCGCGCGCATTGGCAAAGGCCAGCGCGATGGCCGTTACGGCGGATGGCTCGCTCATCGATGTTTCCTCCGGATCAGTATGTTGTCAGCCAAAGCGATGCAGGGCGGAGCCATGTCGCTTGAGCCAGGCTTCTGCTTCGTCTGTGCGGGGGCAGAGCCGGCGCGTCAAGCGCCAGAATCGCTCTGAATGGTTCATTTCCTTGAGATGGGCGACTTCATGGGCGGCGAGATAGTCGAGCACATAAGGCGGCGCCAGAATAAGCCGCCAGGAAAAGTTGAGTCGCCCTTGCGCCGAGCAGGACCCCCAGCGGCTTCTGGTGTCGCGGATGCTGATGCTGCGCGCGGGAATCCCGAGGGTCTTGGTGTGGCGTGCCACCGCCTCCGTCAAATCGCGCGTGGCCTCGCGCCGGAGAAAGTCCATGACGCGGCGCGGCACATGCGGGGTTTCACCGGTGACGGCGAGGATGGGGGCGCCGGCGGCATCGACGGTTGCTTCCGGTACGCCACGTGCCTTCGACCAGTGGACGATGCGGTGAGGAGTACCGCGCAACGGCACGAGCGCGCCCACGTCGAAAGGCGTCCTGTCCGGAACGCGCTTGAGACGCGCGGCGAGCCATCCACTCTGGGCTTCGGCGAAACGTCGCGCCGCGGCGAAATCGCCACGTTCCGGCAAGGTCAGCACGGCCTCGCCGGTTGCGTTCGACACCCGCAATGTGAAGCGTCGTGCTGCCGCCCGCCGCCGCACGGCGACCCGGAACGTCTCCGCGCCGTGGCGCACGGCGATATGGTCCGGATCAGGAGCCGACCGTTTAAACAGACTGATGCGCATGCGGATTCAGGCCTGTGGCAGGTCGGCCATCAATAGCACATCCGCATGACGAGATGGGCGTGACACCATGGGCGTGACAATCCGCACGCGGTCCAAGGCAGCCTCAGGCTGCCTCTCCCTTGACCTTGAGCCGGCGCACCGGCCGGACTTCAGTCGTCTCACCATTGAACATCTTGGTGAAGGCCGTGATCTTCGGCGCGATTTCCTGGTGGAAACGGCGGCCGTTGAACACGCCATAGTGACCGACACCCGGCTGCAGGTGCTGAAGCTTCATCGAGGCGGGAAGGTTCTTGCACAGGTCGTGGGCGGCCTGCGTCTGGCCGACGCCCGAAATGTCGTCGCGCTCGCCTTCCACGGTCATCAACGCCACACGCCGGATGGCGCCAAGATCGACAGGCTTGCCCCGGTGCTTCATCTCGCCTCTGGGCAGGCTATGTTTGACGAACACCTCGTCGATCGTCTGCATGTAGAATTCAGCGGTCATGTCCATCACGGCGAGATACTCGTCGTAGAACTCGCGCTGCTTGTCGGCCGAGTCGCCGTCGCCGTCGACGAGATGCTGGAACATCTCCCAATGCGCCGTCAGGTGCCGGTCCATGTTCATCGCCATGAAGCCGGACAGCTGCAGGAAGCCCGGATAGACCTCGCGCATGAAGCCAGGCTGCGTGAAGGGCACCTTCACGATGCAATTGCGCCGGAACCATTCGGTGCCGCGCTCCTGCGCCAGAAGATTGACAGAAGTCGGCGAGCGGCGCGTGTCGATCGGGCCGCCCATGTGGATCATCGAGGCGGGAACGTCGGGATCATTGTCCGCCTCCATTAGCGCGACCGCCGCGATGACGGGCACGGAAGGCTGGCAGACCGCAAGCACATGCAGGTTGGGTGCGAGCTCGCGTATCATCTCGATGACATAATCGATATAATCGTCGAGATCGAAACGCCCTTCGGAAAGGGGTACGAGGCGGGCATCGATCCAATCGGTGATATAGACGTCGTGCGTTGGCAGGAAGGCCTCGACGGTGCCGCGCAGAAGCGTCGCGTAATGGCCGGAGACTGGCGCGACGATCAGGAGCTTCGGCTGGTCCAGTCGTTTGGCCTTGCCGCCGCGGTCGAAGTGAAGCAGCCTGCAGAACGGCTTCTGCCAGATCACCTCCTCGCGGACCCGGCAGGTCATGCCCTCCACGATGGTTTCCTTCAGGCCGAAGGCCGGCTTGCCGTAGCGGCGCGTCGTTCGCTCGAAGAGTTCGCAGGCGGCCGCGACTGTGCGTCCGTAGGCGGTATAGGTGAGCGGATTGATCGGATTGTTGAATGTCAGTCTCGCCGCATCTGTGACGGCGCGGGCCGGGCTGACAAGAGCGTGCGCGGCCTCATACCAGAAATAGGCAAAATTCATTCTCTACCCTCGTGGGAGAGTTACAAAGGGAGGCGCAACAGGGCTCGCCGCGATGCTGCGTCGCAAAATCGAGACGTGATCTTAACCTTTTTTCTGTAATCATTCAAACCACGTCCACGCTGATGCAACGCACAATCGGGATCTTGTGTTCCGGGCGCGCCCGAGGGGCACCTGCCGGAACCCTTTGTGAAGCCTGGCCTCCGTCAAGGCTGATCATGCGGCACGGACCATCACCAATGGCGGCGCAACTCCCAAAAAGCCAGGCTGAAGCTGTGCTTAGCGCTTGCGCGATGCGCCCATAGGCGTTAGCCGACATACAGTCGGGCGTGCCCGGCCGGGATGGATCCATGGCCGTTAACGATACAGCAACCATACGGCGCACAGCCCAGCATCTGAGGGTGGATACCCTCGTCCGTCTGCGCTCCCTGGCTGTCGTGGGGCAGAGCGCCGCCGTTGTCGGCGTGCATTTCGGTCTGGGCTTTCCCTTTCCCTTCGCGTTCTGCTTCGTCGCCATCGCGGTGTCAGCCTGGCTGAACTTCGCGCTCCGTATCCGCTACCCGATCAGCCACAGGTTGAGCGAAAACGCCGGCTCCCTGCTGCTGGGCTACGATATCCTGCAGCTATCCGCTCTGCTCTACCTCACGGGCGGCCTGGAGAATCCCTTCGCGATGCTTCTGCTGGCGCCGGTGATGATCTCGGCGACGGCCCTGCAGCCCTGGCGAACGCTGGCGCTCGGCTTCATGGCCATGGTCTGCGTCACGATTCTGGCCTTCTACCACCTGCCATTGCCCTGGAATCCCGGCGAGACGCTGCACCTGCCCTTCCTGTATGTGGCCGGCATCTGGTGTGCCATTCTGCTCGGCCTGGCCTTCACCGGTGTCTATGCCTGGCGCGTCGCGGAGGAGGCACGGCAGCTTGCCGACGCGCTGGCCGCGACCGAGTTCGTGCTCGCCCGTGAGCAGCACCTGTCGCAGCTCGATGGCCTCGCCGCTGCTGCCGCCCACGAACTCGGCACACCGCTCGCCACCATTGCGCTGGTGGCCAAGGAGCTCGACAAGCTCGCGCCGAAGGACGGCCCCATGGCCGAGGACATCACGCTGCTGCGCGAGCAGGTCGCGCGCTGCCGCAAGATCCTCGGCACGCTGACCTCGCTAGGCACCGGCGAGGCCGGGCCGCTCGAACGCCTGACGCTGCGCGATCTCATCGAGGAAGTGGCGAACCCTCAGCGCTCCTTCAGTACGCCACTCACTCTTAATGCGAGCGGTGAGGGCGCACAGCCCATCTGCCGCCGCAGTCCCGGCCTCCTCTATGGGCTCGGCAATCTCGTCGACAACGCGGTTGATTTCGCGACCTCCGGCGTCGTCATTGACGCATCCTGGACGAAGGACACGATTAGCGTTGTGGTTCGCGACGACGGACCGGGTTTTGCGCCGGAGGTGCTGCTGCGCCTGGGCGATCCCTATGTCACCACGCGGGGCTCCGACCGCCGGGGCGGTGGTGAACCCGGTGACGGCCTTGGCCTTGGTCTTTTCATCGCAAAGACCTTGATCGAGCGCTCCGGGGCGACGATCGAATTCAGCAATGCGGCCGCGCCGGACAGGGGCGCCATCGTCACCGTGACATGGCCGCGCGGTGTCTTCGAGCGGGATATCGATCCGCTTCCCGAGGTCGGCCGATGGCGATGAATGCAGAAAAATGGGGCAATCGATGCGATCGAGCGCGATTTGGTCCTTTAGAAAAGTGTCACAAGCGCCTATTTCGTGATCGATCAGCATTGATCGACGTCAAAGGGGCGGCTAGGGAAAGAGATCATCGCGGCGGCGAACGCGATTATATAAAGAAGTGACAGAGCGCAGATTACGTCTAAGGCGGATCTTCCTCTTGAGGCAGCATGCTCTAGCCCGGAATTTCTCAGCGATTGAGAGGCCGGGAATCGAGTGGCCCACCTGCGTGAGGTGACCGGATGGTAGACTCCGAGCAAACAGAGATCGAAGGCGACAACAGTCTTCTGATCGTCGACGATGACCGGCCTTTCCTGACACGGCTGGCGCGGGCCATGGAAACCCGTGGCTATGGCGTACGCGTTGCCGAGAGTGTCGCTGAAGGGCTCGCGGCCATCGATGAGGCGGCTCCGGCTTTCGCCGTCATCGATATGCGCCTCAGCGACGGGAATGGCCTCGATGTCGTCACCCGCCTGAAGGAGCGCCGCCCCGACGCGCGCTGCATCGTGCTCACCGGCTATGGCAATATTGCGACTGCGGTGACCGCCGTGAAGCTTGGTGCCTTCGACTATCTGGCGAAGCCGGCTGACGCCGACGAGATTCACGCCGCCCTCATGGCGCAGCAGGGCGAGCGCGCCCAGTTGCCCGAAAACCCGATGTCGGCGGACCGGGTGCGCTGGGAGCATATCCAGCGCGTGTACGAACTCTGCAGCCGCAATGTGTCGGAAACCGCCCGGCGGTTGAACATGCATCGCCGCACCCTGCAGCGCATCCTCGCGAAGCGCGCCCCGCGCTAGATCCACTGTTTCCTTGAGAGAATCAGGTCGTCATTCCGGGGCGGGCCAAAGGCCCGAGCCCGGAATGACGGGGTGGACTTGCGTGAAATCGGCCTGCAGCGGTTCTTGCGATGACGGGGCAGAAGCAAAACAAGGCGCTTGATCAAAGCAAGGCGCTTGGCGCACCATCCGGATCCGTCAGGCTGTGCAAGCGCGCTGCCGCCGCTTGGGCGAAACGGATTGTAACCGCCTTGCGCCGTGCCGCTGCCAGCGGCGTCCGCTCCGGCTTGCGGAGGATGGCAGCGCCATAGGCGTCGGCGACGATCAGTCCGGCGTCCTCGGGCAGCACTTCGATCGGGAAATCGTCCGCGACGGCGAAGAGCAGGTAGTCACTGAAGGCGTGGTAGTCCCGCCATTTCGTGTCCGCCCGGAAATCGGCGAGGCTCGATTTCACCTCGACAATGGTGATTTCACCGGCGGGGCTGAGCGCGACGACGTCGGCGCGGCGTCCGGAGGCCAAGGTCAGCTCCGTCACCGAAACCTGGCCGAGGCCTGCCATCAGCCGGCAAACGCCGCGCTGGATCTTCAGAGCGGTTGGGGACTGGCGGCCATCGGTGAGCCGCAGCGCCAGCGTTTTGATGCGCCAGTGATGATGGATGCTGACCGTATCGTCACTCATTCCACAGCCCCGGGATCATAGGATCAATGGCCCCATTCAGCGGGATCGCCGCGCCGTCTCTTTTGAGCATCGGACCGAAAGCCACAATGCACTTTCGGTCCGATCCTCCAAGGATGCCAAGTCGTAATCGCCAAGTCGTAATAGCCAAGGCGCGATCGCTAAGTCACGATCGCCAGGTCACGATCGCCATGTAACCGTCGCTATGCCGGCGCCCACGAGGAGGCTGCCGCCGGTGCGGTTCACGGCTTTCAGCACGCCGGGGCGGCTGACGAGGCGCCGGGCCGAGGAGGCGAGCACGGCGTAGCCGGCCGCGTTGAAAAACGCCAGCGTGACAAAGGTCGCGGCCAGAATGATCATCTGCGGCAGGAGCGGGCGGCTCTGATCGAGGAACTGTGGGAGAAACGCCACGAAGAAGACGATACTCTTCGGGTTCAGCGCCGTGACCAGCGCCGCATGCGAGAACATGGCCATGGGGCGCGCCCTTGCGGGAGAAGCGGCGCTCTGCAGGGTCGGATCGGCGCGCCACAGCTTGATGCCGAGATACACGAGATACGCCGCGCCGAGCCATTTCACGATCGTGAAGACAAGAGCGGATGCGGCGAGGATGGCTCCGAGGCCCGCCAGGGATGCAATCACGGCGATCGTATCGCCGACCGTAACACCGAGCACGAGGGGCATCGCGGCCTGCCGGCCCTGGCCGAGGGCATAGGATACGACAAGCAGGATCGTCGGACCGGGAATCAACAGGACGACCGCCGAAGCCGCCACGAACGCCGCCCATGCCTTCAAACCGATCCAGTTATGCGTATCAAGGAGGACATCTCCCAGAAAACCAATCTCCATCATATTCCCCGAACTATCGCCGATGCGGCAAACGCCCCTTGATCACTGGTCGGTTCCCGGCCTGAATCGCTTGTTGCGCATGACGCGCGCACCGCAAACAATGAGAAGGCAAAGGCCGACCGTCAAGCTCAGCGCGCCCGACAGCGAGGTCGCCTCGGCGACGAAGCCGAGCATAACCGGCCCGATCAGAACTCCGCCGTAGCCCAGCGTCGCCACCGCCGCCACCGCCTGCGCGGGGTTGACGACGCTGCGAGCACTCGCGGTGCTGAAGCCGACCGGCGCCACATTGGCAAGCCCAAGGCCCGCGATGCCGAACGCCAGAACAGCCACCAGCGGGTGGTTCAAGGCGATCCCAAGTCCAAGGCTCACGGCGGCCACAAAGGCGCCGCCGGCGACCAGCATCACAGGGCCGATACGCCTGCGGATGCTGTCGCCGAGAAAGCGCGAGGCCGCCATTGCGCCGGAAAAAACGGCGAAGCCGAGCCCGGCGGAGCTCGCCGGCACATCAAGTGTCTCGCGGAGATACACGGCGCTCCAGTCGAGCAACGCGCCTTCGGCCATGAAGGCGAGCATGACCACGGCGCCGATCGCAAGGGTCGCCCTGTCCGGCAGCGCCAGCTTCGGGTCATCGCTGGTCGCGGTGACCATCTGCGGCTGGATGTAACGGACGGCTGTGAGAACTATGGCCGCGAAGACGATCGCGAGAGCCGCCGCTTCGACCGCAGCCGGCAGGAAGGCGAGGCTGAGGCCCCCCAGCCCCGCGCCCATCAGCCCGCCGAGGCTCCACATGCCGTGAAGGGAGGACAGGATGGGCCGGCCGAACTGGTGTTCCACGGCCGTGCCGTGGGCGTTCATGGCAACATCCATGGCACCGCCGGAGGCACCAAACAGAAAAAGCGCAGCGAACAGCCCGGCCGCCTGGGGCATGACCGGCAGGAGCGCGAGGAGGGCGCTGAAAGCGAGCCCCGTGACGCCGAGCACCCGCCTTGCGCCGAAGCGCGCCAGAGCCGCGCCGCAGGCGGGCATGGCTAGGAGTGCGCCGGCCGCCAAGGCCAGAAGCGCGAGGCCCAGCAGGGACGGCGACAGATCATGAACCGTCTTCACGACGGGGATATGGGTCGCCCAGGCACCGAACACGGCACCATTGACCAGGAACAGCACCGCGGTGGCCATGCGGTCCCGGCGCAAGCCAGGCGATTCGACGCGCAACATGGCGAGACTCTACATCCTGCAAGGCTCTGCATCTTGATGAACTGTGAGGGAGCCCTATTTTTCCGCCCGCCGCAAGGGTGGTTGCCGTGGGCGCTGCATTGCGAACGGCGCAGTTGACATTCCCCAACGGGCTGTCCGCCGGCGCCACGCGGCCATCCGGGCCTTGCGATCGGCCGCTTTGTCTGCGAGGGAACGCCTCCATGTCGCGTTTTTGCGACGTCTCGTGCGCGGAGCCGACAAGCAATGACGAGTGACAGGGGGGCGGCAGCGCCGCGCCGCCGGGGCTATACGGGCACTTCGCGCGACCCGGACCGCACGAGCCAGGCCATTCTCATGGCCGCGACGCGGGAATTCGCGGACAAGGGAATTGGCGGCGCGCGTGTCGACGCGGTGGCGGAGCGCGCTGGCGTCAACAAGCGCATGATCTACCACTATTTCGGCGACAAGCAGCGCCTCTACATGGCCGTTCTGGAAGAGGCCTATGCCTCGATCCGTTCCGCCGAGGCCGCGCTTGAGCTGGAAACGGCGGACCCGGAGGACGGCATCCGCCGGCTCACGGCCTTCACGTGGCAATATTTTCTGGACAACCCGGAATTCCTGAGCCTCCTCGCCACGGAAAATCTGCACAAGGCCGAGAATCTCCGGGAATCGGCGAAGGTGCTGAGCCTGCATTCGCCCTTCATCGAAAAACTGCGCGAGCTTCTCGACAAGGGGGCGGCGCAGGGACGCTTTCTGCCGGGCCTTGATCCGGTCGATGTCTATATCAGCATCGCCTCGCTCGCGGCCTTCTACCTGTCCAACCGCCACACGCTCTCGACGATTTTTGCCCGCGATCTCGCGGCGCCGGAGCGCCTTGCCCATTGGGGCGAGCACATCGTCCACGTGGTCCTCTCATCACTCCGTATCGTGAAATGATGAGAGGGTTATTTTCAATAACGGAAATTTAAATTCGATTATTTACATGCATCGGTTATTGAAACTTTATTCTGTTTGAAAATATCGTCGTCTCTGCTTTGAAATACGGCGAATCCATTTGCCGATTTTCCAGGCTCAACAATCCCTTTTGAAATCGTATCCTCGATCGTGTCGACGCCATAGTGTCGGCCATCCTCACCTGTCAGGATAAGGCAGGTCTTTCCAAGATCAACGGGTGATTTTCCAACGTTCGAAAACGTTATCCGAAAGGTCTTTTGGTAAGAGAACTTGCCCGAGAAGCTCATTGTCTGTGTGGATTCCGGCTTTGCGATTAGCAAAGCCGAGTCGGCGGGCGATGCCTGGGCACCGAAGTTCGTAAGAACGAGAAGTGGAAAGGTATATATGAGGCTTCTGCGCATGATTCACCATCAATAAAAAGTGTCTCACGAAGATAATCGGCTTGATGGCAATTTTGTGGAGACATAAATATATCTCAAATATAACAAGGAAATAATCATATACTTTTATATACATATAATATTCAAATTTTATCTAGGGTGGCTCGATCCTTGCGTGGAATATTTCCCATTTCCCTGGCCCTGAAGACGCTTCGTTCTTCCCAGTCTCGCGTAACGTCACTGTGTGACGGGAAGCGCGCATGCGGGGGGCCAGGTCCGGATTGTCTCAGGTCCTGAGCGAGGCGAGGATCAATTCGGCGATGTGGGCGCGTCGCGCGCCGATCTCCATCTTGCCGGGGAAGTTGCGGTCGAGAATCACGGACAGAGTGTGAATGTTGGAGAAGTAGAAGTAGGAAAGCCCGGCAATCGAGATCCAGAGCTGGGCAGGGTCGATGCCCGCGCGAAACAGTCCCGCCGCGACACCCCGGTCCAGGATTTCGCTGATCATTCCGATCAACGGCGAATGCATCTCCTTCACCCGCGATGACGTCTTGAGATGCCGGGCTTGGTGCAGGTTTTCGCTGTTGAGCAGGTTGATGAAGACCCGGTCACCGACAAAGGCGTCGAAGGTGAAGGTGACGAGGCGCCGCATGGCCTCCTCCGGCGCAAGGCGGCCCAGATCGAGCTTGACCTCTGCCACGCGCGCGCGCTCGTAGGCGGCCTCGAGAACGGCGAGCCATAGGCCGCGCTTCGAGCCGAAATAGTGATAGATCATCCGTCGGTTGGCCTGCGATCGGTTCGCGATGGCGTCGATGGAGGCGCCGGCGAAGCCGCTGGCCGCGAATTCGAACGTTGCGGCGGCGAGGATCTTGGCACGCGTCGCCTCGGGGTCACGCGTGCGCGGTGGCTGCGCAATCTCGGCCTGCGCAGTCTTGGCTCGGACGGTTTTAGCTCGGACAGTCTCGGCTTGTGCAATCTCGGCTTGGGCGGTCTTGGCCCGAGGCTTCACGCCCCCCGCCCATTCAAGCGACATGCGCGTGATCCTTGATCTGTGCGAGACTCGCCCAGTCTGGCATTGCGCCACTGGCGAAGCCCGGTGTGAGAAGGGGGGCGGTCGGGAGTTCCCCCGTGCCGACGGCCAGCACCCAGGTATCGCCCTGGCGCTCGTAGAAGCCGGGCATCGCCGCGGCGAAACCGGCGGCCTCCGCGGCAGGCGCCGCGCCGAAGCCGTCGACATAGTGGTGGCCGTTGCGCTCCACATGGCCGATGCCGAGGCAAGCGACCAGCGCCGTATCCTGCTGCACGCCGAGCCCGGCCTGGCAGGTGAGGTCTTCCCCGGTGACGAACCAGTGTTCGGGCACGCCGTCGCGCCGATTCCAGGCTGCCACCCGTGCGGCGTTGATCAGCGACTTGTAGAGGCCCTTGCAGGCCTTCGATGAAACGCCGCGATAGCCGAGCGCCGCCGCTTTGGGGAAGGCATCATAGCTGCCATCGGCTTCGTCGATGATGAAGGGAATATCACCCGCGCCCGTGACCGGCGTCACGAAAGTGGCGGCGCGGTCGAGAGGTTGCTCGATATACAGAAGCCTAAACCTAAGCCGGCTAAGAATGTGGTCTTTTCCCAAGGCCGCGATCAATTCGGCGAGGCGCTTCTGATCATATTGTTCATTGGCGTCGAGGCTCGTGGCAAAGTCAGGCACCAGCGTCTCGAGAGCGACCGTCAGGGCGCGAAGCCGCGCGCAATCCGCCGCGACGTCGCCGCTCAGCTTGATCTTGAAATAGCGAGGTCTCGTATGGGCGATTTCGTCGGCCAGCGAATCCAGCGAGTCGACGAAGCCAATGGTGTGGCGGAGACGGACACGCGGCTGCGGCGCGACGCCACGAAGGAAAGCGTCGATATCCTCCTGCGCCAAATCATTAGTAAGCCGGCTATCAATGCCAATCACATTGGCGCGGAGTCCGGCGGCGAGATCGAGCCCGGTGAGCTTCAGCACGCCGTCGACGATGGCCTTGTCGATGAGCGCCGGGCCATAGGCGCCCGCGAGCGGGGGGAGGCCTTGCTCGGCCGTGGCCGCGATCTGCCGGGAATAGACCCTGGCATGGTGGCCGAAGGCGGTCTCGGGCCGGCTTGCGCCATCGCGATAGAGGCCGGCCGCGATCGCGAGGCTCAATCTCAGGTCGGCAATGGTGTCCGCGGGGCTCTTGGCAGGGTTCTTGTCGAACCATTTCGGCATCATCATCTCGGCGGCGACGCCGGTGGCGCTCAAGCCGTCCTCGCCGGTCAGCCGCACCCGGACAAAAGCCTGCGGGGCTTCCGTCACCGTCACCGCGCCGAAGCGGAACGGCAGGCGGAACGTCATCGGGCGTTCGAAAAGCGCGATCTCGTCGATGGTGACGCGGAGGCCCATGAGCCGTCTCAGTCGAGGTGTCCGCGCGCGTAGAAATGCTCGCGAATCGTCTGGGTCAACGAACTGAACAGGGGATTGCCCATGTCCTCGAGGCGGCGTGGGCGCGGCAGCTCCACGTCATAGATCGCGGCAATGGTCCCGGGTCGCTCCGACATGACCACCACCCGGTCGGCGAGAAAGACGGCTTCCGGAATGGAATGCGTGATGAGCAGAATGGTCTTGCGCGTTTCCTGATGGATGCGCTGCAGCTCGAGGTTCATCCGCTCGCGCGTCAGCGCGTCGAGGGCGCCGAACGGCTCATCCATCAGCACGATCTTCGGATCATGCACCAGGGCGCGGCAGATGGACGTGCGCTGCTGCATGCCGCCGGACAACTGCCAGGGATATTTGTTCTCGAAGCCCTCCAGGCCGGCGGTCTTGAGGAGCTTGCGAGCCCGCTCGAGATGAGAAGCGCGGTCGAGCTTGCGCACCTCGACCGGCATCATGACGTTGCGCAGCACGGAGCGCCAGGCGAGCAGAACCGGACTCTGGAACACGATGCCGACATCATCCGGCGGTTCCGTCACCGCCTTGCCCTCGATCAGGATCTCGCCGGCAGTCGGCGGGATGAGGCCCGCGACAAGCTTGAGCAAAGTTGACTTGCCGCAGCCCGACGGGCCCACGACGGCGACGAACTCACCGTCGTGGATGTCGAGGTCAATAGGCTTCAACGAGGGTACGTCGCCGTCGCGAGTGCGGTAAGTCTTCTTGAGACCTCTGACCTCGATAAGCCGCCGCTTGGTCTTTGGCTTATCCATTCCATTTACCACTCTCAACGACAGCGACATACTACCTCCCCCGCGAGCCTGTTGATCTCGACCATGGACGGTGTTTGAAAGAGCCTAGGCCGGCTCGATCAGCCGCCAGCGGCCTTCGGCAAGTAATCGCGGCTGTAGAAGCTCTTTACGTCGTTCTTGGCAGAGGCCTCGAGACCACCGTATTCGACCAGCAGATTGACGGAATCGATCATGTTCTGGTCGGTGACATGGAAAGGCGGCAGGTTCTTCGTTTCCGCCGTGCGATAGAGCGGGATGGTCAGCTCGAACCCCTCCTTGAGCGTCGCCCGCTGGCCGGCTTTCGGCAGGGCCTTGAGGATGGCCTCGACCGCGCCGTCCGGATCCCTTTCCGCCGCGAGTATGGCCTTCGTGGTGGCGGCCATGAAGCGCCGCGTCAGGTCCTCGTTTTTCTTGAGGAAGTCGCGATTGGCGATGATGCCGGACGAGACGAGGTGAATGCCATAGTCCGCGAACATGATCGGGAAGACGTCCTTGCCGGTCGCGTCCTTGATCTTCATGCTCTGGTCCATCGAATAGCCGAGCAGGGCATCCGCCTGACCGCTGATGACGGCGTTAAGCTTGGTCTGCGCGTCACCGGAGAGGATCTTCATCTCGCTCTCCTTCAGGCCGGCGCTCTTGAGAAAGAGCGGCCAGATCTGCGACATGGAATCGCCAGGCGTGGTCGCGATGGTCTTGCCCTTCAGGTCTTCGGGCTTGCGCATGTTCTTGTCTGAAAAGCCCATTGCCGACATCGGGCTCGTCTGTAACAGCACACCCGGCGAGGTGACGGGGGCGCCCTTGGCGGCGGCGCGGATCATCGTGGCGACGTCGGCATAGCCGAAGGTTGCCGTGTTGGCCGCGACCGCCTGAATGGTCACGGCCGAGCCGCGCCCTTCCTGGATGTCGAGGTCGATGCCCTCGGCGGCATAAATGCCCTTTTCCTTGCCATAGTAGAACGGCGCGTGCTCACCATAGACATACCAGTTGAGCATCAGCGTGACCTTGTCGGCCGCCGCTGCGGGGAGGACGAAAGAGGGCGCTGCCAAAGCAGCGGCGCCTGCAAGTATCGATTTAAGAACAGATCTTCTCAACATCATCATTCCTCCGGTAGTTGCGGTCCGCCTTTTTCTGGCGGTTTCGCGGGCGAATATATTGACCGTCAAGCAGTTGCAAAGAATTCCTGCCGCTGGCTGGCGTGCCAGGGGATAGCAAAGCGTTCGATCAGATCGACGATCCAGAACAGGATGACGCCGATGGCCGCGAGCAGGACAAGCGCGGCGAACATCGTGGGCAGTTCAAAATTGCCGATCGAGCGCTGCAGCACGAAGCCAAGGCCCGAATTGGAGCCGACGAACTCGCCCACCACCGCACCGACGACGGCGAGCGTCACGGACACCTTGAGGCCGGCGAAGATGGCCGGCATGGCGTGGGGCAGCTTCACCATCACGAAGGACTGAAGCCATGAGGCCTTCATGGAGCGGGCGAGATCCCGCATGTCCGGATCGAGCGACTTGAAGCCCTGCACGCCGGAGACGATGACGGGAAAGACGCCGAGGAGAAAGGCGGAAATCACCTTGGGCGTCATGCCGAAGCCGAACCACACCACGAAAAGCGGCGCGATCGCGACCTTCGGGATCGACTGCGAAAACACCAGCAGCGGATAGAGATAGGATTCGACCGTACGCGAGCCTGCGATGAGCATCGCAAGCGGAATGCCGATGGCCGCCGACAACAGGAAGCCGCCGATTGTCGCGAGCGTGGTCGGCACGCTCTCGGCCAGCAGCATCGGCCCCTCGGTACGGAAGGCCTTGATGACGTCGATCGGTGCGGGGATGAGGTAGGGTGGAATATTGAATAACCGGACCGCCACATCCCAGAACACGATCAAGAGGACCAGCAGGCCGAGCGGCCTGACCCAGGGCGAGTCCACGATGCGAGCAAGCGTACGGACCGACGTGGTCGCCATCCGATAACCTCCACCAGAGCGTTTCCCAGACTACGCTTTCCGCGCATGTTGTAACTAACTGGTGATTTACTCAGGCCGACGCTTGGGTGTCAAGCAGACGAGGGGCGACCTCGACCAAAGTCTTAGGCGGCGCCCTGTGCTGGGGGCTCCCTTGGTCATCGCGTAAGTTGCGGGACGCGAGCTCGTCTCCATCCCCGCCGGGGCGCGGTGAGCGAGGGCGGCCCTCGGCCCCATTGTCCTGGTCCACGGCGTTCTGGATCCCTCGGACGCCGCGCTGATTTTTCCCCCTGCGGGGATCGTTGAGAAATTCACGTTTGGCGGACGGATGGTCAGATGATCGCGGAAGCAGCATAGCGTTGTGTGATCGGACGCCGGGCTTCCCGCGCCAGAGGTCGACGAAGCGGCGAACTGACATGCGGTCGTCGAGCGCTTCTTCGAGACCGGGGGCGAAACCCAGCCTTTCCCGATCCAAGCTGCGTCGAAAAGCCTCCGGGTCGCAAGCTGGAGCGCAGCGTTCGAACGCCCTGGAAGTCTCAGCCGCCGAACAACTGCTCCAGCAGGCCGCGCTGGCGTGGAGGCTGGCGCGGTTGCGGCTGGGCGGCTACGCGGTCGCCACCACCCACGGCGCCGGGCGGCACCAGCGTCACTTCATCCTCCGCCGTCACGCCCTGGTTCGCCGCGATCTCCCCGCCCATGGACTGGTAGTTTGGCGTCGAGGGCTGGTAGCGGATGCCCGGCAGCGGTACCGGCTTCTCGCCCTGGACGGCCACTTTCATGTAGCGGCTCCAGACATCGACGGGCAGGTTGCCGCCGGAGGCGCGCCTGGTTGGCGAGTTGTCGTCATTGCCGATCCACACGCCGGTGACGCCCTTGCCGGTGAAGCCGATGAACCAGGCGTCGCGGTAATCTTGCGACGTACCCGTCTTGCCGGCCACTTCCCAGCCCGGGAGCTGGGCGCCCTTGGCGGTGCCGATGGTGACGGCCTCGCGGAGCATGCCGTTCATCATGCCGAGTTGCGCGGGCTCGATGACACGGCCGAGATCGACGACAGTGCGCTTGTACAGCACCTTGCCGTCAGCCGATTTCACGGTCTTCACCGCGTAGGGGATAACGCCGATGCCCCCGTTGGCGAAGGCATCGAAGGCCGCGACGAGCTCGATCGGCGCGACTTCCGAGGTGCCGAGAGCGATCGACGGATTGGCCTGCAGCGACGAGGTGATGCCGAGGCGCTGGGCGGTGCGAACGACAGCGCGCGGGCCCATCTCCACCGCGAGCTTCACGGCAACGGTGTTGATGGAATAGGCGAGCGCCGTGGTCAGAGTGATCGGGCCGTTATAACGCCGGTTGGCGTTGGCCGGTTGCCAACCCCGGATATTGATGGGCGAGTCCTCTCGCACCGTATCCGGCGTCAGGCCGTTCTCGAGGGCGGCGAGGTAGACGAAAGCCTTGAAGGAGGAGCCCGGTTGCCGCTTGGCCGTGGTCGCGCGGTTGAACTGGCTCTCGGAATAGTTGCGTCCGCCGATCAGAGCGCGGATGGCGCCATCGGTCGCGAGTGACACGAGTGCGCCCTGGCTCGCCTTGTACTTGGCGCCCTTCTGGTCGAGTTCCTCGACCAGCGCGCGCTCCCCGGCGGCCTGCAGGCGGTTGTCGATCGTCGTCTCCACGACGATGTCCATGTCGACCTTGCCGACATAGTCGTCGAGCACGTCCATCACATAGTCGGCGGCATAGTTGGCCGAGCCAGCACCCTTGGCCTTCACGGCCGTCGCGGGGGCGAGGACGGCGGCCTTGGCGGCCTTCTCGGTAATGAAGCCGCCATCGACCATGGCCCCGAGCACGACCTCCGCGCGAGCCCGCGCGGCCTGCGGATTGCGGCTTGGCGCAAGGCGGGAGGGGGCCTGCACCAGCCCGGCGAGCATGGCGGCTTCGGCAAGCGAGACCTCGCTCGCGTGCTTGCCGAAATAGCGCAACGCGGCCGCCTCGACACCATAGGCGCCGGCGCCGAAATAGACGCGGTTGAGATAGAGCTCGAGGATCTGGTCCTTGGTGTAGGTCTGCTCCAGCCAGAGCGCGAGGATCGCCTCCTGGATCTTGCGCGACAGCGTGCGTTCCTGCGTCAGGAACATGTTCTTGGCGAGCTGCTGGGTCAGCGTCGAGCCACCCTGCGCCACGCCACGGCTGGTGACGTTGCGGAAGGCCGCGCGGGCAATACCAACGGGATCGACGCCGAAATGGCTGTAGAAGCGCCTGTCCTCGATGGCGAGGAAGGCCATCGGCAGATAAGGCGGCAAGTCGTGGATGGCGATAGTCTGGCCGCCTGTGTCGCCGCGGTTGGCGAGCAGCGAGCCGTCCGCCGCCATGATGGCGACATTGGGAGGGCGCTTGGGAACGGTGAGTTCCGACATGGGTGGCAGCTGCGCGAAGTGATAAGCCACGACGCCGGCGAGGCCAACGACGCACCACACCCCCAGCACGACGAAGAGGCCGAAGAGACGCCCGAGGAAGGAACGCTTCCGCCGCTTCCGTCCTTTTCCGGCGCTGCCGCTGCCACGGCCGCCACGGCCGCCGCCGCCACCAGAACCACCCTTCTTACGCGGGGACGCTGCCATCATACTATCCTCGGTACGGCGGTCGTCGCCGGGTTCGGCACCTCTGTCATCGATGCTCATGGTGACGTCGATATCCGACTCCCCCGCGAAACGGGAGGCCGCTGCGAAGCCGGCATCGGCGGTGAAGGAAGGCTCCCTGCGTTCCGTCGTCCGCGTCACGCGCTCAGTTGTGCGGCCCCTGGGTCCCGACGCGCGCTCCCCGGAGGCATGATCGCGGAGCGACCCGCCGGGCCGGTCGCCGGGCGAGAGCACGATATCCGCATTCCCCGCGTATGCGCGTTCCCCGCGCGCGAAGGTGGGCTGGGCATGCCCGTGGGGCTCCTGCCGGCGCCGCGTCTCCAGCCTCCGTGAGCGCTGACCGTGGTGAGAATCCGCCTCGTCATCCGGGTCATGCCCGCGGCGGTCGAAGTCCCGCATGTCCTGTCCTCGAGCATTGATACCGGCGCGTCCGGGCCTTGGCACGGTCGCAACCATTGTCCCCGCCGTTGACCAGGCGCATGGCTCCCATCGGCTCGTCCGCCGGGGCATGCAAGGAGACCCTGCGCGTCGCGCACGAATTCACCTCACATTCCGACAATTCACGAAAGGCATCGTAAATGTGGCAGATTAAGGGGCTGTTACCCGGAATGACCCGCGCTGATGAAGTTTCTCGAAGCGGTGTGACCTTGCTGCTTGCGCGAGGCCTTTCCGTGCCGCAGCATATCACTCCCGAGTCGACATATGGCTGCATCCTAGTCCGTACGGCCCGGAGCTGCAGGGCCGAATGAACACGATCGTTTTTGTCAACTCGCTGCTCTTCGGCGGCGCCGGACTTGTGGCCATCGGCATTTTGTCCAGCCTGATGGCCTCGCGTTTCGGCGCACCCTTGCTGCTGGTCTTCATCCTGATCGGCATGGTGGCGGGTGAAGCCGGGCCGGGCGGCATTCTCTTCGACGACTACCGGGCCATGTATCTCATTGGCTCGCTGGCGTTGGCGATCATCCTGTTCGACGGTGGGCTCCGCACCCGGCTCGCGAGCGTGCGCGGCGGTGCGGCTCCGGCGATCCTGCTCGCCACAGTCGGCGTCGTCATCACGGCCGGGCTCACCGGCCTTGTGGCCATGCCGCTCCTCAACCTGAATTATCTGCAGGGTTTCCTGACCGGCTCGATCGTCGCCTCCACGGATGCCGCGGCCGTGTTCTTTCTTATGCGGGCGCGGGGCCTGCAGCTCAGGCGCCGGGTGAACGCCACCATCGAGGTCGAATCGGCGACCAACGATCCCGTCGCCGTCTTCCTGGTGGTGCTGCTCGTCACCCTCATCGGTGCGCAGGGCCATGCCGAACTTGATTCGGAGATCGCCAACATCCCGCTGCACCTGATGCGCCAATGCCTGATCGGCGGCGGCCTTGGCATCGGCGGCGGGCTCACCATCGCCTGGCTTATCAATCGCGTCACTTTGCCGGCCGGTCTCCATCCGCTGTTCGTCATCTCGCTCGCCGTCATGATCTACGGCCTCGCCGGCATCCTCGACGGCTCAGGCTTCATCGCCGTCTATCTCGCCGGTCTCGTCGTCGGCAACCGGCCTGTGCGGGCCTTCGCCTCGATCCTGAGCTTCCACGATGCGGCGACGTGGCTCTGCCAGATCGTCATGTTTCTCGTCCTCGGCCTGCTCGTCTCGCCCGAGAGGCTGATGGCGCATGCCTTGCCGGCGCTTGCCGTGGCCGCTTTTCTCATGCTGGTCGGCCGGCCCGTGGCGGTCTGGCTATGCCTGACGCCATTCCGCTTCAGCCGCCAGGAAAAGACCTTCGTCTCATGGGTCGGCCTGCGTGGCGCCGTATCGATCTTCCTCGCCGCGATCCCCCAGTTGACCCAGGTGCCGGACGCCGAGCTCTATTTCAATGTCGCCTTCTTCGTTGTCCTGGTCTCGCTGCTGGTGCAGGGCTGGAGCGTGGCCTTCGTGGCGCGCCATACCGGTGTCGCCCTGGCCGATCCGGCTCCGGAGATCAGCCGCGTGGAGATCGACCTGCCGGGCAAGGTCGACCTCGAAATGGTGGGCTATCCGCTCCTCGCCGACAGCCCCGTCATCCAGCGCGGAACCTTGCCGTCATGGGCGCGCGCGGTCCTGATCGTTCGCAGCGGTTCGGTGCTGACGCCGGAGGAGGCAGGCGTGCTCAGTGTGGGTGACTACGGCTATTTCCTCGTCCCACCGGATCGTATTCGCCGGCTGGACCGCCTGTTCGCGGCCTTCGAGGGGCACCGGAGCCGTGCCCTGTCGGCGGTATTCACCTTTTCGCCTGATATCAAATTCGCCGATCTCGCGAGCGCTTATGGTGTTGAACCGGACGGGAGCCTTCAGGGCCTGACGTTGGGCGCGATGTTTGCCGACACCTTTGAGGAGGGCGTGCGCGAAGGTGATCGCCTCGATATCGGCAATATCACCTTGATCGCCCGCAGTGTGCGCGATGGTGTGGTGACGGCGATCGCACTCATCGTCGGTGATACCGCCGAGGATGCGCCGCTGGCGCAGTCACGCATCGTCGCGCCGGCACTCGCGCGCATCCGAGCCGCGGCGCAACGCACGGCCAATCGCATTGCCGAGGTGGTGCACCGGCGTGGCTCAGGCCGCGTTCAGTGAGGGCGCGCGTATCGCGAAGGGGGAGACCGCCGCCTCCTCGCCGTGCCGTACGACCGCGATGGAATGGGGCGGCAGGGCTTGCCAGCCCTCGCGACGCATTTCCAAAGGTTCGGAGGCGAAAATGACCGCTTTCGGCCGGGCGAGCATGTAAAGGCTCGGCGGGTGATCGTCGCAGGCGGTGCGAACAGCCCAGGTGGTCTGACCGTCCGAAAGCGTGGCGGTGAATCGCAGCGGCGTGGTAATGCCGGCCGTGAGCATGGTGCTCTTCACGAGGGCAAGCACATCGGTCAGCGCTTCATCCGGCGCCATGCCGGCCTCGACACGTGCCAGCGTCAGCAGGAACAGGACCTCGGAATCGGTCGTTCCCTGGCGCATGTCATAGAGGCTGTCGGGTAGGACAGCCTCGAGCTGACGCTTGATGCGGACATAGTCACCGATCTGGCCATTATGCATGAACAGCCACGGGCCATGCGAAAAGGGGTGGCAATTGGCCCGGCTCGTCGCCGTGCCTGTCGCCGCCCGCACATGGGCGAAGAACAGCGGCGAGCGCACCTGCGCGCAAAGCGAGCGCAGGTTCTCATCGGACCAGGCCGGTCGCAGATCCCGGAAGATGCCAGGGGTCGGCCGCTCGCCATACCAGCCCAGCCCGAAGCCATCGCCATTGGTTTCCGTCTTGCATTCCATGGCGTGCAGCGACTGATGAATGAGCGAATGGTCGGAGGCGCAGATCAGATCCTCCAGCAGCACCGGTTCACCGTGGTAAGCAAGAAAGCGGCACATTCCAACGGACCCTTTCGCACATCAGCGCGGCAGAACGAAACCTCGACAGGCGCGGGCCGCAATGCGCGACATCGTCCTGCGGGCCTCCATGATCGCGAATCACGCCGTGTCATTGCCAGCGTCTCACGAAAGCCTTAACCAGAGTAACAGCCAAGCTGGCGGCAACGCCGGCATCAAACAGCAATCAAAGCAAGGGCGCGCCTTGAAAAGGGGCATTATCATCGCAGCGGGCGCGGCCGCCTTCCTGGCCAGCGCGCTTCCCGCCATGGCCGCCGAGCTCGACGGCGCGTCGCTGGCGCTGCTTTGGGCCACGCCCTTCGTCGGGATCCTCCTGTCGATCGCCCTCGGACCGCTGCTTTTTGCCCATGTTTGGGAGCATCATTATGGCAAGATCGCGCTGGCATGGGGTATTTTAACGGCACTCCCCCTCGCCGTCATCAAGGGCGCGGATGTCGCCTTCGAGGCGCTCATCCATACGGCGCTTCTCGAATATGTGCCGTTCATCGCGCTGCTCTTCGCGCTCTTCACCTGCGCCGGCGGCATCCTGGTGCGCGGCAACCTGCGCGGTAGTCCCGGCACGAACACCGCGATCCTCGCCATCGGGGCCGGCCTCGCCAGCATCATCGGCACGACGGGGGCCGCCATGGTCCTGATCCGCCCGCTGCTGCGCGCCAATGACGATCGCCGGCACAATGTGCATGTGGTCGTCTTCTTCATCTTTCTCGTGGCCAATATCGGTGGCTCTTTGACGCCGCTCGGTGATCCGCCACTCTTTCTCGGCTTCCTGCGCGGGGTGGACTTCTTCTGGACCACGCAACATCTCCTGGCCGAAACGCTACTCGTGGTCGCGATCCTGCTCGGGGTTTTCTTCCTGCTGGACTGGCGCCTCTATAAGCGTGAGGAAATCGCGCCCCGGCTGCGCGATCCGACGCCCGAAAGCCGTCTCGGAGTCGAAGGGCTGGCGAATTTCGCCCTGATTGGTGTGATCATCGCGGCCGTTCTCGTGAGCGCGACCTGGAAGCCGGGCATAACCTTCGATCTTCCCGGGGCGCGGGTCGAGTTGCAGAATGCGCTGCGTGATGGCGTATTCGTGCTGGTGGCGCTGGCCTCGCTCGCTCTGACGCGGCAAGGCATCCGCCAGGCCAATGGCTTCAGCTGGGGCCCGATTGCGGAAGTCGCCAAGCTGTTCGCGGCCATCTTCACCTGCATGATCCCGGTGATGGCGATGCTGAGGGCCGGCGCGTCCGGCGCATTCGCACCCCTGGTCAATCTCGTCACCGGGCCGACGGGGGAACCCGTGCCGGTGGCCTATTTCTGGCTGACGGGCATCCTGTCCTCGTTCCTCGACAACGCACCGACCTATCTCGTCTTCTTCGAGCTGGCGGGCGGAGACGCCCAGCATCTCATGCACGAGGGCGCGCTCACCTTGACCGCGATCTCGGCCGGTGCCGTTTTCATGGGGGCCAACACCTATATCGGCAACGCGCCGAATTTCATGGTCTATGCCATCGCCCGCCACCGGGGTGTCAAGATGCCGAGCTTCTTCGGCTACATGCTATGGTCCGGCGGCATCCTGCTTCCCGTCTTCCTGCTGGTGACGTTGCTGTTCTACCTGTGAGGCGCGCGGATATGCTTCGACGGCCAATGGCGAAATCCCGAGTGCTGCTACAGGTGATGGCCGCGACGAGGAACGTCGCGAGAAAAACCGCCAAGACGACGGTCAAGACGACGGTCAAGGCAACGGCCAGATGCGCCGTCGAATGCACCGCCATAGGGGCCGGCGTTGCGCTTGTCCTGGCGGCCGGCCAGCTTCACGCGGAGAGCGCCGCACCCGCACACACGTTCTCGGGGCAGGATGATTTCGTCAACCGCCTTGAAGCGCTGGCGCTGCTGCAGACCCTCAATGCCGAACTCCTCAGCAACCCAAGCGCCACGCTCACGCTGGAGCGCTGGTGCGCGCGACACCAACTCGCCTCGCCGGCACGCGTGGTCGCGCGGCTGGTGCGTGGTGCCGACAAGGTGGCGACGGCGGCCATCAGGCAGACGCTCGGGGTGGGGGAGGCGGAGCCCGTGCGCTATCGGCGGGTCCAGCTCGCCTGCGGCGACTTCGTGCTGTCGGAGGCGGACAACTGGTACGTGCCAGCCCGGCTCACGTCGGAGATGAACCGGCTGCTCGATGAAACCGACACGGCCTTCGGGCGAGCCGTGCAAGCGCTGCAGTTTCGACGGCGCACACTGTCGGCGCGCCTGTTATGGACGCCGCTTCCTGATGGGTGGGAAATGTCGAGCCGGCGAGTCCAAATGCCGGCGACCGCCGCAGGTACTCTCGCCGTTCCGACCGAGGTCATACGGCACGAAGCTGTCTTGAGCCTGCCTGATGGCACGCCTTTCAGCGTCGTGGTCGAGACCTATACCGACAAGGTGCTGGCCTTCCGGCGGCCGGGTGACCGTTAGAACGAAGCGAGTTTCAAGGCTTCCGATTTGCGGCGGGATACGCCATCAAGTCAGGCGTGGGCTGCCCGCCATGTCATCCCGGAAGCCGCGAAGCGGCTGTCCGTGATCTAGAGACGTTGCCTCGCTCTCACCCGGTCCCCGGGTGACCGAGCGCGGGCTATCCCTGAACGTCGATCCAGCCTGGAGCGCTGCCTCAGACGTCGAGGTTTGCCACATTGAGAGCATTCGCCTGGATGAACTCCCGGCGCGGCTCCACCGTGTCGCCCATCAATTTGACGAAGATGTCGTCGGCGTCGGTGACTTCCTTCACCTTCACCTGCAGGAGGGAGCGCACGTCGCGATCGAGCGTGGTGGACCAGAGCTGGTCGGGGTTCATCTCGCCGAGGCCCTTGTAGCGCTGCAGCTGGATTCCCTTGCGGCCGGTCGTCGTCACCGCGTTGAACAGGTTGATCGGCCCGTCCACGAGGATCTCCTCGTTGCGGCGAACGAGCCTCGAGGGATGGGCGTAGACCTGCAGGCTGGAGGCATGCTCGTCGAGCTTCCGCGCCTCGGATGAGGCGAGCAGCGCGGCATCGAGACTTGCCACCTGCTTCACGCCGCGAACGACGCGGCTGAATACGAAGCCGCCCGCTTCGGCGCGGCCTTCCCAGCCGCGTTCCGTTTCCTCGGCCAGAGCGTCGAGACGGCGCGCGATATAGGCGGCGGCCTCGTCGGCGGTTTCCGGTTCTTCAGCCACCTGCGGGCGTAGCGCGCCAGCGATGGCCGCCTGCTCCACCACGGCGCGGTCGTAGCGGGTGTGGAGGTTGCCGAGGATATGCCGCACGAGCCGTGACTCGTCGACCAGGGCCCTCAGGTCGAGCCCGGCCCGCTCCTCGCCATTGGCGAAGCGCAGCAGAGCGCCATCGAGCCCTCCCTCGAGGAGGTAATCCTCAAGCGCGCGCTCATCCTTGAGATACTGCTGGGACTTGCCACGCGTGACCTTGTAGAGCGGCGGCTGGGCGATGAAGATGTGCCCGCGCTCGATCAGTTCCGGCATCTGCCGGAAGAAGAAGGTGAGCAGCAGGGTGCGGATGTGGCTGCCGTCCACGTCCGCGTCCGTCATGATGATGATCTTGTGGTAGCGCAGCTTGTCGGCGTTGAAATCCTCGCGGCCGATGCCGGTGCCGAGGGCGGTGATCAGCGTGCCGATCTGCTCCGAGGACAGCATCTTGTCGAAGCGCGCGCGCTCCACATTGAGGATCTTGCCGCGCAGAGGCAGCACGGCCTGGTATTCGCGGTTGCGGCCCTGCTTGGCGGAGCCGCCGGCCGAGTCACCCTCGACGATGAAGAGTTCGGCCTTTGCCGGATCGCGCTCCTGGCAGTCGGCGAGCTTGCCGGGGAGGGAGGCAATGTCGAGCGCGCCCTTGCGCCGTGTCAGCTCACGCGCCTTGCGGGCGGCCTCGCGGGCGGCGGCTGCCTCCACCACCTTGCCGACGACGGTCTTGGCCTCGGCCGGGTTCTCCTCCAGCCAGATCGCCAGCGCCTCGTTGAGGACGCCCTCGACCGCCGGCCGCACCTCCGAGGACACCAGCTTGTCCTTGGTCTGCGACGAAAACTTCGGGTCCGGCACCTTCACGGAGACAACAGCGGTCAGGCCTTCACGGCAATCATCGCCGGTGAGGCCGACCTTCTCCTTCTTGGAGAGGCCGGACGTCTCGGCATAGCCGGTCACCTGGCGCGTGAGCGCGCCACGGAACCCGGCGAGATGCGTGCCGCCGTCGCGCTGGGGAATGTTGTTCGTGAAGACCAGCACATTCTCGTGGTAGCTGTCGTTCCACCATAGGGCGACCTCGACGCCAACACCGTCCCGCTCGCCGCGGATGACGATCGGCTTGCCGAGCAGCGTGGTCTTGGCGCGGTCGAGATAGCGCACGAACGCCTCGACACCGCCCTCGTAGAACAGCTCTTCCACCTTACGCTCGGCATGGCGGTTGTCTGTCAGAACGATCCGCACGCCCGAGTTCAGGAAGGCGAGTTCGCGCAGGCGATGTTCCAGCGTCGCATAGTCGTATTCCACCATGGTGAAGGTGTCGGTGGAAGCGAGGAAGCTGACCTCTGTGCCCCGTTTGTCCTGAACTTCGGCGACGACAGCAAGCGGCGCGACAGCATTGCCATGGCGAAATTCGACGAAATGCTCCTTGCCGCCGCGCCAGATACGCAGCTTGAGCCAACTCGACAGCGCATTCACCACGGACACGCCAACGCCGTGCAGGCCGCCGGAGACCTTGTAGGAGTTCTGGTCGAATTTCCCACCCGCATGGAGCTGGGTCATGATGACCTCGGCGGCCGAAATGCCCTCGCCGGGGTGGATATCGGTCGGGATGCCGCGGCCATTATCGGAAACCGTGACCGAGCCGTCGGCATTCAGGGTGACTGTCACCAGCGTTGCGTGGCCGGCCAGCGCTTCGTCGATGGCGTTGTCAACGACCTCATACACCATGTGGTGCAGGCCGGAGCCGTCATCGGTATCGCCGATATACATGCCTGGGCGCTTGCGGACGGCATCGAGGCCCTTGAGCACCTTGATGGAATCGGCGCCATAGGACTCTTCGTTCACGTCGCGGGCGGGTTCAGCCATGGATAGGTCCAATCCGATATCGGGAAGCATCGCTGCGATTGCACCGCAGCCTTTGATTCGACAGTATAAATCTAATCATTCGGGCGTGAGATTTCACGCCCGCGCGGGCACTTTTCCCTTGAGAATGCGGCTTTATCGCGTTGCGACAGCAACGGCTGCGCCGGCCATCACGGTTCCACTCCCCCGATTGAGCCAGCGCATGGCGCGCGGGGAGGTGAAAAGCCGGCGAACACGTGTCGCCAGAAGGACATATCCCGTAAATACGCCGGTCAAGACGGCGATGATGACGCCGGCGAGTTCGACGAAGGCCAAAAGCCGGACATCCGCCAGATTAATGATATTGGGCAGAAGCGCGAGATAAAACATCATGGTCTTCGGGTTGCCGAGCGTCAGCATGAGGCCACCCATGAAAGCACGCGCCCCCCGTTCGCCGGGACCCGCTTCTGCGGAGATCCCCGGCGCGGTCGAGATGGGCGCGAACCACAGCTTCCACGCCAGCCAGAGCAGATAGGCCGCGCCGAGATAGCGGATGACAAGGAAGAGTTCGTGGAATGTCTGGGCCATGACGGCAAGCCCGAGCACCGCGGCCGCCAGCCAGACCACATCCCCGACGATCAGGCCGGCCAGGAAGGGCGCGACGCCCGCTGCCCCGCGCGCGAGCACGCGCGCCAGAATGGCGGCGACCGCCGGTCCGGGAGACGCGCCCGCGGCGGCGAGCACGCTGGCGAAGACAGCAAGGCTTATCAGGTCAAGGCCGGACATTGTCTCAGCTTCTCAAGATATCGGGGCATCGAAAGCCAAAAGCTTATGGTTGCTCATAGCAGAAATGATGCGCGGCGCGAAGGGCGCCATCTCTCGGCCAGGGCGTCGGTGGGATTTCAAATATCGCCGGTCGCGTAAGGGGTTACCGTGCCTGATGTCACCAGGAAGCGCGCCGAGCCATCCGGCAGTTCGGTGAAAAGCGCTGGATCGGCGCCCGTCATCCAGACCTGGGACCCCAGCGCCCCCAATTCGTGGTAGAGCGCGGCGCGTCGGCGCGGGTCAAGATGGGCCGCGACCTCATCCATCAGCACCAGCGGCGCGATCCCGCTCATGGTCGTGACGAGCCGGGCATGGGCAAGCACGAGCCCGATCAGCAGCGCCTTCTGCTCGCCGGTCGAACACTGGCCGGCGGGCATCCCCTTTGCGCGATGGTGGACGACGAGTTCGCTGGTCTGCGGGCCCGCCAGGGTGCGGCCGGCCGCCTTGTCGCGCGCCCGGCCGTCGCGCAGCAAGCGGCGATAGTGATCCTCGACCTCGACTGCCGCAGTTCCGCTGACCATCGCCTCGATTTCCCCTTCCAGCCGCAACTCAGCCGAGGGAAAGGGGGAGGCGTCATCGCGGGTAGCTTCGATCAGCGCCGCAAGCCGTGCCACCGTCTCTGCCCGTGCCGCCGCAACGGCGACGCCGAGTTCCGCCAACTCCCGTTCCACCGCGTCAAGCCAGGCCCGGTGGGGAGCATCCTCGGCGAGAAGCCGATTGCGGCCGCGCATGGCCTTCTCGAAAGCATTGACGCGCGTGCCGTGGCCAGCGTCGACGGCCAGAACGAGACGATCGAGAAAACGGCGGCGATCGCCCGCCGCGCCCGAAAAAAGTCCGTCGAACGCCGGTGTCAGCCACACGACGCGGACATAGTCCGCGAAGGCCGATGCGGACGCCACGGCGGTTCCATCGACCCGGCATTTGCGGCCCGAGCCGCCATCAGCCGTTGGTTCGCTGCCGATTCCCAGGCGTATCTCGTCAAAAGCTGATGCCAGCGTAGCGGACACGGCAAAACCGCCTCGTCCGCCAAGGCGCGCGAGTTCGCTGAAATCAGCCCTGCGCAACCCACGCCCCGGCGTGAACAGCGACAGCGCTTCGATGAGATTGGTCTTGCCCGCGCCATTGTCGCCGACGAGCGCAACCAGCGGTGCCTCGCCGACGTCAAGATGGAGGTCCGCATAGCTGCGGAAATCCGCAAGCATGAGGCGCTTCACGCGCGGAGCTGTCGCGAGCTCCTGAATGGCCGCGTCCTCGCAGTTTGCCTGGCTACAAGCGGCGGACTTGCAGGACCCACCGCCTCACTATGTCCACATGTCGCGGGCCAAAGACCACATGTGCAATCACGTCGCCTGGAGCATCTTGCGGCCAGAAAGCCCGATCTGGCTGAATGCAAAACGCTCCGCATCCCATGGGAGCATCGTCCCGCGCGTGCCCGCTCCGACGCCTGCGCCCGATGCTCCAGCAGGTCAGACCCGCATTGGCATCAGCACATAGAGGGCCGCTGCCCCCTCACGATCCTGCACAAGCGTGGGCGAACCCGCATCGGCCAGTTTGAACAGGGCCGTGTCGCCGTCCAGCTGGCTCGTGATATCGAGGAGATAGCGTGCGTTGAAGCCGATATCGAGCCCCCCCGAGTCATAGTCGACTTCGAGCTCCTCGGTCGCGCTGCCTGAATCCGGGTTGGTGACCGAGAGGATCATGCGGCCATCGCTGAGGGCGAGCTTCACCGCGCGCCCGCGTTCGGACGAAATGGTCGATACGCGATCGACCGCAGCGCTGAAGACGTCGCGATCGACGATGAGCTGCTTGTCATTGCCGGCCGGGATGACCCGCTGATAATCCGGGAAAGTCCCGTCGATCAGCTTCGACGTCAGAACCACGGCGCCGATCGTCAGCCGAACCTTGGCGGGCGACAACTCGACGGTGATTTCGGCTTCCAGGCCGTCGAGCAGCTTCTGGATCTCGGCGACGGCCTTGCGCGGCAGAATGACGCCGGGCATGCCGACTGATCCGGCAGGAGCCGGCACATCGACCCGCGCGAGGCGATGGCCATCGGTCGCGACCGCGCGCAGCACGGTCGTTCCGGGCTCAGCCTCGATCGTGTGGATGAAAATGCCGTTGAGATAGTAGCGCGTCTCTTCCGTCGAAATCGCGAACTGCGATTTGTCGATAAGACGCTTCAACTCGATGCCGGGCAGGCTGAAGCGATGGGGAAGGTCGCCCGCCGCGAGATCCGGAAAGTCGCTTTCCGGCAGAGCTTGCAGGTTGAAACGCGAGCGTCCGGCGCGGATCAGCATCTGCGTCCCGTCACCAGTCGTCTCCAGCGACACCTGCGCGCCGTCCGGCAGCTTGCGCACGATGTCATAGATCACGTGGGCCGGGACCGTGATAGCGCCTTCGATTTCGACATCGGCGGCAAGGGTTTCCGTCACCTCGAGGTCAAGATCGGTTGCCTTCAGGCTCAGTTGACCGGCCACGCCCTTCAAAAGGACGTTGGACAGGATCGGAATCGTTGTGCGCCGCTCGACGACGCGATGGACATGACCGAGCGACTTCAAAAGTGTCGCCCGTTCGACGGTGACCTTCATCGAACGTTCCGTTTCTCTCTAACGCAATGTCCCGCGCAGCACAGGCTGGAAAGAAACCGGCCCGCCCAACGGGTGGGCAGGCACAATGCCGTCTCGGCAGCGCTTTCGCAAGGGCGCTTGTTGGGCCAAGCGACGGTTCCTGCCCGTGAGCGGTGAACACACACAAACCCACGGGCCGTCGCGAAGGAGCCCTTACTCCTGCAGCATCCGCTTCAGGAGTTCGACCTCTTCGTTCAATGCGCTGTCGTCACCGACGGCCTTTTCGATTTTCCGCACCGCATGCAGCACGGTGGTATGGTCGCGCCCGCCGAAGCGCCGGCCGATTTCCGGCAGGGAGCGCAAGGTCAGGATCTTCGAGAGATACATCGCGATCTGGCGTGGCTTGACCACGGCCGCCGTCCTGCGCTCGGACAGGATATCGGCGCGCGAGACGTTGTAGCGGCTCGCAACCAGCTTCTGGATGTCCTCGATCTTGACGCGCTTGGGATCCTTGGTGCGAACAAGATCGCGGATTGCCGCCTCGGCCGTCTCAAGTGACATCTCCGACCCCGAGAGGGTGGAATGCGCGAGCAGGCGGTTGACGGCCCCATCGAGGTCGCGGCCGTTGGTGGTGATCACGCGGGCCACGTAGGACACGACGGGTGCGGGCACAGAAAAGGCCGGATGGACGGATTGCACCGCTGCGATCCGGGCCATCAGGATCCGGTTGCGCAGTTCCTCATCCAGCGAGGCCATCTCGACCACGAGCCCGCCGGCAAGGCGCGAGCAGACACGCTCGTCGAGCGCCTCGAGGTCGGCGGGCGGACGATCCGCGGCGACCACGATCTGGCGGCCGGCATCGAGCAAAGCATTGATGGTATGGCCGAATTCCTGCTGGATGGACTTGCCCTGCAGGAACTGCACGTCGTCTATGACGAGAAGGTCGATGCCGCGCAGCTTTTCCTTGAAGGCGAGCGCGGTCTGGGCCTTCAGGGCTGCCACGAAGCCATACATGAAGCGATCGGCAGTAAGATAGATCACCCGCTTGCCGCAGCGCTGGGCTTCGTGGGCCACCGCCTGGATCAGATGCGTCTTGCCGAGGCCGACGCCTGCATGAAGATAAAGCGGATTATAAAGCGGGGTCGCACCGTCGTCTCGCGCCACCCGCTCGGCGGCGGCATGGGCGAGCGCGTTGGAGCGGCCGACAATGAAGGACTCGAAGGTCAGGCGGCTGTCGAGCGGATTGCCCGTGAGATCCGAGCTTTCGCCGCGCTGGGCGGCGGTCGCTGCAACCGGTTTCTCAAAAACAGGCGGCGTGACACTCGCCTCGGCGAATCCCTCGCGCACGGAGGCAGGGCGCGGCACGGGCGGCTCCGCCGGACGCGCCTGTGCGATCGCGTCACGGTTCACCGAGCCACGGACGGACAACGCGAGACGGGTCACCTCCGCGCATTCGGCGCGGAACAGGTTCAGGACGCGGTCTGCATAGTGGGACTCGATCCAGCTCTTGAGGAAACGCGTGGGCACGGTCAGCCTCGCGACGCCCTCCGTCACGCCGTCCAACTCAAGGCGCCCGAACCAGCTGGTAAAAACATCTTCCCCGAGCTCGACGCGCAGCCGACGCCGCACACGCGTCCACGGCTCACCGAATACCGGCTGATCGCCAACGGCGCTCGTGCTCACCACCGCTGCTCCCCTGCCACCCGTTCCCAACGCACCACTTCCCAACGCACCACTTCCCAAGATACTCGACCCCAAACCATTTGCGACCTTGGCGCTTCCCTTGAGGGGATCACCAAGATTGCCCGGACTGATACCGGGGCCACGAGCCGTTGATAAGGCTTCCGAAGGCCGCAAACCCTGGCCGGACAAAGGACCCTTTTCAGGGCTTCCACGTTCTCCAGCGAGTTTCGTCCCTTCGTTCGCCTTATACATCGACCGCAGCTCCTTTTTTTGTTTTAACGCCCGACCTCTGAGCGCAAACCGTCCCCACGGCACAATCGACGATTGCGCCGCTGTTGGATCTCCAACGAACAAACCTTAAGCCGCGCCTGCCCTTAAAAAGGTACGCAACAAGAGGCGTGCGGAGACTGTTTCGAAATTACGCAGAGTCAACGGGACCAGGTGCACAGCAACAAAGAATTTTACAGATAAGGAGGCCGCATAACACCGGCATAATCTGTAACGATGCTTTCCACGCTGCTCGATAAGCAGAGGTCGCAGGCTGTATATAGAGCGACCTGACAGCTGTTGAACAGACAAAAAACACCGCCCCCTCCTGAAAAAGAGGTTGAATTCTTCCAACTTTCCCGCTGAAGGCCTCAAGGCGAAAGCCTCAAGTTCGCTAACACTACGACACCCGCTTGGGCGGGCGCAACACATCAAACGGTTGTGGAGGCGCCAAAGCTCACCTATCGGCGAGTCGCGGCCGCTGCAGTGCGGCTCGCAAACAGTGTAAATTGTTGTTGATGCTCGGTTTTCGTAATGGCTCCGCTCAAGCTGAATCGCCACCGCGGGGAGGCTATTTGCGACACGATGGATCGTCCTCCCCCACGCCCGGATGGACAGATTCGCCCCCTGTCACACCCTTTGCCTGCTAAGGATCTGTTCTGACGGCGTTTTATCTGCGCGGTTGGGCTTGCGAGATACCCTTGATGCAGGGATTGCTTGTCAAGAGTAAAAGGCAAGCATGTAGCGCGCGAAATGCGTATTCGGCAGCTGGAAATAAAAAAAGCCCGGCAAAAGCCGGGCTTTTCAAAGCAATCTAAAGAGTATCGATTAGGCGCTCAGCGCCTTGATGCGGCTCGCCAAGCGAGACACCTTGCGCGACGCGGTGTTCTTATGCACGACGCCCTTCTGAGCGGCGCGCATCAACTCGGGCTCGGCCGAGCGCAGGGCCACCGCGGCGGCGGCCTGGTCGCCGCTGCCGATGGCTTCCTCGACACGGCGGAGGAAGGTGCGGACGCGGCTCTTACGCGCCTTATTCACGGCCGTGCGGCGAGCAATCTTGCGAGCCGCTTTCTTGGCCGACGCGGTATTAGCCATCTCTAACCTCTTGATCGTCCCCGATCTGTCCGCACAGCCATTAGTGGCGAGTGACCGGGATCGGCAGTTGTTAACAGTGAAAGAGGGCAGCGCCGAACGCCACCCATCCTGATGCGCGGCTTATACGGTGTCGCGACCCAAGCGTCAACGCTCGTCTTGCATTCTTCTGCACGCCCGGCCCCGGGCCTGCAAAATGTAGCGGAGTCGACAGCAGTCAGGCCCGTAGTGGGGCCCCTTCACCGCTGGCAGCTTGCGCAGAAGAAGGTCGAACGCCCGGCCTGGGTCATCCTCGCGATTGTGCCGCGGCAGCCCGGCGTCGGGCAGGGATCGTGCTCCCGGTCATAGACCCGAAATCCATGCTGGAAATAGCCGAGCGAACCGTTCGGCTGCGCATAGTCGCGCAGGCTGGAACCGCCGGCGGCGACCGCCTCGGACAGGACGTCGCGGATCGCGGTCGCCAGTCGCCGCGCGCCCGCCGTCGGCCGGCCGGCTGCCGTGGCGAGCGAGCCTGCGGCGCGAACGGGTGAAAGCCCGGCCCGATGCAGCGCTTCGCAGACATAGATGTTGCCGAGGCCGGAGATCAGCCCCTGATCCATCAGGGCGGTTTTCAAAGGGGTTTGCCGCCCGGCCATCAGGCGGGCGAGCAGCTCGGCATCCAGCTCATTGCCGAGAGGCTCGATGCCGAGCTTGGCGATCAAGGGATGCTGCAGCAGCTCGGCGCGCGGTACGAGAACCATGAAGCCAAAGCGCCGCGCATCGTTGTAGGTGACGGTCAGCCCGTTGGCGAGGTGGAACACCACGTGGTCATGACGACGGTCGCCGCCGGCCTGATGATGGTAGACACCGGGCCTCTCGCGCCCGTCCGGCGCCTCGATGAGGAAGCGGCCGCTCATGCCCAGATGCATGATGAGGACATCGCCGCTCGAGAGATCGGCAAGGAGGTATTTGGCGCGTCGCCCGAGGCCTGTGACGCTTTGGTCGCGCAGCCTGTCCGGGAAGTGCTCGGGAAAGGGAAAGCGCAGGTTCGGGCGTCGCTGTTCGACTGCGGTGATCACCGTGCCGACCATGGCCGGTTCCAGGCCACGCCTGACGGTTTCAACTTCAGGAAGTTCTGGCATCGGTGGTCCTGCTGCGCTGCACCGTCGCGGCGTTCATTGACAGACGAGCCTCAGATAACAATCGGCAAGCGTTGATACCAGAGCGGTCGCTCGCCCGCACGGCGCACGACCTGCCCGTGCCATCTCGCAACAGATGATTTTAAGGAAATGCGCTTCCGGAGGCCGGCTTTCCTTTTGTACCGGCCGTGGTCCAGGCGGAAGGCCGTGCCGTCGCATCGCCCCGCGCATCCCGCAGGGGCATGGCGGGGCACAATGCGCTACGCCATGGAATGCGATCATTTCCAATAAGATAGAGACGGAGAGCGACCGAATGGCACTTTCCCCCCTCGGGGCTCTTGATCTATGGTCGGGCCGCTTCGACTGCATCATCAGTTTCAATAGGGATGCGAGATCACGGTGACCCGGGCGAATGACCTGACGCATTTCGGTTTTTCCGAGGTGCCCCTCGATGAAAAACAGACGCTCGTGAACGACGTCTTCCACAAGGTCGCGCGCCGTTACGACGTGATGAACGATCTCATGTCGGGCGGCCTGCATCGTGTCTGGAAGAATGCGCTGGTATCGTCTCTGCGGCCCCCGCGAGACCGTCCCTTCGCTCATCTTGACGTTGCGGGCGGCACCGGAGACGTCGCCTTCCGGGTGCTCGACGCGGGCGGGCCCGAGACGCGTGTCACGGTGCTCGACATCAACGGCGACATGCTGGAGGTCGGCAAGGATCGCGCGGGAGCACGTTATGGCGACCGCATCACCTTCGTGGCCAGCAACGCCGAGGCGCTTCCCTTCGGCGATCGTGAATTCGACGCCTATACGGTGGTGTTCGGCATTCGCAACGTGCCGCGCATCGACAAGGCGCTGGCTGAGGCCTATCGCGTGCTGAAGCGTGGCGGGCGGTTGCTATGCCTTGAGTTCAGCCATGTCGACGTGCCGGGGGCGGACGCGATCTATCGGGCCTACTCCTTTAATATCATCCCGGCTGTCGGGCGCATGGTGACCGGCGATGCCGAGCCCTACCGCTATCTCGTCGAATCGATCCGCCGCTTCCCGACGCCGCAGGCCTTTTCGACCATGCTGGAAGATGCCGGCTTCCGCTCTGTGAGCTATCGCCCGATGACGCTCGGCGTCGTTGCGCTCCATTCGGCATGGAAGCTTTGATGGCTTGTCCCACCGGCCGGCGTAGCGCGCGGGGGAGGCGATAGCGTGGCGCTTTCCGATATCTGGCATATCGTGTCCTTCGCCCGGGTTGGCTTCGTGCTGGCGCGCGAGGGGGCCTTTGGTCTGTTCGACCAGTCGCTGTTGCCGCCGGCAGCAAGGGCCGGCGTCCGCATCGCGCGGCTCATCGAGCGGCGCGGGCGCGGCGACGGGGCGGAGCGCCTGGCCGCGGCATTGACGCGGCTCGGGCCGTCCTACGTCAAGTTCGGCCAGTTCCTGGCGACGCGTCCTGACGTCGTGGGCATTCGCGTGGCGCGCGATCTCGAGGCGCTGCAGGATCGAATGCCTGCCTTTCCCAAGGTGGAAGCGGTCGCGATCGTGGAAGAAACGCTGGGGCAACCGCTCGGCCAGGTCTTCGCGAGCTTCAGTGATCCAGTCGCCGCGGCCTCCATCGCCCAGGTGCATCGCGCCCGGCTCCTGGATGCGCGGGGCGGCCGCGAGGTCGCGGTCAAGGTGCTGCGGCCTGGCGTGCGCGAGCGTTTCAACGCGGATTTGTCCGCGATGCGCTTCGGCGCGCGGCTGGCGGCGCGTTTTCTGCCAGACATGCACCGCCTCAAGCCGGTGGAGGTCGTCGAGACCCTGGCGCGTTCGGTCGTCATGGAGATGGATCTCAGGCTGGAGGCGGCCGCGCTTTCGGAGCTCGCCCAGAATACCGCCGATGACGCCGATTTTCGCGTGCCGGCCGTTGAATGGGACCTGACCGGACGGGATGTCCTGGTCAACGAATGGGTGGAAGGTTTGCCCCTGTCGGATCTGGCGGGCATCGAGGCGGCGGGGCATGACCGCGTCGCGCTCGGCCGCGCGGTGATCCAGAGCTTCTTGCGTCAGGCCCTGCGCGATGGCTTTTTCCACGCGGACATGCATCCCGGCAATCTCTTCGCGGCGCCCGACGGCCGGCTCGTCGCTGTGGATTGCGGCATCATGGGACGTTTGAGCCCGGAGGAGCGCCGCTTTCTCGCGGAAATTCTCTACGGCTTCATCACCCGCAACTATCAGCGCGTTGCGGAGGTGCATTTCGAGGCGGGCTATGTGCCGCATCGCCATAACGTCGCGGATTTCGCCCAGGCGATCCGTGCCATCGGCGAGCCGATTCACAAGCGGCGCGCGGATGAGATCTCGATGGCGAAGCTGCTGACGCTTCTCTTCGAGATCACGGCGCTCTTCGACATGCAAACCCGCACGGAGCTGGTCATGCTCCAGAAGACCATGGTCGTGGTCGAGGGCGTGGCGCGCAATCTCGATCCGAAGCTTGATATGTGGTCCACGGCCGATCCCGTGGTCCGCAGCTGGATCGAGCAGAATCTCGGGCCTCTCGGGCGTTTGGCGGATATCAGCCGCAATGCGCGCGAGTTCGGCGGCTTTCTCGGCCACTTGCCGGGCCTGCTCACCCGGGGCGAGCGCCTGGTGGCCGACGTCGAACGCATGGCGCGGGAGGGGGTCCAACTCGATCACGACAGCGTGGCGGCCATTGGCCGGGCGGAAGCCCATGGCGGGCGTGCCCGCAGTGCTGCGCTCTGGCTGATTGTGATTTTGCTCGGCCTGATCTGGCTCGCCTTGTAAAGACCTTTATTTCGCGCTGAATTTTGCGAAATGGGGTAAAGCCCGCACCGTGAATGTGCTAATCGTTCGGACGGAATGTTAGAGCGCGGGCGCCGGAGTCTGGATTGCAGAAGCGCATTCTTCTCATCATTGCCGGTGGGATCGCGGCCTATAAGTCGCTGGATCTCATTCGCCGCTTGAAGGAGCGAGGCTATGCCGTGCGCGCGATCCTGACGCGCGCCG
Organism: Hyphomicrobiales bacterium; assembly: GCA_930633525.1. NCBI lineage: Bacteria > Pseudomonadati > Pseudomonadota > Alphaproteobacteria > Hyphomicrobiales > Hyphomicrobiales bacterium. Next base: position 4,648,896 of record CAKNFP010000001.1, read on the forward strand.
GTGCCGAGTTCATCACGCCCCTGTCGGTCGGCAGCCTGTGCGGCGAAAGGGCCTTCACCGACATGTTTTCGCTGACGGATGAAGCCGATATCGGCCATATCGCGCTGTCGCGGCAGGCGGACCTGCTCGTCGTGGCGCCCGCGACCGCCGATATCCTGGCCAAGATGGCCCAGGGCCACGCGGACGATCTCGCGAGCACGGCGTTGCTCGCAACGGACAAACCCATCCTGGTCGCGCCGGCGATGAATCCGCGCATGTGGGAGCATCCGGCCACGCGGCGCAACATGGCCCAGCTTCTGGCCGATGGCGTACGCGTCGTTGGCCCCAACAGCGGACGGATGGCCGAGCGCGGCGAAGAGGGGCCCGGCCGCATGGCGGAGCCGCTGGAGATCGTCGCCGCGATCGAGCAGACCTTGCAAGGCGATGCCGGACGATCCGGTGCGGCGCGAGCCCTCGCTGGCAGGCGTGTCGTCATCACATCGGGTCCGACGCATGAGCCGATCGATCCCGTCCGCTACATTGCCAATCGCTCCTCCGGGCGGCAAGGCCATGCCATCGCGGCGGCGGCGGCGGCACTTGGCGCCAAGGTGGTGCTCGTTTCGGGGCCGGTATCAATACCCGATCCTCCCGGCGTAACGGTTCACCATGTGGAAACCGCGGTCGAAATGCTCGCGGCGGTCGAGGCGGCTTTGCCGGCTGATGTCGGTATCTTTGCCGCCGCCGTCGCCGACTGGCGGGTGACGGGCGAAGCGTTACAGAAAATGAAGAAGACCGGTGCCGCGCCGAAGCTCGCGCTCGTGGAGAATCCGGACATTCTGGCCACCGTGGCGCAGCGCAGCGTGGATCGGCCACGGCTGGTCGTTGGTTTCGCCGCCGAAACGGAGAACGTTGTCGCCTATGCCCAGGCCAAGCGCCAGCGCAAGGGTTGCGACTGGATCATCGCCAATGACGTGAGCCATGCGACAGGCATCATGGGCGGGGACAACAATACGGTGCATGTGGTGACCGCCGATGCGGTCGAGGATTGGCCGGATCTGCCGAAGACAGAAGTGGCCGCCCGGCTGATGGAGCGGATCGCCCGCGCATTCCAGGAGAGTACTGTATGAGCGTTGAAGTGGGGCTGCGCCGGCTGGCGCATGCCGAGGGTCTTCCCGTCCCGCGCTACGAGACACCGGACGCGGCGGGGCTTGATCTGACCGCGGCCGTGCCGGACGGACAGCCCTTGACGCTGCAGCCCGGCGCCCGCGCCCTCGTGCCCACGGGGCTCGTGATTGCCCTGCCGCGCGGCTATGAGGGGCAGGTACGGCCTCGCTCCGGCCTGGCGCTCAAGCAGGGACTGACCGTTGCCAACGCTCCCGGCACCATCGATGCGGATTACCGCGGCGAGCTGGGCGTGATCCTGATCAACCTGGGCCAGGAGCCCGTTGTCATCACGCGCGGCATGCGCATCGCCCAACTCGTCGTCGCGCCGGTCATCCAGGTCACTCTCCGCGAGGTCGAGACCGTCGGCGAAACCGCGCGCGGCAGCGGGGGCTTCGGCTCGACCGGCACGTGATGACTTAACCGAGAGGAGCCATCCGCCATGATCTTGCTCTCCAGGCGCAGCCTTCTGGCCGTGGCCGCGGTCGTTGATGTCGCCATCCATGCGCGGCCGACCCCTGTCGCGGCGAAATTTCTCGCCGCACGCCACAATCTGCCGCCACGGCATCTGGAAACAGTGCTGCAGCAGCTCGTTCGCGCTGGAATCCTTAAGGGGGTTCGCGGCCCCCGCGGCGGCTATGAGTTGGCACGGGAACGCCGTCGGATCTCGGCCGGCGACATCGTGCGGGCAGCGATGGATGGCGATGACGATAGCGGCTTGCCAATTCCTGATTCGGTCCTCGTCGACCGGGTGATTAGCCCGACGATCCGCGAGGCCAGCGAGACCTTTCTGGCAAAGCTCGATCAGATCACCGTCGAAGATCTGTGCCGCAAGGCCGACGCGACCGCAGTCTTTGCCGCTCATGCCACCACTGAGGATTTTACGATTTAGACCGTAAAATATCTTAATTATCGCTATAATGCTGTTATATTAACGCTGGGATCAATCCGGGACGTATTGTCCCGCGCAACGGAGAAAGTGCGATGGCGGACAAATCGAGCGCATCCACCACGGGACCGGGCCGCGGCCGCGTATATGACTCCATTACCGAGACGATCGGCGACACCCCGCTCGTGCGGCTTCATCGCCTGGAACAGGAGCGGGGCCTGAAGGCCCGCCTGCTTGCCAAGCTTGAGTTCTTCAACCCGATCGCGAGTGTGAAGGACCGCATCGGCGTCAATATGATCGCGGCCCTGGAAGAGCAGGGCCTCATCAAGCCGGGCGCGACACTGATCGAGCCGACCTCCGGCAATACGGGCATCGCGCTCGCCTTTGTCGCGGCCGCCCGTGGTTACCGCCTCATTCTGGTGATGCCGGAGACGATGTCGATCGAGCGACGCAAGATGCTGTCGCTGCTTGGCGCGGAACTCGAGCTGACACCCGGCCCCCAGGGCATGCGCGGCGCCATCAACCGTGCCGAGGAACTGAAGGCCTCGATCCCCGGCTCGATCATTCCGCAGCAGTTCCATAACCCGGCGAATCCGGACATTCACCGGCGCACGACGGCGGAAGAGATCTGGAACGACACCAAGGGCGACGTCGATATCATCGTCGCCGGTGTTGGCACCGGTGGCACGATCACCGGCATCGGCCAGGTGTTGAAGCCGCGCAAGCCCTCCCTTCATGTCGTCGCGGTCGAGCCGGAGGACTCCCCCGTGCTGTCGGGCGGCCAGCCCGGCCCCCACAAGATCCAGGGCATCGGCGCCGGCTTCGTGCCGGAGGTCCTGGACCGTTCGGTGATCGACGAGGTCGTCACGGTCGGCAATCAGACTGCCTTTGACACCGCACGCCTGCTGGCGCGGTCGGAAGGCATCCCGGTCGGCATTTCCGCGGGTGCCGCGCTTGCGGCGGCGCTGGAAGTCGCGGCCCGTCCGGAATCGGCCGGCAAGACGATCGTGCTGATCGTTCCCGATTTCGCCGAACGCTATCTCTCGACCGCCTTGTTCGAAGGGCTGTAAGCGCGGCCTTCCGCGTGTCACCTCTCCCCGGCGGGGAGGGGGCGGCAGCTTTGCCGCCGATAAGGCTCTCGATATTGCGTTTCGGATGACGGACATGACGGTCCGGAACGCCTCAGCAACAAAAAAGGCCGGCGAAAGCCGGCCTTTTCGTTTTGGAATGCGAAGGGTAGCGCCTTACTCGGCGCTGCCTTCCTTCTGCTTGGCCTCGAGATCCTCGCCGGTCTCCTGGTCCACCGCCTTCATGGAGAGGCGCACCTTGCCGCGCTCGTCGAAGCCGAGGAGCTTGACCTTGACCTTCTGGCCTTCCTTGACCACGTCCGTCACCTTCTGAACGCGCTGTCCGGCGAGCTGGGAGATGTGGACGAGGCCATCGCGGGAGCCGAAGAAGTTCACGAAGGCGCCGAAGTCCGTGGTCTTCACCACTGTGCCTTCATAGATCGCGTTCAGCTCGGGCTCGGCAGCGATGCCCTTGATCCAGTTGATCGCGGCGGTGATGGACTTCCCATCCGACGAAGCGACCTTGACGGTGCCGTCGTCGCCGATGTCGATCTTGGCGCCCGTCTTCTCGACGATCTCGCGGATGACCTTGCCGCCGGAACCGATGACTTCGCGGATCTTGTCCTGCGGAATCTTGATGGTTTCGATGCGCGGGGCATATTCACCGAGCTCGGCGCGGGCCGAGGTCAGCGCCTTGCCCATTTCGCCGAGGATGTGCAGACGACCGCCCTTGGCCTGGTTGAGGGCGACCTTCATGATCTCCTCGGTGATGCCGGCGATCTTGATGTCCATCTGCAGGGCGGTGATGCCCTGGTCGGTGCCGGCCACCTTAAAGTCCATGTCGCCGAGATGGTCCTCATCGCCCAGGATGTCGGACAGCACGGCGAAGCGCTCGCCTTCCAGGATCAATCCCATGGCGATGCCGGCGACGGGGCGACGCAGCGGCACGCCCGCATCCATCAGTGACAGCGAGGTGCCGCAGACGGTGGCCATCGAGGACGAGCCGTTGGACTCGGTGATCTCCGAGACGACGCGCAGCGTGTAGGGGAACTCGTGGTGCGGCGGCAGCATCGGATGCACGGCGCGCCAGGCGAGCTTGCCATGGCCGATCTCGCGGCGGCCGGGCGAACCCATGCGGCCCGTCTCGCCGACGGAGTAGGGCGGGAAGTTGTAGTGAAGCAGGAAGGTTTCCTTGTAGGTGCCTTCCAGCGAGTCGACGAACTGCTCGTCGTCACCGGTGCCCAGCGTCGCGACCACGAGGGCCTGCGTCTCGCCACGGGTGAAGAGGGCGGAGCCGTGGGTGCGCGGCAGGAGGCCGACTTCCGAGACGATCGGGCGGACGGTCTTCACGTCGCGGCCGTCGATGCGGATGCCGCTGTCGAGGATGTTCCAGCGCACGATCTTCGCCTGAACTTCCTTGAAGACGGACTTGACCTGCTCGGCCGGGAAACGCGCCTCGCCTTCCTCCGGAAGAAGGGCCGCAACGACCTTGGCCTTGGCGGCGTCGACCGCGGCATAGCGGCTCTGCTTGTCGACGATCTGATAGGCGGCGCGCAGATCGGCCTCGGCGATCTCGAGAACCGCCTTCTCGACTTCCGAGACGTCCGGAGCGGCGATGTCGCGCGGCTCTTTCGCGGCCTTCTCGGCGAGGCGGATGATGGCCTCGATCACCGGCTGGAAGGCGTTGTGACCGAACATCACGGCGCCGAGCATCACCTCTTCCGAAAGCTCCTTGGCTTCCGATTCCACCATCAGCACGGCATCGGCCGTGCCGGCGACGACGAGGTCGAGGTCAGAGGCCTCTTTCTCGGTGACGGCTGGATTGAGCTTGTACTCGCCCTTGATATAGCCGACGCGCGCCGCGCCGACCGGCCCGGTGAAGGGCACACCCGACAGGGTCAGTGCGGCGGAAGCCGCGACCATCGATACGATGTCGGGGTCGTTCTCCAGGTCGTGGGTGAGCACGGTGATAATGACCTGGGTGTCATTGCGCCAGCCGTCGAGAAAGAGCGGGCGGATCGGGCGATCGATCAAGCGGGAGACCAGGGTCTCCTTTTCGGAGGGACGGCCTTCGCGCTTGAAATAGCCACCGGGAATGCGGCCGGCGGCATAGGCCTTTTCCTGGTAGTTGACGGTGAGCGGCATGAAATCGATGCCGGGCTTCGGCTCCTTGGCCGCGACAACCGTCGCGAGAACCGTCGTTTCGCCGTAAGTCGCGAGAACCGCGCCATCGGCCTGGCGGGCGATGCGGCCCGTCTCAAGGGTCAGCGTGGTGCCGCCCCAATTGATTTCTTCACGTTGAATGTCGAACATGGGTTCTATCTCTCATGGTCTTTCGGGCCCGAAGGCCGTAAGCCGCTTGGCGACGCCATGAGCAAGACGGCGAGAGGCTCGATCTCTTGATGAGCATCCGGCGATCCTGCCATGGTCGTCTGGCCCGGCCGTTCACGCAACACGCCTGGCCGTTCAAGCAACCTGTCTAAGGGAAGCTGCTGGACGAAGTCCGCGTGTCCCTCACGAAGGGCGGTCAACCCTTGCTGTCCGCCCGGGGACGCAGCGCAAAACACGGCCAATCGGCCATTTTCACGATACGTGCCTATCGCAGCACCATGCTGCGCTTCGGAGTGTGGCTACGATCGCGGGTGCATTACCCCCTTGCGAGCCACTGTGCCGTGCGATCCCAACCGCCCGGTTCTCCGGCAGGCCGACCTGGCCTGCTGTTGGTTTCGACCCTACGAGGCCGACGTCTTACGTCTGTCTACAGCCGAACAGGCAGTTGCGGCCGCGCACTCAGTCGCCAGAGCGGATGGGCCTGATGACATCAGATCGACCGCTCTTCTCTTTCGTTCGCATCCGAGCCATTCGGAAAGCCGCGCGGGCTCATGCTCTGATGCCTGGAGGCGGCGAGCTCCTCGAAGATCGGGCACGCCACCCTCGTTTTCAGGGGCCTGATACCAGACGATCCCGGCACCGTTGCCGGTGGCGGGATCGCGATGCCGATCAGCGACGGAGGCCGAGGCGCTCGATCAGGCTGCGGTAACGGGCTTCATCCTTCCGCTTCAGGTAGTCGAGCAGCGAACGGCGCTGCGAAACCATCTTCAGCAGTCCGCGACGCGAGTGGTTGTCCTTCGCGTGAGTGCGGAAATGCTCGGTCAGATTGACGATGCGTGTGGTCAGGATCGCAACCTGCACCTCGGGAGAGCCGGTGTCGTTGGCAACCCGCCCATAATCCTTGAGGAGCTCTTGCTTGCGCTCGGCAGTAATCGACATCGATATCTCCTTGACGTTGGCCTGGCCGGGATGTCGTCCAGCAAGGTCTGTTGAGGCAGCACGCGTGCCGCATGCTGCCGTGCTATACACGAATTGCGTGGGAAAGCCAGCGTGAAGCGTGGTTCCGCTTGACGGCCGCTAAGATGGAAGCCGCTGCTCGGCGCTCACAATCCGCCTGACAGGTTGAAAACGCGCCGCGGCACGATCTCGCCGCCGGCGATGTCGGCGACGGCCACCAGGCGTCCCTGGCAGGTCACCGAAAGGGGCCCCTCGATGATCGGCGCATCGCGGCCTCGCAAGAGAACGCCCTGGCCGCGTGCCAGCCGCGCGGCATCGGGCCGGCTGACGGCGACCGAAGGCAGATCGTCCAACGCCGCGTCCACCGGAAGAACGGCCGAAAGCGCCTCACCGGGCGCCTCTTGTCCGGCCTTCTGGAGATCTTCAAGGGATATGGAGCGATCGGTCATGAAGGGGCCGACCCGCGTGCGCCGCAGCGCGGCGACGTGGCCGTAGCAGCCGATGGCAAGGCCGAGGTCGCGGGCGATGGCGCGGACATAGGTGCCCTTGCCGCATTCCGCCTCGAACACGCTGTGGTCCGGTGTGTGGCTGACGAGCGTAAGCCGGTCGATCCTGACCGGCCGTGCCTGGAGTTCGACCACCTCGCCGCCGCGCGCCAGGTCGTAGGCGCGCTCGCCGGCGATCTTGATCGCGGAGAAGCGTGGCGGCACCTGCATGATGTCGCCGCTGAAGCGTGGCAGCACGGCCAGGATGGCGGCCTCGTCCGGGCGCGCCTCACTGGTCGCGGTGACGCTGCCCTCGGCGTCGTCCGTATCGGTCTGGCTGCCCCAGGCCACCGTGAACTGGTACGCCTTGCGGCCGTCCATCACGAAAGGAACCGTTTTCGTCGCTTCACCCAGAGCAATCGGCAGGAGGCCCGAGGCAAGGGGATCGAGCGTGCCGGCATGGCCGGCCTTCTTCGCCTGCAGGACCCGCTTTACGACGGCTACCGCATGGGTCGAGGTCATGCCGACAGGCTTGTCGAGCACCACCCAGCCGTGCACGTCGCGTTTGCGGCGCGGGGGCTGCTGGCCACGGCCCGAAGAGGGCGTGGCGGGCGAGGGCGGGAAGCTGGGGGGCTCGTCGGCGATGTCGCTCATCGTGGCGCGCTCAAGGGGTCTCATCATCATCTGCTTTTGAGGGGCGGGCATAGGGGTGTGAGTTCATGCCATCCGGTCCCGCATCGTCGTCGTCATCCTCGCCCGGATGCGAGGAGAGGTCGGCCTGCACTTTGTGGGAATGCAGCAGGCTGTCGATGCGAGCCGCCTCGTCGAAGCTCTCGTCGAGGCGGAAGCGGATATCGGGCATGAATTTGATGCTGAGGCGCCGTGACAGCTCGCCGCGCAGGAAGCGGCGATGGCGCTGGAGGGCTTCGACCACCGCCTTCTCGTCCTTGCCGCCGAGGGGCATGACATAGATCGTCGCCAGCTTGAGATCCGGCGACATCCGCACTTCGGGAATGGTGATCACATGTGAAGTGACGACGTCGTCGATCAGATCGCCGCGCGTCAGTATCTCGGCCATCGCATGGCGGACGAGTTCGCCGACGCGCAACGCGCGTTGGCTCGGGCCTGGGCCCGTGTCGAATCTCTTTTTTGGCATAGTTCCCTACCCCCGGGGTCGGACCGGGCTCTTCAAAGCCTGCTTCATCCCCGATCCCATGTAGCGGTCATCGTGCTACGGGCCTCTGGACGACGCGGTTTCGTGTTCCAAGACAAGCTTCCCAACACGACCATGCGTAGGCTCACGCCTGGTCGTGTCAGGGGACGGCGCGTCCGATCAAAGCGTGCGCTTGATCTCTTCGACGCGATAGCACTCGATGAGATCGCCGGCGCGCATGTCCTGATAATTCTCGAAGGCCATGCCGCATTCCTGGCCGGCGACGACTTCCTTCGCATCGTCCTTGAAGCGCTTGAGCTGGCTGAGCTTGCCTTCGTGGATGACCACGTTGTCGCGGATGAGGCGCACGTTGGCACCGCGCTCCACCGTGCCGTCCAGCACGCGGCAACCGGCGATCTTGCCGACCTTCGAGACGTCGAAGATCTCGAGGATCTGCGCTTCGCCCAGACGGTGCTCGCGAAGCGTCGGAGCCAGAAGGCCCGACATCGCCAGTTTCACATCGTCCACGAGGTCGTAGATGATGTTGTAGTAGCGGATCTCGACGCCAGTGCGTTCGGCAGCCTCGCGCGTTTCCCTGTTGGCTCGCACGTTGAAGCCGAGGATGACCGCGTTGAAGGCTTCCGCGAGCGTGACATCGCTCTCGGTGATGCCGCCGACGCCGGAGTGCAGCACACGAGCGGTGACTTCATCGTTCCCAAGCTTATCGAGCGCACCGACAATGGCCTCGACCGAGCCCTGCACGTCACCCTTGACGAGGAGCGCGAACTCCTTGCGGCCGGTGCCTTCCTTGAGGTCGCGCATCATGTCAGTCAGCGAACGGGCGGCCGTCACGCCACGCGCCGCGGCGCGATCGCGCTTCTGACGCTCACGATAGCCGGTGATCTCACGGGCGCGCGCCTCGTTCTCGACGACCGCGACGCGATCGCCGGCCTCGGGCGTGCCGTTGAAGCCGAGCACCTCGGCCGGAACCGACGGACCGGCCTCCTTGAGCTGCTCGCCGGTATCGGCAATCAGGGCGCGGACGCGGCCATATTCGGCACCTGCGACAACGATGTCGCCGACCTTCAGCGTGCCGCGCTGGACAAGCACGGTCGCGACCGGGCCACGGCCGCGATCGAGCTTGGCCTCGACCACGGTGCCTTCTGCGGCGCGGTCCGGGTTTGCCTGCAGATCGAGAATTTCGGACTGAAGCTGCAGGCCTTCCAAGAGCTTGTCGAGGTTGGTGCCGGCCTTCGCCGAGACCTCGAATTCGAGGGTGTCGCCGCCCAAGGACTCAACGACGATCTCGTGCTGGAGCAGTTCCGTGCGCACGCGCTGCGGATTGGCTTCCGGCTTGTCGATCTTGTTGATCGCCACGATCAGCGGGACATTGGCCGCTTTGGCGTGGTTGATGGCTTCAACCGTCTGCGGCATGACGCCGTCATCGGCGGCCACGACGAGCACGACGATATCCGTCACCTTCGCGCCACGGGCGCGCATCGCCGTGAAGGCGGCGTGGCCGGGCGTGTCGATGAAGGTGATCTTGCCACCGAGCGGCGAGGTCACCTGATAGGCGCCGATGTGCTGCGTGATGCCGCCCGCTTCGCCGGACACGACATTGGCGTGGCGGATGGCATCGAGCAACGAGGTCTTGCCGTGGTCGACGTGGCCCATGATGGTCACGACCGGCGGGCGAGGCAGGAGCGTCGCTTCCTGGTCGGGCGCATCGAACAGGCCTTCTTCCACGTCCGATTCGGCCACGCGCTTGACGGTGTGGCCGAGTTCCTCGGCGATCAGCTGGGCCGTATCGGCGTCAATCACGTCGGTGATCTTGTGCATCTCGCCCTGCTTCATCAGCAGGCGGATGACGTCGACGCCACGCTCGGCCATGCGGTTCGCCAGTTCCTGGATCGTGATGGTCTCAGGAATAACGACCTCGCGGCTGAGCTTTTCCTTCGGCTCGTTCGCGGAACCCTTCATGCGCTGCAGACGGCGGCGATAGGCGGCTGCGGAATGCGTGCGCTCCTCCTCGGCCGTGTGGGCCGTGGCGAGTGTCAGGCGACCGCGGCGACGATCGTCCGTCCCGGGCGTTTTCGGAGCCTTGGGCGGCGGAGCGGGAGGCCGTCCCGGCACGCCGCTCGGGCGACGAATGACGCGCGGTGCTTCCGATTCCGATTCAAGCGGGCGCGGACGGCTGGAGGGAACGGTCGCATTGAGCGGCGCGCGGCGTGGCGCGCCGCTTGGCTGGGCCGCCCCGGCGGGACGCGCGGCGCCGCCGCTGCTCGAGCCGGTTTCAGGCCGACGCGGAGCGGCTGGCGCTTCCGTACGCGGTGCCTGGGACGCCGGTGCCGCGGACTGGCCAGTGGTTTCGGTTCCAAGGCGACGGCGCGCCTCGTCCTCTGCCTTGCGCTTGCGGTCATCTTCCTGACGGCGCCGTTCGTCTTCCTCGCGCTTGCGGGCTTCCGCCGCCTCACGCTCGACGCGCTCCTGCGCCTCGCGGACAGCACGACGCTTTGCCTCTTCCTCGGCATGGCGGCGCTCTTCGGTCTCGCGGCGCTTGGCTTCCGTCAAGGCCTGCAGGCGCGCATCGCGCTCGTCGTCGGTCAAGGTCCGCAGAACCACGCCGGTGGGGCGCGAAGACGACTGCGCGGAACGCTGGGACTGCTGACCCGGCCGCTGGGGCTGCCTCGCCGGGGTCGGCGCTGGCTTGGGCGGCGCAACGGGTGGCGTCGGCGCGGCGGGAGCACCTTCCTTGACATCGCCCGGTCCGATGACGCGACGCTTCACCTTCTCAACCACAACGGATTTGGTCCGCCCGTGGGAGAAGCTCTGGCGCACTACGCCCTGTTCGACTGGGCGCTTCAGCGTCAACGTCTTCGACGTCACGCTCAGCGTCTTGTCGGTCGGGTTTTTTGTATCACTCATTCCGCTCGAATCCTGCGCCTTCGCGTTCATCCACCACCGGGCCTTGCGGCCCCGTGCCCAATTCGTCCAATGTACCGTCCGACGGGCCCGCCCTGGGTTCGTCATCCGCCACATAGCGCGCCAATCGACGCCAGCGCGCCATAAACACTTCGCTGCCAGGGCCTGCGATGAGGGCTGCATGTATCACATGTGCCCGGCCCAATGCCAAATCCAAATCGCCTTCAGCGAAAACATCGACGACCGCAACGGCCGACGAAGTTTCCGGAAAGCCCCTCCGCATCGCCTGCGCGAGTTTGCGCCGGCCATCCGGAGCCGCCTCGCTGGCATGGAGCAAGGCTGCCACGTTGCCCTTCTCCGCCGCTTCCTCAACCTTGCCGAAACCGGTCACCACGGCGCCTGCCTTATTGGCGAGCGCGAGCGCCTGCAAGGTATCGCGGCGGAGCAAGGCCGCCACTTCGTCGGCCAGCGCCGGCGAAGTCACCACATCCTGCTTGAGGCTGCGCCCGAAGGCGCGCCTCTTGACCGCCTGCCGCACCGCTGATGCGGTACCGGTGACCCAGACGCCGCGCCCCGGGAGCCGGCGGCGCAGATCCGGAACCATCGTCCCATCAGGGCCGGCAACGAAGCGGATCAGCTCATCGGGATCCTTGACTTCGCGCGTCACCGCGCAAAGCCGCTCCTCCCGCCGCAGATCCACCGTTGCGTCGCGTCGGCGCGACATGGCGGTCTCCTATCCTCATCTCTCTGCGGCCGGGGCTTCACTGCCCTCGGCCTGCGTCTGTTCGTCGGCATCCGTGGCACCCTCGGCATCCGCCTCGGTGGCCTCGGTCTCCTCGCCGTCTTCGGCTTCCTCGGCTGGCTGCTCAAGCTCGCTGGCGTCGATCCAGCCCACGCGGACGCGGGCCGACATGATCATGCCTTCCGCCTCGGCCTTGGACACCTCCAGGTCATCGAGGATGCCCTTGTGCTTGGTCGTCTCCTGGCCCTTGCGCTCGGTCCATCCCGCCAGTTCGTCGGTCGCGCAGCCGGCAAGGTCCTCGATCGTCTTGATGTCGTTCTCGCCGAACGCAACCAGCATGGCGGTCGTCACACCGTCGATCTCACGCAGCTCATCCGATACGCCGAGCTCCTGACGCCGTGCATCGAGCTCCGCCTCGACACGTGCCAGGTAATCCTGCGCGCGTGCCTGGATTTCAGCAGCCGTATCGTCGTCGAAGCCCTCGATCGTTGCAAGTTCCGAGGGCTCCACGAAGGCAATTTCCTCGACCGAACGGAAGCCTTCCGAGGCCAGCAACTGGCCGACGACCTCGTCGACGTCGAGCTGTTCCATGAAGGTGTTGGTGCGCTCGATGAATTCTTTCTGCCGGCGCTCCGATTCCTCGGCCTCCGTCAGGATGTCGATGTCCCAGCCGGTGAGCTGTGACGCGAGCCGCACGTTCTGGCCGCGGCGGCCGATGGCGAGCGACAGCTGCTCATCGGGCACCACCACCTCGATACGCTCGGAATCCTCGTCGAGCACCACCTTGACGACCTCGGCCGGCTGCAGCGCGTTGACGATGAAGGTGGCGTTGTCGACGGACCACGGAATGATGTCGATTTTCTCGCCCTGGAGCTCGCCGACCACGGCCTGCACGCGCGAACCGCGCATACCGACGCAGGCGCCGACGGGATCGATGGAGGAATCACGCGAGATCACCGCGATCTTGGCGCGAGAGCCGGGGTCGCGGGCCACCGCCTTGATCTCGACGATGCCGTCGTAGATCTCCGGCACTTCCTGCGCGAACAGCTTCGCCATGAATTGCGGATGAGTGCGCGAGAGGAAGATCTGCGGTCCACGCGTCTCGCGGCGAACGTCATAAACATAGGCGCGGATGCGGTCACCCGGGCGGAAAGTCTCGCGCGGAATGAGCTCGTCGCGGCGCACGATCGCTTCGCCACGGCCGAGATCGACGATCACATTGCCGTATTCGGCGCGTTTCACGACGCCGTTCACGATCTGCCCGATGCGATCCTTGAATTCCTCGTACTGGCGATCGCGCTCGGCCTCACGGACCTTCTGCACGATCACCTGCTTCGCGGACTGGGCCGCGATGCGACCGAAATCGAACGGAGGCAGCGTATCGGAGATCACGTCGCCGATCTGGGCGGCGGGGTTATGGCGCCGCGCCTGGACAAGGCCGATCTGGGTCGATGAATTCTCGACCTCGTCGACAACGAGAAGGTGACGCGCGAGGCGCAGTTCGCCCGTACGGGGATTGATTTCCGCGTGAATGTCGGTCTCGGCGCCATAGCGGGACCGCGCCGCCTTGGCGATCGCGTCCTCCATGGCCGCGAGCACGATACCGCGGTCAATCACTTTTTCCCGCGCGACGGCGTCGGCGATCTGCAGGAGCTCGAGCCTGTTGGCGCTCACCGCCATGTCGTCAATCCTCTCGTTTGGTCACTCGTTGGTGGAAGGCTTCTCACCAGAAGGCTTGCCGGCCTTCTTGCCCTGGCGATTGGGCCCACCCTTGGTCTTGGCGTCTTTGGCTTTTCCTTTGCCCGCCCAGCCCGGCCTGTTGTCGTTGTCGGCCTCGTCCGGCACCGCGTCCACATCCTCGATGTCGACATCGTCTCCGAGATCCTGGAGCTCTCGGTGCTTGTCGCGGCGAAGCGTCTCGCGGATCAGCTCGTCCGTGAGGACGAGGCGCGCCTCGGTGATGTCGGCGAGCGGCACCATAACGTCCACGACCTCGTCCGGCTTGGCATCGAGGCGCTCGATACGCGCCGCCTCTCCATCCAGGCCGCGCAGCAAGCCGCGGAAACGCTTGCGGCCCTCGACGGGCAGAGCGGTTTCCACCTTCGCCTCATGACCCGCCCAGCGTTCGAAATCGGATCGGCGCACCAAAGGCCGATCAATTCCCGGCGAGGAGATCTCGAGGTGATAGGCGCGGTCGATTGGATCTTCGAGATCGAGCACCGGCGATATGGCCCGGCTTATGGCTTCGCAGCCCTCGACGTTCATGGAACCGTCAGGCCGTTCAGCCATGATCTGGACGGTGCAGCCGTTCATGCCGTTGATCTTGACCCGCACCAAACGGAAGCCGAGATCGGCGAGCACGGGCTCGACGATGGTGGCCACGCGCGCAGCCACGCCCTTTTCGGCAATTACACGGTGTTCCATCAGTTGCAGATCAGTCTCGGTCAAATGGGGCCCTACTCGATTTTCCAGAACAAAAAGGAGCGGACCCGCAGGGGCCCACTCTCCGTCACGGTTCACCATGAACCATTCTGGATGATCAGGATGCGGGGAACATAGACCTCAAGCCGCTCAAGCGCAAGACCGGGGCGGCAGAAAACCCGCGTCGGCTTACAGCATGCCGCCAGGGCGCTCGCCGGCGGCCCAGGCAATGGCTTCCTCAAGCCGGTCGTTGCCCCAGAACAATTCGCCGTCACCGGTGAGAAAGGTGGGCGAGCCGAAAAGCCCACGGGAGCGGGCCTCCTCGGTTTGGGCGCGCAATCGCGCCTTTACGCTCGGGCTTTGCGACTCGGCGATGGCGCGGCCGGCGTCGATGCCGAGCTTCGTCAGGACGGAGGCCAGCACATCCGCGTCCGACATGGGACGGCCCTCGCCAAAGGTGGCGGCGAACAGCGCCCGCGAAAACGGGCCGGCCTGGTCGCTGTCGCGCAGATGAAGGCCAAGGCGAACGGCGGCCAGACTGTTGGGTGGAAAGTTTGCAGGGGCCTTGAAGGGCAGGCCGTATTTCGCGCTTTGCCGCGCGAGATCGCGCCAGTGATAGCGCCCTTTGGCGGGAAAAAGGTTGAACGGGGAATCCGACCATCCCTGCGCGGCGAATATCGGTCCGAGCAGGAAGGGCCGCCAGCGGACATCGACAGCGTGGATTTCCGCGAGGGCTTCAATCCGCATCGCAGCCAGATAGGCGTAAGGCGACGCGAAATCATACCAGAAATCCAGCTGATGGCGGTGCACGCTGCGCTCCATTTTATTGAGTCAAGCACCAGTCAGGACAGTGGGAAGATGGCGTCAATACGACGACGATGTCGAGATCGAATAATATCGAAGCACAAAATACCACTTACACCGTCACGCTTCCTTTTGCTGCGGGCAGACTGGGCGCGTTTTTTTGGACGGCCTCGCCAAATCGTCGCATCTTTGTCGTATCCGCGGTGCTCGAACGGCTTGCGCCCCTTGGCGCGCGCACTATAGTCCCGCGGCATCCCATGCAGGCCGCGTAAGCGGCCGCGTTTGTCGACGAGATCTGAACCCATGTCCCTGAGCCCATCGTCCGAGAAGCCTGTCAAGAAAGTCGTGCTCGCCTATTCAGGTGGCCTCGACACCTCCATCATCCTGAAGTGGCTTCAGACGACCTACGGCTGCGAAGTCATCACCTTCACCGCCGATCTCGGCCAGGGCGAGGAGCTTGAGCCAGCCCGGCAGAAGGCCTTGCTGCTTGGCATCAAGCCGGAGAACATCTTCGTCGAGGACCTGCGCGAGGAATTCGTGCGGGACTACGTTTTTCCGATGTTCCGTGCCAACGCGCAGTATGAGGGGCTCTATCTGCTCGGCACCTCGATCGCCCGTCCGCTGATCGCCAAGAAGCAGATCGAGATCGCCGAGAAGCTCGGCGCTGACGCCGTCTCTCACGGCGCCACCGGCAAAGGCAACGACCAGGTCCGTTTCGAGCTGGGCTACTACGCCCTCAAGCCCGATGTGACCGTTATCGCGCCTTGGCGCGAATGGGACCTGACGTCGCGCACGGCGCTCCTCGAGTTCGCGGAAAAGAACCAGATTCCGATCGCCAAGGACAAGCGCGGCGAGGCGCCTTTCTCGGTGGACGCGAACCTGCTGCATGCCTCGTCCGAGGGCAAGGTGCTGGAAGATCCGGCGCAGGAAGTGCCGGGCTATGTCTATTCGCGCACCATCGATCCGGAAAAGGCCCCGGATACGCCGACAATCATCACCATCGGCTTCGAGAAGGGCGACCCGGTCTCCATCGACGGCGAGGCGTTGTCGCCGGCCGCCTTGCTGACGAAGCTCAACGCGCTCGGCCGCGCCAACGGCATCGGCCGCCTCGACCTCGTCGAGAACCGCTTCGTGGGCATGAAGTCGCGCGGCATGTACGAGACTCCCGGCGGCACAATCCTGTATTTCGGCCATCGCGCGATCGAATCGATCACGCTTGATCGCGGCGCGGCGCATCTGAAGGATGAGCTGATGCCGAAATATGCCGAACTCATCTACAACGGCTTCTGGTTCTCGCCCGAGCGCGAGATGCTGCAGGTGCTTATCGACAAGAGCCAGGAATTCGTGACCGGCACGGTCCGCCTCAAGCTTTACAAGGGCGGCGTCCATATCATCGGCCGCGAGAGCCCCTATTCCCTCTATGATCAGGATCTCGTCACCTTCGAGGAAGGTGCGGTAGCCTATGATCATCGTGATGCGGCCGGCTTCATCAAGCTGAACGCGCTGCGCCTCAGGACGCTCGGCCAACGTAAGAAGAAGCTCGGCCTGTGACAGCCACTGGGGGGACGCCGACGGATCCCGCGCCCCCCTCCGGCCAGCCGGCGCCACGCCGGCCGCGCGCTAAGAAGGTAGCGGTTCTGCGCCTCGGCCGTATCGCCGGCGTGCCCATTGAAGTCGATAGCGGCTTCCTTCTGGTCGCGGTCCTTCTGGCCGCTCCCTATTGGCTCGCGGGCCGACCCGCGACCATGGCGCTGGGAGCAGGCTTTGTCGTCCTGCTCGGCTTTTCGGTCCTGGTGCATGAGCTCGCGCATTCAAGGGTCGCGCGGCTGTTCGACATTCCCTCGCAGGCGATCCGGCTTAACGCTTTTGGCGGTGTCGCCCATCTCAAATGGATGCCGAAGACGCCTTGGAAGGCGGTCGCCATCCTGCTCGCGGGGCCTTTGAGCAATCTTGTTCTCTACGGTCTTTTCGAGGCCGCGCTGGGCTTTACAACCCGCGAGACGCCGCCTCTGCTCCGCGCCTTCCTCGATATCGGCAGCTGGATCAATGTTTCGCTGGGGCTGTTCAATCTCCTGCCTGCCTTTCCGCTTGATGGCGGGCGCAGCGCCTATGTCCTTCTCGCCCCCGTCATCGGTAAGAGAGCCGCGGGCCTGACGATTGCGCTCTGCGGCCTCGCCCTCGTTGCCGCGCTCGTCGCATTTTCATTCCGCTACGGTCTCTGGCTGCTCGTGATCGCGCTCATCCTGGCGCAACCCAACCTCGCGGTGTTCAAGCGGGCCCGTCAGGAAGCCGCCTGATTTCCCTTTCGCCGTCCTGCAGGGCGACTGTTGTTCGGGACCGGCTGCGCAGCCCGAAATTGACCAGGATCGCCAGGAGCCCCATGACGGGCATGATGGTCATCAGCGCGATATAGGGGTCGGCAAAGAACGCCGAGATGGCCGAGCCCGCGAGGCCTCCGGCGATTTGCAGAAAGCCGACCATGGCGGCGGCGGCCCCTGCGATGCGTGGAAAATTCGCAAGTGCGCTGGTGGTGGCACCGGGCATGGTGAGCGCGAGGCCGAAGGCCCAGAACATCACGGGCACCATGACCGTCAGGAACGATGGCTCGTGAAACAGCGCGATGAAAAACCCGAGCGAGGCGGTGAACGTGAAGCATAGTCCGATGGAGATGATGCGTTCGGCGCCGAGATAGGTGATGAAGCGTGCGGTGAGGAAAGAGCCAAGCGCGTAGGATCCGGACTGCAGCATCATCCCGAGACCGAACACGATCGGGCTCAGGCCCACTTCGCTGATGAGAACGAAAGGCAGAAGGGTGGCGAGCGTGTAGAGCCCACCGGTAACCAGTGCCAGAAGGAAGCCGGCCCGCAGAAAAGCCCGGTCCGTGAGCAGGGTCTTGTAGCTCGCCATGAACTGCCGCGGCCGGGCCATGTTGGGATCAGGCTGGCTGTTGGTCTCGCGCGTCGCGAAGAGGAGCACGCCAATTGCCGCCGCCGCATAGGCGGCCATCAAGACGAACAGGCTGCGCCAGTTGAAGACACTGAGGGTAAGGCCGCCAAGCACCGGGGAAAAGGCGGGCCCCACGGCGAGCATCAGCCCTATCAGGCTCATGATTCGCACGGAAGCGGCACCGGTAAACTGATCGCGCACCATGGCGCGCGAAATGGCAACGCCGGCGGCGGCACCTGTGCCCTGCAGAATGCGGCCGGCCAGGAGCCAGCCGATCGAGGGGGACCAAATTGCAATCAGGCTGCCGACCAGATGGAGCGAGAAGAAGCCGATCGCGATGGGGCGCCGTCCATAGGCATCTGACAACGGGCCACAGGCAAGCTGCGCCAGCGCATAGCCGATGAAATAGGCAGTGATGGTCAGCTTGATGGCGGCCGACGATGTCGCGAGTTCGTCGACGAGCGTTGGCATGGCCGGTGTATACAGGGCAAGGCTGACCGGGCCCAGCGCGACCAGGAAGGCCCCCAGTATCGCCGTATAGCGCTCCGTCATGACCGTTGGCATGCGGATTTCCGGCCCTCCCCCCGGGGGGGCTGGGTGTCGCGGTCGTCCTGTGACACCACCGGCGCGACGGCGTCGTGGACGAAGGAGCGGCTTGCTCCTGACATGTCTACGGCCGTTTTCCAACCCGCCATGCCCATCGCCATCGGGCTGCACCTCCCCAGGTGCCAGCTGCCCGATAACGGCTCTTGCTTAGGGGGGAGAGGCGGCGAGGTCAATGCGGCGGTGGCTTCGTCCATTGGCCAATTGCTACGCTACACGTTGCCGTGGCAGCGATTTCGCCGTATATGCAGCGCAACATGCGCGGCTGCGGACCTCGAGAGGTTCGCGGCCCGTTATTCATATTGTCATCGTCAATCTGCTAACACCGGCCCTGATCCGCAAGGTTCCGAGAGGGTCGCGGCCAGGAAAAACCATGAATTTGCGCAACATAGCGATTATCGCACACGTCGACCACGGCAAGACCACCCTCGTCGACAAATTGCTCCAGCAGTCGGGCTCGTTCCGCGAGAACCAGCGCGTGGCCGAGCGCGTGATGGACTCGAACGATATCGAGAAGGAGCGCGGCATCACCATTCTGGCCAAGGCGACGTCGGTCGTCTGGAAGGATGTCCGCATCAATATCGTCGACACCCCCGGCCACGCCGATTTCGGTGGCGAGGTGGAGCGCATCCTGTCGATGGTCGATGGCGCGATCGTGCTCGTCGACGCGGCCGAAGGCCCCATGCCGCAGACGAAATTCGTCGTCGGCAAGGCCCTGAAAATCGGCTTGCGGCCGATTGTGGCGATCAACAAGGTTGATCGTCCCGACGCCCGCGCGGCTGAAGTCATCAACGAGGTGTTCGACCTGTTCGCCGCGCTCGACGCGACCGACGAGCAGCTCGATTTCCCGATCCTCTACGGCTCCGGCCGTGACGGCTGGATGGCGCATTCGCCGGAAGGGCCGAAGGACGAGGGTCTTGCGCCGCTGTTCGATCTCGTGGTCAAGCACGTGCCCCCGGCCAAGGTCGAGGAAGGCTCGTTCCGCATGCTCGGCACGCTGCTCGAGGCCAACCCGTTCCTCGGGCGCATCATCACTGGCCGCATCGCTTCCGGCACGGTGAGGCCGAACCAGACCATCAAGGTCATCGACCGTGACGGCAATCTGGTCGAGAACGGACGTGTCTCCAAGATCCTCGCCTTCCGTGGCATCGAGCGCCAGCCAATCGAGATCGGCGAGGCGGGTGACATCGTCTCCATCGCCGGGCTGGTGAAGGGCTCCGTGGCTGACACCTTCTGCGACCTTTCGGTCACCGATGCGATCCAGGCCCAGCCGATCGATCCGCCGACCGTCACAATGTCCTTCATCGTCAACGATTCGCCGCTCGCCGGCACCGAAGGCGATAAGGTCACGAGCCGCATGATCCGCGACCGCCTGTTCAAGGAAGCGGAAGGCAACGTCACCCTGAAAATCGAGGAATCGCAGGACAAGGACTCCTTCTTCGTCTCCGGCCGTGGCGAATTGCAGCTTGCCATCCTCATCGAGACGATGCGCCGCGAGGGCTTCGAGCTCGCCGTGTCGCGCCCGCGCGTCGTGTTCTCGGAGGGCGAGAACGGCGAGACGCTGGAGCCGATCGAAGAAGTCGTCATCGACGTCGACGAGGAATATTCCGGCACCGTCGTGCAGAAGATGTCCGAGCGCCGCGCCGAGATGGTCGAGATGCGTCCCTCCGGCGGCAATCGCCAGCGGCTCGTCTTCTATGCTCCGACCCGTGGCCTCATCGGCTACCAGTCGGAACTGCTCACCGACACCCGTGGCACGGCCATCATGAACCGGCTGTTCCACGCCTACGAACCCCACAAGGGCGAGATCGCCGGCCGCAACAACGGCGTGCTGATCTCGAACGAGCAGGGCGAAGCGGTGGCCTATGCCCTTTGGAACCTCGAAGATCGCGGCCCGATGATCATCGAGCCCGGCTGGAAGGTCTACCAGGGCATGCTGGTGGGCATCCACACGCGCGACAACGACCTTGAGGTCAATGTGTTGAAGGGCAAGAAGCTCACCAACATCCGCACGACCTCCAAGGATGAGGCCGTTCGCTTGACGCCGCCGATCAAGATGACGCTCGAGCGCGCTCTCGCCTGGATTCAGGACGACGAACTGGTCGAGGTGACGCCGAAGTCGATCCGCCTGCGCAAGGCGCTGCTCGATCCCAATGATCGCAAGCGCGCCGAGCGTCAGAAGGAAGCCATCAGCGCCTGATAAGCCGCACGGCGATCGGAGGCTCCCGCTTCAGGGACCTGTTATCGAGGACGCGCATCGTTGATGCGCGTCCTTTTTTGTATTGGCATCGTCCTGCGGCGCGGGATGACACGGCGCAGGCGCGCTCTGAATGTCGATGGATCAAGCGGGTGTTGTAGGCTCGGTCGTCCGTGGCATACAGGGGGACCGATTGCGCCGCCGGAGTGAGAGCGCGCCCATGTCTGCTCATGCCATGTCTGCTCATGCCATGTCCCCTCAAGTCATGTCTCGCCACGCCCTGCCTTGGACAGCCCGATGACTGTTGCCATCCGCGAGGTCGCCATCACCGGCTATCGCTCGGTGCGCGCCATCCGCTTCCCGCTGCGCCAGCTCAATGTCTTCGTGGGCGCCAACGGGGTCGGCAAGACGAATCTGTACCGGGGCCTGCAACTGGTGCGGACCGCCGCGGCTGGCACGCTGGCGCGCGAACTCGCCGCTGAAGGCGGCATGGAATCCGCGCTATGGGCTGGCGTGCGGGATCCCAAGAAGCCCGCGCGTATCAAGCTTGGCGTCGAATTCGGCACAACGGGTCCGAGCTGGGATGAGGCCGACGACGCGCAACGATCCAGCCTGGCGCAGGGCTATGAGATCGAGGTCGGTTTGCCTCTGCCGGGCTCCGGTGGCCGCGCGGCGGTCGCGGCCTTTCCGCTCGAACCGCAGATCAAGGCGGAAACGCTGACGAGCCTTGAAGGGCGCCACCCGCGCATTCTGCTGGAGCGGCGCGGGCCGATGACCAAGGCGCTCGACGCCCAGGGGCGCAAGCAGAGCCACGCCGACGGGCTGATGGCGTCCGAGACGGCGCTCGGTTCGCTTGACGATCCCATCCATTTTCCCGACGTGGCGATCGCCCGCCGGCTCATGCTGGACTGGCGCTTCTACCATGACTTTCGTACGGACGCGGCGGCGCCGCTGCGCCGTCCCTGTCTGGCGGTGACGACGCCGACCCTGTCGTCCGACGGCGCTGATCTCGCGGCGGTCTTTGCCACGCTCGTGCATATCCGCGAGGACACGACCGAGCTTGATGCGGCGATCGACGATGCATTCCCCGGCGCCCAGCTGGTCTGTCCCGTGCCCGGCCGGCATGCGTCGTTCGGCATCATCTTCCCAGACTATCCGAAGCGCATCTTCGAGATGGCCGAGCTATCCGACGGCACCCTGCGCTATCTCGCGCTCATGGGCGCGCTGTTGTCCTACCGTCTGCCCGGATTCGTCGCCCTCAACGAACCGGAGACCAGCCTCCATCCCGATCTGCTCGGGCCGCTGGCGCGGCTGATCGCACGGGCGGCGCGGCACGCACAGATCTGGCTCGTCACCCATTCGGAAAAACTCGCCGCGGAACTCGCCCGCCACGGCGGTGTGACGCCACGCACCATCATTCGTCGCGACGGCGGCACCTGGATCGAGGGCCTGCGCCTCGCCGGCGATTTCGCCGACGACGAAGACTGAGCGGCCCTGCGGCGCGCGGCGCCTATTGCGGACCGAGCTTCTCGATCAGCGTCGCGAGGTCGCGATGGTCCTGCTCCGTACAGTCGGCCAATGGCGGGCGCACGGGGCCGGCGGACCGGCCGACGAGGCGGGCGCCGGCCTTCACGATCGATACGGCATAGCCGCCGCCGCGATTGCGAATGGCGATATAGGGAATGAAGAAGTCCTTCAGGAGCCGGGTCGTGGTGTTGCGGTCGCCCTCGCGCACCGCCTTGTAGAACGCATTGGCCGTGCGCGGGATGAAATTGAAGACGGCGGAGGAATACACGGGGAAGCCCGCGGCGTTGTAGGCCTCCGCGAAAACCTCGGCCGTCGGCAGGCCGCCGAGGTAGCTCACCCGATCCTCGAGGCGGCTGCGGATGACGGTGACAGCTTCGATATCGCCCACGCCGTCCTTGAAGCCGATGAGGTTGGCGTTGGCGTCGACCAGCTTTTCCAGGGTCGCCGCGTCGAGCTTGCAGACGTTGCGGTTATAGACGACGACGCCGATGCGCACCGATTTGCAGACCGCGTCAATATGCGCGGCGAGGCCCCTCTGGTTGGTCTCTGTCAGGTAATGCGGCATCAGCAGGATGCCCGCGGCGCCTGCCGCTTCAGCATTCCGCGCCATCTCGATCGCAAGCCGGGTGCCATAGGCGGCACCGGCGATGATCGGCGTATCGCTGCCACAGGTTTCCACGGCGGTCCGCACGACATGCTTGTGCTCGGCTGGCGTCAGCGAGAACACCTCGCCCGTGCCACCGGCGGCGAACAGGGCGGTCGCGCCATAGGGCATCAACCATTCGAGGCGCTTGCGGTAGCCGGTCTCGTCGAAATCGCCGCCTTCGTCGAAATCCGTGAGGGGGAAGGACATCAGGCCCGAGGACAGGATGTGCTTGAGCTCCTGCGGGTCGATGGCGCGGGCCGGTGCGTGGTTCACTGTGGAATTCCTTTTGGGTGAGCCGCCGCAGTGATCAGCGGTAGGCGCCGTCCACCAGATTGGCGTTGATGAAGTCGAAATTGATGTCCTCGCCGAGGCCGGGCCTGTCGGAGAGATGCACGAAGCCGTCCGCATCCATGGGGTCGGAGGGGCTGTTCAGATATTCGGCCCCGTCATCGTATTCGAGGAAGGGATGGAGGAGCCCGCGCTCGTACCAGCGGCAATTCTTGGCTACGGCCGTTACGATGAGATTGGCCGCGCCGTTGCCGTGCACCTCGCAGTTCATGCCGAAGGATTCAGCGAGATGCATGGATTTCAGCGCGGGTGAGATGCCACCCACGTCGTGCACTCCGGTGCGGAGAATGTCGCAGGCCTTCGCCGAGGCCCATTCGGCTCGCGCGAAATGCTTGCCGGCGGCGCTTTCGGGGCCGAGCACGGGAATGTCGAGCGCTTCTGTCAGCCATGCGTAGGAGGACTGGCTCTGCTCGTCCATAGGCTCCTCGATCCAAGCAAAGCCGAGTTTTTCCAGCCCCCGGCCAAGCTCGTAGGCCTCTGTCCGCGAATACCAGTGGAACGCGTCGATCATCAGATGGATGTCTGGCCCCGCGGCCTCGCGCACCGCGGCGCAGGCGCGGAGATCGGCCTTGATATCAGGCGCCCAGGACACCGGCGGCATCCAGGTATGCAGCTTGATGCCCTTGTAGCCGCGCTTCACCAGCGTCTCCGCGAAGCGCCCGTAATCCTCCGGCGTGGCGAGGCCCCCTTCCAGTTCGTCGCCGCACATGGTGGAGCCGTAAGCAGGAACCTTGTCGCGATAGGCGCCGATGAGCTTGTGGACCGGCAGCCCGAGCTTGCGCCCCGCGAGATCCCACAACGCGCAATCCACGACGGCGAGCGTCCGGTCCGTGAGCTGGGCCGCGCTGCCGCGTTGCCAATGGGCAAGCTCCTGCCATAGCCGCTCGCGATCAAACGGATCCTGGCCCAGCAGGACGCGCTTCACGAAGGTCTCTATCAGATGCGGCCGCACGACCTCCGGAGTCGCGAAGCAATGGCCCTCCGTGCCGTCATCGCAGATGATGGTGAGGAGCGCCTGCCGCGCCTGGTGTGGCTCGCCGGGATGCGCATGACCGGCTGAATCCTGGTGGCGGCGTGTCGTGTGACGGAAAACGCGGACCCTTATATCGACGATCTGCATCAGCGACGCCCCCTGGGGATATCCCTCGCGATGCATGAGACCGTAACAAGTTATATGACAACCGACAAGGCGGGTTTGCGCGCGGAGGGCCGACCGGCTGTACCCGGGCTCGCCAAAGTGTGATCGTATTCAACCCGGCTGGACCGAGCGTTTTCGTTGCGAGCGGCGCGAGCAGGCGGACAATGGTTTCGCACCGGGGCTTTGTCGTCCCACCCAGGCTGGATGGCTGCCGAGGCCGGCAGGTTCAGCGCGAAGCGATCGTCAATCGAGGGCTGCATGACACTCGACCGCCGTTTTATCGAGCTTTACGACGATTATACCCACCGCCCCCTGGCGCGCCGGGTCTTCCTTGAGCGCCTCATGTTGCTTGCGGGATCGGCCGCGGCAGCGGAAGCCGTCTTGGGCGTGCTTGAGCCAAACTATGCCAGGGCTGCCATCGTGGCGCCGGATGATGCGCGTATCGTGACGCGCAGAGTGACCTTCGACGGCCCCGATGGGCAGGTGGTTGGCTATGAGGCGCGGCCCAAGGACGGGACGCGCAACCCGACCGTGATCGTGATCCACGAAAACCGGGGGCTCAATCCGCATATCGAGGACGTCGCGCGTCACCTGGCAACCGATGGTATTCTCGCTGTCGCCGTGGATTTCCTGCAGCCGCTGGGCGGCACACCGGCCGATCCTGATGCTGCCAGGGCGCTCTTCGCCAAGCTCACGCCGGACGCGGTGGCTGCTCAGGCTCGTGTTGTCGCCGATGCTTTGCGGAAAGATCCACGCGGTCTGGGCAAGGTCGGCGCTGTCGGCTTCTGCTGGGGCGGCGGCATGGTCAACCAGCTCGCTACACGGCCCGGCATCATCGATGTGGGCGTCGCCTACTACGGCATGGCGCCGGACACGGCGGACGTCGCGAAGATCAAGGCACCGCTTGTCTTGCACTATGCGGGCCTCGACACGCGTGTGAATGCCTCACGGCCGGCCTATGAGGAAGCGCTGAAGGCAGCCAACGTGCCGCACAGCATCTATGTCTATGAAGGGGTGGACCACGCCTTCAATAATGACACGAGCGCTGAACGCTACAATGCGGATGCGGCCAAGCTGGCGTGGGGCCGTACGGTCGATTTCTTCAAGCAGACCTTGGCATCGTAAAATTTTGGGCGATAATCCACGCATGGGAGACCCGCGCAGGACGCCATGCTTCGTTTCGCCATAAAAAAAGCCCGGCCTCTTCTGGAAAGGCCGGGCTTTGAACAAGGGCGGTGAGAAGCCTTAAGCAGCTTCCTCCTGAAGGTCCTCTTCCTCCGCATCGCTTTCCGCGTCGGCCGGCGTGGCCTTCGTGGCGCGGCGCGGAGCCTTGGCAAGCGCATCGTCGATGAGCTTCATGGCCTCGGTCTCGGTGATCTCGTTGACCGCCGAGATTTCGCGCAGGATGCGATCGATAGCCGCTTCGTAGAGCTGGCGTTCGCTGTAGGACTGCTCGGGCTGGGCGTCCGAACGGTAGAGATCGCGGACGACTTCCGCGATGGCGATGAGATCACCTGAGTTGATCTTCGCCTCGTACTCCTGGGCGCGGCGTGACCACATCGTCCGCTTGACGCGGGCACGACCGGTTAATGTCTCAAGGGCCTTGCCGACGAGCGGCGACTCAGCCAATTTGCGCATGCCAACGCTCGCCGCTTTCGCGGTCGGGACGCGCAGCGTCATCTTGTCTTTCTCAAAAGTGATGACGAACAACTCGAGCTTGTAGCCAGCCACCTCTTGCTCTTCTATGGCGACGATTTGTCCGACGCCATGAGCGGGATAGACGATGGATTCACCCGTCTTGAATCCCTGACGCTGGGCGGTCTTCTTGGCACTCGTCATGATAGTGATCGCCTCCTGATCGCGTTCGCTTCAGACCGAACGCTACTGTTGCAGACCGGCTTAGGCCGACCGGCACGCACGCAAAAAATTGCCACGACGTGCAAGAAACTCACACGCTGACATCAGAGCCGATAGGGAAACACGACACCCCGCGAGCTAGACGCCTGAATAGGGTCTGCCGACTGCATTCATGTCATTGCTTATTGAACCCGTAACAACAGGGCAGCAAAAGGCGCCCATGGCGTTAATCGACCATGAAGCATACCCTAACACAAAAAACGGGGGAAATCAAAGGACTGCCGGGCTGATCGCCTCGCAAGGCAACGATCAAGGCTTTAATCGTGATCAGTCGCCCTCACCGGGATTCGGTGAAAAGTAGGCTTCGAGCTTATTGGGCACGCCGTCCATGTCCTTGGCGTCGGCCGGCGGCTCACCCTTCTGGGAGATGTTCGGCCAGGTTTTGGCGTAATCCGCGTTGAGCTTCAGCCAGGACTCCAGCCCCGGCTCGGTGTCCGGTTTGATAGCCTCGGCGGGGCATTCCGGTTCACAGACGCCGCAGTCGATGCATTCGTCGGGATGAATGACGAGCATGTTCTCGCCTTCATAGAAGCAGTCCACCGGACACACTTCGACGCAATCCATATATTTGCAACGAATGCAGTTATCGGTGACGACGTAGGTCATCGACCTCTCCGCTGGCGAGCTGACGAGGCCCGCAGCCCCTGTTTGAACGCAATACCGCTATCCGGCTGCGCTTCGATGGTCGAAACGCGTCCGTGATCTAGAACCAATTGCAAGCCCTTACAAGAGTGGACTTGTCGCAGGATCGGGCGGATGGCCATGTAACTACCAAATAAATCTGTATTTATCCGATATTGGTAAGGTTTTCATGTAAATAAGGCGGGTAACCGTCCAGGTCAACCCATGTCCCCAATCTCGTTGGGACCGCAGGGCTTGGATCGCCGATGGTTCGCGCCGACAAGGGGACGATCGGGAAGGGGGACGTTCATGAGGCGCATGCCCGATTGCGGCTGTTTTCAGCCGAGCAAGTCCACGACAGACGGCTCTAGTCGTCCGTGGCCATGTCTGCGGTCGTAGCGGTGCCCTCGGTGCAATCGCGAAAGAGCGTCCGGGCCTCCGACGCAGGGCCGCGGCGATCCCCGAGCGCCAAAACCTCCACGACAAGCGTGGCATGCGCCAGGGCCAGCGTGAGAATATCGCCGGTCTTGATAAGACGGTCCGCGCCCTCGAGGCGCCGGCCGTTCAGGCGCACATGCCCGCTTTCAACGAGCTTGCCGGCGAGAGTACGGCTCTTGGCCATGCGCGCATGCCATAGCCATTTGTCGATCCGTATCCTCTCGCCGGAAGCCGGCTTCACCCTTTGCGGCCCGCGCGGGCCTCAAGCTCTTCCTTGAGTGCGAGCAGCTTCGCGAAAGGCGAATTGGGATCGGGCGCCTTGTCGGCCCGCGGTTGTGGCCGATCCTGCCAGTTGCCGCTTCTGCCGCCGCGATGTCCGCCGCTGCTGTCCGGCCGGCCGCCATCCTTGCCGAACGAGCCGCCGCCGCGCTTGCCGCCGCCACCCTTTCCAAAGTCGCCCTTGCCGGGCTCGCGCCCGCCCTCGCGATTGGGGGCCTTCGCCTTCCAATCGCGCTTCGGACGATCGCCGGCGGCATTGTCACGCTGCTGGCGCTGCGGCTGTCCTTCGCGGGGCTGCCCGTCCTGGGCGACGGCAGTTCCCGCCTCGCCCTGGGGAGCGCGGCGCCCTTGGCCCTGGTTGCGGTCGCCCGCCCGCCGGTCAGGACGGCCTTCACCCTGGGTACGATCATTGCGCCGACGGGACTGGGCGTGGTGATTCTGGCGATGGGGACGCCACACCTCGATCATCTCAGGTCCGGCCGGCTCGGCATCCGCCGGCTGCTCTGTCTGTGCAGGCTCGCCTTCGGCCGACGCGGGTGCGTCCTCGGCCGCGAGCACGTCCCCGGTCGGGACTGGTACGGCGGCCGTTACGTCCGCCGGCGCAGCACCCGGGGCGATCTCGGCCACGACCTCAGCCTCCGCCACGGTGTCCGGCGCAAGAACCGGCTCCGCCTCGGCGGGAGCGTCCACGATCGATTCGGCGGCGGGCTGCTCGTCGGCCTCTGCCGCGAGAGGTGCCGCTACGGCATCGCTCGGGCTGTCGGAGGCTTCGGCGATGGAGGCCGCGTCCGCCATATCGGCCGCCAGCTCCGTCTCATCGACGGAAGCCGTTGCCTCACCGTTGTCCGCGTCCACGGCCTCAGCGGGCGCCGCCGCATCGGAAGCCGTCTCGGCACCGGCGGCAGCGTCCGCCGCGGGGCGAACGAGCTGGGGAGCCGGCACGAGCGGAACGGTGATGGCCGGGCCGGCGCGCCGGTCGACCACATAGCCGAGAGATTTCAGGATCGACGAGAAGTCCTCACCGGAGCAGCCGGCGAGCGACGTCATGCCGACCGTCACCACGAAACCATCGCCATCGGCTGTGCCGGCCGGCGGTTCGCCGGGGGTCGTGCCAGGACGATAGCCGATCGCCGGCCGGATCAGATCCGCCAGGCGTTCGAGGATGTCGATGCGGACGGCGCGGCCCCCGCAGACCCGGAAGCCGGCGGCGCGATAGAGCCCGCGCGGCACCTCGGTATCAGCCGGGAAGGAGGTGCGGCCCGAGGCGGCGAGATGCGGGATCTCGTCGAGGCCTTTCACATCGAGCCCGCCGTGCTTCAATGCCCAGAGCTGGGCAGCAAGGCCGCGCGGGGCCGGCTTCAACAGCAGCGGCAGATAAAGATGATAGGCGCCGAAGCGCACGCCATAGCGGCGGAGCGCGGCGCGCCCGTCCTGGTCGAGGCCCTTCACGTCCTGCGCGACGCGCGCGCGTTCCAGCACGCCGAGCGCCTCGGTGATCTGGAAGGCGATGCCGCGGGCGATGCCGGGAATGTCGGCCGCCTCTTCAAGAACGATCAGCGGGCCAAGGAGCTTGGTGATATGCGCCTTGATCCAGGTTTGAAGGCGCGTGTCCACCTTGTCGCGCGGCGGCCCGGACAGCTGTTCGTCCGCCAGCAACCTGAAGCGCGGGGTGAGCAACTTGTCGCCCGGCACGAGCTTGGCGACAGCCTCGCCCATCCAGCGGATGGTGCCGTCATTGGCCAGGACGAAGGTGTCGTCCGGCGCTTGGGAAAAGCGCTCGGCACGGGCCTCGATCTCGCCAGCCAGGGCCTTCTGGGCCGCAGCCCTCAATGCCTTGGCCTCCTGGCCATCGGCCTGGGGATCCGGGGCAAACTGAAATCCGTGCAGCCGTCCGACATGCTGGCCTTCGACCAGGACGTCGCCGCTGGCGGTCACTTCCGCTTCGAGCATCGCATTCTCTCTCAAGCGCCGCATGAGTACGCTGGTCCGCCGATCTACGAACCGGCTCGCCAAACGCTCATGCAGAGCATCCGACAGTTTGTCCTCTACCTGACGGGTGGCCTCCTGCCAATGCTCAGGATCACGTAACCAGTCGGGACGGTTGGCAACGAAGGTCCAGGTGCGCACCTGCGCGATACGGGCCGATAGGGTGTCGATATCCCCATCGGTCCTGTCCACGAGCGCGACCTGCCGACGAAACCAGTCATCCGCTATCACGCCCTGGGTCATCAACGCACGGTAAATCGTCACGATGAGATCTGCATGTGCGGCCGGTGCCACGCGCCGATAGTCCGGGATGCGGCATACTTCCCAGAGCTGGGAGACGGCTTGCTCGCCGGTTGCGAGCCGCCGGATGTCGTCATCACGGGAGGCGATATCGAGCGCATTCACGTCGTCGGCGAGCGGCGCGCGGGTCAGCCCCTTCTCGGTCGGCAGGACGGCGAGGCTCGCCTGCAGGGTGCCCAGCGAGCGGAAATTGAGGTCGGCATTGCGCCATTGCGCGACGCGGACCGGATCGAAGCTGTGGCTCTCCAGCGCCTCCACCAGCTCCGCATCGAAGGGAGGGCACCGCCCGGTCGTGCCGAAGGTGCCGTCGCGCATATGGCGCCCTGCACGTCCTGCGATCTGGCCAAACTCCGCGGGATTGAGCTGGCGAAAGCCGAAGCCGTCGAATTTCCGGTCGCCGGCGAAAGCGACATGATTGACCTCGAGATTGAGGCCCATTCCGATGGCGTCCGTGGCGATGAGATAATCCACCTCGCCCGATTGATAGAGCGCGACCTGCGCGTTGCGCGTGCGCGGGCTGAGCGCGCCGAGCACGACGGCCGCGCCGCCCTTCTGGCGCTTCACCAGCTCGGCGATCGTGTAGACCTCCTCCGCGGAGAAGGCGACGATGGCAGAGCGCGGCGGCAACCGCGTGATCTTCTTCTCGCCGGTAAAGGTCAGCGTCGAGAGGCGCGGGCGCGAAACAATATTGGCGCCGGGAATGAGGGTCTCGACCAGCGGGCGCATGGTGGCCGCGCCGATGATCAGCGTTTCCGCATAGCCGCGGCGGTTGAGCAGCCGGTCCGTGAAGATATGTCCCCGGTCGAGATCCGCTGCGAGCTGGATTTCGTCGATCGCGCAGAACGCGACGTCGAGATCGCTCGGCATCGCCTCGACGGTGGCGACCCAGTAGCGCGCGTTGGGCGGCTTGATTTTTTCTTCGCCGGTGATGAGCGCGACGGCATCAGCGCCGACACGTTCCACCACCCGTCCATAGACCTCGCGCGCGAGCAGCCTGAGCGGCAGGCCAATGACACCGCTGGTGTGGCCGACCATCCGTTCGATGGCGAGATGGGTCTTGCCTGTGTTGGTGGGGCCGAGAACCGCGGTTACACCGCGCGCCCGCATTTGCGGTGAGAGCGACCGTGCTGCCGTCAGGGATGAAACCATGAAATCCGATGCCGTAGAGACTGGACGAAAACGCCGCGACCGCAACTCCCGCAACGGCCCGGAACGCGATGTGGCTCGCCTTCTGTATCACATCGATACGTAAAGCGCGGCTGAATTTATGCACTGGAACGAGTCTAGAACGAATCGCGGCCGAATCGCTGACTCGGACAGAATCAGGTTTCGTTCTCACACGAGATATGGTGGTCGTTGCGTTAAATAGACACAAGGCAAATACAGCGCGGGCCCTGCGATCGACTGGCAGGGGCGATTCAACAACGCAGCGACGCGCGACGCGGGCACGAGAATGCTTGGAACACGCCTGGCCGTCCATGGCGGTCTCTGACGCTCGCTGGCGTGGAGCGCCGGAGAGCTTGCAGGCCAGTCCCCACCACCGCCCCGGCGGGGCCTGCCGGAACGCGTCGTCCCCGTTCAGTTCCGCGCACGCACCGGCATCTGCGGACCGTTGCCGTTCACATTCACGCGGGTGGCTTCGATAACGGTGGTGCCGAGTGGGGTACGCACCGAGATGCGATAAGGGATGAAAACGCGGTCCTCGCCGACGGGCATCAACCAGGCTTCCATATCCTTGTTGTTTTCCATGAATTTGGTGGCCGTCCGATCGGCGCGATGGCCGGAGATGGGCAGATAACGCGCCCGGCATACGGACACGGGGCCGGAGTAGGTGGGACTGCGCACGGTCTCCTGGCGGGCGTAGGACAACTTCACATCAAAACGCGTGGCGCCGTCGAAGACGGGAATCGTGCGGTTGCAGGCTGCCGCGCTTGACGCATTACCGGATGACGCCGGCATCAGAAGGGCCGAAAGCGGATCGACCACACCGCGCTTGTTCTGCTCGGTGACCGGGATGCGGTCCGGTCTCGGTTCGATCGGCGGCTTGATCTCGACGGCCTGCACGCTGCCGCCGGCCAAAGCCATGCGGACGGTTATCGACTTGTCGGAGTTGGCCGTGGTCACGGCGAAGGTCGTGGGCAGGATGCGATCGCCGGAGATGCTGCCGGTGGATGTGGCTGCCCCTTTGCCGCCGGTGATGACGCCGGCCAAGCCCGTGAGCTGCGACCAGACATCGAGTTTATACTGGTCTTTCAAGACATCAGCCTTGATGGCGGCAACGCCGATCTTCAGGCCGAGCAGGGAAATATCGTAATTGGCCTCGATCGACGCGGCGCTCGCCGGCAGAGGCGCAAGCGCCAAGAACCCGAGCCCAACTCGCCCGAGCCCAGCCCGCCCGAGCACAGCCCGACGAAAGCCGCTTGCCGCATAGCCAGCCTTGCTTTTCAAACGCCGGATCATACTGTTGCACTCTCCATCGCGCGGCGCCCGGAATCCCGCGATCTCACATGTCGGCACAGGCAACGAGCCGAATCGCTCGCCTTTGTCGGATGAAAATCCGTTTGAATCGTGACGCATCTTACGTCCGATCGCAACGAAATCGCGCAGGATCCTTGACGGTGCCTGATCACATCTACTATACACGCGCAACTTTCATTCAGACATCGGCGCCTCTTGGCCCGACTGAGGTCGGAACAAGCTGCTGTTAGCTCTGCCAGAGTGCACCAATCAAGTTAAGGACTAAGCGTCATGGCGCGCCGCTGCGAACTCACGGGTAAGGCCGTTCTGTCCGGTCATCTCGTGAGCCACTCCAACCGCAAGACCAAGCGGAAGTTTCTTCCGAATCTGGTCAATGTGACCCTTCAGTCGGAAGCCCTGAGCCGCGGCATCAGGCTGCGCATCTCGGCTGCGGCCCTACGCTCTGTCGAGCATCGCGGTGGGCTTGATGCCTTCCTCGCCAAGGCGCCGGAGACGGACCTGGCGCAGAACCTGCGCGTCCTGAAGCGCGAAATCGCCAAGAAGCAGACGGAAGCCGCTGCCAGCTAAGGCTGGAAAGCTTCTAGCCTCTAGGCTTTGCTGCAACATGATCGCGCTGACGTCGTCGGCGCGATTTTTGCTGTTTGCATCCGGGCCCGGCTGTGACGGGCCGTGATGCCGAAAGGGTGGTTTGGGCCGATGAATATCTCGCGCACATTCGCAAGCCTCGTATCGCGGCTTTGGCTGCCCGTGACGGCGATGGCCGCTATCGTGGTTCTGTCCAACGTCGCGGTACAATATCCGTTCACGCCCTTCGGCCTTGCCGATTATCTCACCTGGGGTGCCTTCACCTATCCGGTGTCATTCCTGATCACCGATCTCACCAATCGGCGCTATGGGCCGAAGCTGGCGCGCCGGCTGGTGATCGTGGGCTTCATCATCGCGGTCATCGCCTCCATCGCGGCGGCGAGCCCCCGTATCGCGATTGCCTCGGGCACGGCCTTCCTGGTCGGCCAACTGCTCGACATCTCGGTGTTCAACAATTTGCGGCGCCTTGCCTGGTGGCGCGCGCCCCTGATCGGCAGCCTCGTGGGCTCGGCGATTGATACCGCGCTCTTCTTCACACTCGCCTTCGCCGGCGACATCACCGATGTCGCGACATACGGCATCGGTGGCTTTGCGGTGACAGCGCCGGTGTGGGTGGCCTGGGCTGTAAGCGATTTTGTTGTCAAGGTGGCGATGGCGCTGCTGATGCTGCTGCCTTATGGCGCGCTGCTCAACGTCGTATTGCCGGCGGAGCGCTTCCAGCGCAGTGCGGGCTGAGGATCTGCAGCACGCGGATTGTCGCGAGCCCGGCTAGTCTCTGCCTGGGCTGAAGCGACATTCCAGATGATCCGGCATGGTCCCTCCGCTCAGCCGATGAAAACCAGCAAGCCGTTCATCGCGCTTCGGCCTATCGCGCCTTCACAGACGGCGCGATCGATGCGCTCTCGGGCGGCAGCAGGGCGAATTCCAGCAGCACGGTGCGCTGGAACATCGAGAAATTATCGTCGGATATCAGCGTGAGGATGGTTTCACCGGCAGCGTTCCGGTGCGCGGCCAATCCTTCCATGTTGTCGATCTCGGCGGCAAGGTCCGCTGTCAGCAGGATTTCGCCATCGACCACGGCACCGGGACGTATCGCCGCGCGGTCGACGAGGCGCAGCCGCATGGCGAGGCTGAAGGGCGGCACGTAGCGGCGCTCCAGCAGCACGAGATCGCCTCCCGGCAGAAAGGCCATGTCAGTGATGGCGAAGCCATCGCGGCGGGCAACGCTGAAAGTGCCCTTCACCGGGCCGGTGACGATGAAGCCGTCAGGTCCGCCGGCGCGCGGTGGCTCCTCGGCAATGGTCACCACGGCGCCCGCAACGGGGCTGCCGGGTGGTGCAACACCGATCGATTCGAGGCCCTTGTTCCGGCCGAGCGCTTTCACCTCTTTGGGAAGCGGCACGGCCTTGGCCGGACCACGTGGCCCCTCCGCCCCCCAATCGAAGCGCAGCACCTCATGCGTACGCTCGATGGAAACATAGGCTACCTGGCCGGTGATCGCGAGGCCCTCGGTATCGTAGGAGCGGGTCGAGGCAAGCGGGCGGCCGGTTTGCGAGAGGAGCGGGCCCATCACGGCACGATGGAGACCGACGATGCGCCCACTGGCGTCAGCAGCGACATCCGCGCTCAGCCAGTAGCCCTTGTCGGAAATGGCCGTGAGACGCCGTCCATCGGGCGAACGCGCCAGGCCTGAAAAGCCCCCGAACGCCGGGTGAGGGGACCGCAACTGCAAGCCGCCACGGAATTCCAGGCGGCCGAAGCGCCGTCGATCCGGCGCGCTGCTGGTAAAGGCCGGGATCGGGGTAGCGCTGATCGCGATCGGCTCAGGCCCCTTCGCGAGCACCTCTGATAGCGCGGCGCCCTGCGGCACGGCGACCGCGACGGCCAGCATGGCAAGGCCGATCCGCAGGGAGCGGTTCTTCGCCAGCCATGCGGGCAGTCGCACGCGCATCTGTTCAGGCGTAGGCCGAGCGGCGTGGACGCGCACCCGCCCCGCGCTTCGCGGCGGGCTTCTCCTCGAAGAGCTCGGCCAGCTTTTCCGTCATGACGCCACCGAGTTCCTCGGCGTCGACGAGCGTGACGGCGCGCCGATAATAGCGCGTGACGTCATGGCCGATGCCGATGGCGATGAGCTCCACGGGCGAACGCTCCTCGATCTCGGCAATGACATGCCGGAGATGGCGCTCCAGATAGTTGCCGGGGTTGACCGACAATGTGGAGTCGTCAACCGGGGCGCCATCGGAGATGACCATCAGGATACGCCGTTGCTCCGGACGGCCGAGAAGGCGCTTGTGCGCCCAATCCAGCGCTTCGCCGTCGATGTTCTCCTTGAGCAGACCCTCGCGCATCATCAGGCCAAGATTGCGCCGCACCCGCCGCCATGGCGCGTCGGCGGCCTTGTAGATGATGTGGCGCAGGTCGTTCAGGCGTCCGGGATTGACCGGCTTGCCGTTCTGCAGCCAGACCTCGCGCGATTGCCCGCCCTTCCAGGCGCGCGTCGTGAAGCCGAGGATCTCGACCTTGACACCGCAGCGCTCCAGCGTCCGCGCCAGCACGTCCGCGCAGGTGGCGGCAACCGTGATCGGCCGCCCACGCATGGAGCCGGAGTTGTCGATCAGCAGCGAGACGACGGTGTCCTTGAAGTCTGTGTCCTTCTCGCGCTTGAACGACAACGGCTGGAAGGGATCGGTCACCACCCGCGAAAGGCGGGCGGGATCGAGCATGCCCTCTTCCAGATCGAACTCCCAGGAGCGGCTCTGCTGCGCGAGCAGGCGCCGCTGCAGGCGGTTTGCCAGCCGTGCGACCACGCCCTGGAGGTTGTCGAGCTGCTTGTCGAGATAGGAGCGCAGCCGCGCCAATTCTTCCGGATCACACAGGTCTTCTGCGGCGATCACCTCGTCGAACTGGTTCGTGTAGACGCTATAGTCGGGACCGCGCGGCTCGTTGTGCCGGGGCGGCGGCGGGCGCCAGGCCTCGTCGGCATCGTCTTCATCGAAGGCGTCACTGTCGTCCGGCACCTCGCCCTGCGGCGCTTCGGCGGTTTCGCTGGTGCCGTCCTCCATCTCGTCGCTGGCTTCGTCCGTCAGCTCGATGTCGCCCTGCTCGGCGCTGGCATCCTCCTGGGATTCGCCTTCGCCTTGCTCCTGCTTGTCGCCCTCTTCCTGGCTGTCGTCGGACTCGTCCTGCTCGCCCTCGCTGTCGGCGTCTTCGGCCATGTCGAGATGCGTCAGGAGGTCACGGATTCCGCGTGCGAAACTGCGTTGGTTTTCGATCGTGCCAAGCAGGCTGTCGAGATCCTTGCCGGCCTTCGCTTCGATGACGTCGCGCCAGAGATCGACGATTCCCTGGGCCGCCGCCGGCGGGGCGCGGCCGGTCAGGCGCTCGCGTACCATCAGGGCGATTGCATCCTCGATGGGCGCATCGTCACGATCGGTGATGCCTTGCAGGTTCGCGCGCTGGAAGCGCTCCTCCAGCACGGCCGTCAGGTTGTCCCCGACGCCCGTCATCCGGCGTGCGCCGATCGCTTCCACACGTGCCTGCTCCACCGCATCGAAGACGGCGCGCGCCGCAGCGCCCTGCGGGGCCAGCTTGCGATGCGTCACATCGTTGTGGCACGCGAGCCGGAGCGCCATGGCGTCGGCCTGGCCACGCAGCAGGGCCACGTCGTGGGGCGACATGCGTCGAGGCGGTTCGCTCAGGCGTGCCCGGCCGGGCGTCAGAGCCGGCTTATCCGCCGAGAAGGCGACCTCAAGCTCCGGCTGCCGCGCGATGGCGCGCAACGTCGTCGCCACGGCCTGCTTCAGCGGCTCGGTCGGCGCCTCCTTGGGCGAGGACGGCTTGCGATTGGAAATGGACATGAGTCTCCTGCCGCCGGCCGGGGGGGGGGTTTTTTTTTAAATCTCCCTCCGGCCCCCGCCCGCCCGGCCGCGGGGGCCCCCCCCCGCGACGGCTCCATCATCAGCTCAGGGCGACATTCACAGTCGATTCCGGCAGTTCCTTGCCGAAGCAGCGCTGGTAGAACTCGGCTACCAGCGAGCGCTCGAGCTCATCGCACTTGTTGAGGAAGGTCAGCCGGAAGGCGAAAGCGATGTCATTGAAGATATCCGCATTTTCCGCCCAGGTGATCACCGTGCGCGGCGACATCACGGTCGACAGGTCGCCGTTGATGAAGGCGTTGCGGGTCATATCCGCCACGCGCACCATCTTGCTCACGGTATCGCGGCCGGCCGCGTCGCGGTAGTGCGGCGACTTGGCCACCACGATGTCGACCTCGCGGTCATGCGGCAGGTAGTTCAGCGTCGCGACGATCGACCAGCGG
Organism: Hyphomicrobiales bacterium; assembly: GCA_930633525.1. Taxonomy (NCBI): domain Bacteria; kingdom Pseudomonadati; phylum Pseudomonadota; class Alphaproteobacteria; order Hyphomicrobiales; species Hyphomicrobiales bacterium. Next base: position 4,686,134 of record CAKNFP010000001.1, read on the forward strand.
TCCATCTGGCCCTGGTTGATCTGCTGCGTGCCGTGGTAGAGGCCGGAGGTGTCGCCGAGACCGACCGTGTTGGCGGTGGCGAACAGCCGGAAGGCCGGATGGGGGCGGATGACGCGGTTCTGGTCGAGCAGCGTCAGGCGGCCCGAGACCTCAAGGACGCGCTGGATCACGAACATCACGTCCGGGCGGCCAGCGTCATATTCATCGAACACCAGCGCGATATTGTTCTGCAGCGCCCAGGGCAGCATGCCGTCGCGGAACTCGGTGACCTGCATGCCGTCCTTCACGACGATCGCGTCCTTGCCGACGAGATCGACGCGGCTGACATGGCTGTCGAGGTTGACGCGCACGCACGGCCAGTTTAGTCGCGCGGCGACCTGCTCGATGTGCGTCGACTTGCCCGTGCCGTGATAGCCGGTGATCATCACGCGTCGGTTGCGGGCAAATCCGGCGAGGATAGCGAGGGTGGTGTCCCGATCGAACAGATAGTCCGGGTCGAGGTCGGGTACATGTTCATCAGGCTCGGAATAGGCGGGCACTTCGAGATCGGTATCGATGCCGAACACCTTTTGCACGGACAGTTTCATGTCCGGGATGCCTGACTTGTTCTCGCTCGTCGCTTGCATAGGTCCTCTCACTCCGTCGCGGCAAGCTCATGCCGCTCGTGGGGCGATTCGCATAAGTTTCACGCCGCTGATGCGATATCGCGCCACGATAACCATGGATTGCCGTAAGGTCTCTGCCAGCACCTCTCCTCAGCCCCGGGCCATGGGAGGGGTGGGCGGACAGCGACCCTCAAAACGAGATACAGGGCCGCGTGCAAACAGGCAAATGGGCGAGCGCGTCACATGATGAAAATCAGCCGCGGCAGAAGCGCCCGCCAGCCATCGCAACCGCGTCGTGTTTCCCTGAAGAGCCGTGGTCAGCACAATCCAAGTGCCTTCAACGTGTTGTAGGCGCGGATAATCGCTTGCAGCCGCTCCTCGAAGGCGCGGTCCCCGCCATTCGCGTCGGGGTGAAAACGCTTCACCAGCAACTTGTAGCGAGCCTTGATCGTGACGGCGTCCACCCCTTCGTCGAGGCCGAGCGTATCGAGCGCCTGCAACGCGGGCTTCGAGAGCCTTGGCTTGGCTTCTTCCTGGCGCGCGGCCTGGTTGAACGCCCGCGCGCCGAAGACGCCGAACGGATCCTCGACATTGGCTCCGGCTGCCCGGTCATTGTCTGTGGCCGAACGGGCGCTGCCGCGCGCTGCCGCATTCATGCCCATCGTCCAGGTGGGGCGGTGGCCGAGGACGGCGTCCTTCTGGAAAGCGGCGACGGCATCGTCGCTCATGCCATTGAAATAATTATAGGACTGGTTGTAGGCGCGCACATGCTCCAGGCAGAAGCGCCAGTACTGGTTCTCGTGGCCGCGTCCCTTTGGCGCGCGATGGTCGCCCGGCTTGTCGCAACCGGGATGCTCGCACGTATGTGTTGCCGCAGCCGACTTCGACTTGCTGGCCGTCGACTTCACCCGGATGCGATCGAAGAGGCGCGAATTCAGATTCATGACCATTAGATTATGTTTGCGCGGACACCATGGACAAGTGGTTTAAAGACACAGCAGCCCCGCCTTAAACTCGACCCTGGCCTTGGCTGGGGCCTCAGCCGCGAGGTTTGATCGCCCACCGAGGCAGTCACGGGCTCGGTGGCGGCGGCCGACACACGCAGCCGCTGTCCGATGCCGCTTCCCCTCGGCCTGTCCTCGGACTACGAACGTGGGACCCACTTCGTGAGAAGGAGCCCCCATGGTCCGCGCCGACAGGATCAACGCCAAGCTCACCGCCGGTCTCAAGCCGCTCGCCCTGAGCCTCATCGACGAGTCGCACCAGCATGCCGGACATGGCGGCTGGCGTGAAGGCGGAGAAACACATTACCGCATCACTATCGTCGCGGATGCTTTTGCAGGCAAGTCGCG